>CAJTCR010000005.1 GCA_910574915.1 Eubacteriaceae bacterium
TTCCAACCAGTGGGAATATGCGGTGCCGCCCGCACTCTACCTGCTTTTGATCTGCCTGTTCCAAAACCGCATAAAAGATCCGTCCAGGCGCAATATCTACTTGAACAGCGCCTTGTTATATTTTTTGATCAGCGTGTTTATTACAAAGCATTTTATTCTGAAACGGTTCGCCGCCTATCCGTTTGTATTTTCACTGTTTGCCATTCCAGATATTCTAAGCTCTTATCAAAAAGACTGCAACTGTGGCTGCGAACTGGAATCCAGAACCAGTGCCAGAAAATATACCTGTGTCACACTGCTGTTTCTCCTGTATGGAGGCGCCTTTTTTCTTTTTGCGGCTTCCAAGGGATTTCATAATGTGTACCCTTATGTGAGCCTGCTGGATCAGAGCAGGTCTGTGCCTGATTTATCACGAAATCCAGACAATGGGTACTGATGACTCTCTATCCATTGTTCCTGCTCCAGACATTTGTTTTGGAACCGCTCCAATTTCTCTTCTTGTTCTGCTAGTACTTTTTGCAAAGCCTCTGCTGTCTGTCTTTGTTCCAGCAGCACTTTTTGGTGTACTGCAATCTCCTGAAACAAGTTTTTAAATGCGGTGTCATATGCCTGCATTCTGACATCATGTGCACCAATTACATTTCCATGTGCATCTGCATGATCCCTGCACTCCATCAGCCTATGATATAGCTGCAACATCTGTTGCTGCAACATATCATAGGTGGATACTGCACACTGTTCTTTTTCTGCTACTGCATGAATAAGCCACTGCCTGGACTTTTCGATCTCTGGTTTTAGTTTCTTATCCACACATTCATAATCAATCAATTCATACAGCATCTGTTCTAG
This sequence comes from Eubacteriaceae bacterium, assembly GCA_910574915.1. Classification (GTDB taxonomy): domain Bacteria; phylum Bacillota; class Clostridia; order Lachnospirales; family Lachnospiraceae; genus Eubacterium_J. The sequence goes on from CAJTCR010000005.1 coordinate 850, forward strand.
TTGCTGCGGATCATACTCTAAAACCAGTCTGCTTTGCAGCCCACATTTTGAAAGTATTGTATGAAACCTTGCCATGCCGCGATAAGCATTGCCAATCGCCACAAACTGCTTTTTAAAAATAATTCCAAAGCAAGTCCCATGAAAGGAATCTGTTATAAAAAAGTCAGACTCATAAATATTTTTTAACCATCTTTCATTAGATACGTTTTTTAGAAATTCTTCTGTCCACCGATCTTGTTTTTCGTCCACATTAATCACATCTGTCATATGAATCACTGGAAGCATTAACCGACCTGCTATATACGAAACGATTTCTTCTTTTTCTTGCGTAGGATCTAAAATATAGGTAACGATTTTGTGTCCTGTGTTTCCCTGCTCGCCTGCATTTTTTATCAATTCTAAATATTCTGCGGACGGACACAAAAAAACCGGATCTAATACACAAGTTGTCTCTACCCCAAAATCTTTTTGGCACAACGCTACTGCTTCCTGCTCTCTCACAGAAATATTATCAAACCTTTGCAGAAAATACTGTATCCTGGCACGCTGATTTGAAGTTCCTGAATATACATCTCTGCCAAACGATGCTGCATATGCCGCCTTCTTTTTATTTTGATAAATATAGTCCAGGAAACAAAACCCATCAAAGCATTCATACAGTCCTTCATACCACAACTGATCAGAGCCCAGCAAAAAAACTTCTGCATACTCATTTAATTTCTGCATTTCATACTTTGACTGAAATAATTCACACCAGTCCTGATCAGGATACGGATTTTTACAAAATCCGATCGGAACCTTATGCGGCTGCCACTGTGCACTTAACGGCCGCTCTGCCATAAGTACTTCCATTCCCATATTTTTTAATGCCCTGTATAACGCGTAATAAGTAAGATTCGATCCATGATTCTCAACCGTTGGAATCCCAATCACCACGACATCATATTTATGCTGCATGGCATATTCTGCACTTTTGGTAAACGGATATTTTTTTAGCAGATCAAAAAAACGGGTGCGTCCCGGATGTCTCTCAATATTTGCCTGTATCCGATTTTTATACAAATCTTCCTGTTTTATTTTGTGAAACAGCACAAACGAATCCCTTTGCATATCCAGTACTGTCTTTCCCAATTTTGAATTCACAAAAACAACAGACGTCCCCTTCGCATCATTTTTTAGCTGCTCACACGTATCTGCTTCCCAAAAATCACCGATCGACAAATCGCCTGTTCTTGGAAAAGTACAAAATTTACATTCATAACAGGAGTCACGCAGGCACAAATTATTATGATATGCTTTCTCAAACCAGTCATTATCAAAATTTCCAAAATAAAAACCGTCATCCAATTCAATATCAATATTACTGCAACACCATCCTCGTTTTTTTTTACGAAATTCGATTTTACGTATCTTTGTTTGATACCCCCCCCCCGAACATTTCTTGCAGATAGGTTTCTATCACCTGGTCTGACGGTACGCCATGACAGAGCAGGTCGATTGTCAGCAGATTTATATACTTTTTCCCAAGAAAACCGTACAGCCCCGCTATCTGGCATGGTGTTCCGACAAACAAAACTTTTCTGCCCGTTTCCAGAAGTTTTTTTACTATGCGCATACATCCATCCATTCTGCTCTGCATATACTTGCTTCCCAAAATCCTGCCTAACTCTTTTTGCTCATACACCACCATATGTCTGACCGTTGTTGCTGTATCCCATCCAGCCCCAATACAGCATCCATGTTCCTTTAAAATATACTGTGCAATAACAGAAAAGACTCCGCCGGAGCTTGACTGCATACGTATTGTATCAAATGCCCTTATTGCGTAGACCTCCGGCTGTATAAAATGGTCATTTTCATAATGAAGTACCGGACATACTTTATCACATCTATCACAATGCGTACACATCTCCTCCGCGATCTGGGGGATTTGGAAACCGTCTATGTCTGTTATGACAGTGATTGCATTTTGTGGACAGATGTCTATACAGGCACAGCATCCTGTACATTGATTTTTTGATATCATATCTTTTATTTTTTTCATTTATACTGTCCCATCTCCTTCTACCCAAAACTTCTGTATATTATCTGAATGATCCAAACCATTTTTTATTTTCTCTATTTTTTATCAGCACTCCAGTAAGACTGTAAATAAGCACAGAGCCTATTACTACTATATGAAATGCAATAACTACCGCAAAATGAAACGGAATGCCAAAACCAAAAATTTTAAAATAAACCTCTATCATCAAAGCCTGATTTAAATACATAGGCAGGCTGATCCTGCCTAGTCCACCGGATATCCTGTTCGACAATATCCTTGACAAAACTGTCAACTGAGAAAAATTCAATGCAATTAAGCCTGTTAATACCAAAAGATCAAAAAAATCATCTCTTCCATTTTTATGAAATATAATGCTGAAAATGATTCTTAAAATACATAACAGTTCCGCCACATTACAGAAATAAATATTTTTGCGATTTGTACATTCTTTCTTAAGCAACCTTACTAACTGGAACGCCAAACATCCAAGAGCCACATCAAGCATCGCCCGTATCCAAGCTATATTTAAAATCCCATTATAATCATACCACGGTAGGATCGTAGCATATATATTTGCATAATATCCGCCTCCAATTAAGATGATCAGAGGTGCTATTATATTTAGATATAGTTTTTTATGATACCAAAGCATCGCATATGTAAAATATAAGGCAATCAGCATAACAGAAATATACCATGTTGGATAATTTATATATACCTTTTCTCCTAATTCTGACATGTGAAGCATCAGTATTTCCCACTTATGCAAAAATAACATATCCTTTGCCTGAATCACCCAGTCCAGCGTCAGCCTACACCCAACAATAGAAAAAAACAACAGAAAAAATGCGGTCAAGTAATCCACATAAAGGTGTCTGATCTTTCCAGCTATATATTGTATTGGTGACCGTAAATTTCCCCCCCCCCGAATATAAGAATCCATCATCAAATACCCAGAAAGAATAAAGAAAAAATCTACTCCTAATCCAGCTCCTGGCAAAATACCGAAACGAACCTCCCCATACAACTTGCTCTGAAAAGTCTCGCTAAAATGCATCACAACAATGCAGCTACAAAAGAAGAATCTCCAAAATTCTATACTATCTACCCTTTTATGCAAAATAGCAGAACTCTGTTTTTCTTTCCTCATCTCAACTATGTACTCCTTCCGCTATAACACCAATATTTAATGGACCCTGTACAAAAGCAGGTGTTCCTGTATTGGTATAAACAAATTGTACCTTTGATACATTTGCTATCGGTTCATCCAGAATAAATGTCATCCAATCCCGGTCTTCTGACGTATTCTGTTTCACCTGTTTTAAAACCTCCCCTTCTGTGTCCATTAAAAGCATTGTATAACTTGTCCTAAAATTGCCATTTGCTCTGCACACAGTTACACTTAAAATCCTTTCTGTTAAAATACTATCAACAGAAGCAGCAGCATATAAGATATCTTCATCTTCGGCTACCTCTCTTTTTTCTAATTCATTCCAACTGCCATCTGCTCGGAAGCCAAATAATTTTCCAATACTGTTATGCTGCAATGCCACAAGCTCTGCTCCAGCCAATGCCGCATTTACAGGAATATAATAAGCTTCATTCTCTGTAGCATCTCCAATCTTATTCCATTCCACTGGATAATCTTCTATATTTATGCAAGACCGCACAGAACAGATATGATTCAATAATACAAAAGCCAGAAGAAAATAAACAGCTCCTTTTAAGCCAGCCATTTTCTGAGAATATCTTAGCCATACTTCTGAATGGACTAATACAAAGAGGAACGACATACAGATAAAGAGAATTGGAATATTAAGATAAATCCAATGGACAGAGAAAGAAGAAACACAAGCTGTCCAGTCAACTTCTGCCCTCATATCAATACTTCCCAATCCGCCCAGAATGCAAACACCTGTTGCTGAAAATCCCAGTATCCAGCATCCAAGCATAAACAACCCTGTCATCCTATGTATATATTTTTTGCTCTTAATGCACAAATATACTGCGTAACTGATGCAACCAATGCACAAACATGAAAATACAACATTTGCCGCAGCTCCATTTCTAAAACCTGATTTATGAAAAAACACAATCCATGCCTGCACCTGGTAATAAAAAAGATTCTGTATAAGTGTAACTATTTCAGGTACTTGAAAAGAACCAACCCCCTGCCTTTGTGCAATCACTTTCGAAGTTGAAATAAAAATATAACAAATATGTATTATACTAAAAACTGACAGAGAAAAATAAAAAAGTTTTTTCTTTACCGCTATATATCTCCATCGTACAACAAGATAAAAAATACATACTGGAATCCATGCAACGACAAAAAGTTTGCTGAAACTAATCACAATAGCTACAATTTCTAAAAACACAAACTTTGCCATATGCATTGGCTCTGATTCCTGCAAAATCACCCAAAATACAATTAAAATACTCCAATATCCAAGAGAATGCATCATATAGGCGTCTCCCATAATGGAAGATGTTCCTAAAAATACAGAAAAAAGCACAAGTACCTCTGGTTTAAAATATTTATACATACATCTCATACAAAAAATACTGCATATGCCAGATATAAATGCTAACGTAATTACCTGTATTCCGGCAAAAACATATTTAACAGGAAACAAGCTGACAGCCACAAACGTCACAAAACGCTGTATCCATGAAAGATACAGACCAGCTTCCAGCCTCATCAGGCTTTTAAAAAAACCATTTTCCACCTGGCTATACCAAAAATCATATGCTGCCTCTGATTTTGGCTCTCCAAGAAAAGACGCCGACGGCTGACGTGCACTGATACACAAAAAGATCATGAAAAAAGAAGCCATATATACCAAAAAAGAATGCTGCAAAACTACCTGCGGATTATAAACCAGAAGATATGATACAGCCAAAATTATAATGAACAGCGATATCAAACAAACCATCGTAGACAAAAAGCATGTCGGATATACGAGTACTGTATACGCCATACTAATCGGACTGCTTACATAGGTTCCATTCCAAGACAGATTAGGCAAACCGCTTCCAACTTGGCAGGAAGCATAGACAGCCGGGGCATTTTCTGCATTGTCTCCATCACATGATATGTGTATTACTGCTGTACCTTCCTGAAAAAAATTATTTGCAACATCAATACCTATCATTCTGTTTCCAAAGTTAGCATCCACAAGCAGCTCTTTTGCATCCATCTGCTCTCCTTGACGAATCAAAACATTTACTGGTATTGTTTTTTGTACCATGCTTGCATCTATATAAAGTTCTAAAGATTTTAGACGCCCCTGCAAGTAAATCGTCTGCTCCACAACTGTATCCTTAGATAAGACAATCCTATTCCTGCTGGAATTATCAAGCCTTGGAAGTTCAATCTTATGATTGACCGATTGATATAAATTTACTGCTGGTGAAATCCATGTAAAAAGGAGTAAAAACGTTACAATTCCAAACAGTTTTACAGGCTTTATCCAATAATTATTTTTTTTCATTACCAACTCTCCAATAAACTGTCTGCCAGTATTTCATGCTGCCAGTAAATCTGCATATAATTCGCTCCAGATGCTTTTGCTGCTATAAGTCCAGGCTTAGAATCTTCAAATATAATTGTATCTTTACAGCTTGCTTCTGCCTGTTTCATTGCTAATAGAAAGCATTCTGGAGATGGTTTTGTTTCCTTCACATCTTCCTGAGCTATTATAAAATCAAACCATTCCATCACTCCAAAGTAATTTAGCAGCTCTTCTGCATTCTTACGTGAGGCCGTTGTCGCGATTGCCGTTTGATATTTTTGTCTGATCAATGGAATCATCCAAAACAAATGTTCATTTTTTATTGCAGCACCCAAATATTTTTGATAAATTTGCTTTTTATATTCATGTATGCACTGGATTTGCTCTTTCGTAACATCAGGCATAATACATGGTAAAAATTCATAACAGCTATTTCCATTACAATATTTACTAAAAAACTTATTATCTATATTTATCTGCCTTCCGTATTTTTCCACCGCTTCCTTGTATGCCTCAAAATTCACCCTGCCTGTATCAAACAGTGTTCCGTCTAAATCAAAAACTGCCAGCTTTCTTTTGTTCATTCTCTTCCATCTCCTTTACATCATTTAGTACCATAAGCAGTCCTGTATAAAAAACAACTGCCAATTTTTCATCCTTCTGAATTTTATATGGCATAAGCCTTAACCAGTGAACAATCTCATGATAATAAATACTAAGTACTTCTTTTAAGGAAAAATGCTCTTTCAAATATACCTGATATTTATGATAAATTTGGGCATATGCTTCAGATTTGACCATCATATACTCTACACAGTCTTTTCTAATTTTTACAGATGATACCATCATAAGAAATTCATAATTTCCATGAAGGGACTGCAAAAGTTTTGCAAAATCGAGAAAGGGCGAATCATGTACATTTCCGGTATTTGGATCAATCAAATAATAATTCAAAGGTTTTACCTTTCCCTCATACTCTGCTGTACTCATTTCGGCAGGATCAGTAACAACTATGATATTCTCCACTGTCAGATCTCCGTGAATATCAGCATAATAATCCTCTCTAAATACATCTGTTAAATGTCCTTTCTCAAGCATCTTAGAATAATGTCGAAGCGTATGCAGTTTTTTTCCATTTACCCACAACACATCATACTGCTCTAAAGCCTTGATATACTTGTCAGATTTTCTTATTACTTTAAGATTTTTACTGACTTTAGATTCAATATACTGTTCCAACGTCTCGCTGTCTGCTTTGCGACGGTTCATGGAATGCAGCTCAAAATGAATATCATTCAGCACATGTTTTAATATTTCCCAATTTTTCTCTGTTGGCATCGAATGAATCATTTGAAACATACCCTCTGACCCACGATAGCTATGCATATCATAGGTAACATAATCTGTTTCACATCTACTTTCTGTAATTATAGGTAATGGCAAAACCACTTGATGATGTTCAATCCATTCGATCTGTTCTTTCAGTTTGCTCCCATCTTCGCAAAATGCATATTTGCGAAAAAAAATATTGCCATCGTTTTTCATGATCGTGACAGTAGACGCATTAGAACCGGCAGAATGATCTTGCATTACAGTTACATCCTTGTTAATATCAAGATACGACTGGATATATTCTCTTTTTTCTTCTGCATAATACGTCCTTAAAAAAGCCAGACGATCTGACTGGTTCATTTGCGGCAGTGTTTTTTTATATCCTTGTTCCTGTTTAGATGTATTTCCAATAATTGCAGCAATTACCATACAAGCAACCAGCGGCAATAAAATATATGCAGTCCAGGCACCCTGCACACTTATTTCCATTCCCCTTAACCCCATCCCTGAAAACAATGCCATAAATACTTCTGATGCTGTACAGAAATGACCAGACCTTTGAAGCATTTCGGCAAAAAGCACATAGGATGCCGCATATCCAATCCACATTCCTGCTGTATAAATAAATAATTTCTTTTTATAAATTCTTACAACAATATCCTTCAAAGATAAAATTACTAAATAAGATATTAACAAAACATCAAATTCAATTTTCTGATTAAATACAGAAGCAACTATGCAAATCAATTTCTTTATGATCTTTCTGAACAGAATACATAAAACAGTGACTGGGATTACCAAAATAATAAGCAGCAGATATCCTTGCGCCATAGCCTGCATCTGTCTGCCTCCTTTACCTGATAACAACAGGATCAGAAACATCATGCTGACTGTTGCAAGATCCAAATATAAATCTGTAATGACACTCGCTGCTGAGAATGCATATCCATTTTTAAGCTTTCTGCCTGCCCAGAAAACTCTAAAGAAATCTCCTGCTCTGACTGGCAGTATTGCGTTTACTGCTTGTCCAACTGCCATTGCATTCAATAAACTACCCATTGGCGGATCTTCATATACTGATAAAAAGCTCTTTCCCCATCTGCATACTTTAAAGACATGCCCTGCCACCATACATGCCACTGCACAAAGGAACAATATACCAGATATCATAACAACTCCTTATAATTTGTAAGTCCTTTTGCAGTTTCATATTCTTCAGGTGTACCAAATGATACATGAAAATCCGTTTTCATACTCTGGATTAACTTTGCATCCTTAAGCATGACATTATATATGCCGCTCATAAAATATTCCTGATAGTTGCAATCCTTCTCATATTGCAAGGCTACTTGCTCAAATAATGTTCTGTTTTTAAAATAGTAGCAGCCACATACTGCTTCTTTACTGACCGCTTCTTTTTCTACTGTCCTGACAACACGACCATTCTGATCCTTTTCAACAAAGCTGTACTTTGCCTCATCAGAATAAAAAGTAAGAAGAATCCCATCTACTTCCTTTCTCTTTGTATCTGATTTATTGGAGCAAAATAGATTAAATTCTGTACTTTTAAATAAATGATCGCAATCGTTAAAAACAATCGGAAAATCATCCGAAATATTTTCTATTCCTTTCAAACCAGTTATAACAGCACCGCTTGTAACTTCTGGCAAAATATGTATCCGCGCCTTCGGAAAGTAAGTACTAATTTTATTGTGAATCTGAAATTGCTCTACATGTTCCTGCAAAACAACAAATTCTAAAGATTCCAAAAGCACAAATTTACATACCGACCGGACTGCCCAATAAAAAAATGGCCTATTATAAATTGATATTAAAGGTTTGGGACATGCAAAACCTTCATTTTCAAATCTTGATCCCCTTCCTGCCATTGGCATAATCAAATGAACTTTCATTAAAAAATTACCCCCTGCAATTTATCTAGCATCGCACATTCAGCATCAATCATCTTCTTTAATCCTTCTTCCATAGATACTTTAGGATACCATCCATATTTTTTCAAAGCATAACTGTTATCACACAACGAATATTTATTAATTTCATGACTTAAAATACTTTCTTTAATACGATAATCTCCCTTAAATAAATCTTCATATTTTTCCCAATAATGAGCATCCTCGGCAAAATCAGCACCTATATCTTTTCCCATAATTTTCTTTGCAATGTCATACATCTCATTTACAGAATAATTTTTATTTCCTGATACATTTACTACATCAAATCCTTCTGATTTTAGTACAGCAACCGCTAACTCAACCAAATCACTCACATAAATATAATCTCTCTTCTGTTCTCCGTTAGAGTGAAATACTGGCGTACGTCCATAATACAATTCTTTTATCATATATGCAGTAAAAGGCGGCTGCTTACGCAGGCAGTCAACATGAGGGCCATAAACATTTGAAAACCGCAGGCATGTGATATGCATTCCATAAGTATTACAATAAGATTCCGCAAAGCGTTCCGCAGCATACTTTGAATTAGGATAGATGAGTGTTGGAAGTCTAAAATTATTTTCCGATGTAGGAAATTCTTGTTCATTTTCATATATAGCATTCGTACTTGCCTGAATCACTTTTTTTATACCATATAAACGAGCATTTTCTAGAAGATTAACAAATCCTGTGACATTCACATCAATCGCTTCCTGAGGGTTAATCTGGCAATCCGGCAACGGTGCAATCCCTGCAAAATTGTAGATATAGTCTACACTCCCGTCTTTTAAAAGATTTTTCACCTTTTCTCTATCCCGAATATCCATTCTGATAATTTTATCTCTGAAATCAGAATCACTAAAAATCAGATTATCTTCATGACCAAAAGAAAAGTTATCAATTAAAATTACCTCTTCTCCATTTTTCCAAAAATAATGTGCCATATGCGAGCCTATAAATCCTGCGGCTCCCGTAATCAGTATTTTCATAAAACTTTCTCCCCCTTTCTTATTTTCATGCTGTCTTTTAAAATTCTTTTTGACTGGCAAATTCTAGACTTTATTCCCCGATTCCATGATGAATTTCCTTTTTTTCGTTCTTGCAGACTTACCTTTTTCCTTTTAACCTTAAAGTGATGTCTTACTGCCATGAGATAAATATATAACTCTATGGAAAAATCATTCGGCATTTTCTCAATTTTAACCATACGCAGCAAAGATTTATGAAAAAGTACAGGGATAGCTCCAATATCATACAGCACTGTATGAAACATGATTGTATTTATTATTGACTGCCCAAAAGTAAATATTTTGTCCAAGCTACTTCTTCCGGTTCTTCTCCCTTTTAAAAACAGCTTTGTATGATTCTGACTCCTAAAAGTAATATGAAAAAAGGAAACCAGTTCTTCTAGCGGCATCTGCATATCTGCATGTATCCATCCAATATAATCTCCTTGTGCTACTTTCATGCCTTGTTGTAATCCATATCCATAACCTAGATTTTCGTCAAGATAAACAGTTTTAATATTAGGATACTGCCCTTCGATATTTTTCTTAAAAAATTCCCTGCTGCCATCACTAGAGCCATTTTCAACAAGAACATATTCCAAATCATACCTTTTTTGTAACGACACTATCTTCTTCAAAAGCTTCTTCAAATTTTCACCTTCATTATAACAAGGTATAATAATTGAAAATTTCAATTTTCTTCTCCTTCCGCTCTTGTAAATACAAAAAACCTTTGTAGTAAAAAATTTACTGTCATTCCAGCAGATGTTGCTGCCAGATATGCTGCCGGTTTATTCTGGAATATACTGTAGATCTCCGTATTTACGGCCACGTTTACACATATATTTAATATTTGTGAAACTATATATTTGATTATCTGTCTCGCTTCTGTCTTCCCCCTGACCTGGAAAGTCCAGCTTCTATTCAGAATAAAAGATACCACACAGGAAATAATCATTGAACTGCACTTGGCAAACGTAATATCCCATCGATCACTTAGATACACATATAATGCAAAATCTGTAAATGTACTGATTCCTCCGCTTATACAAAATCGAAACAGCTTACGGGCTTCATGCACTATCATACTTAAAACCCACCATATTTCTCCATAAACTCCTGAAAACTTTGCAGCTCCCGGTCCTTTTTCGCCAGTATCACCTTTTCCCTTCCGCCTACCTTTTCCAAAGGCCAGTCCACATGGATATCCGCATCATCCCAAAGTATGCCGTCATCATATTCCCCATAAAACTTTTCCGAGCACTTATAAGAAACAATACTGTCTTCCAATACAAGATACCCGTGCGCACATCCTGCCGGCACGAGTATTTCCCGGTAGTTTTCTCCAGAAAGGTCAAATGCAAGCCACTTTTTAAACGTTGCGCTGTCCTTCCTAAGATCTACGACTGCATCAAAGACATGCCCTGCGATGCACCTGACAAGCTTTGGCTGCTGCCTTGTCCTTTGAAAGTGCAGTGCGCGTATGACGCCTTTATAAGACGTTGTATAAAATACCTCCTGTAAGTCATGCACAATGCCATACTCCCGAAAGGCTTCTTTGGAATAGTCTTTGGTGAAGCGGCCCCGGATATCATCTGACTGGAACGGAACGATCTCGACCAGCCCCTTGATCTGCGTATTGGTGAACTCAAATTTTTGTATCATACCGTCTCCTCCATTGCTTTTAACCATTCCATCGTCCTTTTCGTGCCTTCCGCAAAGGATATGCTGGCGCGAAAACCTGTGTCTTTTTCTGTCTGTTCTGTAGAAAACCGCTCAAGCGGAAGGTCTACGCCTGTAAATGGGACATCTCCAAACAAAAAGTCCAGTGAAGGAGCAATCGCAGATTTCATTTCTAATAAAAATTCTTTCAGCGGCATGGCAGAAGAACTGCCAATTATATATGTATAAAACGGTTTCCCATGTTCAGCAATGAGGCGAAATGCCCTCGCTACATCGTCAATGTATACAAAATCATAATTCTGCGTTCCGGCTGAAAACTGCGGCGGCTCCCCCGCAAGACATTTACGGATCGTTGTATTCACAAGCCTTGGGCTTAGCTCACCCGGCCCGTATGCATTTGTAATCTGCGGGCATACAAGGTCCATGCCGATCTGTGCCGCTACAGACATACACATTACATGTGCCGCCAGCTTTGCCCCTCCATAGATATATCCAGGTGCTGGCTGGTTGCCCTGCCGATATGCTGCGGCTGCTGTTTCATGCTCCATAATGCTGCCTGCTGGAACAAACCGTTTGCATCCAAGCTGTTTTGCCGCGCGCAGGCTGTCGACTGTCCACAGTACATTTTTTAACTGCAATCCAACATCGGCACGTTCCTCCCCTGAACTGCCCGCCCATGCAAAATGAAAAAATGCGTCATAGTCATCTTTATTTATAACATCTGTTAGCTGATCCCCTGCTGCATAGTCAAATGGAAGCAATAAAAGCCCTGCGTCGTCTGCAAGCCTGTGACGGCTTCCTTTCCTATATAATGCGGTCACCTGGCAGCCATGCCGGATTAATTCTTTTACAAGCGCGCTCCCGACAAATCCGTTGGCACCAGATACGATTGCTTTTTTCATACACACTGTTCCTCTCTGATCCTTCACTCCCATACCTTCCACGGGGCTTTCCCATCCGCCCACATCTTTTCCAACTGCTCCTTTTCCCTGACCGTATCCATACACTGCCAAAAACCTTCATGCTTATATGCCATTAATTCACCCATAGCTGCTGCCTTCTCCAGCGGTTCCTTCTCCAAAACAGTTGCATCACCGGAAATACAGTCTAAAAACTGCGGGCTGCATACCATATAGCCAATATTAATCAAGTTGCCGTCACCTTTTGTTTTTTCCCTGAACTCTTTAATCCTTCCATTTTCCTCCACATCGAGCACGCCAAACCTCTGCCCCGCATGGTAGGCAGACATTGTAACCATTTTTCCATGTTTTTTATGATAGTTCACAGTCGCCTGAATATTTACATCCGAAAGCCCGTCACCGTACGTCAAAAGAAACGGCTCATTTCCCAAATATTTGGCAACACGCTTGATCCGTCCGCCTGTCATCGTATGCAGTCCTGTATCAATCACCGTTACCTTCCAAGGCTCTGATGTATTGCGGTGAATTGTCACTTCATTTTTGCCGTTCGTAAAATCAAAAGTCACATCTGTCGTGTGCAGAAAATAATCATTAAAATATTCTTTTATCACATGCTGTTTATAACCAGCGCAAATTACAAACTCCCGGAACCCATAAAAAGCATAGCTCTTCATAATATGCCATAAAATCGGCATACCCCCGATTTCAACCATTGGTTTTGGCTTATACTGGCTTTCCTCACTAAGCCTTGTTCCAAATCCTCCTGCCAGCAGCACTACCTTCATTCTGTTTCCTCCTCTTCCATTGCAAGCTGCCATGTCGGCAGCTCGATTCCCCTCAAATGATAATAAGTATATTGGATCTTTTTATACAATTTCGTATCTTTTTTAATAAAGATCTTTCCAAACGGCACTACGATCCTGTTTTTGATCCACCGTAACGCCCTGCGTACCGGACGGTTAACTGCATACTCCCTGAAATAAAACTGTACGATGCCATGTACTTCCCTCGTAAATACATGTTCAAAATACGGCGTCTTTCTTGATACCGCCCAAAACCGGTCTGTCATTAAGGAGTCAGCAAATACTTCCTGCCACGGCTTGACCGGGCCTGTATGATGGCAGATTTTCGGAGCTTTCCTTGCCTGCTTGTATTCCAGCAGCAGTTTATAAGGCAGATATTCGTATATATAATTCCCCATATCAGGAAAACAGTTCCATACAAGCGGCAAATGCCGAATCTCTCCTTTGCACAGCACATTCATAATATCCTGGTCCACATACCGGTACTGTCTTTTTTCGGCAACTGCAAATATTTCATCCTGTGTATATTTTTCCCTAAAACGCTCTAAATTCAGCAGCATCACACCTGCCTGAAAATAATCCCAATATTCTTCAATCCCAAGCTTATTGATACAGTACGGAAGAAAAGTGGGATCTGAACCATTACAAAACGCTGCGATACACATGTCATGCGCCGCTGCCACCATATAGCCGTCCAGACAAACAGAAAACAGCTCTGCGACATCTGCATGTACAGTCATATCACTATCCAGATACAGGATCTTTTTATACTTTTCAAAAATCTGCGGAATTAATAGCCGATAGTAAGTCTCTACACTAATATGTCCTCCCGCTTTTAAATGAATGCCGGACATTTTTCTGCATACGTTATAAAACCGAATCGATACGTTTGGATAGTCCTTTGCCATTTGCTTTAGAATTTTTTTATTTTCATCTGTAATCCCGCTTTCAAGTATAGTGATATCATAATTGTACTGTTTGGAGCTATGCTCAATGACAGACCAGAGCATCGCAGACAAATAAATGACATAAAAATCACTGGACGACAGTACAATCGGCAGATTACGTTCCGAAAAAGCAGGCATCCAGGCATTTTCAAATCTGGCAGAATGAAATGCTACCACTGGCAGACGCCCTGCCCTCACCTCTTTTTTACTTTCCACATAACACTGCAACGCAAATGCTGCCCACTGGCTGTAATCACCAAGCCGCCTGCGCGGATCATGGCTTCGGTCTATTGCAGCATGTGTACGGGCAATCACTGCAAACATCCATTCACAAAATTCTAAAAAATATTCCCTTTTCATTCCAAACAGGCACAAGTCTAAGATCTTATTTTTCTTCCTTACCTTATGCACAATATCCTGTTTCACCAAGCCGCTGCTGCAAAGGTTTTTACAAAAAATTCCAAATCTGTGTGTGCCGTACTTTTTCTCATATTCATCCATATAAGCGGCGGCTGTTTTATGTTTTGTATGTTTCACTTTCCTTTCAGATGGAAGCAAAATGTCATATTTTTCACAATATCCATCCAGCCTGCACAGCCCGTATTGCTGCTCTGTGTCATTGTCTAAAAAGTCTTCCCTGATCCGCTGTTTATCCTCAGCGTATTCTGTAAAAAACCTCCTGTCCTGCTGAAAAATCAAAAAATCTTCTTTTCCTGTCTTTGCTACCTGATACAACTGATACAACGCGCCAAGCTCTCCTAAAAAAAGCGTATCAATGTCTACCCCATGTATCGTCTGGCTTTTATCCAGGCATTTGATATAGCTGGTTTTCGGCGCCTGCACCTGATAACCGTTTTTCTGACGGGCGGCAATGTAATACCTGATCTCCATTTTCTCTTTCCTTCCTCTGTCGCTTCTGATACAGCTATCTCCTGAATATGTGCTGTATTTTATTTCGGATAACTGCACGCAGCCTGTTTTCCAGTTTTACTTCCTCTATTCTGCGGTACAGGATCATTTCATAAAAGGATGTCTGCCTGGCACAATCCCAAAAAGCCTGCGCATAATCCATCCAAGGATTCCTCCACGGCTTGACCGGGCCTGCAAAGTGAATGATATATGGCTTTCTTCTTGCATTTTTATACTGTTCTTTTAAATTCTCAGGCGCTTTTGCAATATGCTTTCGAATCCTGATATTCGAAAAATCAGCCAGTACATTCCACTGCATAGGAATCTCTTTGACAAGACGCTCACACAAGACATTTAAAATATCCTGATCGAGCAGCTCCCACTTCTTTGAAGCAATCAAAGCTGCCATACTGTCTGCTGTTATGGCTTGACTTTTCCATGCGGCAATGTGAAATACTATGACGCCCGCCTGAAAATACCGGTCTGGATCACGCAGTTTTAATACTTTATCCGTATACTGCTTCCTTCCTTTACGCGCCCCATGATACAAGCCTGCCGTATCTGTATCCAGAGAGGCACCGACAAGCGCTTTGCCCATATCCATATCATAAAGCAGCGCAGGATCCCTGCACACAATCACATCTCCGTCCAAAAACAAAACCTTGTCATATGCATCCGCTGCAAACGGCAAAAACAGCTTAAAGTAAGTCTCTTTGCTGAAATGTCCATAAGTAAAGCACGAAATTCCAGGCAGAATATCATCTGCAAGAAAAAAACGAATGCTGACATTTTCAAAATCATTTTCTTTTTGTATTTGACGTTCCACGATCCGGTCTCTTACTGATGTAATAACGATAATGTCGTATGTCCGCTGCCTGTCCATGCAGGCTGTAATAGAACGGATCATCACGCCTGTATACGGAAGAAACGCCCTGCTTGATGCTGTCGCTATCGCCACTGCATCTGGAAAGATTTTCTTTATTTTCATCCTGCCTGCTCCTCCTATTACGGATGCATATATGCGCTGCATACCTGGGCGGCATCTCCGCTCATAACCACTTTCCCCTGATCCAGCCATAACGCCTTGTGACACAGCCTGCACACAGAACGGTTAGAATGCGATACATACAGAAGTGTCGTTCCTTTTTCCAGCATACGCTTCATCCTTTCCTCACATTTTTCCTGGAACAGGTAATCGCCGACAGAAAGCACCTCGTCACAGACCAAGATATCGGGCTGTACCATCGTTGCAACAGAAAAGCCAAGCCTTGCCCGCATACCGGAAGAATAATTTTTAATCGGCATTTCCAGAAAATCCCACAGCTCGGCAAAATCTATAATCTGTTCAAACTGCTCCTCCATAAAACCTCTCGAATAGCCCATCAACGTGCCGTTCAGCAGTACATTTTCCTTCGCAGTCAGCTCTCCATCAAAACCAGCTCCTAGTTCAATCAAAGGCGCAATGCTTCCGCGTACGCTAACAGCTCCCTGATATGGCTTTAAAATCCCGCAGATCAGCTTTAACAAAGTAGATTTGCCAGAACCATTTGTTCCAATAATCCCCCAGGCTTCTCCTTGTTTTACTTGAAAATCAATATCCTGCAATGCGAAAAACTCTTGGAACATCAGTTCCTTTTTTACCAGCTTAATGACATATTCTTTTAGGCTGCCTACCTTTTGGTTTGCCATATTAAATCGGACTGTCACATGATTTACCTCAATGATTGTGTTACACATGGGCTGTTCTCCTAAATATACAGAATAAAATTGTCCTGGCTCTTTAAAAACGACCATGTTCCAAAGGTCAAAAACGCCAATGCAAAGCCCGTCCCATACAAAAGCAGCTCTGCATCGGGCAGCCTTTGATACAGCACAAGCATACGAAATTGTGTAATATACTGGTACATAGGATTGCACATACGCACCGCGCTGCGCATTCCATCGGATAAAAGCTCCATCGGATAAAACAGCGGCGTCAAGTACATCCATGCCATTGTAAGTACACTGTAAATATATTGGATATCATGAAAAAATACCGCTGCCTGCGCCAGAAAAAGCCCAAGTCCAAGGCTGAATATATATAGCTGTATAAGTACCACAGGCACCAGCAGCATATACCAGGAAAATTTTACTCCCGTAAATACAAATACAAGCAGCATCGCTCCCATAGAAAACAACAGATTCACAAGCGAGCTGGTTACTTTGGACAATGTAAATACATATTTAGGTACATAGATTTTTTTCAAAAGATCTGCATTTCCCGTAATAGAAAAAACCGCTTGGTTCGTTGCTTCTGTCATAAATGTAAATAACGTCTGTCCGATAATCAGATATGCCGGATATTGAGCCATCTCAAACCGGAACATATTTGAAAACACCAGATACATCACAATCATGGCAAGCAGCGGATTTAATACGCTCCACACATATCCAAGAAAGCTTCGCCTGTATTTTAACTTGATATCTTTTAATACTAGCTGTCTGACTAATGCCCTGTATTGATATAGGCCGTGCAGCCTCGCCATCATCTTTCCCATATAAACTGTGTTATCCTCCTGTCAGCCCATACGATATTATTTCATCCTCCAATACAGCCCGCCGATTGCCCGCCTGATCCAGCTTCCCTGTGGAAGTATCTTTTTGGCAGCACGTTTCAGCACATTTATAAAAACCACTTTCCACATTTTCTTTTTTTCTTTTTCCCGTTCCATTCCATATAAAAGTATTTCATAATACGGCGTCCTGCGTGCTGTATGCCAAAATTCCCATCCATAATCTGCGTCTGGCGCTTTCCAGGGCTTTTGTTCTCCGGCATAGTGGATAATATATGGCTGCTTCCTGGCTCGTTCGTAGGCATCTAAGATTCGATACGGTGCATATTTGATCACATGCTCGTATCGGAACCGCATATGGTCTGCGAGCACATTCCAGCTCATATCCAAAAGCTTCACATGGCCTTCACATACGATATTTAAAATATCCTGATCCGAATACCTGTATTTTCCAGTTTCTGCCAAACGAAACAAGTTTTCTGTCTGTAGGTTCTCATTCCATGCCCTGATATTCCATACCAGCACGCCTGCCTGAAAATAATTGTAAGGATCTTTCATATGCAGCACCTCATCCATATACCGCCTTGTATCTGGATTTGCCCCATTGTACTGTCCTGCCACATCCGCTTCTGTTACCGCAGCCAAATAGCAATCTCCCAAATCTATATCATACAATGCCGCAATATCCCTGCAAACAATCAGGTCTGCATCCAGATATACCACTTTTGGATACCGCTTCATGAGATCCGCGATAAAAAAACGATAGTATGTTTCCGTGGAAATATGTCCCTTTGCTTTCAGGCAGCGCCCTGCTACTTTTGCAGTTACATCTATAAAAGAAACCCGAAACCCCTGTCTGTTAAATGCCTGCAAAAACCGCTGCTGGCTCTCAAAAGAAATGTTAGTATAAAAAATATAAATATGGTAATTCCTGTTACGATCCGTATGGTCTGCCAGAGACTGGATACAAACAAACAGCACTGGAATATAGTTCTCGTCTGCCGCAAATACGACAGGAACTGTCTTTCCTGAAATCTCTACATTGCCATCAGGCAGCGCATTTGCAGCCGAGGTATGTGCAATCAAAGCCATTTGCAGTTCACCCAGCCGGTATTTTCCCTGCTGCGACATATAAGTATAAAATATCCCCAGAAACCGTTCGCCAAGATGTCCCGGCGTCCGGTATCCTTCTCTTGAATAATGTGCCATATCCCGGCGCCGCTCAAATTCCTGTAAAATCGTAAAAAGCATTGTACAGTAACCATCAAAAAGCTGCTGTTTCATAATAAACATATTACATGGATAAAACTGTTTTCCATCCAGATACGCAAGCGCTGCGCCTTCCATCTGCGGATACTTTTCTCTTATAATTGCAACCATAAGATCCAAGTCACTGCTGTGCAGCTCTTTTGCATTTTTATAATGCTGCCGCACATTTTTTGCCTGAAATGCCACCGCAGGAATTCCTTTTGCAATCAGAAAATCATACTGTTCTACATAGTCTTTGATTTCACTTTCCAAAAGATGCAGCTTTTGTACTGTATCTGCATCCAGATAAGAAAACACCAGGCATCCGCAGTCTGCCTCCGGCAATGCTTTCGGCGCAAAAGAAAAATACCTGCGGTAATGGCAGAAGCCATAGTAGTCCGCCTTTGTATTTTTCCATGCCCAATACTGTGTCGTTAGTTCACAGTAAGACCTGTTTTTACCGGAAATGTGTTCTCCTGTATTATCTGCCAGCATCCCTTTTTCTAACGGACGCTCAAGAAATACGCTTCCCGCAGCCACATGATAAAACAAAGGATTTTCCAGCCGTATCGATTTTTTGTTTGGTGTATGTGTTACAAATATCTGAATATTACTCATCACAATTCCCGCTGTTTTTAATAATAGAAAATAAAACGCGTACTGCTGCATCCGGCATCAAAATCATCAATATGTCAAAATATGCATACTTTCTGTTTATCCTTCGGTACTTCCAGATTCCACGAATATCCTTATTTTTACGCGCCTTTCCAAAAGCCTGCGCCTCTTGCTGCTGCCAATAAGTAATTCCTCTGTTTTTTAACTCCTGCGTCAGCCTTACCATAGGAAGCACTCGTTTCTTATAATAATCCCGCTTATTTTGGATCTGCATCAGTGTCCCTGTCTGATTCGCTCCATGCCTGCGGTAACGAACCAGCGGCTTATTTACAAATGCAATTCTGCCATACGCAGAAAGGTATGCCGCAACCCACTGGTCACAATATGTGTACCTGCTGAAAGGTATGCTCCTTTTCACAAGATCTGTCCGTGCCAGCATACTGCACCCAAGGGAACAATTTTCTGCAAGATATGCTGTCGTTTTATCATTTCCATGTACAAACCTTAAGCCTTTTCTCAGCCTCCTAAGGCTTTGGCACCATATATTTCCATCTTCATCCATCACAGACAGATCACTGTACGAAAGAACGGCATTTTCTTTTCTTACTGCCTCCACAAGCTTTTCCAGCTTATCCTTTTCCCAAATATCATCCTGATCGCAGAAGGCAATGTAAGCTCCCTTTGCCAAGAGAACCAGTTTTTCAAACGTCCGGTTCGAGCCTTCATTCTGGCTGTTTCGATACACAAAAGCCTGCTTCTGCCTGTCCATAACCTTTTCAATCACCTTTAAAATCTCAGGAAACAGTTCTGGCCTTGATCCATCATCCATAAGGAGCACCTCATAAGGTACATATGTCTGTCTCTGAATCGAATGCAAAAGCTCCTCTAGCCATTTCAGGTTTGGATTATATAACGCAACAAGTACAGAAACCGTCCCCTTTGGCTCCATTTCCTGATAGATCTTTTGCATCCGCCTTTGTACAGACTCCAGACGATACGCCATGACGATATCCTGATTATACATTCCATATCTATGCCTTAATTCTTTATGATCAGCCAACCGTGTCAGTGCATCCTGAAGCTGCTTTTGCCTACCTAATAGAAACCGTATACCTCCGGTATGCTTTTTATCCGAAATCAATTCTCGATTTCCGCGTATATCCGATACGATACATGGCAATCCTGCTGCCATTGCCTCCATCAATGCGACAGACAGCCCTTCCTGTATTGATGGCAAAACAAAAATATCTGCCTTCTTATAAATGTGTGCCATATGCTCCTGATATCCGATTATGTTCACCTGATCTGCAATACCAAGCCTTTGTGCCTGCCTCTTAAGCCGATATCTCAGCTTTCCCTGTCCGCAGATCAGATAATACAAGTCTTTTCTTTGCAGCGCAGCTATCGCCGAGAGTACTATCCGATGATTTTTTCGTCTGCTCAGCTCTCCCACAGACAGCAAGCATACAGCATCTTTCGGGGTTTTTGGAAGCTCAGGCTGCTTTATGATGCTAATATCCTGCTCATCCACGCCAGCCGGTTGTTTTTGAAACGGCGCAAGGTCTATGCCGACTCCTGGAATCCGGTATACCTTTTTTGCATTTAGATTTCGCCTGGCAAA
The DNA here is from genome assembly GCA_910574915.1 of Eubacteriaceae bacterium. Classification (GTDB taxonomy): domain Bacteria; phylum Bacillota; class Clostridia; order Lachnospirales; family Lachnospiraceae; genus Eubacterium_J. The sequence goes on from CAJTCR010000005.1 coordinate 21,998, forward strand.
CCGGAGATCCTCCTGATTGACTGTAACCAAAACATCCGTCCAGTAAGACAGCAGCTTTTCCACCGGATAATACAGCAGCCAGTTTTTAAGTGGTGCGCCCTGATAAAAATGAAATCCATGTGCCGTATAGATCACCCTAATCCCGCATTGGTGCGCCACAATTCTTGCAAGTGCCCCTCCAATCGGTGAATGGCAGTGTATCCAGGCAAAATGCTGTCGTTCTGCCAGCTCCAAAAGCTGCCTGTATGCTTTTATACAAGCCTTTGCGAGAATCATTTTCCTTGGACAGTCCCACTGGTAATACAGCACCGACATTTCCCGCAGCCTTTTTTTCAGTTTTATAATCCTGCCTGCATCACATGTATTGCCCTCCAAAAAATTACACGCCACATGCACCTCATATCCAAGCTCCAGCAGCAGCCGTATATTCGGCATATTAAACTGGTCTATCATGGACGCCACAGAAGCAGCCATCAGTACTTTTTTCTTTTTCATATCAAGCTTTTTTCTCACATTTTCTATTCGGTCATCCTTTATGCTTCACTCATAATCTCTGCTACTGATTTCATAATCTTCACATACATTGCATAGCTGTCCGTCTGTTTCCTGTGACCGGCATTTTTATCCTCTGTCTCCCACAAATCCAGTACCGCATCCGACGGATGCACCTCGCCCCAAAGCAGCTCGCCTGCGTCTGCTTCTAAAGCTCCACAGATGCCCACAAACGTCTCCAGACTCATAATCCTTGTTCCACGCTCGATATGCCCCATAAATGACATACTGATCCCACATTTTTTTGCAAGCTCCTCCTGTGACCATCCTTTTACCTTTCGAACCTGGCGGATGCGCATCCCCATCTTTGCGTAATCTAATTCCTTCATGCTTTCCTCCAACTACATCCACGATGCATAACATTTTATATAGAAATGTTATGCATTACAGATATCATACAATCCATGAAAACCCTTATAAACTAAGGAATTGCTGCTTTTTTTATTTTTGCGCATACAAAAAATGCTGCTTTTTTACGGCAGCCACTGAAAATCCCGGATGTTATGTTTTTGGAAAAGATGCTTGATTTTATCATAGATAATAAATAAACGGCAAAGAAATTGCCTGAAAAAATTAGTAATTTTATACAATTTTTTTCTTTCTATTGCAAATGAATAGGATTTGTTATAAAATACTTAAAGATAACATTTCTATATAAATTGTTGTGTAAAAGCAAAAAATACAAAGCTCCCCAGATAAACTGAGGAGCTTTTCTTTATTTTTCTTTATACATCCGCTTCTATATTCTTTTGTGTTTCTGTCTTTGCATGTCTGTCAGAAACATCCTAATCACAAAGAGATCCGCCATCCATACTTCCTTATTTCCATTGAATGCAAATCCGTAAATACGAATCCGGTACCTGCTGCATACTCGTGATTGATGACCTTAAAGTTCCCTATAAGGATTCGTTTGAAAGGTAGCGTGAAAAAACCACTGCATAAATTCTACGATTTGATCCCAGTACCCATGCACATATGCCTCCTGCATAGGTGTATCATACTCATCCAGCAATACTTCTTTCTATATCATACGGCTTTGTATTAACGCAATATTTTCCGTAACCGGCTTCGTCCCATCCACCCGGATCACAGGACAAGGCAGCCCCCTGATCCAGTCTTTTACTGTATTCTCATCCCTGGACGCCACATAATCAAAAAACCGCTCTTCCTGCTCATACAAATCTCCGCCCGCAAGCATCCGGCTGCCGAACTTTAAAAACGAACGGTTTTTCACACGCTGTATTCGAAATTCTTTCGGAACCTCGATACATACGGCATAATTCAAAAACGGATGCAGCGCTTTTCCATAATCCCCAATCACAGAAGCAAAGACAAACAGTTTATGTTTACTCATCTCTCGAAAAAGAAGCTTTTTTACCTCTTCGCGCGTACGTGGATGCGCATATAGGTAGTTTGGGTCTGTTTTTGGAAAATATAAGTCCTCGTTGTCGATAAAAGCCGCATTTAGTGTCTCAGCAAGGGCTTTACCGAGCGTACTTTTTCCAGTACCATTTAAGCCACATACGATAATTCCTGTTCCCATTTGTTCCTCCGGCTGTGTGTTTTATTGCAAAGGTCAGCGTACGCACAACTAACGCCAGTTCTTTTTTATATATTCCGCTGCCGATGTCGCCGCATTTGCTCCATCCGAAACCGCTGTCACGACCTGGCGCAGCGCCTTTGTACGCACGTCGCCTGCTACAAAAAATCCCGGTGCAGAAGTGACTCCGGTTTCATCTGCAATCACATACCCTGCTGCGTCCAAGTCTACAACGCCGCGCAGCAATTCTGTCTGCGGCTGCATACCGACTGCGACAAACGCTCCGTTTACCGGAAGCGACCTGCCGTCCTTTAGCTCCAGCGCAGTAACGGTCTGTTCCCCTACGATTTTTGCAGGTACGGCACTTGTCAGTATTTCTACATTTTCTTTTTCCTGTAACTGCTGGACTGTAGCTGCCTGGCCGCGAAATTCCTCACGGCGGTGCACAAGGTAAACCTTTTCACACAAATCCGATAAATAGAGCGCATCGCCAAGCGCCGTATCCCCGCCGCCGATCACTGCTGTTTCCTTTCCTCTGTAAAAGGCACCGTCACAGACCGCGCAATAGGAAACGCCTTTTCCGGCAAACTCTTCTTCTCCATCCACACCAAGGCGGCGGTGCGAGGCGCCGGCGCAGTAGATCACTGTTTTTGCCCGGATCGTACTGCCGTCTGCCATCTGCACATGCCAAATGTTGTCTTTATTTGTAAATCCTTCCGCTGTTCCTTCATAAAACTGCACGCCGAACTCTTTAGCATGTGTTAAAAATGTTTCCCCAAGGTCATAGCCGTTGACTCCAGGAAGCCCCAGATAATTGTCAACCTGGTCGCTTTCTGCAATCTGGCCCGTGCCACGGTACTCTTTTTCAACAACAAGCACATTTAAGTTTGCGCGGACGGCATAGACCGCTGCGCTAAGCCCCGCTGGGCCGCTGCCGACCACTAAAAGATCCAGATTTTCATTTCTATCATTCTTACCTGTTGGATTCTCATTCATATACATCTGCCTCACTTTATTCTGTTATACTATATTCACTTCCAAGATTTTCATGCAAGCCCTTTTCTCATGTGTCATTTTGCATGATTCAGACTGCACCGATTTGTCACTGGCATTATTATACCACAATCACACTGTATATAAAACAATTTTTAAAATACGACACACAAAAGATTGCCCTTGCATCTATGCAGTAAATACGTTAAACTGAATTTAGGAATCAATCAGGAATCAAAAAGAAAGGATGTGGTTATATGTCTCTCCCACAGGAAATCATAGATACTTCATATGATTACTGGAACCTGCCAGACGGACAACGTGCCGAATTAATTGACGGCAAGCTATATAATATGGCGCCGCCGAACCGGATACATCAAAAATTGATCGCAAAATTCGTCAATCGAATCGAAAACCATATTGCAGAGCATCATGGCGGCTGTGAAGTCTACCCTGCCCCATTTGCCGTCAACCTGGATGCTAATGACAATATATGGGTGGAGCCGGATCTGTCTGTAATCTGCGAGAAACAAAAGCTGACTGACCGCGGATGCAAAGGCGCTCCAGACTGGATTATTGAAATCGTTTCTCCTAGCAGCATTCGCATGGATTATTCGGTCAAGCTGTTCAAATACCGGACTGCCGGGGTAAGGGAGTATTGGATCGTAAATCCAATAAAGCAGACGGTTCAGACATATTCTTTTGAAGGCAGAGAAGACGCCGGACATTATTCTTTCGAAGATGAGATCTGTGGTAAAGTACTGGAAGGATTTACTGTAAAGGTCAGCGAACTGCTGGAAAACTTTGAATAAAGGCTGGTTATAGAAAAACCGCTGCACATTTATGCAGCGGTTTTTCTTGTATTTATTTATAAAGTTCTACTAATCTTTCCAAGTGTGTATAACGAGCTTTTGCAGCTTCTTCTGATTCTTTGAACAGTTTTTCTGCACGCTCTGGGAAGGATCTTGCAAGACGGCTGTAACGTGTCTCGCTGTTTAAGAATTCCTGGTATGTTCCATCGCCTGGCTTGGAGGACAGTGTAAATGGATTCTTGCCTTCTGCCTTTAATGCCGGGTTATAGGAGAACAGATTCCAGTATCCAGAAGCAACTGCCTTCTTCATTTCATCCTGACAGTGGTTCATGCCACCCTTTACACCGTGCAGCTCACATGGAGCGTAGCCGATAATCAGGGATGGGCCGTTGTATGCTTCTGCTTCTGCAATTACTTTTACTGCATGAGCCATATTTGCGCCGAGTGCGATCTGTGCTACGTATACATAACCATAGCTCATAGCGATATCAGCAAGGCTCTTCTTGCTTACGTCTTTACCTGCTGCTGCGAACTGGCATACTTCACCGATGTTGGAAGCTTTGGAAGCCTGGCCGCCTGTATTGGAGTACATTTCTGTATCGAATACCATAACGTTTACATTTTCGCCTGCTGCAAGCACATGGTCTAATCCGCCGAAGCCGATATCATATGCCCAGCCGTCGCCGCCGAAGATCCAGATCGACTTCTTCGCAAGGTAATCTTTTTTATCAATCGCTGCTGCTGCATCCGGGCATCCGGCTGCTGCTGCTTTTTCCAGCTCTGCTACTAATGCTTCTGCTGCTGGTGAATTTGCTTTTGTATCGTCTTTTGTTTCCATAAACTTCGCAAATGCATCTTTTAATGCTGCGTCTGCTTTATCAGATTCTGCACATTTCTTAGCGCTTGCGATTGCCTGGTCACGAAGTACCTGCTGGCCGATCTGCATACCGAAGCCGTGCTCTGCATTGTCTTCGAATAAGGAGTTCGCCCATGCTGGCCCCTTCTTGGAATCTTTGTGTACAGTGTATGGTGATGTAGCAGCAGGGCCGCCCCAGATAGAGGAACATCCTGTCGCATTGGAAATATACATATGCTCACCAAACAACTGTGTAATCAGTCTTGCATAAGAGGTTTCTGCACAGCCTGCACAAGAGCCTGAGAACTCCAGTAACGGCTGGTTGAACTGAGAACCTTTTACCGTATTGTCAGCCGGCATACCAGGTTTTTTGCCTACATTTGCTACAAGATAATCAAATACTGGCTGTTCTGCTGCCTGAGATTCCTGCGGTACCATTTCGATCGCGCCTACCGGGCAGACTGTGATACATTCGCCGCATCCCATACAATCTAACGGAGATACGCTCATTGTATACTTGTATTCGCCAGCCTTTGGCTTCATATCTGCAAGTTTGATGTTGTCCGGTGCTGCTTTTACTTCTTCGTCGCTTAACATAAACGGACGAATCGTTGCATGAGAACATACAAACGCACACTGGTTACATTGGATACACTTCTCAGCATTCCATGTAGGAACGGTTACTGCTGTTCCGCGTTTTTCGTAAGCAGATGCACCATGTTCGAACTGTCCGTCCGGGTTGCCCATAAATGCGGATACCGGAAGGCTGTCGCCGTCCATAATAGAGATTGGCTCCATCAGTTCTTTTACCATCTTGATCGTTTCCGGGCGTCCCTTTAATTCAGCCGGAGCCGGATCTGCCTGCGGATTTGACCAGGAAGCAGGAATTTCTACTTTATGTACAGCGTCTACGCCGGCGTCAATCGCCTTGTAGTTCATTTCTACGACTGCGTCACCCTTCTTGCCATAGGATTTCTTTGCAGCCTGTTTCATAAAGTCTACTGCATCATTAATCGGCATTACGTTTGCCAGTTTAAAGAATGCAGACTGTAAGATCGTATTGGTACGTTTGCCCATACCGATTTCGATCGCTTTGTCAATCGCGTTGATTGTATATAACTGAATATTGTTGTCAGCAATGTATTTCTTTGCTTCTGCATTTAAGTGATGTTCTAATTCTTCATCAGACCACTGGCAGTTAATCATAAATACGCCGCCTGGTTTAACATCCTGCACCATCTTAAAGCCCTTGTTTACATATGCAGGGTTATGGCAGGCTACGAAATCTGCCTGGTTGATGTAATATGGGCTGCGGATCGGCTTGTCGCCAAAACGCAGGTGGGAAATGGTAACACCGCCTGTTTTCTTGGAGTCATACTGGAAGTATGCCTGGATAAATTTATCTGTATGGTCACCGATAATCTTCGTAGAGTTCTTGTTTGCGCCTACGGTACCGTCGCCGCCAAGACCCCAGAACTTGCACTCTACGGTGCCTTCTGCTGCTGTAATCGGAGCTGGTTTTTCTTCCGGCAGGCTTAAGTTTGTAACATCGTCCACGATACCGATTGTGAAACGAGGCTTTGGTGCGTCTTTTTCTAATTCTTTGTATACAGCGAATACAGAGGATGGCGGTGTGTCTTTGGAGCCTAAGCCGTAACGTCCGCCTGTTAATACGATCGTATCAAGCCCTGCTTCACGAAGCGTAGCTGCTACGTCTAAGTATAACGGATCGCCTAAAGAACCTGGCTCTTTTGTTCTGTCTAATACAGCGACTTTCTTCACTGTCTTTGGAAGTACTTTTGTAAATGCTTCCGAAACCCACGGACGATATAAGCGTACTTTTACAAGTCCGACTTTTTCACCCTTTGCCATTAAATAATCAATGACTTCTTCTGCAACGTCGTTAATCGAGCCCATAGCTACGATTACACGTTCTGCATCTTCTGCGCCATAGTAGTTGAACAGGTCATAGTTTGTGCCAAGCTTTTCATTGATCTTGGACATATATTTGGATACAACTGCCGGCAGTTCGTCATATACTTTATTACATGCCTCACGATGCTGGAAGAATACGTCTCCATTTTCGTGGGAACCACGCATAGCCGGATGTTCTGGATTTAACGCATGGTCACGGAATGCCTTTACTGCGTCCATATTGCACATTTCTTTTAAATCTGCGTAATCCCATGTTTCAATTTTCTGAATCTCATGAGATGTACGGAATCCGTCGAAGAAGTTTAAGAACGGAACTTTGCCTTCAATCGTTGCCAGATGCGCAACCGGGCTTAAGTCCATAACTTCCTGCGGGTTTGTCTCACACAGCATAGCAAAGCCAGTCTGACGACAAGCATAAACATCACTATGATCGCCGAAAATATTCAAAGACTGTGTGGAAACAGTACGTGCAGATACATCAAATACGCATGGAAGCTGCTCGCCAGCAATTTTATACATATTCGGGATCATAAGCAGTAAGCCCTGGGAAGCGGTAAAGGTTGTTGTCAGCGCACCTGCTGCAAGGGAGCCGTGTACTGCACCTGCTGCACCTGCTTCTGATTCCATTTCTACTACTTTTACCTGATTTCCGAAAATGTTGTCCTGTCCTGCCGCAGACCACTGGTCAACGGTGTCTGCCATTGGGCTGGATGGGGTGATCGGATAAATAGCTGCGACTTCAGTATACGCATACGCTACATGAGCAGCAGCCGTATTACCGTCCATAGATTTTTTTGCTCTAGGCATTTTAATAATCCTCCTTCTTTATTTGCCGCATAGCGACTTTATGTAACAATTTTATCATTAATTTTGTCGATTGTAAAGATCGTTAGTTGTATAAATCGGAGTGCAATTTAGATTTTTTTGGAAAATCCACTGGCAGACTGCACAAAGGATGCCGTTTTTTGCTCCCTGCTTTCCATTTCCTGCATATTTTCAGCCTGAAACTTCCTCTTTGCAGTCTGAAACTGCTGGCTTTCGGACAGCCCTTTACGGTATCTTATGCACAGCCTGGTTTGCTTATGACAGTTTGTCTATGGATTTCCCTTGAAATTACACCTATTTTATGTATAATAATAAAAGCGGCTGGAAATCTGGAAAGAAACAGGAAAAACAATCAAGGAAGAAAATGAGGTTATAAATATGATCAGTGCAAACAACGTCACATTAAGAGTAGGCAAAAAAGCCTTATTTGAAGATGTCAACATCAAATTTACCGAAGGCAACTGCTATGGTTTAATCGGTGCAAACGGTGCCGGAAAATCTACCTTTTTAAAGATCTTATCAGGAGAACTGGAGCCGACCAACGGTTCCGTTGCCATTACGCAGGGGCAGCGCCTTTCTTTTTTAAAGCAGGACCACTTTAAATACGATGAATTTACCGTACTGGATACGGTAATTATGGGAAACCAAAGGCTCTATGATATTATGAGGGAGAAAGACGCCATTTATGCAAAAGAAGATTTTACCGATGATGATGGTATCCGCGCCAGCGAGCTGGAAGCCGAATTTGCAGAAATGGACGGATGGAATGCGGAGGCAGACGCCGCTACGCTGCTGAACGGGCTTGGCATTACGACAGAAGAACATTATGAGACAATGCAGAACCTGCCTGGCTCCGTAAAGGTCAAAGTGCTGTTAGCGCAGGCACTGTTTGGCAACCCGGACATCCTTTTGCTGGATGAGCCGACCAACCACTTGGATCTGGATGCGATCGCCTGGCTGGAAGAGTTTTTAATTAATTTTGAAAATACAGTAATCGTCGTATCGCACGACCGCTATTTTCTAAATAAAGTCTGCACACATACGGCGGATATTGACTACGGCAAGATCCAGCTCTATGCCGGAAACTATGACTTCTGGTACGAGTCCAGCCAGTTGTTAATCAAGCAGATGAAGGAAGCAAACAAGAAAAAAGAAGAAAAAATCAAAGAATTGCAGGAATTTATTTCCCGTTTCTCCGCAAACGCTTCCAAATCCAAGCAGGCGACTTCCAGAAAGCGTGCGCTGGAAAAAATCCAGCTCGATGAAATCAAGCCTTCCAGCCGGAAATATCCATACATTGATTTTCGCCCGAACCGTGAGATCGGCAACGAAGTACTGACTGTTGAGGACTTAAGCAAGACGATCGACGGAGAGAAAGTGCTAGACCACGTTTCGTTTGTTATGGGACACGATGATAAAATCGCGTTTGTAGGCAGCAATGAACTGGCAAAATCCACGCTGTTTAAAATCCTTGCCGGGGAAATGGAACCGGACGAAGGCAATTATAAATGGGGCGTTACGACCAGCCAGTCGTATTTTCCAAAAGACAATACCGAAATCTTTGATACCAGCCTGTCCATCACGGAATGGCTGACACAGTTTTCCGAGATTAAAGACGCTACGTATGTCAGGGGCTTCCTTGGGCGTATGCTGTTTGCCGGGGAAGACGGCGTGAAAAAAATGAAAGTACTATCCGGCGGCGAGAAAGTACGCGTACTGTTATCCCGTATGATGATCGAAGGCTCCAACGTGCTGATCTTTGACGAGCCGACCGACCACCTGGATATGGAAGCAATTACCGCGCTGAATAACGGGATGATGAAATTTTCAGGCACTATTTTATTCGCGTGCCGCGACCACCAGGTCGTACAGACAACGGCAAACCGAATTATTGAATTTATGCCGGACGGCACGATTGTCGATAAAGTGACGACATACGACGAATATCTGGAAAACGATGAGATGGCAAGAAAGCGCCAGGTTTATTCGATGTCAGAAAGTGATGCTGAGGATAATTAGTTTTATTTTTATATTAGGAAGGGACGCCGGGAAAGAGGATGTGCCTCCCCTGGCGGCGTCCGTTCCAGAATGCTAAGAAGCCCTAAGTATCCTGCTGTTACGTTGTGGCTGTGGACGGTCGCGGCACCTAGTTCGCTGCCTGCTGGCAGCTAAAGGTGCCGCTTGGCTGCGCCCCTGGTTGCCCAGCAGAATACTAAGGGCTTCTAACCATTCTTTCAAAACCGCCGCCAGGGGAGGCACATCCTCTCTCCCGGCTGCTTTTCGTAAATGCTACGAAACAAGCGCAATATGGTTTGTTTTGTCTACCATGAACAAAATCAACCATATGATAGAACAGATTCTAGGTTGTTTTACATGGAGAACCTGTACAAAATAGATACTTGGAAAACGCAAATCAGATAAAATTCACTCTAGTACTGCAACAAACAAACCATATCAGGCTCGTTTGGCAGCACTTGCAAAGAACAGCCGGGAGAGAGGATGGGTACACTCTGGCGGCGGCTTTGGAAGAATGTTTAGAATTGCTTGGTATTCTGCAAAACAACTAGGGGCGCAGCCAAGCGGCACCTTTAGCTGCCAGCAGGCAGCGAACTAGGTGCCGCGACCGGACACAGCCAGGGCGTAGCAGCAGAACACCTAGCAATTCTTAACATTCTGGAACTGCCGCCGCCAGAGTGTACCTATCCTCTCTCCTGGCGTCCCTTCTTGTAAAAATTTACCAAAGTAACTCAAACTTGTTCGCTGTAGTACTAGTGGCAGCCCTATTTTACTGTACCTGCAAGCACCTCTATTTTGTCTGAAGCGTACGCATTGCGTTGATAATCGCAAGCACCGACACTCCTACGTCTGCAAATACCGCTTCCCACATATTCGCTGCACCGAATGCCCCAAGCACCAGCACCAGTGCTTTGATGCCGAGTGCGAATATAATGTTCTGCTTTACTATGCGCATCGTTTTTCTGGAAATGCGCACGATCGAAGCGATTTTTCGGATATCGTCGTCCATCAGTACTACGTCTGCGGCTTCAATCGCTGCGTCAGATCCCATGCTGCCCATTGCAATGCCGACATCTGCCCTTGTCAGCACCGGCGCGTCATTCATGCCGTCTCCGACAAAGGCAAGCCGCTCTTTTTGCGCCTGGCTTTTCAGCAGCTTTTCCACACATGCTACTTTGTCTGCCGGAAGCAGCTCTGCGTGAACCTCATCAATGCCAAGCTGCCCTGCGATATCCTGCGCCGCTTTTTTGCGGTCTCCGGTCAGCATTACGCTTCTTTTAACGCCAATGCGCTTAATATCGGCAAGCGCTTCTACTGCACCATCTTTGATCGAATCCGCGATCACAATCGAACCGAGAAACGTGCCTTCTTCTGCCGCGTAGACAACCGTCCCCGCGCTGTCGCATGGCGTATACGAAATCCCGCCCTGCTGCATCAGCTTTTCATTTCCAAGCAGCACATTTCTGCCGTCTACCTGCACGCGGATGCCATGTCCTGCAACTTCCTCAGTGCCGCATACCCGTTCCAGATCCGCCGCTTTTCCGTATGCTTCCTTTAACGAAGCGGCAATCGGATGGTTCGAGTAGCCTTCGCCAAGCGCTGCGGTCTCTAGCAGTTTTTCTTTTGAGACGGAAGGCTCCGGCAGTATTTTGGACACCTGGAACTCGCCTTTTGTCAAAGTTCCAGTTTTGTCAAATACGATCGTAGTCATTTCAGCAACGGCTTCCAGATAATTGCTGCCTTTTACAAGCACACCAATTTTTGACGCTGCGCCGATGCCGCCGAAAAATCCAAGCGGAACCGAAATCACAAGTGCACATGGACACGAAATAACGAGGAAAATACAGGCGCGCTGCATCCAGTCTGCCCATCCTCCGCCCGTGAACAACGGCGGTACAACCGCCAGTGCCGCTGCCGCAACCGTGACAATCGGCGTATAGTATTTTGCAAACCGGGTAATAAAGTTTTCTACGTTTGCTTTTTTGCTGGAAGCGTTTTCCACCAGCTCCAAAATCTTTGCGACAGTACAGTCGTCAAATTCTTTTGTTACCTGTACCGAAAGCGTACCGCTCCCATTGACGCACCCGCTGATCACTTCATCTCCTGCTGCCGCCCTGCGCGGCACGGATTCCCCGGTCAGCGCAGCCGTGTCGATCAAAGACTCTCCGCTTGTCACAATTCCGTCTAATGGAATGCGCTCTCCTGGCTTTACAATAATTGTAGAACCGACTTCCACATCATCCGGGTCTACCTGCACAAGTTTGCCGTCCTGTTCAACATTGGCATATTCCGGGCAGATATCCATCAAATCTGCGATCGACTGCCTGGATTTGCCGACCGCATAGCTTTGAAACAGCTCCCCAACCTGGTAAAACAGCATTACGGCAACTGCCTCTGAATATTCCCGCACGCCAAATGCACCAAACGTGGCAAGCATCATCAAAAAATTCTCGTCAAATACCTGCCCGTTTTTAATATTGCGAAACGCTTTGTAGATAATATCATAACCAGCGATTAAATACGGTATCAGATAAATTACAAACAAAACTGTCCCAGCAAGCGGCTCCAGCCTTTTTGTATGTTCACAAACAAGCAGCGCCGCAAATAACACAAACGCAAGGGCAATCCGGGAAAGCATTAATTTTTGCTTTTTTGTCATTCTATTCTTCTCCTGTTTTTCTTACAGCATATGGCGAACCATACGTTCGTACAGACCTATTTTTAAAACAATATCTTACAGTCTGGCTCCACTTTCGCACAGACGTCCGCAACCTGTTTCATTATATCGTCAAACTGCGCATCCTCCGCATCGACCATCAGCTTCTGCGTCATAAAGCTGACCGAAGCGTCGTGTACGCCCGGCAGTTTTTTGATTGCCTCCTCCATCTTTGCTGCACAGTTTGCACAATCAAGATCCTGTAATTTGAATTTCTTTTTCATTTTTTTCTTCCTTTCTTATTCTGTTTTATATTTCTTTTTTCTTAGTTTTTTCTTAGTTTTTTCTTGATTTTTAGTTATTTCCTTATGGGACGCCGGGAGATCGGATATGCCTCCCCTGACTGCGTCCGTTCCAGAATGCTAAGAAGCCCTAAGTATCCTGCTGTGACGCTATGGCTGTGGACGGTCGCGGCACCTAGTTCGCTTCCGGCTGGCAGCTAAAGGTGCCGCTTGGCTGCGCCCCTGGTTGCCCCGCAGAATACTAAGGACTTCTAGGCATTCTTCCAAAGCCGCTGCCAGGGGAGGCATATCCGATCTCCCGGCTGTCTTCTCATAGTGTTACAAAAAACAATACAAATTGAGAATGTACCACCCACTATACACCCTTTGGCTGCACCTTGGAAAAACAGCCGGAGGAAGGGGAGCGGGGCGTGCTTCCTGAGACGTTGGAAAAATGTTAGGAGCCCTTCGTATGCTGCAAAACAATCAGGGGCGCAGCCAAGCGGCACCTTTAGCTGCCGGCGGATAGCCGGAAGCGAACTAGGTGCCGCGACCGTACGCAGCCGCAATGTCACAGCAGGATACGTAGGGCTCCTTACATTTTGGAAAAGGAACAGGAAGCACGCCCCGCTCCCCTTCCTCTGGCGTCCCCTTCTTATTCTTCAATATGCTCACGCCCCTGGTCAATCATTGTCCTCACGTGGCTGTCTGCCAGTGAGTAAAAAACCGATTTGCCTTCGCGCCTGCTTTTGACCAGCCTGGAATTTTTTAGTATTTTAAGCTGGTGCGAAATCGCAGACTGTGTCATATGCAGCGCTTCCGCCAAATCACATACGCAGACTTCCGCTTCAAACAGTACGAACAGGATGCGGATTCTCGTCGAATCCCCAAATACTTTAAACAGCTCCGCCAGGTCATACAATTCCTCTTCCGGCGGCATCTGCCTGTTTACGATTTCCAGCAAGTCTTCATGTATTTCTGTCGTTTCACAACAAAATGATTCTTTTTCCTGCAAAAACAATGCCTCCTTTCTTTGATTCCTTTCTGTCAGCGACTTTTATTTTATCACACCAACATATGATCACTTGTTCATATGAACACATTACTACTTTTTTGATCACGTGTCAAGCAAAAGCTAACAAAAAAAGAGCTGCCGCAGAAAGAATTTCATACTCCTTTATGCAGCAGCACTTGTCTGTATCACATTGCGGTATCAAATCTGCTCTACATCGTCCCGCAGATCGTCCGCCATTACCTGTACATTCGCAGTCTGCGCAGCGATTTCTTCGGAATTGGCTGCGATCGTAGCGATCCGGTCGCTCATATGGTTGATATTTTCGATTAATTCCTTAATGGCGTTGACGCTTTCATCTACCATAGGAATCGTCTCTTCTGCCTGCTGGTTGTCTTTGACAATCAGCGTCTTAATAGAAGCGGACAGGCTTCGGATCTGTTCGGCAACGACTGCAAATCCCTTGCCCTGTTCTCCGGCACGCGCCGCTTCGATCGAAGCATTGAGTGACAAAAGGTTCGTCTTGTTTGCGATGTTTACAATACTTTCACTTGTATTTTTATAAATATCGATAAAGTTTAAAATACTTGCTAAAGAATCCTCCAGGCTGTAGCAGAATTTTGAAATGTCATTCAGCTTGCCGGCAAGGTCTGTCGCTTCATTTGCCGATGCTTCGTTGGCATCGTTTAGTTCCGCAACAGCATTGGAGAGCGTTACAAACTGTCCTCTGATCGCATCGATTTTATGCATCCGGTTTTCGTGCTCCATGCTCTGCTCCTTGTTGACTTTCTCCAGCTTTTGGCTTTCATTTTCAGCAAGCTCTTTAATATAATGAATGCAGTTTTCTTTTGCGTTTACTTTGTTATAGACCGCATATGCCATATCCTTACATGTATCGTATCCGCACGCACCGCAGTTGATATTCTGCTTTAGCTGCGTAGTTTTTAACATGCTCTCGTAGATCGACTGCAATTCCTGTTCCGAAGGCTCCTTCACCTTAAGTGCTTTTGAAGTATCATACGTACGGATAAAGTCAGACAGGTTCAGTTCCTTAAATGCCTCCATCAGATTGGCAAGGCGCTCCTTTGGCGTACCCTGTTTGACCCACGGGCTTTTATTTTTCTTATGGAAGATGCCCTTTCCCTGCGTTTGCGCGTGATCTGCATCACGCATTTTGCAAAGCGTCAGCAGCACGTCGTCCGTATGCTTCGCCGGATCGGTCGCCGGGCCATAAATGCATCCTTTGCTGCAATTTAACACATCTACCATCAGCGGAAGCTCTGCTTTGTTTTTTACACGCTTTAAATATCCGTCCAGATAACGGTATGCTTCCTTTTCGCCTTCGACCTGGCGCACCACCTGCCCCTTTCCAAGAAAATGCTCCACGTTTTCCCGCAGTCCGCCCGGCATCGGATACAAAGAGCCAAGGCCGTATTCCAGTTCGTCGGTATACTCCGGGCTGTTTGTGTAATTTTTGCCGATATGCTGCATCAGTTTTAAAAAGGTCACGTTGTATTTTACGTATCCGTGATTGTTTTTATCTGATATTTCAATCTTTTTTGCAATACAAGGACTGATAAACGCAAGATCATCACTGATCTTTAAATACTTCTTTATGTAAATCGCCATGCACATCATCGGGCTTTGCACCGGCATCACGCGTGAAAGCAGCTCAGGAATGTATTTTTCCACATACTCCACGATCGCCGGACATGGCTGGCTGATTCCTCCGATAAAATGATTTTCTGTAATGTACTTTAAATATCCCCAGGTCGTAATATCAGCGCCAAACGACACGCT
Source organism: Eubacteriaceae bacterium (assembly GCA_910574915.1). GTDB lineage: Bacteria > Bacillota > Clostridia > Lachnospirales > Lachnospiraceae > Eubacterium_J. Next base: position 37,276 of record CAJTCR010000005.1, read on the forward strand.
GTAAATATGATTCACCCCCAAGGATTTTAAATAACCAAGCACCCGCTTATACTCTTTCGGGTAATTTGCCAAAAACGCCGGCGCAATAATAACAGAAAGCTTCTTTCCTGCTTTAAGGTCAGAAAAAAACTGCTCTGTGTCGTCATAATAAGCTCTCGCGTCATGTCCGCACGCTTCCAGACACGCCCCGCACGCGACACAACTCTCATGATTGACATAGATCTTTCCTTCCTGTGCTATATTTGAAACTAATGTAGGGCAGACACGCACACATTTATTACATCCTGTACAATTTTCATTCGTATAGATCAGCATACCCTTCGTATCAAGCAATCCATTCACATCTTTCATTTCCACATTTTCTCCTTCTGCACTATTTTTCTATGCCTGTTACAGACTGGGTGCCTGTAATTCGGTATGTCTCTTCCCCTTCCCTATCTCCCTTTTTTCATTTTATCAGATATTCCCACAAAAGAAAACACTTTTTGGCAGAAAATTTGTGGACTTTGTATAGATATAAAACAAAAAATTAGGCGCAACATCCAAAAACCGGACGTTACGCCTGCATTTATCCTCTTAATGACATCCGCGGCAGCGGCTGCAATCTCCGCCGCAGCCTGTTTTTCCCTGCTTTTTATCCCGTATCATCCCGCGGATTACCAAAGCAACTGCTGTTAAAAGTCCTGCTGAAACAACAACTGTTCCCATATTTCTACCTCCCGTTTACTGCTGTTTTGAATAATTGCCGCCTGCGCTTTTTACAATTTTGCGCCTGTCATCTGCCGCGTATGCAGCGTACCGCTTTGTTTTGCCGGGCGAAGCAAAAACCAGGCAAACACTGCCGTAAGCACGGCTGCCGCGATCGTGCCCACACCAAACTGCCCTGCAAAAAGCAGCATCCCAAACTGGTAAATGCATAACGATACTGCATACGCAAGCCCATCGCCGCAAAGCAAGGCGCACAGAGCAAATTAAATACTAAGAACGAATATGCCGCCGCCCCTGTCATTGAAGCTGCCAGCACGCTCCAGATCTCTTCCCCATTTTCAGCCACTTCTGCAAAGCCAAACAGGATCCCAAAAGCTGCAACTACATTTTCCTTTGCAATCAGCCCGATAATCGGCAGCTTCGCTCCGCAGGGCACAAACGTCGTCGTGATCACCGTCATTCTGCGGTCTCTTTCGTTGTAAACTACCCATTGTCTAAAGCCAATGGGCTTCCTGCTTCATCGACCTCGCAACCTACTATCTCCACAGGCGTTAATTCGGGCTGCACCGTCCCTATTTATATTTTATTATCTTATGCTATTTGCCGTAATCCTTCTGCTAAAATATTTTTTACAGCATTAACATCCCTGTCATGTTTTGCCCCACAAATTGGACATATCCATTCCCTTACGAATAAATTTTTTGTATCGACATTTATTTTTATCTGTATACTGCATCTGCGGATGGTTTGTTTCCACAAGCACTGACACATAATATTTTCCACTTGGTACTTGGAATCTTGTACTGCATCGTTTCATCGATCACGCTTTCCGCCTGCGCAGAAAATTTATGCACAGGCTGTGCCGCACTTTTTCGTTGTGCAAGCTGCACTGCCTTTTGCGCTACTTCTTTGATTCCAGTTCCTTTCAGGGCGAAGATTTCCACTACTTCACAGCCCAGCTTTTTGCCAAGCTCTTCGATTTTGGTCCTGACACCTTCCTTTGCCAGAAGATCTGACATATTCACCGCCAGTATAACCGGAATCCCAAGTTCTGTCAAGTGTGTGGACAAATACAGGTTGCGTTCCAGGTTGGTTCCGTCCACAATATTTAAAATCACATCCGGGTGCTCCCTAACCAGATAATTTCTCGCCACAACCTCTTCAAGCGTATAAGGCGACAGCGAATAAATGCCTGGGAGGTCTGTCACTGTGACATCCTGATAGCCTTTTACTTTTCCTTCTTTTTTCTCCACTGTTACACCCGGCCAGTTGCCAACAAACTGGTTGGAACCTGTCAGAGCATTTTTTGTGTGTTGTTGGTTTCAAGAAGGGACGCCAGGAGAGAGGATTGACACACCCTGGCTGCGTCCGTCCCAGAATGCTAAGAAGCTCTAAGCATTCTGCTGTTACGCTGTGGCTGCGGACGGTCGCGGCACCTAGTTCGCTGCCTACCGGCAGCTAAAGGTGCCGCTTGGCTGCGCCCCTTGGTCTTTTTGCAGAATGCTAAGGGCTTCTTAGCATTCTGCCAAAGCCGCAGCCAGGGTGTGCCAATCCCCTCTCCAGGCTGCTCTTCGTAAGTGTTACAAAACAAGCCCAACATGGTTTGATTTGTTCGCTGTAGTACAGCATTGCAGAAATAACAGTGAATACAGCACCCGCTATTTCTGCCATCACCGCGTTGTCGTCAGTCAACGATGCACCCGGCATCGCCTCCTTCCTTCGCCTTGTGCTGACAAAAATAACGTGCACTGTATTCACTGTTATTTCTGCAACGTTGTACTAGAGCGAACAAACCATATCGGGCTCTTTTAGCAGAACTTGCGAAGAACAGCCGGGAGAGAAAATTGGCACGTCCTGTCTGCGGCTTTGGAAGAATGGTTAGAGGCTCTTGGTATTCTGCGGGACAGCCAGGGGCGCAGCCAAGCGGCACCTTTAGCTGCCAGCAGGCAGCGAACTAGGTGCCGCGACCGTCCACAGCCACAACGTTCCAGCAGAATGCCTAGAGCCTCTTACCATTCTGGAACGGACGCAGACAGGACGTGCCAATCTTCTCTCCCAGCGTCCCCCATGTATTCTCTCCCCCCACTCCAAACTCAAATTAGCACCAACTAACCACCATCCAAAAAAATCCCCTTCCATTCACGCCACCTCAATCAACGCCGCATCCGCTTTTCTCAGCGAAAGCTCATACCCCCCGTACCGTAACCTCCAAAGGATCGCCTAACGGTGCCACCTTTCTTATGTACACAGCCACTCCTTTCGTAATCCCCATATCCATGATCCGCCTTTTTACGGCGCCTTCCCCCATCAGCTTTGAAACTATCACCGTCTCTCCTACTGCTGCATCCTTTAATGTCCTCATATTCTGCTCCTTATACAATAATTTTATTTGCCATGTCTTTGCCTATGGCTACCCTGGAATCTTTCACGCTTACGATCAGGCTGCCGTTAATTTTTGAAATAACCGTTACCATCGTACCGATTACAAATCCCAGGTTCTCCAAAAACCTGCGTGTATCTTCCCTGCCGCCGACTTTTTTCACTGTGCCTGGCTGCCCTTCCTGAATCATTGATAATGGCATAAGCTCATCCCCTTTTCTATTTGATTTGATTGGTTTTATTTGTGAACAAAAGATTACTTGAAACAAACTAATAATCTATATCTCTTACTATCGTTAGTATATACTAACATTTGGAAGCTGTCAAAATTTTTTTATAAAAAAAACGGCACAGCAGTATTTGCCTGCCATGCCGTTTGATGTACGGATAATCATTCTGTTACAGCTTGGAATACCCAAAGCCGTTGACAACTGCCTCGATTTTCGTCCCTTTTTTGCAGAACGGGCAGTCCGCTTTTGGAAATGCCTGGTAGCCAATGACGTCGTTTCCGTCAAATAGCGACTGCACTATGACATTGTGCACCGTGCCGACCGTACTGAAAATAGAGCCGATGCCTTCGATCACACCGCCGTAATACTGAATGCCTTCCATGCTTCTGCGTATTGTCTCTCCGGTTGTCGTTGTTGCAAGCAGAAGGATCACATGCTTGCCTGCGATCATATGCTTTGTATTGTCGCGGAAAATAATCTGGTTGTCGCGGCTTTCCTCTGGAGCGATCACGTATACGGTTTTATGCTGGTTGGTAGAGGAAATGTGCTCTTTTTCAAATTCTTTGGCAAGAAACGCGCCGATTACCTCCGTACCGTCCATGCATACGACCGTATCCACATAGTTCAGATGCCCGAACTTATGCGCTAAGATCTTTGCTGCCTCCTCTGCTTCTGTAATACGTGCCCGGATTCCAGTCACATCAATATAAAAATTAATATGTGAATTGCTGGTAGCAAAATGCCCAGGAATTGCGTGCAGGGCAAGCAGGTTGCTTTCTTTGGAATAAAACTTTACAATTCGTTGTTCCATTCGATTGCTCCTTCCTTTTCAAAAATATAAATGGTTTGTCTGTTTTTTACTGTTCCTTTTATCTTAGACCGTTTTCGCATATTTCGCAACTATAAATTCGCGGCTGTTTCATTTTTTTCCGGTACTTCCGATCCCGCCGCGGTCTGGGCGGCAAAGCCTTGCCGTTTCTTCAAAAACAAGCTGCGGCTGGTGCTTTTGAATACGGAACTGGCAGATCCGGTCGTTGACCTGGATCTTTGTATCGCGCATGGCAAGCGCGGGCATCATCCAAATGTCGTTGTCGCCGCAGTAAGATTCGTCAATCACGCCCATATGGTTTGTCTGGATAATGCCAAAATTTTTATAAGTAGAGCTTCTTGGCACAATCACGGCTTCATAGCCTTCTGGAAGCTGTATGGAAACGCCAAGGCTGATCAAATGAAATTCTCCCTTTTTTAAGGAAACCGTTTCCGCGCTCCTTAAGTCAATCCAGTCGCTTTTTCCCGCAATATAAGCCAGCTTTTCAATTTCCCTGGAATGGTATTTGATTTTCAGTACTGCCTGATCCATCAGCGTTTTACTCCCTTCGTATCTCTGGATGCGACGCGCAGCCGGTTAAGCACTACATTTGACGGCTCATATTCCGCTTCGACCGTGCCTGCCGCGCTGTCCAACAGATAAATACGCGTCAGCCTGTCATTTTCCGCAAGGCGCATCCCGCGCACGCCAAGCGCCGTTTTTTTCTTTTCTGGTATGGATGCCGCTTCAATGCGCAAAAACATGCCTTTTTCAGACTGCATTACGACTGTTTCCGGCACCGCTTCCTCGTCGGCCTGCGCAGAAAGCGGGCGGATCAAAAGCACCTCGTCTCCGTCTGTCAGTTTGGTCGCCGCCGTCGTACGCTTGGATACGTCAAATTCTGCGCCGGATACCTGCTTTAGCATCGAAAATGCCGTGCCAAACAGCAGCTTTTTATCGATGATGCTGCTAAGCGGCGCCAAATACATACACGTCTCCTGGCTGCTGTCGTAGTTGCTCACATTGTCGATTGGCTGTCCTTTGTCGCGAAACTTTCCGTACGGCAAGTCCAGCACCTTTAACATATGAAGCTGTCCTTTGTTTGTAAAGATACAGATCCGGTCGGTATTTTTGCACAAAAAAACATCCTTGCTCTCACTGTCAGCGGCTTCTTTATTGCGTTCATACAGTGCCACATCCATCGATCTGGCATAGCCAAAACGGTCGATTAATACCGCTACGTCCTTTTCTTCGATTTTATTTTCCACATAGACAGCTTCTGCTACGTTGTCGATGACCGTACGCCGCTGCCTGCCGTATTCTTTTTTCAGGGCGCGCAGCTCTTTGATCAGCAGCTTTTTCATCGACTCGCGGTTTGACAGCAGGTCTTCATACAGCGCGATTTTTTGAAGCGTTTCCTGATGGTCTTTCCACAGCGCTTCGATTTCCAGCCCGATCAGGCGGTATAAGCGCATTTCCAGTATTGCCGCTGCCTGGCGTTCTGTAAAGTCCAGCTTCGCGGCACGTTTTTTGGACTGGGCGCTGCGGAATTTAATCGTTCCGGTATCGCCGTTTACAAGACAGTTTTTTGCTTCCTTGACATTTTTGCTGCCCCGCAGAATCTCTATAATCAGGTCAATGACATCGCAGGCACGGATCAGCCCTTCCTGGATCTCCTTTTTTTCCTGCTCCTTTGCCAGAAGGTTGCTGTATTTCCTTGTAGCAAGCTCATACTGGAACGCGGCATGATGGCGGATAATCGGGACAATGCCCATAGTCTCCGGCTTGCCGTCCGCTACCGAAAGCATATTAACGCCAAACGTATCTTCCAGCTTTGTCTTTTTATACAGCAAATTGCACAGGTTTTCCACATCCGCGCCACGCCGAAGCTCCAGCACGATGCGTATGCCCTCTTTGGAAGACTGGTTGGAGATGTCGACAATATCGTTTGTCTTTTTGCTTTCCACAAGCGCATACACATCGTTTAAAAATTTTCCGATATTGGCACCGATCATCGTATAAGGAATCTCTGTAATGACAAGTCGGTCTTTTCCGCCCTTGCCTGCCTCGGTCTCTACCTTGCCGCGGATCTTAATCTTGCCGGTTCCGGTTTCATAGATCGCTTGCAGCTCATCCTGATTGGTCACAATGCCTCCGGTCGGAAAATCCGGCCCCTTGATATATTCCATCATCTGTGCCGTTTGAATGTCCGGGTTTTTCAAATACGCGATAACACCGTCGATCACCTCTGAAAAATTGTGCGGCGGGATGCTTGTCGCCATGCCGACCGCAATGCCCTCGGCACCGTTAATCAGCAGGTTTGGCACCTTCACCGGAAGCACCGCAGGCTCTTTATCCGTCTCGTCAAAATTCGGCACAAAATCTACGACATCTTTATCCAGGTCAGCCAGATACGCTTCCTGTGTAATCTTTTGAAGCCGCGCCTCTGTATAACGCATGGCAGCGGCGCCGTCCCCTTCGATCGAGCCGAAATTGCCGTGCCCGTCCACAAGCGGCAGCCCCTTTTTAAACTCCTGCGCCATAACAACAAGCGCTTCATAGATCGAGCTGTCCCCATGCGGATGGTATTTGCCCATCGTGTCTCCGACAATACGCGCACATTTGCGGTACGGCCTGTCATAGCGGATGCCAAGCTCATACATATCGTACAGCGTCCTGCGCTGCACCGGCTTTAAGCCATCGCGCACATCCGGCAGCGCCCGCGCAATAATCACGCTCATTGCGTAGTTAATATAAGATTTCTGCATGATCTCGGAATATTCCGTACGTATCAGGCGGTCTTCTGTTTCCATATGGTTTCCTTTCTGTCTCTGTTTATTTCCCAGTCACGCTTTGTCGTTAAATATCCAGCTCCGCGTCCTTTGCATATTCATAAATAAATGCCCTGCGCGGCGGCACATCGTTGCCCATAAGCATCTCCGTTACGTCAGACGCCATGCGCCCGTCCTCGATCTCTACTTTTTTTAACAGGCGGGTCTTTGGGTCTAACGTCGTCTCCCAAAGCTGCTGCGCGTCCATCTCTCCAAGCCCTTTATACCGTTGCAGCGTAAACGGCCCTTTGTGCCGCCTGCGGTATTTTTTCAGCGCTTCCTCATCGTAGAGATATTCTTCCTCCCCTTTGTTTGGCATTGCCTTATATAACGGCGGCATCGCGATATACACATGCCCTTCAAAAATAAGCTCCGGCATAAAACGGTAAAACAAAGTTAGCAGCAATGTGGAAATATGCGCGCCGTCCACATCGGCATCCGCCATAATAATAATCTTGTCATACCGCAGCCTGCTGATATCAAAATCATTGCCGTAGCCTTCGGAAAAGCCGCAGCCAAACGCATTGATCATCGTCTTGATCTCGGCATTTGCAAGCACCTTGTCAATGCTCGCCTTTTCCACATTTAAAATCTTGCCCCGAATCGGCATAATCGCCTGGTACATCCGGTTTCTAGCCATCTTTGCCGAACCTCCGGCGGAATCTCCCTCGACAATAAAAATCTCGCATTTTTGCGCATCCTTGGATTCACAGTTGGCAAGCTTGCCATTGGAATCAAAAGAAAATTTCTGCTTGGACAGCAGGTTTGTCTTTGCTTTTTCTTCGGTTTTGCGGATTTTCGCTGCTTTTTCCGCACAGCTTATGACTGCCTTTAGCGCTTCTAGGTTTTTGTCAAAATATAGCTGGACTTCTTCACTGGCGATCTTTGCCACCGCGCGCGACGCGTCCTGGTTATCCAATTTCGTCTTTGTCTGTCCTTCAAAACGCGGGTCTGGATGCTTGATCGAAATCACTGCCGTCATGCCGTTTCGAACGTCCGCGCCGGTAAAATTCGTATCCTTTTCTTTTAAAATTCCAATCTCTCTTGCATACTGGTTGATAATCGTCGTAAACGTCGTCTTAAACCCGGTAATATGCGTACCGCCCTCTGCATTGTAAATATTGTTGCAAAAGCCCATGATATTTTCATGAAATTCATTCGTATACTGAAACGCTGTCTCTACCGTAATGCCGTCCGTCTCGCCCTTAAAATAGACGACGTCATGGATCGTCTCGCTCTTGCGGTTTAAATCCTTGACAAAGCCGATAATGCCGTCCGGCTCCCGGTATTCGATAGATTCTGTCGTCTCGCCGCGCCTGTCCTCAAAAAGAATCGTAAGCTGCGGATTTAAGTACGCCGTCTCATGCATACGGCTTTTGACCTCGTCCCCTTTAAAGCGGGTCTTTTCAAAAATCTCCGGGTCAGGCAGAAAATTGATCCTTGTGCCTGTCTGCTTCGTCCTGCCGATTTTAGGCAGCAGGCCGTCTTCTAAGCCGACCACCGGATTGCCCCTCTCATAGCGGTCATGATGAATATAGCCTTCCCTGCTGATCTGTACATCCAAATATACAGACAGCGCATTGACGACCGAAGAGCCTACCCCATGCAGGCCCCCGCTCGTCTTATATGCCGCATTGTCAAATTTTCCGCCTGCATGAAGGGTGGAAAATACAACACGCGCCGCCGGAATGCCCTTTTGGTGCATACCAACTGGAATCCCGCGCCCGTTATCCTCCACCGTACACGAGCCGTCCGCCTCTAGGATCACCCGAATCGTGTCGCATGCTCCCGCGAGATGCTCGTCTACCGCGTTATCTACGATCTCGTATATTAAATGGTTCAGCCCCTTGCGGGACACGCTGCCGATATACATCCCCGGCCTTTTTCGGACAGCCTCAAGCCCTTCTAGTACGGATATGCTGCCCTCGTCGTATACTTCTTTTTTCGCCATGTCTTTCGCTCCTTAACTGCGGAATCGTTCGTCCCGGCTGTGCCTTGCACTTCATTCAGACAGCAGCCAAAACTTGAAACATGCTATAGTATACCACATATTTTCAAAAAGTGTAAACATTTTTTTCGAATATTTGTTCGATATTTTGCGTATTCCACACAAGCTGTGTATCTTTTTTCACTACAAGCCCGCTTTCTATCGCACAAAAGCTTTCCAGTACGCCTTCCTGCCCCTTTGTATATTCAAAAATTTCCCGCGAAACCTGTTTTTTTCCTGACGGGCTTTCTTTTATTGTTTCCACGATCATATATGCCGCATTTTTATGTGCGCGCAGCTTGTCTGGCACTTCCGCCGGCTGATACGCCTGCTTTTTTAAGAGGCTGTGCCCGGCATCCATCTGACAGACCGTGATGCTGACCGGGCGGTACATCGTTTGAAAGTTTATTGTAACGTTTATTTTTTCCGCCGTCGTTTTTCCGTCCTCCGTCCGGCTGCTTTCTTCGGACAACGCCGCCGTCACCTGTTCCCCTTCCACAGGCTCTCCGGCTGTCTGCAACAAATATCCAGAACCAGGCGTTGCATAGATCCCGCCGTCCGGCTTTTGATAAACCGGATTGACATAAAAGTGAAAGCCTTCCCCGGACGGCCGCTCCATAGGCGTGACATAAATTGTCCCCGTCAGGCCAATCGCTTCCCCTTCGTCCGTATGCGACACCGAAAAATTTCTTTCGCAGACCTGATCGTCCACGATATTGTCCCGATAGCTTTGCTCATCCTGTATCTGCCAAAACGGAGCAAAAAATCGAATGCCGTCGCTGCCTGGAAACGAAATGCTCCAGTCCACAGGCTCCTCGCTGCCGTTTTTTTCTACCGTAGCATCGATCCTTTGACCGGATGCCGGCGTACCTTCGCATTCTAAAACTTCCTGCGTAATATACGCGCCGATCATCCGGCCGTCCTTTTTTTCCGCTTCCTGCCGCGGCACAGCAAGCGAACAGCCGCCCAAGAGCATTGCTGCGGCAAATACTGCCGGTAACAAACGTACCTGGCAGGCACGATAAAGCATCGTTTTCATACTTCCCCTCTCCCTTCTTTTGCATTTATTTCTTCACCATCCGGTTTCCATACGACAAAAAAATCCCCATCAGTGCCAGGCAGACAAGCGCAGCCACGTACAGCCTGCCGCCGCTTTGGTTTAACAGATCCAGCCAGTCCGTCTCTGTCCAGAGTACCGATACAAGGTTTGCCGCCATATGCGCCGCTGCCGCCGCAGGCAGGCTGCCTGTTTTATGCACGATATGCGCCAGCAGTATGCCAAGCACAAACGCATAGACGCACTGTACGATATTAAAGTGCAGTACGCCAAACAGCAGTGCCGAGAGCAGCGCCGCTTTCGTCTGCGCGCACTGCTTAAGCAGCCTCTGGTAGACGAATCCGCGGTATACCAGCTCTTCTGCAAGCGGCGCGAGCACACAGAGCGTTAGCACCTCAAGCCGCAAGTCCTGCTGGTAAAATACCTGCACGACCTGCCAATAGCCAGTAGAAGCCTCTTTGACAAAGGACAAAACCATCGAAAACAGATAGTTATTGACGATACCGCACATCACAACCGCCATAACATAGCAAAAACAAGCCGGATAACGAAAGACCCCCTTTTTCCCGCTGCGCAGCCGTATCCCCTCCTGGCAGGCGTACCAGGTGAAAAACAGAAGGCACACGCTGACAGATACCGCCTGCATCAAAAGCTTTGATGCAGATTGTGACGCAAACAGCCCGCTCTGTGCGCACAGGCTGTGCACCGCATTCGATAAAGCCGTATACAAAAGCGCCGGCGCCGCCGCGTACAAAAGCCCTTTTAAGGAAACCCGCAAGGCGCCGCCTTTTTTAGAGCCAGGCATCGTCTTTTGCCAGCCCATCGTATAGCTGCCGCACGGTTTTATGCAAAACCGGATGCTGGTACCACGGTGCAATTTCGCAAAGCGGCTCCAGCACAAAGCTGCGGTTGTGCAGGTCCGCATGAGGGATCGTCAGATTCGGCGAATTCACCGTTACATGGTCGTAAAACAGAATGTCCAGATCAAGCGTGCGCGGGCCCCAGTGCACTTCTCTCTTTCGATCTGCGCGGGCTTCGATCTCATGCAGCTTTTCCAATAGTTGCTGTGGATTTAATACGGTTTCCACCCGTATCACACAGTTTAAAAAACGCTCCTGCACCACATCTCCATAAGGCTCCGTCTCGATAACCGCAGACCGCTCGCATACTTTGCAGCTATCGAGCGCATCTACTTCCTTGATTCCCTGGTCTAAATACGCCTGCCGGTCTCCCATATTCGAGCCTAACGACAGATAGACGCTGTGACGCGTCCGGTCTACCGATACACAGACATTTTTTATCGGCAGCCCGATCGGCGCCCACGGTTTTTTCACTTTAATCCGTATTTTTTTAATCGGATCATAGGTCAGCAGCAGCTCCTGCGCCAAATGCTCTGCCGCGGCTTCAATCAGCTTAAACGTATGCGACTGCATATACTTCGTCACAAAGTGGCAGATCTTTCCATAATCAAGCGTATGCTCCAGGCTGTCGGTCTGCCCTGCCCTGGATAAATCCAAATCCATATAGACAGATACTAAAAACTGCTGTCCCAATATGTTTTCTTCCATATATACACCGTGTTTTGCGTATATGCTAAGGTCTTGAATAATGATCTGATCCATAATAAAGCTCTCCCCCTTGTATTTCAAAAATAACTCTTATTGTAAAACGTAAAACCATCATCCGGCATGTGCAAAAAGCGCCTGTGCCATTTTGATCGCCCGCACATTTTCCTTCACGTCATGCACCCTGACAAACGCACAGTGCCCAAGCACAGCCGCTACCGTCGTAACAAGCGTCCCCTCCAGGCGCTCCGTTACCGGAAGATCCAGCGTAAGCCCAATCACAGATTTGCGCGACGTGCCAAGCAGCACCGGATAGCCAAGCCCGCCAAGCTGGTCCAGACAGCGAATCGCTTCCAGATTGTTCTCATAAGTCTTGGCAAACCCAACGCCTGGGTCCAGTATGATCTGCTCCTTTAAAATCCCGGCTTTTTTTGCAATCGCAACCGATTCCCTAAGATCGGACAGCAGGTCTTCGATAAAATTTTGATATGGATGTTCTTCTATGTTCCTGCGGTTATGCATTAGGCAGCATGGAATACCGGCATGTGCAATGACATCTGCAAGCGCCGGGTCGTATTTCAGCCCCCAGATATCATTGACCAGGTCGGCTCCCGCACGAACTGCCTCCTCTGCGACTCTGCTTTTGTATGTATCAATAGAAACCGGGATATCAAAGTTTTTTTTGATCTGTTCAATAACCGGCACGGTACGGGCAATTTCCTCCTCCTGCGCGACCATCTGATAGCCCGGTCTTGTAGACTCCCCGCCGACGTCGATCACGTCCGCCCCTTCCCGGATCATCTGCTGCGTATGCTTTAGCGCTGCATCGATCCTGTTCCACTTACCGCCGTCTGAAAACGAATCTGGCGTCACATTTAAGATGCCCATCACATACGTCTTGTTTTTGCAGTCAAATTCCCTTGTTCCTATTTTCATATATTCCCCCATTTTTCTTTTATTTTTACTGTCTTACCATCTGAAAAAAACGATCTTTTAAAGTATCGCTTTCTTCAAACACCCCTCTTGCCGCATAGGTCACTGTCCTGCTCCCAGGCTTTTTAATCCCCCGCATCGTCATGCACATATGCTCTGCCTCCAGCATCACCATTGCGCCAAGCGGCTCTAAATACTCCATCAGCGCATCCGCAATCTGCGCCGTCATCCGCTCTTGTAGCTGCGGCCGCCTGGCATAGATGTCCACGGTACGCGCCAGCTTGCTAAGGCCCGCGACCTTTCCCTGCGGCACATACGCCACATGCGCCTTGCCGTAAAACGGCAGCAGATGATGTTCGCAGGTTGCATAAAACTGGATATCCTTTTCCAATACAAGATCTGCCTGTTTCGTATGAAAAGTCTTGGACAGCGGCTGTGCCGGGCTTTGTGTCAGCCCTGCAAAAATCTCCTGGTACATCCTAGCGATCCGCTGCGGTGTCTCCAAAAGCCCTTCCCGCATGGGATCTTCCCCGATGCCTTCCAGCAGCAGCCTGACCCCTTCCATTATTTTCTTTTCATCCATAATTTCCGCCTGCTTTCCTGTCATATTTTTCTTCTATATCTTATAGTTCTGTTTATGCCTTACTGCCCGGCAGGTTATGCACTGCTTTTTTGATTTCCTTTAAATAAGAAAGCGAACCAAATGCCAGCACTGCCCCGTCTGTACCTGCTGCTTTTTGCGCCGCCTCTGCCGCCTGTACAAAATCCGGCATATAAACGGCAGTTCCATGATATTTCCTCACTGCCTGCGCCAGCTTTCTGCCATCCAGCGCGCGCGGATGGAGCGGTGTCACGGTAACTGCAGATGTGGCATACGGCAGCAGGATCTGCAGCATTTTTTCGTATTCCTTATCCGCAAACACCCCAATAATATATACGACCGTACGCCCCGCCAGGCAGTGCTTTACCGTTTCCCCAAGGCAAAGCGCCGCACCTTCGTTGTGCGCCCCGTCAATATAAAAATCAGGCTGCGCGGCAATCCGCTCCATCCTCCCGGGCAGCTTCACATGCGCCAGCCCTTTTTGCACCGCCTCCCGCGGGATCAAAATCCCAAGCCCGCGCAGTAGCTGTACGGTCTTTAACACACATGCCAGATTCTCCCGCTGGCACGCGCCCGTCAGCGCCAGCGTGCCAGACAGCGCCAGGCCGCCTGCCTCTTTATATACGCTGCGCAGCCCGTTATAGGAAAAGCTGCCAATGTCCGCAGCATCTGTAAAATAAAGAGCACTCCCTTTTTCCGCTGCCGCCTGCTTGAATACTTCCATCACCTCCGGCTTTTGCGCTGCGCACACACACGGGCATCCTGGCTTGATAATGCCTGCTTTTGCGGCTGCAATCTCTGACAGCGTACTGCCAAGAAACGCCATATGGTCTCTGCTGACCGATACGATCACGCTGCAAAGCGGGTGCGTAATCAGGTTTGTCGCATCCTGCTGCCCGCCCATCCCGGTTTCAAGGACGACATAATCACATGCCTGCTCTTTAAAAAAGCAAAAAGCGATTGCAGTCTCCACCTCAAAAGCTGTTGGATGCGGCAACCCCTCTTTTTGCATATCCATGCACGCTGCCTGCACGCTGCCTGCAAGCCTGGCAAATTCCTCCTGTGAAATCGCATGATCGTTTACTTTTATAATTTCTTCCGGCTCAAATACCGCGGGAGACGCATAGATACCCGTACGGTATCCTGCCGCCTGCAAGACTGCCTTTAACATCGCGCATACCGACCCCTTGCCGTTTGTTCCCGCAACATGGATCAGCGCGAGCTGCTCCTGCACGTTTCCAAGGCGCGCCATCAGATTTTTTATGCTGTCAAGCCCGCAGACAATCCCATACTTGTTCGTTTCCTGTATAAATTCCCTTGCCTGTGCGTAGTTCATCAAAATACCCGTCTCCTTTTGCCGCGCGCCATGCCTTATGCTTCCCAGGCAAGCTCTTCATTTTCCGGCTTTTTATCCCTTGTCATCAGCTCATAGACCGCGTCTTTCACCGGCTTGTTTTCAAACAGCGCCGCATTGACCTGTTCGATAATCGGCAGGTCTACGCCGTATTTTTTTGCCAGCCCCATAGCGGCTTTTGCAGAATAGACGCCTTCTACAACCATTTTTACCTCGTCCATCGCCTGCTTCATGCTGTAACCTTTTCCCATCAGGATACCAGCCCTGCGGTTGCGGCTGTGCATACTTGCGCACGTAACAATCAGATCGCCGATGCCGGTCAGCCCGCCTAATGTCTCGTATTTCGCGCCCATCGCAAGCCCCAGACGCCCAATCTCGTTGATGCCGCGCGTAATCAGCGCCGCTTTCGTATTGTCTCCGTAGCCCAGCCCGTCTGCCATACCTGCCGCAAGCGCGATTACATTTTTCAGCGAAGCACCGACTTCCATGCCGATAATATCAGGGCTCGTATAGACCCGGAACGCTTCGTTCATAAAGTAATGCTGCACACGCTCCGCTGTCTTTTTGTCCTTTGCACCTGCAACAAGCGCCGAGGGCATCCCTCTTCCGACTTCTTCCGCATGGGACGGCCCGCACAATACGGCTGCCACAGACTGTGGGATCTCCTGCTCGATAATCTGCGACAAGCGCAGCAGCGTATCTTCTTCAATGCCTTTTGCCACGCTGATGATAAGCTGCCCATCCGATACGTACGGCGCCATGCTGTGCGCTGTCTGTCTTGTATACATCGACGGAACGGCGAGCACAAGCGCCTCCATGCCGCTTACCGCCTGTTTTAGATCCGTCGTAAACCGGATCGTATCGGCTAGCTTTACGCCCGGCAGCTTGTCGATATGCTCCTGGTGTTCTTGTAACATAAGGATCTCCGATTCGATCACCGACCAGACCGTAACCTCATGCCCGTTTTTATTCAAAACTACGGCAAGCGCCGTTCCCCAGCTTCCCGCGCCAATCATTCCAATTTTTGCCATTGTTCTCCCTGCTTTCTGCCTGTTTTTATTTTGTTTCCTCTTTTACAAACACTTTATTCTCCGTACCGCTTAAAAGCCGCCTGATATTGGACTGGTGACGAATCAGCCCCAGTACGCAGACAATCCCAACGACAATATAGATCTCTGTCAGAGCCTGCGCAGCCGCCCCCAGCTTTCCGCTTTGCCCAAAAAGAACCGTCTGTACAAAAAAACCGATACAGACAAGCAGGGAACCTACGGACACATATCGCTTGACAAAAATACTCAGTGTAAACAGCACCAAACATATCGGCACTGCCAGCGGACAAAACGCCAGCATCATGCCTGCCGTCGTCGCGATCCCTTTGCCGCCCTTAAAGCCCAGATGCACCGGAAAATTATGGCCCAGCACAGCGCCAAGCCCCGCATATGCTTCCAGAATCTTGATATCTATATCATAGCCACGAAACAAAAGCCCTACGAGCAGTACGGCAAATACGCCCTTAAAGCCGTCTCCTAAAAATACGAGAATGCCCGCTTTTTTTCCAAGCGTACGAAACGTATTGGTCGTCCCGATATTGCCGCTGCCCATACTGCGGATGTCCACATGGACGTGCTTTGCATAAAAATAACCGGTCGTAAACAGCCCAAACAGATAGCCGATGGCAAGCGCAAGCATACGTACTGCGATCATTTTCCGCCCTCCTTCCGCTCACGGATAATAAACTTTAACGCCGTCCCGCGAAATCCAAATGCATCCCGAATCCGGTTTTCTAAATACCGCGTATAAGAAAAATGCATCAGCTCTTTATCGTTTACAAATATAACAAACGTAGGCGGCTTTACAGATACCTGCGTCATATAATAGAGCTTTAACCGCTTTCCTTTGTCAGACGGCGGCTGCTGCAACGCCACAGCTTCTGACATAATTTCATTTAAGACGCCCGTAGCAACGCGCATACTATTGTTCTGCATCACAAGGTCGATCATCTCATACAGCTTATGCAGGCGCTGCCCGGTCTTTGCCGAGATAAACATAATCTCCGCATAGGACAAAAAGCTGAGGATCTGGCGGATTCTCTCTGTCTGGCGGTAGATCGTCTTGTCGTCTTTTTCGACAATATCCCATTTGTTGACCGCAATAATTATGCCTTTGCCGCGTTCATGGGCAATGCCTGCGATTTTCGCATCCTGCTCCGTCACGCCTTCCGTGCCGTCGATTAACAAAATGACCACGTCTGCGCGTTCCACGGCCGTCACCGCGCGGATAATGCTGTATCGCTCGATCTCTTCTTTGATCTTGCTCTTGCGCCTGATACCCGCGGTATCGATCAGCACATACTCCTGCCCGTGAAACGTAACTTCCGTATCGACTGCATCCCGCGTCGTTCCCGCGATATCTGATACAATTACGCGGTCTTTGCCGCACAGCCTGTTAATCAGCGAAGACTTGCCTGTATTTGGCTTTCCGATAATTGCAACCTTTGGACGCTCGTCTTCGGTTTCCTCCTGGCTGTTTGCCGGAAAATACCGGATGACCTCATCGAGCAGGTCACCAAGTCCCAGCCTGGATGCGGCTGAGATCGGCACCGGCTCTCCAAGCCCCAGATTGTAAAACTCATACACATCCATCATAAATTTTTGAAAATTGTCTACCTTATTGACCGCCAGCACGACTGGCTTTTTGGAACGGCGCAGCAGGTCTGCCACCTTTGCGTCCGCATCCACAAGCCCCTGGCGCACATCCACGATCATTACAATCACATCCGCCGTATCGATCGCAATCTGTGCCTGCTCGCGCATCTGCGACAATATGATATCCTTGCTGTCCGGCTCAATCCCTCCTGTATCAATCATTGTAAAATCCCGGTCTGTCCAAGACACATCCGCATAAATACGGTCTCTTGTGACCCCCGGCGTATCCTTTACAATGGAAATCCTAGAACCTGCCAGCACATTAAACAGCGTAGACTTTCCGACATTCGGACGGCCTACAATCGCTACGATTGGTTTACTCATTTTTATCTCCTATTCTGGTTCATCGAACGTATCAGACAGTAATGCATGATACAAATCCTGTCCGTTAGAGTTTACAATAACTATCTGAACTTGTAAAGCATTTTTCAATTCGCCTACCGTAAGATCGTCCAAAAAAACCTCTTCCCCGCTGCGCAAAAGGCTGCAAGGCAGCAGCAGCCTGTCACCCAGATCCCTGCCTTTTAGCTGTTTATAAATGTCCTGCCCCGTCAAAAGCCCAGCCACTGTAATCTGCTCGCCGAAAAAATCATTGCGTATCCCAAACACCTGTACCTTACTATGCGGATAAAGCCGCATAAATTCCTCTGCCAGCTCTTTGATAAACGGCGCCGCCAGCATCCCCGTAGCAATGGATACTTTTTGCGGTACGCCGCATGGCATGGCGTCCGCCTGCCCAAGCGCTTCCCGAAACTCATCCAGCAGCAGGCGCAGCATCCCCACGCCGTTTTCCAGTTGCACATATCCGTCATAGCTTTCTTTCGGAGGCAGCTTTTGATCCGCAAGCAAATACCATTCGTCCGACGCATGGACGAAATGCGTGCCGTACTGCTCCATACACGTATGCTGCCATCCGTGGATCAGCCGTATCACATCCGCGGCTTCCTCCTTCGTAAAAGGCTCCAGCGGATACAGCCCGTCCCGGTATTTTGTCAGCCCCGCGGGAACGACCGACAAGCTTTTCATATGCGGGAGATATCCAGTCAGCTCCCTAATACTAAAATCCAGCTCTTCGCCGTCATTGACACCTTTGCAGAGCACAATCTGCCCGTTCATCTCGATTCCCGCTTCGTACAAGCGCCGCATCTTTTTCAGCGCGTCACCCGCAAAACGGTTGTTCAGCATCTTGCAGCGCAGCTTTTGGTTCATCGTCTGCACCGAAATATTAATTGGCGCCAGCTTATACGTAATGATCCGCTCGATATCCGCCTCTTTTAGATTTGTAAGCGTCACATAATTGCCCTGCAAAAAAGACAGCCTCGTATCGTCATCTTTAAAATACAGCGTTTCCCGCATTCCAGGCGGCATCTGGTCGATAAAGCAAAAAATACACCGGTTCGAGCAGGAACGGTAATCGTCCATCAGCCCGTTTTCAAACTCCAGCCCCAGGTCGTCCTCATATTCTTTTTCAATCTCATACTCCCACTCTTCCCCATCGGGCTTTCGTATGACAACGGTCAGATACTCTTCGTTCAACTGATAATGATAGTCAAAAACATCTTCAATCTGCACATCATTTACGCTGACCAATACATCGCCTGGTTCGATTTCCAGCTCTTTTGCGATGCTGCCGGGAAGAATCCCTGTTATTTTGTGTTCTTTTTTCTGCATATTGCGATTTCCTTTATTTTTTAGTTTAAACGACGGCTTCGATTAAGAGCTTATCGCCAAGCACCACTTCCTTGACGCCGATTTCCTTTTTTTTATTAAAATTAAAACTGAGCATGTAGCTTTTTTTCAAATGAAAATAGTCAAGATAGTCAGAAAGCTGTTTTTCTCCGCGCTCATGATATGCATTTCCACGCCAGATCTTCATTTCAATAATGCTGCGTTCACCGTGGTAATCAATCACCAAATCCATGCGTTCATTGTTTCTTGTACGCGGCTCAACGCTGCAATTTCCAACACAGTTAATAATCGGCTTTAAAAACAGCATAAAGTATCTCCTGCCCTCATCCTCTAAAAATGTCCTGTTCTTTTCTCCATACAGGTCATGAAATGCCTCCACAAATTTTTCCAGCACCAGCCTGACATTAAAAAAACCATCGGTAAAAAACTGATTTTTCTGCCTGACGCCCTGTGCGTAAATTTCACTGTTTTGTTCCTGATATCCAAGCAGATACCAGTTATACAAACGGGATTCAAAAATCCGGTTTGCAATCTGCACCGTAGAATGGCTGATTTTCACAAATCCAAACATAATTGCATTCTGCACAGCCACATCGTCCGCATTATAAGCAATGCTTTGTCCCTGAAACAGCAGGCGCACGATCACCCCGTTTAGTTCTTCAAATTCATTGATTTTGCTGATTAGTGACGCAAACAATGGGTTCTGATCTTCCAGCAGCATTTTTACCGCTTCCAAAAATCCGTCCTTTGTCCATGCCGCTTGCAGATCTTCATCCATACACTTACACAGCCAGGAAACAAGATACGGATACCCTGCCGTATAATCAAAAAGCAGCGCTGATATCATACCAAGATCCATTCCGGTATGATGGTCAGCTTCATATTGTGCAAGCATTCCTTTGATATCACTTACGGAAAATTCCATATCCACCCTGAATTTTGCAGCAATATTCCAAGGGCTGTTCTCTCTGTGTTCCCCATCTGGATGCAGCTTTCTTTTAACACTGCGGATATCGTATACGCTTGCAAGGATTACAGACTGAAACGAAGACATCACATCCCGTTCCAGATAAGCTGCCCGAAGCTGTGCCAAAAAATCTACAAATACCTGATTGTTTGTCGCCGTATCTGCTTCATCGACAAGCAGCACGACCGGCTGCTGTGTCTGGCTGCACCATGCACAAAAGCAGTCAAACATTTCCGCCATCCTGACGCCTTGATTTGCATAGTCTGCCATTTGGTACAGCTCCTGTTTTATCTTCTCAGGCACCTGCTCCAATATCCGAACCCTGCGGCTTACTTCCCGCGCAAGTGCATGTACAAATGCAGACTCATTTTCAAAATCTGCCGAGCTCATTCGCTGGAAATCTAAGCTGACTACAACATAGTCCTTTTGCAAATATCCGGTTAATGCACGCAGCACCGTAGTTTTTCCATACTGCCTTGCACGGTTAATCGTAAAATACGCTCCGGCATCGATCATCTTTTTTATTTCCAAAAGCCTTGGCGTAAGATCTACCATATAATGCGCATGTGCCTTGCAGATACCATGAATATTAAACATCCTTGCCATCGTATCATCCCCTTTCCGCACTATTTTAAACTGCCCGCTAAATCCCGCCTTCAAAATCCGCAAGCCATCCGCCGCCGATCTTTACTTCCTTTCCCCTGAACGCAAAGCCGTAAATGCGGATTCTCCCCTTTGGTATCCCTTTTGCCTCCAGTTTCAGCGCGTACTTTTTTTCTATAATCTGTAAAAGCGCTGCTGACACGGTATCCTCCATGCTCTTTTCCTTGGAAGGCGCATGTACCTTAAACTCTATGACAATTCCATTTCCAAAGCTGTCTGTCGGCTCGAACATTACGTCATACCTTCCAAAACCGCTTTCCCGATTGGACGTAATCGTATACCGGTCAGATAATTCCACAGACAATCCCAGAAAAAATCCATGATAAAACCGCTCCGGCTCCGCATCCTGCGACGGTTTCCTGCCTGTATCAAACGTACTGAACGTGGCAAGCGCCACTCTGTTGATATAAGCATTCATCGCCTCTAGGTCTCCTGCAAGCAATGCTTTTATAAAATCATTATAATTTGAGCTGCATACAGCAAACCAACTTCTGACCATCCTGCGGAACATGCAGGTAACCTCACGATTCGTAAGTGCCAGCACATATTCTTTTTCTGCTCTGGAATTTATAAAACAGTCCCTGACCTTTAAGTATCCGCTTGCCAAAAGCAGGCTAAAGACTGCGCTTTCGTCTGTAGAAAGGTCGCTGTACACAATATTTTCATCTATTTTTGTCTGAAAGCTTTCTCCGTTTAAAAGGTGTTCCATAATCCGCTTCACATCTGCGCCGCTTTTGCCGATCAACTGTTCTACCAGCTTATTGGAGCTTGTATTCACCCAGTAGTCGTCAAACTCGCGTTCATCCAGATAATTAATAACCGACCACGGATTATAAATACTGGCACAGTCTCCAAATTGAAAGCCGTCGTACCACTGTTTTACTTCCTGTTTTTTATCTGCAAGCCCGTATGCTTCCAGCGCGTCAAATACTTCCTGCTCGGTAAACCCAAAAGCGGTCTGGTACTTTTTGGAAGTCGTCGTAATGACCTTTATATGATTCAGATCCGAAAAAACGGATTCTTTACTAATCCTTGTAATCCCGGTCAGCAGCGCACGCTCCAGATACGGGTTATCTTTAAACGCCGCCGTAAACATGCTTTGGATAAACTCTGCCATTTCCTTCCAGTAACCGTTTACATACGCTTCCTGCATCGGCGTATCATACTCGTCCAAAAGCAGGATCACCTTTTTTCCATAATAACGCGCCAAATACTCCGAAAGGCGGTTACAGGCAATTTCCGCCACCGCATCCTCCATTTTATCCGTGACAAGACGGAAATATGCTTTTTCCGCGTCCGTCAGCAAATCCCCGTCCAGTAAAAACGTATGCCGCTGGTATACATCCGTAAGAATCTGGCAGATCTTTTCCCTGACAAGAGAAAACGTGCTCCCTTTTACCCTGGCAAAGCTTAATGTTACGACCGGATAAGTCCCCTGCAAGCGGCGGTACTTTTCTTCCTTCCAGATCGCAAGCTGCTCAAACATCCAGCCGCTGTCTTTATACCGTACAGAAAAAAACTGCTCTGTCATACTGACGGTCAGCGTCTTGCCAAACCGCCTTGGACGCGTGATCAGCGTAACGTCGTCCTGGCTGTCCCACCATTCCTTAAGAAACAGCGTCTTATCAATGTAAAAACAGTCCCGCTCGATCACTTTCCGAAAATCCTGTATTCCGATCCCTACCGTCTTTGGCATGGCGTTCCTCCTGCAACACTAATTCACTCCGACAATCCCGTCCACCGGCAGCGACAGCACGATGCCCTGCGCCTCGCCCTGCATTCCGCACTCCTTATTGATCGCCTGCATAATCGCCTTTTTATCTTCTTTTTTGGCAAGGATCAGCACAGCCTCGCGTTCCTGCTGGATGCTGATATTCCAAAACTTCATTGCCTCCTCACTGCCAATGCGGCGGCTGTGAAAGACCGTACCTCCAGTCGCGCCCATCGGCCTTGCGGCGTTCATTACCTCTTCGCTGAACCCCTGGTTTACGATCGCCAATATTGCGCTGTATGCATTCTCCATCTCCAATCCTTCCCTTCCTGCTTTTTCTTCTTCCTTTTGCTGCGTGCTTTCCATCAGCCGGATCATATGCCCGCTGCAACTCGACATCGTAACGGTAAAGGCAATTCCGGTATTCGGCATCCCAAGATGCAGTGTTTTGCGCAGCTTTTTTAACATTTGATCCGCCAGCGCCTTTGGCATCATGCTAAGCATCACGTCTTTTTCCACTCCGCCCAGTCCAAGCATATCCATAATCTCACTGGACGCCGTGCCCTGTGCGTGTATCGTATACTGCACCGGCACGCTGCCTTCCTGAAACATGCCTACGGCTTTATGCACCAGCTTCGGAGTCCCGATTAAAAACAGCATCTGAAAAGCTGGTTTCTGATGATTGGTCGTCATTTTCCAAATCCTCCTCAAAGTCAAAGATGTCGTCTTCTTCAAAGTCATAAATCGCATCCTCAGCAAATACCGGCTGCTTTGCCAGCGCACCTGCTGCTCCGCTCCTGCCTGGCTGACTGGTCACGATCCGATACTGGATGCCCATAATCTGTACCGCGATTAACGGCGTTAACGCTACGAGCGCCACGACGCCAAACGCATCCGTCATAATATTCCCGCCTACCGATTCGCACGCACCGATACTAAGCGGAATTAAAAAGGTCGTCGTCATCGGCCCGCTCGCTACCCCGCCGGAGTCAAACGCGATGCCGACAAACATATTCGGCACAAACCGGGAGAGCACGAGCGCAATCACATAGCCCGGGATAACAATCCAGGAAATCGCAAGCCCGGTCAGCACGCGCATCAGCGCAAGTCCCACGCTGACAGCAACGCCAATCGACAGGCAGCGGTTCATCGCCTTTGCAGATACCGCGCCGTTTGTCACCCCTTCTACCTGGTGGTTTAACACCTGGATCGCAGGCTCTGCCTTTACAATATAATAACCGATCAGCATTCCAAGCGGAATAAGCAGCCACCGCCAGCCTGCCGCGCCGATTTCCTTGCCGATAAATGAGCCTACTGGCGCAAAGCCCACATTTACGCCGCATAAAAACAGTACGAGCCCTATGTACGTATACGCAAACCCGATCAGGATACGCTTGACCTGCCTGCGCTGGTAACGGCGGCTTATCAACTGAAAGATCGCAAATACAGCAGCTACCGGAATCAGTGATACAAACACCTCTTTGATATACGGCGGCATACTCGTCAAAAATTCCCAGAGCAGATCTCTTGTCGTTACAACATCCGCTACCGCAAGCGTTGTGTAAGCAGCCTGCGTCGGATTGAAAAAGCAGCCCAGGATCATAACCGCCAGCACCGGCCCGACGCTGGAGAGCGCGACTAGTCCAAAGCTGTCGCTGGACGCATTTTTATCGCCTCTGACCGATGCAAGCCCGACACCCATCGCCATAATAAACGGAACCGTCATCGGCCCGGTCGTTACACCGCCAGAGTCAAATGCAACTGCCATAAATTCCTTCGGCACCAAATACGCCATGCCGATCATAATCAGATACAGCACAATTAAAATCGTAGACAGGTGAATCTGAAACAAAATCCTGACAATCGCCAGCGCAAGGAAAATCCCGACACCAACCGCCACCGTTAAGATCAGCGTCATATTCGGTATCGACGGCACCTGCTGGGCAAGCACCTGCAAATCTGGCTCCGATATCGTAATAATAACGCCCATCGCAAATCCAATCGCGATAATAAGCACGATCATCCGCGTCTTGGAGATCTGCACACCAATGCCTTCCCCAAGCGGCGTCATAGACATCTCCGCGCCAAGCTGGAAAAATCCCATCCCTACGACCAGCATAATCGCCCCGGTCATAAACATAAACATCGTCGCAAGCTCCAGCGGCACAAGCAAAATGCTGATAAACAGCACAATCCCCGTAATCGGCAGCACCGCAGACAGCGATTCCATGATTTTTTCTTTTAATTTTTGATTCAAACAACCTCTCCCTTCTGATTAAAGATTTGCAAATATTTCGGTCTGCTCCCGCAGCTCTTCCACAATCTCCTTGTTCACATCCATTCGGTCTGTAATATCCGCCATATTTCCGACCAGGCTTTTGGTACTTCCCGCAACGCCGCTGATATCGCCCGCGCCTTCATCGATTGCATTTGTAATCTTTTTAATAGAAGCAACGATCTGTTCCATCGAGCTGCGCAGGTGCTGGGATTTTTGGTGAAACTCTTCCATCTCCTGTCCGATATAGGAAGCGTCCTCCTTATACTGCTGTCCGGCATAGACAAATACCTGAAACTGTGCCAGGATCGTCTCATTCATATAGTCAATCAGATCCTGCGCGTTTTTGGAAAGATGGGATACCGCTTTTGTAACGACCTGATTGACTTCCTGGATTCTTGTCGCTGTCTTGGCGCAGGAATCCGCTAACTCCCTGACCTCTCCTGCCACGACCGCAAAGCCCTTACCTGCTTCTCCTGCACGTGACGCTTCTACCGAAGCGTTCAGCGCAATCAGGTTTGTCGATACGGATATCGACAGGATCTCTTTGGTCAGCGTGTTGACCTGGTCTACGCTTTTGCTGTTTTCTATCGCTTCGTTTAATTCGACCAGGATCTGCGACGCTTTTGCCTCAATCACCTCGGTATTTGACAGAGCCGTCTGCTCCATCTCGCTTGCCCGCACCTTCATGGCAGACGCATAGGACGTGATCTCACCGCATTCTTTTACCATATCGTTGACGTCTTCGTTGACATCAGAGGCGTTGTCGCTGATTTTGGACGCATTGTGCGCCACCTTTTGTATTGCGGCAGACAATGCTTCCATTAAAGAATGCAGGTTTTTCGTACTTTTGCTGGACGTACGTGTCTTGCCAAGTACGTCGCCCACAACAGAATTAATGCGCTCAGAGCTTCCCTGCAATGTCTGCATCATATTTTTAATCGGCTTTACGACATTCTTTAAAATAATGCTGATTGCCGCAATGACAAGCATCATGCCGGCTGCAATCGTTATACAGGTAACGACAATCGACGTAAGGTATACCCTGGAAAGCTCCTGTCTTGCTTCCTGTGTCCTTGCCGTAAACGCCTCATCCAGGGTAACGATCCTCTGCTCGGCAGACGAACCAAAAACAGCTACCTCCTCGTTTGCATATGCATATGCTTCCTGCGTCTTGCTGTCTGCGCTTGCACATACCAGACGGACAAGCGCATGTTTAAATTCGGTATAATCATTGCTTAGCTCCTTGTAAACGCCCTCTTCTTCCGGCGCGACATACTGTCCGAACTGCTCTAGACTGTCGTCCAGCAGCGCTTCTTCTTCCTTAATCTGCGCCGCAATCGTAATCATCGTATTGTAATCTGCCGCAACGATATGGGACAGCGCCAGTTTATGTATATTTAACATATTGCAGCGGATCTTTGCCAGCGCAGAGGCCCCTGCCATCTGGTCGTCTACAATCTGCGCTGCCTTTGCATTGACATGGCTTACATGATATACCGATAAAAGGTTCGAAACGAATGCCACCATCCCCAGTAAAAGAATCGGTATCATCAGGCGTTTTTGAATGCTCAGCCTGCTGTTTCTCATTCACATATCCTCCCGTCTTGTTTTTCTACTTATTTGTTGTGATTTAGCTATCTTGCAGTGACCTGCTCTGCCATTCGGTCAAGCTGCTTTTGCAGGTCTTCTCCTGACGCATTTTGCTGCGCCATATTTTTCGCAAATGTCTCGACCGGTTCCCAGAACTTTCCGCCGACCCGCTGGAGCTGCGAATATTCCGCCTGTGCCAGCAGCGCGGCAATCGCCGGAGAGCCTTGTACCTGGCTGGAAGCGGCTGCCTGCTTGTTGGACGGCCCCTGCCCGCGCAGCTTAAAACGCAGGTTCTGGTTTTGCTCATTGGTAATCCACTCCGCCAGCTTTGCAGCCCAAGCCTTTTCTTTCGAATAAGCGTTGACACCAATCAGCTTGCACCCGGAAAACGACGCCATCTGCACCTGCTGCCCCGCACATGCAAACGACGGCAGTTTTGCGGCACCCATCTGCTCCTTCCACAGATCCTGTATCGCTACCGCGTTCCACACACCGCTGACGCCTGCGATCACAGACCCATCCTGAACCCCCTGCAAAAACTCGGCATCTGTCCGGCTGGAAAATCCAGGGCTTTTCGCAATATCCAGCATAGACCGTGCCACATCCACCCCTTTGATTGCCCCTTTCTTTTGGTTCCAGGTACAGTAGTTGGTAATCCCATCTTCATTTAAGCCGACCTCCATACCAGTATTTCCAAAAAACGCATACACATACCAAGCCGAAGACCAGTCCATTGCCACGTATTTTCCATGTTCTGCTGCAACTTCCAGCATCCGCTCCAAAGACTCCACATCTTCCTTTGTAAAATAGTCCTGATTGTAATACATAAAATATCCGTTGTCCGCGGTCAGCGGGTATGCATACATCGTATCTCCTACCGAAGCCGCCTCCACAGCCGTCGCAAGATGCTCTGTCCGTATCGTATCCGCGTTTTCGATGGGGTCAATCGCTCCTGCCGCAGCCAGCGCGTGAAGCTGGTCATCTGCAAACGCAAACACGTCCGCTGCCTGCTCCAAATCGCCAAACAGCGCATTTTTACAGTTCGATTCGCTCTGTACGCTGTAGGTAAACTGAAATTTTGCCTCGTCTTTATATTCGTTTTGAAAGCTTTCCATTAGCTGCCCGATCAGCTCCTGATCTTCCTCGGCGCCCCAGACCGTCAATTTTACGGGCGCCTGCTTCTTTGCGCCTTTTGTCGGTTCCGTCTCATCCTGTGCCTGCGTTTGTTTTTGTGTTTTCTGTTCACCAGGCTTTCCGCAGCCAGAAAAAAACACTGCTGTACTTACTGCCGCTGCTGCGCATACACATCCAAAGCGCCGATAGCCGCGCCCACTGCGTGTTTCATAAATCTGCTTCATATTTGTGCTCCCTTTCTCTATCTATTTTTTTATAATATTTGCAATATTTACTTTTTTTCTGTAATAATTCTTTTTTCGATGATTATTTTCAGACTTTTTCAGATATATGATGTTCCAAATATAAGATTCATCCATATGATACCATAACCACTGCTGATTTTCTACATAATTTACAACAAACCACGGTAATTATGAAATTTTTATTTTTTTCATAATAAAGTAGGAAAATCTATCAAAATATGATAAAATAAGGGTTGTCATTATAAAACAGCTATCATTGAGTCCAGGGAGCACAGCTTTCCTGCCAGGCTCTAAGAAAACAGGAGGAATCTATGTCAGATTTTAATTTCAATAGCGATGAGGAATGTTTGAACGTATCCGTCCGTTCCGACGGCGTGGACGACAGCGGCAGCTACAAATTTGTATGTAAGCTGGAACATTTTGGACACCAGTCTTACGGGCAGTCTTTTGGGATCTATTTTTCCAGGGATATTTCCGTTGTAGAAGTACCTGGAGACGTAGAGGCATCTGCTGAAGGCAACCACCTGCATATCCGCCGCAATAACCAGATGAACGACAACGGGCTTGTGGAAATCTGGATCAAAGTATCCGCGGAGGAATCACCGGAAGTTACCGGGATTACGGATATTGCCTGCCAGCCGGAAGAAAACGGCAAAGCAATGTTAGAAATCGGCGCTGTCCAAAGAGCCATCTTTGCAAGAAGAAGTACAAGGAGCTACAAGCCGGACATGCTTCCAAAGGAGCTGATTGACCGGATTTTAAAAGCCGGAACGTATGCCGCTACCGGCATGAACCATCAGTCTCCGATTATCCTTGCCATAACAAATAAAGAAGTAAGAGACCGCCTTGCGGCGATGAACGCAAAAATCTTAAGAAAAGACGAAGACCCGTTCTACGGCGCACCTGTCGTACTTGTTGTACTTGCGGATAAAGAGATGCCGACCTATCTTTACGACGGCAGCCTTGTAATGGGAAATATGATGCTTGCAGCCGAAGAGCTTGGCATCGCAAGCTGCTGGGTACATCGCGCGAAAGAAGAATTTGAATCCGAAGAAGGCAAAGAAATCTTAAAATCCCTCGGCATCGAAGGCAAATACGAAGGGATCGGCCACCTTGTCCTTGGGTACGCAGAAGGCGAAAAAGCTGAGGCAGCTCCGCGCAAAAACGATTATATCTACTACGTACAATAACAAAATCAAACACTGTATCCGCCGTTAAATACAGACGTCAAAAATCCCCTTCTTTTCATCCGGCCGTTCCTTACCGGATCAAAGAAGGGGACTGCACGTCAACAGGCTTCTACAATATAATACCCCAGCTTTACTTCTTTAATAGACGCTTCACCTTTTTCGAGTACTTCCATCAGCATCTGAACCGCAATCTCACCACTGCGCTCATACGAAAAATGCACCGTAATCAGCGGAGGATCTGTTACTCTTGCCATATCCGAATCTCCCTGCCCTGCCACTACGATCTGCTGCGGCACTTCGATGCCGTGTTCGCACAGGTACTGCATGGCACCTGCCGCCATCGTATCCGTCGCACAGACGAGCCCGTCCAACACAGGACACCGCTCCAGCAGCTCCTTTGTCTTTTCGTATCCTGATTGAATGCTGAATTCTGCCGTTACCGAATTTTCTTTCAAATAATCATAACCCATTGCACTTACCGCTGCGCAAAATCCGCGGTAACGCTCCGCACCGACTGCCTTGTCCTGCAAAATAGCGCCAATATAACCAAGATGCTTTCTGCCCTTTTCCAGCAGAAGCTTTGTCAGGTCATAAGCTGCATGATAGTCATCATGAAAGACACAATGATACCCAGCCAAACGCTGTCCGACAATTACGACCGGGACAAGCATATTTTTGAGGATACGCTTATGCTCCGTCGTAAAAACCGTAGCTACCAAAATCACTCCGTCCACCTGCTTGTCGTTAAAAGCCACCAGATACTCAGACTCCTTTTTCGGATCGTTCTGTGTAACGGCAAGCAGCGTCTGATATTTGCTTTTATTTAATATGGACAAAATTCCCTCTACAATCCTTCCGATCGATGCAGAAGCGACCTTTGGCACAATGACGCCAATCATCTTTGTCTTTTTTGTCCGCAATGTCTGTGCCTGTACGGAAGGCCGGTATCCGGTCTCTTCCACAACTTTTCGAATCGTCTCCCTCTTTTCATCTGAAATATGTCCATTATTAAAATAACGTGAAACAGCCGCACTGGATACGCCTGCCAGCTTCGCGATTTCTGCTATATTCATTTGCATCGCTCCTTGTAACTATGAAATTCCTACTATTTATCATAACACATGCCTGCAAATTTTTCCAGAGTAAAAGTTACGAAAACCAATCGAAGGTTAACAAAAAACGTTAAAAACTTACGCCGTTATCAGGCGGTATTTATAAAACGCAGCGCGTATGCCGTGCTCACTGACCGACGGGCAAATATCGTCTGCGATTTTTTTCAGTTTTTCGCTGCCGTTGTCCATACAGATGCTAAGCCCTGCTGTCTGCATCATCTCCAGGTCATTCAAGCTGTCTCCGATTGCCATCGACCGCTCGATCGGCAAATGCAGGTAACTGCATACCCGCGCAATCGCCCTGCCCTTGTCAAACGCTTTATTTACAACTTCTCCATAGAACAACCCGCTCACATCCTTTTCCTGGACACAGAGGTCAAAGTCTTTCTCCAGTGCTTCATGTGCCCGCACCAGCGCTTCCATAGACTTGCTCATAACAACGATTTTATAAACCTGCTCGCCCTGGTACTCTTTCATCGGCAAAATGCCAAGCGACTGTTCCAGCCGCTCTCTTCTTTGCAGTATTTCAATGTTATCCTTTTGTGCCGCCTGGCTGTATAAATAATCCCGCAGGCACTCGTCTACATACGAATGCTCTTTGCATTCTACTGTTCGGAAAATCCCGTTTTGTTCCAGCACATCCATCGCCGCCTGCCTCTGCGGTTCTGTCATCGGGCAGTCATAAATAACCTCATTCCCGCATTGTATATACCCGCCGGCGCTGCTGATAATTCCGTCAAAATCATATTTTAACAGCGGTGAGAGCATCCCAAAGTTTCTGCCGGTACATAAGTATACATAATGTCCCTGCGCTCTTGCCTGCGCAATCGCCCATACAGCAGACGCAGGCACTTCGTTGCAGCCTGGCTGCGTCAGTGTGCCGTCTATATCTAAAAATACTACTTTCTGCTCCATCATCCGTTCCTTCTCATCCTTCCAAAAAATAACAATCTAACGCTGATAATGCCGTCAATTCGCAACGTTCAGCTCGTATCCCTGTTCCTCTCCTTTGTAAAGAAACGGCTTAATTTTCTCAATAAGCGCCGCATCCTTTGATGAATAGCACAAAGACAGCGGCTCTGAAAGATCTAACGCAAATACCCCAAGTATGGATTTTGCATTTACAACTTTATGCCCACAACCCAAGTCAAAATGTGCTTCAAATTTTTCAATGATGTTCACAAACTGTTCTACCTGCTTTACACTATCAAATTTGACATTCACATGCTGCATGAAAAACCCTCCTTATATATTTGTTATCGATTTCATTTTTCGAAAACATCATACACTTCTCTTACTTTTTTGTAAATTGGCATTTCCTACTAATTTTCCACGCACTTTTTGTAGATTATGATGAAAGAAAAAAGGAGGGGGTACAACTGAATTTTGATTATCACAGGGAGGGACGCCAGGAGAGAGGATGGGCATATTCTGGCGGCGTCCCTCCATATAAAAAACAACACCACATCAAATTTCACCGCCCACCAACTCAGCACCCACACATCTTTTTCATCTGCACATCCTCACTCGCATCTCCCGCGGCAAAAACGTGCTCCAGCCCGATCCCCAGCCAGCCGCAAACCATCCTTACCCCTGCTGCTTTTGACGCCTGTGCCGCAACGATCTGCATACAGTGCCCTTCCACCAGGCAGCGTACCGTTTTGGACAACTGATGGGGAAGGCACTGCCTTACCTGCTCTGCCTCCTTTTCACTCCATTGGATCTGGCGTGCGCGCAGCAGCGTAACCTTATAGCAGTGCCCGTCGTTTGCCCGGTACACAAGCATCCGGGCAGAAAATGCTTTTTGCACTGGCTGTAAATATCCGATCACCTGTTCATCCAATGCGAAAAAAAATGTCCTCTCCCTAGTGTCAGTACCTTCCTGTATCTGCTGTCTGCCCCGTATACACTGTTCTTTTTGGCTGCGCAGCACGATATGTGCTCCTGCTGCAAACACTCCGCCGGAAAATAAATGCCAAATATTCTGGCACCGCTTTCTCGCCTCCTGATACGGAAGCGTCGTTGCAAAAAAAAGCAGTGTCCCTTCCCGGTACGCAAGCACTTCCAGCGCTTTTTTTATTTCCAGCGGCACGCCTGCCTGACGCATTTTCTGGCGTTCGGTGCTTGCCGCAAGCAGCGTCCCTTCGATATCCAAAAAAGCCGCTTTCGGCATTCTCGGAATCCGAAACAGCGGCAGCGGCCCGAATAGCAGTTGATTTACCAAATGTTCCCTGCCCCCGTACGCAAGATAGCAGGTACATGCCTTTCTGCGGCATTCTTGATAAGCTGCGCTGATATTGCAAAGGCGCCTTTTTCCGTCTCCTTCCAAAAAGAGCCTGTCCAGGCACTGCGATGCGTCTGCCGGATGCACCTGCAATTCCCGGTAAAAATACGGATCAATATCCGAAAAACACTGTATTTCATCCTGCGTATACGCCCGCCCAAGCCCGTCCATGCGGTTGATCCACAGGTAAATTTCCTGCGGCAGTGCTGCGCGAAGCTGCTGCAACAGCGCCATATTTTGCGGCACTCCTACCGCCCCTGCACACAGCGTGATCCCTTCTGCCGCAAGCAGGCGGCATTTTTCGGCAAACTGCGCAACCGTTGTCATTTCAGGATGAAAAGTCGCCCAAAGGCGCAGCTTTTTTACAATTCCTCCGTTTCCGGCATAGATTTCCAGCGCTGTCTGCGGCAAAAACGAAAGATTTGTCTGTGCTCCAACCGCTTTGGTAAAAGAACACGCACTCATACATGCCAGCCCTTCCCAGTACCACGGATGCACAAGCGCTTCGCCGTAAGGCGTCACCATTACGGCACATATTTTCTGTCCGAAAGCCTGCTCCCTATAATTTTTTGCAAAAGAAAACCACTGTTTTCTGTCCTTTTCAAGCTCGTTTCTGGCAGCGCCATGCTTGGAAAAGGGACAGTACGAACAGTGGTAATTACAACTTTTCAGGCTGCCTCGGTATAATACCGTTTTCATATTTTATCTCCTAAGATCAATCCATCTCGTTTCCGTCCTCATACTTATTCAGGACTCCCGTATTTTTCATGCTTTCCATGTTTTCATTAGAGCAAGCACTTCTTCCGATATCAGCATCGGCCCCAGATAGTCCGAAAGCCCCATCCCTTCCGTTGTCAGCGACAGGAATCCTGCTTTTTGCTCCCTGTGGTTTTCTTGCAGCCTGACATACCCGCTCTTTCGCCAGTCGTTTAAAATCGGAAACTCTTCCATTGCCGCAGTTGTAAACACTTTTTGGTATTCGTCTAAAGAAAGCCCTGGCTGAATCAAAAGATGCCGGATAATATAGCGCCGTTTCCTTTCTTCTTCTGAGAGCAGAATGCCATGCGTAATCTGCGTATAGTCCTTTGTCTGTTCATATTCCAACAGCCGTTGCAGGCATTCTGCCTGTGCCGTCGCATAAGGACTGCAAAAATGCAGGTTCCCAAGATAACTCCTGCCGCCGCAGCCTAACGCAAGCGACGTCCCAAAACCGCACGCTTGATAAGGGCGTGTCCCTGACTGTCGTACAAACCTGCGCATAGAATCCTGGCGGTAGCCCGCACTTTTTAAAAATGCGCTCCCGTGCTGATACTGCAAAAAAGCCTGCGTTTCTTCCCCGTCCCTTCCGCGCTGCTTAAGCCACGCGCCGGGATGCAGGTACAACGGATATAAAAAGATCTCATCCGGCGCAAATGCAAGCGCTTCTTTCAGCGAATCGAGCAGGCTCTGCACGGTCTGCCCTGGTATCCCATAAATAAAATCGGTATTGATACAAGCAAAATCCGCCGCTTTCAATAGATGCAGCGCTTCCCGCGCCTTTTGCGCCTGGTGCTTTCGCCCTAACGCGCGCAGCTCCTGATCGTGAAAGCTCTGGATCCCCACGCTTACCCTTGTCACGCCTGCCTGCTTTAAAATGCCAAGCTTTCGCGCATCGGTCTGGTTTGGCGCAGTCTCAATAACAGCTTCGCGCTGCGCTAAAAAGCGGATATGCTTTTGCAGCATCCCAAACAGCCGATCCAACTGCTGCTCTGTTAACAGCAACGGAGTGCCGCCGCCAATTATCAGCTCGCCAAACTCTGCCTGCACACTGTTTAACAACTGCTGGTACTGTATACACTGGCGGCTGAGCGCTTCTAGGTAACGGCTGACATCCGCTTCCTGCCGCCCTGTCACCGAAAACAAATTGCAGTATCCGCATTTGGACTGGCAGAACGGAAGGTGCACATACAGTCCATTGCCGCCGCCCTTTAAATAATGGACATACTGTTCCAGGGAAATTCCCCGCAGGCGGCGGTAAGCAGTTTTATGCGGATAGCTGTACATATACTGTACATACGGATTCATAGCTGAAACTTCCCTGCTTCAGCATTCTGCCTGTGGCTCAGCTCTACAAGCCCCTGTGTATCCTCGTTGCATTCGCTGATCGTCTGGGACAGGAGCGTCATGCTTGCGCTCGTTTCTTCTGTTGACGCCGCGTTTTCTTCTACTACGCTGGCAAGATTGTTGACAGAATCTGTTACGATCTCCTTTAACGTATTCAAAACCTCCGTCTGGCTGCCGATCTCTTTTGTCACCTCTTCTACAAGCTTCACTTCCTGATTCAGATAGCGGAATGCTTCTCTTGTCTCATCCAGGCACTGCTGCTGCTTTTGCACATTGCCAGTGACTTCCTGCATCTTTTTTACAGAGACTTCGACATTGTCGATCAGTTCCTTTACGATCTCCTCGATCTCCTGCGCGTTGCCCGATGATTCTTCGGAAAGGTTGCGGATCTCTTCTGCTACAACCGCAAATCCCCTGCCTGCTTCGCCGGCTCTTGCCGCTTCAATGCTGGCATTAAGCGAAAGCAGGTTGGTCTGCGCCGCCAGCCCCTTAATAATCTCTACCGCCTTGTTAATATTCGCGGCGGAATCGTTATTTTTATTCGTCTGCTGCGATACCATATCAATCGCATCGATAGTAACTCTCGTAATCTGGTCTAACTCTTCAATGCTTCCAGAAGCAACTGCGGTATGCTTAATCATAGCGCCTACGGTAGCTTCCAGCTTGTTTACGCCGCTCTTTTCAACTTCTATGACACCGCCAAGCTCTTTGATCTTGTCGTTGACAATCTCTGTCTCGTTTGCCTGGCTGGTAGCGCCCTGCGCCAGATCGTCAATCGCCTGGTTCGTATTTTGAATACTTTCGGAAATATGCCCAAATTTCTCACTGAATTTTTCGCTGCTTTCGTTAAGCGCTTTTCCGGTATGTACGACACTGCCTAGCATACTTGCCAGAGACTGGCGCACATTTTCCAGCGAACGCGCCATTTCACCAATCTCGTCTGCACGCTGTAGCAATACAGGGCTGACCGTAAAGCTCAGATCCCCGGATGCAGACTGGTGCAGGTTTGCCTCGACCATTTTAATCGCTTTCGTAATGCGCAGGCCGCCAAAAGACGAGATCAAGACTGCCAGCACAAGCATTATTGCCGCAGAAATGCCGTAGATTTTAAGCATCGCAGAAAACTCATCTTCAATCCGCACCTTCATGCCGTCGATCTTGGCATTCATATCGTCCACATAATTGCCTGTGGCAACTGCCCATCCCCACGGCTCAAACATCTGTGCATACGCGATCTTTGGCGCAACTGTTGTACCGTCCGATTTTGTAAAGTAAAATTCCAGATAGTCTCCGCCTGATTCGGCTGCCGATACGACACTCTGTGTCACTTTTACACCGTTCTGGTCGGTTAAGTCCCGCCTGTTTGTCCCCTCCTGCTCCATTAAAATCGGATGCATCACGAGCATACAGTCCTTGCCGTCGATCCAGATATACCCTGACGCATCATCCCGGTAACGCATTGAACGCACCGTTTCCGCAGCCAGCTTTTGTGCTTCCTCTTCCGTCAGCTCACCGCTCTGGCTCATGTCATAATACCTTTGTATCGCAGCCAGTGCACCCTGCACTTGTGATTTAATCTCCATTTTATAGCCATCTGTCATTGATTCATCATATAATTCAGCCGATTCCCTCATCGACTGGCTCAAATAATGAATACCCAGGCACGCCAGTCCGATCGTCGGTATCGAAATCATAATCACTATAATACAAATCAGCATAGCTGTCAGACTTTTAAAGCCTTTTAAACCTCGTACCCTGGCACTCTTTTGCTCTTTCATAGTACAAACCCCTCCTTGCTTTTTAATATCGACAATTTCATTATACATCATTTCGACCCAAAGTCAAGGAAGATCCCAAAACCAGTTAGCATTTTCAACAATTTTTTTATATTTTCGCCAAAATTATTATGCATTTTCCCGACAGGAATTTCCAAAGCTGCTGTCAAAAAGGAATTGCAGCAGGTTCTAAAAAAAAGTGCTTATACGGCACCGTATCTACCATCGGATGGCTGATCCCGTGGCGCCAGCAGCCATCCTCCCCGTAACAGGTGCCGTGGTCAGAGCAGCAGATCACAAATGCGTTCCCCCGCAGCATACACCAGGCGTCAAACAGGCGCCCAAGCTGCCCGTCCACATAGCGAAGCGCCGCGGCATGAGTCGCTATGCTGTCGTTTTGCGCGCCCTCCAGATAAAAATAATTCGGATAGTGCACCGCGTCCACATTGACATATAAAAAAATCCGCTGTTCCCTTGGCGCCGCTTCCAATTTACGCAATATAAAATCCACCTGGTTTTTTGTACTCTCTTTTGCAAGGCAGCCAAACGAAGGATGCCAGTAGCTTTTATTAAAATATCCCGGAAATACCTTGCCGATATCCGAGCGCTTGTCAAAAAACGACACCCCGCCGACGCACCACGTATCATAACCGTCTCTGGCAAGCCCTTCCATAACCGTACTGCCGCCAAACGCATAAGCCCCCTGCGGTACCTTTCTGCGCAGCCCAATCGCCGTCGGGTAAAACAGCATCTCCCGTTTCTCCTGGCACTTTGTATCCGCACTGCACGGCAAAAATCCCGCAAACATCGCATGGTGCGACGGATATGTAAAATTACCGGGCGCCTGGCACTTTACCCATGCACCGTAACGGTTTAACACCGGCGTCGTCCCCGCTGCTTCTTCCTGCACAGCCACGTCATACCGCAGCGTATCCAGGCAGACCATCAAAATATCCATCGTCCCGACGACTTGGTTCATATCCACTTTACACACAGCCCTTTTCATCGGCAACCGCACCTTCTTTCTATTTTGTAAATTACAATCCTCTGCCATCTTTACTGACGGATTGCATTCGGATAAATCTGTTTCATTACGGCATCCCCAAAATAAGCATCGATCCTTTGTTCCCACTTTGATTCTGCCGCAATTCCATTTGCGCGCGCATCGTAGCGTACAAGCGCCAATACCGAAACGCACAGGTTTGCCGCCATAAAGCATACAAGCA
This sequence comes from Eubacteriaceae bacterium, assembly GCA_910574915.1. Classification (GTDB taxonomy): domain Bacteria; phylum Bacillota; class Clostridia; order Lachnospirales; family Lachnospiraceae; genus Eubacterium_J. The sequence continues at coordinate 74,401 of CAJTCR010000005.1, forward strand.
GTGCCGTAAGCGCCCATCCGGTCTTTTTTACGATCCATCCGATCCCATGCGCCAGCAGCGGGTACAGTCCCTTGATCCATACGACTGCCGCGATTCCCCAGAAGAAGCAGTACAGCAGGTTGACCCTGCCGCCGAGGTTAAACGGCATCGCACTGTAATCCCAAAACACCTGTCCGAAAAAAATCTCCGTAAATACGCTGCATATGTATTCATATGCGCCGCCAAGCAGAACCCCCGTCCAGAAAATATACGAATCCGGCTTTTCCCTATCTTTATATAAAAGAGCCGTTGCAAGCGCAACCGCAAGCCCCCAGACAACGCTGAAATCTCCCCATACAAGGCTGCTTCTGCTCATCCATACCCCTGCCGTCAGCCTGCAAAAAACCGTCTCTACCAGATCCCCTAAAAATGCGCCGATCACAAACAGCCAAAACAACTGCACAGCGCTGCATGGCTCTTCATCCTGTTCCTGTTCCTCTTCCTTTTCCCCCAACATCACCGGATACGACCGGACAAACCGCTCCTCGATATGCCCGCTGATACCTGACGCAAACCGATACGTCCATACCTGAAGCTTCCGGTTCCACCCAAACAGGAGCGGCAGCTTTTCTTCCATATGATAAACGGACATCAAAGAACCTGCAAGATCGATCCATCCGACTGCCATAAGCCCGCACACAACCACTTGTCCAACCACAGCAGGCATCTGGCGGTACAGCCCCACAAGCAGCTCGTTTCCATAGCGCAGCGCCAAAAATCCAAGAATGCCCCACAGCAGCGAATACTGCAAACAGATATACCCGTCAAAATTCCACTTCTTTGCCGAATAATCCCACCATTTTTTGCACTTCATCCGCGCAAGCAGCTTTCCTGCATACCACTCCACAGCCGTCGCCACAATCACGCTTCCCAAAAACAGGAAAAACGTATCTTCCTTTAAATCCTGTAAAAACACCGTCAGCAGCACGCCTGTAAAGCCATACAAAAAGCAAAACGGCCCAGACGCAAACCCGCGGTTTTTAAAATCCTTCTCCTTAACCGTCGCCACCGCCGTTTCCACAATCCACGCAAAAAAGGAATAGGCAAAAAACAGCATAACGGTTTCATAAAATGTATATCCCACGCTACTTTATCCTTTCTGTAAACAAATTATCCTAAGTATAGCAGATGTGGTATGCAAAAGCCAGGGTGAAGTGAAGTGTTGCTTTTTTGGAGGTGGGACGCCGGAGGAAGGGGCACGGGGCTGGCTTCCTGTTCCTTTTCCAAAATGTAAGGAGCCCTAAGCAGCCTGCTGTAACGCTGTGGCTGTGTACGGTCGCGGCACCTTGTCCGCTTCCGGCTGCCCGCCGAAAGCTATCGGTGCCGCTTGGCTGCGCCCCTGCTTGCCTTGCAGCCTGCTAAAGGCTCCTAAACATTTTTCCAACGTCACAGGAAGCCAGCCCCGTGCCCCTTCCTCCGGCTGTCTTTTCAAAGTGTTTACGACAACCAGCTCCAGTTTTGTATTTGTGGGAAAAGCTTGCTGCGTAGCTCTATTGTGCGTTATGTATCACATTTTTATGGCTCTATTATACGTTGTGTATCGTATTTTGTAGCACTTGCGAAAAACAGCCGGGAAAGGGGATTGGCACGCCCAGGCTGCGGCTTTGGAAGAATGCTTAGAAGGCTTTGGCATCCTGCGCAGGAAGCAGGGGCGCAGCCAAGCGGCACCGATAGCTTTCGGCGGACAGCCGGAAGCGGACAAGGTGCCGCGACCGTACACAGCCAAAACGTCACAGCAGGATGCCTAAGGCTTCTTAGCATTCTGGAACTGACGCAGCCGGGCGTGCCACTCCCCTTTCCCGGCGTCCCTCACATCCATACAAAACACAACTCTTTTCTTGTATCCCCCACCCGCATCTGATAAAATACTCCCATACAGCATTAAAAAATCCTCTGAAAGGAACCCACCTTATGAACGAAAAAAGCAAACTACTAACCATCGGCCAGTTTGCCGCCCTACATGGCATCAATAAAAAGACACTGATGTGGTACGACGAAATTGGGCTGTTTCGCCCTGCCCTTATCCACCCGGAAAACGGATACCGCTTTTACAACTACTACCAAAGCCCCATCCTGGAAACGATTCTGCTGCTGCGCGAGCTGGACGTCTCTATTGAGGAAATCCGCCAGTTTCTTAAAAACCGGTCCGCAGTCAGCTTGAAAAGCCTGCTGGACGATAAAATCAAAGACCTTGACCACAATATCCTGCACCTTCTGGCAATCCGAAAAACGCTGTGCACCCAGCGGCAAAATATGGAAACGCTGCTTACTATGGATTTATCGGAAATCTGCATCATCCAAAAAGAAGAGGAGCACTGCCTGGTTACTGTGGACATTGACGACCGTACGACGTTTGAACAGGAAGTCGAACTGATTACTGCCGAAACCGCAAAATACCAGCTCGGCCGCCTGCATGACGCCTCGTACGGCTCGATGCTCCCGGTTGACAACCTGAAAAACAAAGATTTTGACAGCTATACAAACCTGTTTATCGAAATCCCCTTCCTGCAACAAAAAACCGGGCTTCATATCCAGCCAAAAGGCAGCTATCTGCAGGCGTTCCATAAAGGAGACTGGAGCCAGATCCCCCTGCGCTACGAGGCGATTTTGGATTATGCCGACAGACACCGTCTGACGCTGACCGGATACAGCTATGAAAAAGGAATCAACGAAACGGTAAGCAGCCGGATCGAAGATTATATTGTCCAAATCGAAATCCCTGTCATACCAAAAGCCTGACTTTTGCTATTGACATTAGATTTGTTTTGCAATTTCCCTGAAAAATTCCACATGCTTTAATTCATAGCCCTTTTCCGTAAACTTTGGGTCTGCGCTTGTCTTTACAATAATCACCTGTTCGGCGGGATTTACATAAATCCACTGTCCATAGACGCCGATTGCCATAAACTCGCCCTCACTGCCCGCCGGCACCCACCACTGGTATCCATACCCAATAGCGTTATCGTCGTCATGATTCGCCCCGGGCATGGAATATTTCGCCGAAACGTCCAGGCTGTCCTTTACCCATTCCTTTGGAAGAATCTGCGTTCCGTTATAGCTGCCCTCGTGCAGATACAGCCTTGCAAAACGCGCATAGTCCCGAAGGGAAACGCTTAATCCGCCCATAGCCAGCTCCTTGCCGTTGCTTAACGTCCAATAAGCGTCTTCTGCCGCATCCAGCTTTTTCCACAGCTTTTCTTCCATATATTCGGCAAGGCTGCGCCCGGTGGCGTTTGTAAGAACTTCTCCTAGTATTTCCGTATTGATGCTCAAATAGCGCCGATACGTATAAGGCTCTTCCTGCATCCCGTATTTTGCAATTACCTTCATGGCAGGCTTGCCTAGTAACGTACGCATGGAAAATCCGCTCATGTCGGTATCTTCATCAAAGTCAATGCCGGACGCCATTTGCAGGCAGGCACGGATTGGTATGTCAGCAAGCGCAGTCCCCTGAAACTCCGGGATATAGTTCCCGATCGGGTCTTCCACACTTTTGATATCTCCTTCGGAAACGGCAATGCCAAGCAGCGCCGACACAAACGATTTTCCCATCGAATTGGAAGAAAACAGTGTTTTTTCATCCCCTCCGGCAAAATACTTTTCATAGCGGATCTGATCTTCTCTGATTACCAAAAGCCCGGTAGCCTTCGTATCGGCAAGAAAATCCTGCGTCGGATAAAATTTGCCTTCAAAGGTAAATCCGTCTGCCAGCGGCACATTCTCCACTTTTTGAAACGCAAACGCCTTACCTTGCCTGCTGATCTTTTTTGTCGGCTGAATATCCGGCGTATTTTGAAAGGTATGCGCCAGGTTTTCATCTTTAAAACTGTTTAATGATGTATACAGCGTCTTTATTTTACTGCCAAATGCCAGCCCGAACACCGCTGCGGCTGCCGCGGCACCGCCGATTACTATCCATAATTTTTTCTTATTCGTCATTGTTTTTTTGCTCATTTTCTTTATCTCCTTACTTTTTCTGCTTCGGTTTGCTTTGCTTCCATTTCAGGATAAACCGTACAGTAACTGTACAGTCAAGTACTTTTTCAATTTTTTGCAAAAAAATACCAGAATGCTTTGAACTGCTCCAAAACATTCTGATATTTTTTCATCAATCCCACCAAAAGTACCATACCGTCGACTTTGTAAGCCCCGCGGCAAGCTCGGATACTTTATATGTCCTCGTTCCCTGGTCAATCCGGTCGCTGCAAAATGCGTAATGCTCTTTCGCCGCTTCGATCGGGTCGTTACCGTTCAGCCCGTTCGGCGCATAAAATTCCATTACATCATGTGTAAAGACTGCCGGAACCGCCCCGTATTTTTCATACCAGTATTTGCAGACCGGGATCATTTCACCCGGCGCCGGGCATTCATTCCACCCGCCCATCGGCACATAGGCAATGATTTCCCACGGATGCCTGACCGGGATTTCCAAAAGCAGCGTATCCGCTTCCAGCGACCCGTCCGTAAACGAACAATAGCCGCAAAACTCCCGCAGCACATCGCCTTCTTTCTCGTCGCCAATAAAATTAGAAAGCTCGTCTTCCTCCAGATACTCCGTATACTCCTCGTAACGTTCCTTTAGAATCTCTTCTCCACGATCTTCCCATTCCGACAGGATCCTGTCTTTGTCAGCATCCTCGTTGATTTCCAAAAGCCACTCCAGCGCATAGTCGTCCAGACAGACAACCGCCGGATAAAACCCGTCTGCCTGTCCGCGTTTTAATGCTTCAAAATATGCTTCCTCTACCAATTTCGGATCAGATCCTTTAGAAAACACTTTATAGCTGCACTGAAAACGTTCTGCAGCCTGCCTAGTAAGATCCTTTATGTCCCTTATCTCTTCCCTGTCATCCATTTTATCACCTTTTACCTTTTGGTTTTGTATGCCGCTGCCTTCTTTTGTCAAACGAGGACAAGATCAGGTCTGTGAAAAATGCTCCCCAAAAAGAAACCCCCGCCTTTTGCATGGAAACCTGCTTTCCCCTGACACATGCAGCAAGCGTAATGCCAAATGCAATGGAAACTCCTGCAATTACCGCGTTTTGTAAATCTTTTTTCATGATTCTTCCATTCCTTTCTAATCTAATACTTACTGTCCATCATCCAATCACAGGCTCCCATTCCGTCATGCCGCTGCCTGCGGTTTTCTCCAGAATCTCTTTTTGCAGGCGCTCTGCCTCTCGTTTTTCCTGTTCTTCGCGCATCATTTCGCGAATAATATCCTGGATTTCATCATATTCTTCCAAAAATTTATTCCATTCCTTTTGCGAAAGCGAAAGCGCGCCAATCTGAAACTTTGGCTCTGTATCCCCGTTTTTGACCTTGGTATAGATTTCATTGATCTTATCCTGGAAAAACTGGTGGTAATCAAAAGCTTCTTTTGCATTTTTTGTATCAGCAGCTTCCCCTCCATCTGACTGTGCTTTCATCTGTGCCGCATGATTCATCTTTTCCCAAAACAGATCTCCCGTGCCGCCTGCTTTTTGCTGCGCTGCTTTTCGCGTCTGCTGCGCATAGCTTATGTTATCAGACGCACCGCAAACTGTTCCTGCTGCCATATATGCTCCTTTCCGCCGCCCGCTACAAAACCATTCCGCTGTGTATCTGCACCAGCTTTTCTCCCATGATAGGCGCCATCAGTGCCAGTGCTTTGTCTCCGGTACAATGCCCTGTGTAAAACACGGTGTCCATGCCGCAAAGCTGCTTTGCCGTATCTAGGACAATCTGCGCTTCTTCCTGTGTATAGTCCCCTTTTTTCATCATATGGAACCCGCTGATTACCGCTACAGGGTCGTTGCAGCAGCTTTCATAATACCTGCTTAAAATATTTAAGATACCGTTATGCGCGCAGCCGGAAATAAGCGTATGCTCCTGCCCCTGCGTAACCACAAGGCACTGCTCATGTGCAAATGTATCCTGTATACGTCTGCCGTTTACTCTTTTAGACAGTAATAAATTGCTCTTTGCAAAATATTTCCTGCCCGTAATATTCGTAAACAGGCGAAGCTCTTCATCGATCCTGTAATCGCCGTCTAACATGCGTACGCTTTTTAGCTTCGAAATCCTTTTATCTATGCCGATATAACGCGCGTCATGGTAATAATCTCCACATGCCGACCGCTGCATATAAATGGCTGCGTTCGGATTTCGCTCATAAAATGCCAGTATACCTCCCGCATGGTCATAATGCCCATGACTTAACACGACCGTATCCACTTTTGCAAGGTCAATCCCCAGTGCATCCGCATTATCTAAAAACGCAGCCGTCGCGCCCGTATCCACAAGCAGCTTATGCTTTTGCGTCTCCACATATACCGATAACCCGTGCTCATGGACACAGCGCGGACTGCCGCAGGTATCTTCCATCAGAATCACGATTTTCATGATATGCTTCACTTCCTATTTCGTGCCAAAAATCCGGTCTCCTGCATCTCCAAGCCCCGGACAGATATACGCGTCTTCATTCAGGCAGCGGTCTAGGCAGCCGCAGTAAAGCTGTACGTCAGGATGTGCCTTATGAAAACGCTCCACGCCTTCCGGCGCCGCAATAATACACAAAAATTTAATATGCTTTCCGCCGTGTTCCTTAATAAAATCTACCGCTGCCACCGCGGAACCGCCCGTTGCCAGCATCGGGTCAAGCGCCGCGATCGTACGCTCCTCAATCGGGCTTGGCAGCTTGCAGTAATACTCCTCAGGCTCATGCGTGTCATGGTTGCGGCATAGCCCGATATGCCCGACCTTTGCACTCGGCACCAGCGTCAGGATACCGTTTACCATGCCAAGCCCCGCACGTAAAATCGGCACGACCGCCAGTTTTTTCCCCGCGATCATCGGCGTCATGCACGTCTCCATCGGCGTTTCGATCTCCACCGGCTCCACAGGCAGATCCCGAAATGCCTCATACCCCATTAAAACCGCAATCTCTTCCACCAGCTTGCGAAACTCGTTTGTCCCCGTCCTTTTGTCACGCAGCATAGAGATCTTATGCTGGATCAGCGGATGCTCCATATAAAATACATTTTCCATTTTTTCTTCTCCTCTCGAAACGTCTTCTCTCAAAGTGGTAAATTCCCTTTATCCACCATCTTACCATGCTATTTTTTTCGAGTCAAATGTTTCGGGAGAAAAATTGGAAAACATCAGCGTTTTATTGTTCCAAAAACTCCTTTGGATTGTCAAAACACCACTGCGCCCAGTCCCAGTTAACGACCGAAAACCAGTCGTCCAGATAATCCGACCGCAGATTTTTATGTTTCAGGTAATACGCGTGTTCCCATACATCCACGCACACGATCGGCACCAGGTTGTGCACGATGGGCGTATCCTGATTCGCGGTCTGGACGATTTTAAGGCTCCCCTCGGCATCTTTGGCAAGCCATGCGTAGCCTGAGCCGAATACTGCCATTGCCGCTTTTTTTAATTCCTTTTGAAAGCTGGAAAAGCTGCCGAATTTCCAGTGAATGCTTTCTGCCAGCGTCCCCTGCGGCCGCCCTTTTGGCTGTACAGAAAGCCCGTTAAAATAAAACCAGTGGTTAAAAATACCCCCGGCGTTGTTTTTTACGCTGACCCTCCTGTAATCTGGAAAGGCATCCAGATTGCACAAAATTTTTTTCAGCACCTCAAAGCCGCAGTTCGCACGGGCGGTATAGGTCAGTGCCTGCAAAGTCGGGCATTCCCTAATCAGGCTGTTTAGTTTGTCAATATACGCCTGCAAGTGCTTGTCATGATGCAGGTACATCGTCTGAATATCAATGTAAGGCTCCATTGCCTGAAAAGGATACGGCAACGGCTCATTTACAAATTCACAGTAATCTGGCATATCATCTCCTGCATAAAACGCTTTTTTTATTATATGCCAAAGATCCAGCGAATGCTCCATCCGGTCAGATCTTTTCTACTTTTGTAATCCTGCGCGACGCACTACAATAATACCGGTAGTTCCCTACCGTCACCCACTGCCTGCTTACGATATAGCCGTCCGCATCCGCATAGTACCGCTCGCCGTCAAAAGCAAACACCTCGTCCGCCATTAATTCACCGGAATCCTTTGCAAATACTTTTTTGCCGGAAGGAATCGTATAGAAGCCGTCGCGGATTAACGCACCGGATTTTTTTGCATAATAAATCCTGCCGTTTACAAAAAACCTGCGGTTTGTAGCGATCACGCCAAACGGGTCTGCATAGATCTTGCTTCCCCGTTCTGTGATACAGAAGCCATTTTTGGCAATCGCGCCAGACGATTTCGCATAGTATTCGTTTCCATTCGCGCGGAATACCCTTCCGGTAATCAGCGTCCCGTCTGACCTTGCGTACACCTGGCTCCCTTTTGCCGTTTTATAAAAACCGTCTGCCGCAATGGTATAATCAGATTTAATATAATACCGGTTTCCGTTTCTGCTGATCGACCGGTCGTGTGCAAGCGTGCCATCCTTTGTCGCAAAAACCTGACTGCCGTCTTTTTTCGTACAGATCTCATTGACCGCGACAGAGCCGTCTTTTTTCGCAAAATACTTACTGCCGCCAAAGTCAAACATCTGATCTTGCGCTACGATTCCATGCTTATCTGCGTAGCATAGCTGTCCTCCGACCAGAACGACGATCATATCGTATACAAACGCACCGTTGCTGTCAACGATCTGCAACGTACCGTCTTCCCGCTGATACGTTGCATAGGTAATATCCATGCTGATCCTACTTGCCGCCGATACAGAAAGCCTGCCGCTGCCAGTACCCGTCAGCAAAACCGCAAGGCATACCACTGCCGCAAACAGCAGGCGGCATACTGCCAGCACCCCTTCCTGCCTTTCTTCCTCCATCATAACTTGCTCCTTCCACATAAAAATCTATAATTTCAGCACATTTTTATCGCCGAACAATACTCTGTGCTTTTCTGTCTCATCCATCTCGACAAACTTTCCGCGGCGGTCATAATACGTCAGCAAATCCGAATTATGTGCCAGGCGCTTCGTGCCGTTTTGCGTCAAAAACTGCTCCACCTGGCGCAGATCGCCGGATTTTAACACCTGATCTGCAAGCTCTTTTTGCTCTTTTGCTATAGCGGTTGTCACAGACACGTCTTCTTCTGCTTCTGCTAAATCCAGCTCGGCAAGCCCGACCTCATCGTCCGCTGCCTGGGCTGCGGCAAACTCTGCCGCCTGCTGTGGGTTGTCATCTTCTGCCTGCTGTACGCTTTCCTGCGCTTCTTCTGCCAAGCGTCCAGGACCCCAGAAATCCTTTAGCCAGTGAACGACCGGTGCAAACAGCCTGCGCAGCACATTCGGCAGCGTGGTCTGTGTTCTTTTGGAAACGGCAGGCGCTGCCTGATGGCTGCCTGTATGTTTGGACAGGTCGAGAAACACCCCGGCTTCCCCTGCGTCATGCTGCCTGTTCTTTTTTGCCGCTTTCGAACCGCCGTTTCGCAGTTCTTGTTTTGATCCCGGCGTATTTTCGTATGCCCTGACCGCTGGATTTTTTCTCTTTTGGTTGCCCGGAAACTCGTAGTTTCCATTTCCACTGATCTTATCAATCATCTAACCACCACCGTTTTTGCATCATGAAAACAACTCTCCGCAATATTCCTGGTATACGGAAAAAAAGCTGTCCGTCTGCATTTCCTTGGAATGCGCAGCCTCCAGATTTTCCCATGTATCCTGGTAGATTTTTTTTGAAATCGTCCTGCTGTATGCGTCGTATACATCTCCAAAAGCTGCTTTTTCCCTTTTCTGCACAATTTTAATTTTGTTTGCATCTGTTAATTCTTCATTAAACTTATTGACACAGTAAATAAAATAATAGCCGCTGTCTGTCTTGATACTGCCGGTCGCTGTTCCGTTGTCCAAGGCGAACGCTGCTTTTTCCACTTCCTGGGGCAGCTCGCCTCTGCCAAACTGGATCTTGACCTCTTCGGCTTCATTATAGGAGCTGGCAAGCGTGGAAAAGTCGCCGCCGTTTTTTAACGCTTTTTTTACTTCCTTTGCGGTCTTAGAGTCGGATACTACGATCTGCATCGCGTCCATAATCCGTGCCTCATCGTCGCTGACCTCACTGTTAATGCCGACTGTCAGCGACTTATAGAGCTTTTGCGCCAAAGCATAATCTTCATATAATTTCTGAATATCCGTTTCGTTCAGTTCCAGATACGACAGCTCCTGTTCGGTCAGCGTCTCGTAATATGCCTTCGCTGCTTTCGCCACTTCCAGCACTTCCTCCTCCGACAGCGCAATCTCCCGGCTCTTTGCCAGAGAATCCATGCTTAAGATCTTCGTAAGCTGTGCGATCGTCAGGTTTTTAATATACTCCTCCAGCGAATCCTCCTGGCCTTTTTGCTGCCATAGGTTAACGCCTGCCACCGTGCCGTAAAGGTTTTGATAATTCAGCAGGTATACCTTTGCCTGCGCCAGCGAATAGCTCTGTCCGTCGACTTTTAACACCTGCTTGGACATAATCTGCGGGACATGGAGCGAATCTCCTTTTCCGCAGCCAGACGTACAGGACAACAGCATTCCCGTACACAACAGCGCCGCGATTGTTCTTTTTCCTTTTTTCATGCGCTAAACCTCAACGACTAAGTATCTTCCGTCAGGAAGTGAAAATACTTCGCTCGCCTCTTCGATTTCTTTCAGGCTCATATCCGTTACATCGGCGCCGCTTTCATCCAAATAATCCTTTACTTCTTTCAGGCTTTCGCACACAACTGCCAGGCAGTCTTCTAAAAATTCCTCTGCTTCTTCCTGCGTGGATGCTACTTTTTCACGAAATAACTGCGTTTGATGCTCCAAAAAATAGTTGAGACACATTTCATCGTACTGATTCATCTTTCGCCACCTCTTGCTTTTTCAATCTAAACACCTTTATCATAGTAGAAAATGATCAAAAAGGCAATGCAATTTCATCAATTTTCTTTAAAACCTGATAAAGCTTTGCCATCGGAAGCCCGACGACGTTTTGGTAATCGCCCTCGATCCCCTCTACAAAGCGCCCGCCGATCCCCTGGATCCCATAGGCGCCCGCCTTATCCATCGGCTCGCCGCTTTGCACATACGCCTCGATCTCCTGTGCGGTCATCGGGTAAAACCGGACATTCGTACACTCTGCAAATTCCAGGCACTGCCGCTTTCCATGCTGTATCACAATTAACGCAACGCCGGTATATACCTGATGCACATCGGACGCAAGCGTCTTTAGCATTTCCTTCGCCTGCTTAGCATCCGCAGGCTTTCCTAAAATCTGCCCCTGAAACGCAACGACCGTATCGGCGCCAATCACCAGCATCGGTTCTTCCTCCTGCCTAACAACAGACGATTCCACTTCTGCCGCTTTTTGCGCGGCAAGCTGCTGTACGATTTTATCAGGCTCCTGCTCGGTATAAATCTCGCTGCCTTTCGCAGGAAGCACTTCAAAATCGGCGAACAACTGTTTCAATAATTCTTTTCTTCTCGGCGAACCAGACGCCAGTATTACTCTCATAAATACTCCTTTCTTTTTCTGTCAAACCGCTATCTCCTTATGCAGAGAAAACGAATAAATAAGTTTTTCTTTTATTTTTTTCCCGGTTGCCTTCTGCAAAGCTTCTCCGTACAAATCCAACTGTACCTGGTAGCGTTTTGTCAACTGCTGTGCTTTCGTAACCGCATCGGTCTTATAGTCCAAGATCACAAGTGCGCCTTCTTCTTCCCAGCAGACGTCCACAATGCCCTGGATCAGCACGAGCTCGTCGCTTGCACCCTCGTATACCCGCGACGCTTCTATGCCCATAACAAACGGCTGCTCCTTATACAGCACTCCCTGCTCCTGTGCCTTTGCCATGCGCAGGGCAATCGGATGGCGCAGAAAACGTGCCAGCATACCCGGGCGCACCAGCTCTTTCATTTCTTTTGTAATCCGTCCTTCCGCAAACATATGTTCGATCTGCTTACGGATATCTGCCGTCTTGTTGCTGCTGTTTGCGCTCTGTACAAAGTCGACCTCTTCCATTACCTTGTGCACGGCGCTTCCGCGCATCGCCCCGTAATTTTCCTGCTCCGCCTGCGTGCGCAAAAATGCAGGAACAAGGCTTTCGCGCTCTTGTGGAAACCATTCCTCGTGTGCGGGCGTACCTTCCTCTAGCACCATCGTCTGGCGGCGCTTTAGCTCGGATACGGATATTTTCGTTTTCAAATCCGTATCCGAGGCAAACGGATAGTTCCACGACAGCTTTTCGTCCAATGTTTCATACAGCTTTTTGTCTGCTTCCCGGTACAGCCGTTTCACCTGCATCTCGTCCAGTTTTTCGGCGGCTGTTTCAACCGCTTCCTGCAACACCAGGTCTTTGACCAGATAAAGGCTTTCTCCCACGCACGGATAGACCCAATCCAGATACGACGACGCCTGATACCTGGAAAAAAAGTCCATCGGACGGCTGTCTGTCTCTTCGTTTGTGTGCGCCGGCAGCTTCATCTCCTCTTTTACGTATGCCGTCATCACCAGCTTTTCCTTTGCGCGTGTCAGTGCCACATACAGCACCCGCAGCTCTTCTCCCTGATTTTCAATCCCGATTTCATTTCCCAGAATCTTTTTGATAAATCCAGGCTTCCTTGTTCTTTTTTCCGTATCGATAAAATCCAGCCCAATGCCGTACTCCGGGTGCAGGATCATGCGGCTTCTGATATCCTGTCTGTTAAACTGCTTTCCCATGCCGCTGACAAATACGACCGGAAACTCCAGCCCCTTGCTCTTGTGAATGCTCATAATACGCACTACATTTTCATTTTCGCTCGTAATATCCGCTTCTCCAAAATCAATTTCGTATTTTTTTAACTTTTCGATATATCTGACAAAATGAAACAGCCCCTTATAGCTGGTCTTTTCATAAGCGATCGCCTTTTCAATCAGCATGTCCATATTTGCAAGGCGCTTGCTGCCTGCCGGCATTGCCTGGATATAAGAAGCATACCCGGTCTCCTCCAATACGATACGGATCAGCTTGTGGATCGGCGTATAAGAAGTCAGCCTGCGCAGCCTGTGATACAATTCTAAAAATAAAGCCGCTTTCTGGCGCAGCGCGCCTTCTCCATACTGCGCATACTCTTCCAGCGCCAGAAAATAAAAATGCTCCTTGCTTGCCGTGCGAATCCTTGCCAGCTCTTCCCCGTTCATCCCGCCTATCGGCGAGGCAAGCACCGCGGCTGCCGGAATATCCTGCAACGGGTTGTCCAGGATCGAAAGCATACTTAACACCGTCTGGATTTCGATCGCTGCAAAATATCCGGTCTGGGACGTTGTATGGGCAGGAATGCCCGCTTCTGAAAGCACTTTTAAAAACGTATCCGCCCAGCCGGTAATACTGCGCAAAAGAATCACAATGTCCCGGTACTGTACGCTGCGCAGCCTGCCGCTGCTCTTATCGGTAACGTACTGCGCCCGTTCGCTGTCTATTTGCATCATCTCCCGGATACGCGCCGCGACCATGCGCGCCTCCATCTCCTGCCCATTTTTCCATCCTTCCCTGTCCAGCTCCTCCTGGGAAGCCTGTGCCAGCAGCAGCTCGCTTTGAAACATGCGCTCTTTTGGCGAATCAGGATACACCGCTCCCGCATAAAGCGCCGCCTGCTTATCGTATTCCACATTTCCCAGGTCTTCATGCATAATCTTATAAAAAACGTGGTTGATGCTGTCTACTACCTCCGTCCGGCTACGGAAGTTTTTATGCAGGTCGATTTTCTGCTCGCTGCTTTCCTCACTCGTATAAGACTGGTACTTTTCCATAAACAATTCCGGCCTTGCCAGGCGGAAGCGGTAGATGCTCTGCTTGACGTCTCCGACCATAAACAGGTTATGCCCGCCCAAAGCCTCGCGCGAAATCGCCTTTAAGATCGTTTCCTGCACATAATTACTGTCCTGGTACTCATCGATCATAATCTCCTCAAACATCTCGCGCAGCTCCGATGCCGCTGGCGTCGGCTCCTTTGTCTGCTCATCAATCAGGATTTTCAGCGCGAAATGTTCGATATCCGAAAAATCAAGCAGCTTGCGTTCCTCTTTTTTTTCTGCGTAAGCGTCCGCGAAAGACTGCGCAAGCGCCGCCCACGCCTTCACATCCGGCAGGATTTTTTCGATATCCGCCTGCATCTGTTCGATATCCTGGTAAAAATAAGACTCCTGCACTTTTGAAAGCGCGTCTTTTACCATTTTTCGTATGCTTTTGACCTGCTCCTGCTTTTCCTTGCTGCCTTCGTATTTGCGGTTGACGCCCAGCCTTCGAAACGAAAGCTGCAACATGCATTCGCTGTATTGTTCATAGCTGCCACACAGGCACAGCCCGTCCAGCTTTTCAATATCGTCCTGCACCGCTTCCAGATACATCTGCGGCCCGTCGCTGTCGCTGCACAGTCTGTATGCGTATTCCATCTGCCGTTTTAAATCCGCTGTCAAATGGCGAAGATAGCGCAAAAGCCCCCGCATCCATGCCTGCTCATCCAGCCGCTTTCCATCCAGGCAGTAGGCATCCGGCAGCGAAGCAAGCCACTGGGCAGGCCACGGATAGCTCTGTGAAAAATCATACAGGCGCAGCATAAAATCTACAACCGCATCATCGCTTCTTGCAGTGGCATAACGGTCTGCAAGCCGCAAAAACCCTTCTTCCTTTTGCGCGTAATGCCGTTCCATCACTTCATGCGCCACATCTGCCTTTAACAGCTCCAGTTCTCCGGGATCCGCGATGCGAAACGAAGGCTCCAGCCCGATCGTCTGAAAATAATTGCGCACGACATACAGGCAAAAGCTGTCAATCGTCGTAATCTGCGCGTTATGTACCAGCGTCGCCTGCCGCTGCAAACGGCTGTCGTCCGGTTTTTCATCCAGACGCTGCTCGATCGCCTGGCTGACACGCTCCCGCATCTCTGCCGCCGCTGCTTTTGTAAACGTTACAATCAGCATCCGGTCAATATCGATGGGATGCTGCTCATCCAATACCTTTTGCACGATCCGCTCGACAAGCACCGCCGTCTTTCCTGAACCTGCCGCCGCGGAAACCAAAAGGTCGCGGTTTCTAAGCGTAATGACCTGCGCCTGCTCTTTTGTCCATGTTACACTCATATGCTTCACCTGTCCTGTCTGTTTATGCTTCCTCTTTTTTCATCCTGTCTAGTATCTCATCTGCCTGGTCAAATTTTTCCAGCCTGCGGTAAGAAAAGCCGTCGATTCTTTCATCAAACCCGCATACGCTGCGGTACGGGCAGTACCCGCAGGGCGTCTTGCCGGAAAGCTCATAAGGATTAACCGCGATCTCGCCATGCAGCATACGCAGTCCCAGCTCTGCGATTTTACGATTGACAAAATCCGAAATGTCCGCAAACTGCTCCTGCGTCGCCGCTTTTGAATTTTTCCGCAGCGTGCCGTCCTTATTTTCCGCAACCGGAAGGATCTTCGACGCAGACTGCATATGATGGTCCATCGCATGATAGACCTGCGGGTCAGCGTCTACATAGCCGTCCAGCTTTAGCTTTGCAAATATCTGCTCGCGGATCTCCTCCTCGGACAGCTCTTCGTCCGTCTCCAAAAGCGGGTCATCAATATGGTAATAAAAGATGCCTGCGGGCTTGACCTTTTTGCCCGGATGCTTTTCGCGCACCAGCTCTATCGCCGCATTCAAATAAACGACTAACTGTAGCTGCAATCCATGATAGAGGTTTAACAACTGAAAGCTGGTATTGCCGGACTTATAGTCAATGACCCTGACATAGACCTCCTGTTCCCTTTCCCAGAGATCCATCCGGTCAATCCTGCCCCTTAAGCGCATCCGCTCTTCCTCGCTCAGCTTAAAATGAATCGCGTCCAGCCTGTCCACATACTGGAACGCCACCTCATAATTTTCCGGCACAAAGCTGCCGCTTCTGATCTGGCGCCCGAGCACGTCTACGGTTCGGCTTAACACCTTTTCCATCCGCCGCACAAGATACAGGTTGCGCTCGCCGTCTGCAAGCGCTGTATTTTTACAAGCCGCAATCGCCTGCTTGATCGCTTCTTTGGCATATTGCTGCTGTTTTTCAGGCGTAATCAAAAACCAGTCGTCCCCCGCCTGCTGCATCTGCCTGGCAAACCGTTCCAGCGCATCATGCAGGATACTTCCAAAATCGACCGGCTCAAATTCATTGATCTGCCGCCTGGCGAGCTGCAAACCGTACTGCAAAAAATGCGCAAAGGCACATCCGGCAAAACGCTCTAAGCGTGTAACCGAGTTTTCCAGCACAAACCCATACAACTGGTGCGCAAGCGCCCTGCCAAGCGAGCTGTCTCGATGGACAAAAAACGCAGCCTGCAAATACTGCGGGACGAGCGCCGCCCACGGCTGATGCTGCAAATACCATGCATACAGCGCTTTCCACTCTTCAGACGCGTTTTGCTCCTTCGCCTTCTCAAGCCCGCTTAAAAAATACTGCATACTGCTCTTTGGCGTCGCGAGCACCTCTTCTTTCGGCGTCTTTACCGTAAGATCTGGAAACATTTTAAGCACCGTACCAATCAAATACGACCTGCGCCTTGTATTCCCTTCCTGCCCGGACTGGGAATAGGTCAAATACAGCCTTCTGGACGGCTTGGTCAGGTTTAAATACAGATAAAACTTCTGGATAAATGCCCGCTCCCTCGCAGTCGGCGCAAGCGTTAAATCAAATCCGGCAAGCTTTTCGCGCTCAAATTCAGACAGTATCCCACTGCCAGCCTCGTTTTTTGGAATTATGCCGTCGTTTACCCCGATAAAAAACAGCACCTTGATATGCTCTAACCTCGTCCGCTCGATATCGCCGAACAGCACACGGTCAAAGCCCGGCGGAATAATGCCGACCTTAGAAGCTTCAAATCCGGCGTCCAGTATTTCCGCATATTCGGTTCTCGTCACATGCTCCGTCCCCAGCAGCTCGGCGATCTTGTCAAACAAATCGATGACGATACCATAGATCTGCTCGTTCTCTTTTGCCTCCGCAAGCATTCCATCCGCCTCATACTGCTGCTTTTGCGCTGCAATCTGTTCTTCGACCGCAAGCTGCACGAGCAGCTCATACAATGCCGCCGTCATCTCAAGAACCGTCGCGTTCTTTTTATGAAACACCTTATGAAATGGGGCAAACCTGCTGACAAACGCCTCCCGTGCTTCATTTAACAGGGCAAGCTCTGCCTCTTCCAGCCAGGACGCCGGACGCACCCAGCTTTTTTTCCACCTGCTAAAGCCGCGGATCCCAAAAGCAAGCAGATAATTTTCCAACAGATCCATCGTATCCTGATCTGTCCCGCTCAGCCCGCTTTTAAAAAACCGCATTACGCTTTCGTAGGAATAGTCTGCTGTCTCCATCTCCAAAATCGCGCGCACCAGCTCAATCAGCGGATGGAACAAAATATTTTTTTTCTGGTCGATAAACAGCGGGATATCATACTGTTCAAAAATCTCTTCCGCATAATTTGCATAAGACGGCACATCCCCTGTCACAACCGCGATATCTATATAGCGCAAATGCTCCTTCGACACCAGCCTTCGGATCTCTCCCGCCGCAAACCGCAGCTCATTTTTAGGCTGGAACAGGCAAAAGATCTGGATCTGCGACTGCTGCCGCCGGTACTTTGCCGGGTTCCTGCGAAACAGGTTCTGTTCCAGATGAAAGATCGCCGGCGCATCCGCATACCGCTTGTCCTGCCCATGCCCAAGCAGCACCGGTTCGGCAATCTGTACCTGCTGCTTTTGTGCAATCTCCTGCAAAGACCAGACTGTTTTTTTGCTCAGATAAAACAAATCCTGGATGTGCGGCTCTCCATAAACCGGCTCCCGCATATCCATCGTAAGCGCTACATGCACGCTTTCCGCCAGCGCGAGCAGCTCTTTTAAAAACGCATTCTGCACCGGTGTAAATCCGGTAAATCCGTCCAGTACAACGACGCTGCCGCGCAGCATCTCTGATTCCGGCGCCGCCTTTGTCAAAAGGGTAATAATCTCATCCGCCGCCACATACTTGCCTTCCAAAAACTGCTGATAGCCGCGGTAAAGCGTTAAAATGTCCGTTATCTTATACCAGAGCGCATTTTTGCTCTCAAGCGTATCCTTTGCCTGCTCCAGATCTTCCGGTGTGACATAATACTGCGCAAGCTCCGAGATCAGTGACTTAAGTTCGCTGATATAGCCTGTCTTTCGGATGCTTCCGCCCAATAGCTGGAGATTTTTTTCCTCCGCTGCCGCCACCTTGCGCAGCACCAGGTTTTTTCCGGTCTCTTCCAGCACGACAAAGTCCATCATCCCAAGGTCGTCAAACACCCGGTACGCCAGCCGCTGAAAGCTTAACACGTCAATATTTAAAATGGAATGTGCCGGATGCCTGTTGACAAACTCTTTCTGTGTCTGCATTGTAAACTGCTCCGGCACGAGAAACAGGAAGTCCTTCTGCGGGTACTGTTTTGCCTTTTTTAATACATATTCGTAGAGCCAGGCAGATTTTCCGCTTCCAGAATTGCCAAAGATAAATTGCAGTGCCATGTTTTTCTCCTTGTTCATTCGTGATGGTGTCTATGTGTTGTGCGTTGTAAACATACAAATGCGAGATATTCTCTATGGGATAGAATAACAGATTTGTGGTAAAAATACTACTGGATTTTATGGATTTCTTCTGAATTCTATGTTTGTATCACAATGTGACAACTTGGAATAAAGCGGCTGAATATCCAATCTTCTACTTTATATTACTTTCATATTTGCGATGCAAAAAATATTCTGTTTTCCTTTCGAATCTTTTACCACAAGATTTGGATCATTGTAACACCAACTCAGATTCGAATCGATGCTAGAGCGTGTTTGAAAAATCATTCCTGCCATCTGCATTCCCCACTTTGCGTGATATTTTCGCCAAATTCAGGTTACATAGCCCGCTATGCGCCCTTCATTTGGCGCAAATCTCCCACAAATTGTGAAATACATCTGACAGAAAGCATTTTTCAAACACGCTCTAGAGCGAACAAGTTTGAGTTACTTTGGTAAATTTTTACAAGAAGGGACGCCAGGAGAGAGGATAGGTACACTTTGGCGGCGGCAGTTCCAGAATGTTAAGAATTGCTAGGTATCTTGCTGTTACGCCCTGGCTGTGTCCGGTCGCGGCACCTAGTTCGCTGCCTGCTGGCAGCTAAAGGTGCCGCTTGGCTGCGCCCCTAGTTGTTTTGCAGAATACCAAGCAATTCTAAACATTCCTCCAAAGCCGCCGCCAAAGTGTACCTATCCTCTCTCCCGGCTGTTCTTCGCAAGTTCTGCCAAACGAGCCCGATATGGTTTGTTCGCTGTAGTACTAGAGCAACAAACGTATACAGCTCCATAAGCAGCATCGTTACCATCGTTAGAAATGCAAATTTCAACAGCAACTTTATATCAAAGTCCTGTGAAAGTGGATTTAAATGATTAATTCCGTGGCTACCTGATAAATGCTATTGCAATCAAAACTAAGATGTGCTATATTATAGACATAAAAGGAGCAACCGCCCACAAAGTGGTTGACCTCCCAAGTTTGCTACAAGCCTACCTGACCGACCAAGTACAAGGTAGGCTTATTTATTTTCGCTTGTTCGTCCTATCTATATAGGCAAGCAGTGCAATCAGGAAATTACCGCCCAAAAGCAACAGGCTTAATACTTCATATGTATCCATCTGCACCACCTCCCTTCTTTTTCAAGTTAGGGAGGCTTACCACCTTGTAACACGATTACTCTTTTGAGATTATAGCATATCTTTTAACACTCCTCAACAATATTTTGCTTGAAATACAAAAACGGTGCCAGAACCCTCTTGCTTTTGCAGATGCTAGCCCCTCTCTGGTTCGTTGAGAAATGCACTGGTCAACTAGAGCGTGTTTGAAAAATCATTCCTGCCATCTGCATTCCCCACTTTGCGTGATATTTGCGCCAAATTCAGGTTACATAGCCCGCTATGCGCCCTTCATTTGGCGCAAATCTCCCACAAATTGTGAAATACATCTAGCAGAAAGCATTTTTCAAACACGCTCTAGCGTGCTGCGCTCCGCTCCCGGCTGGTTTTCTTTTGTTCGTTGTAAACATACAAATGCGAGATATTCTCTATGGGATAGAATAACAGATTTGTGGTAAAAATACTACTGGATTTTATGGATTTCTTCTGAATTCTATGTTTGTAACACAATGTGTGTTGCCGTGGAGATGCCTTGAAGCTATGGCAGAAACCCGTCGTATTTCGTGCGATCCTGATGTCATTTTTTACTAGAGCAAACAAATTTGGATTGCTTTGGTAGGTTTTTACAGGGAGGGACGCCGGGAGAGAGAATGTGCCTCCCCTGGCGGCGTCCGTTCCAGAATGCTAAGAATCCCTAAGCATTCTTCCAAAGCCGCCGCCAGGGGAGGCACATCCTCTCTCCCGGCTGCTTTTCGTAAATGCTACGAAACAAGCTTAATATGGTTTGGTTTTTCTACCATGAACAAAATTTTGTCCATACAAAGAAACGGCAGCATTTAACTACTGCCGTTTCTTTATGTTTCTATATCGTCGGCACGTTCTTGCCTAACCGTATTACAGGCTTTTGGGTTACGCTTTAACGTCTCGAACCGTCTGCCGAAACGTTTATGTATATTTAGAATAGCTCTATAGAAAAATAAGCAGCATCAAGCTCGTCCTGGGTAATGCCGAGGTAACGGCGGGTGATTGTATAACTACTGTGATTATAGATTTCCATAATAATGGCAGGCGGAACCTTCTGGCTGATACAGGCGTGGTATCCCCAGGTCTTTCTGAGGCTATGACAGGAGATTTTGCCAGCTATGCCTAAGGCAGCTACTGCGGCATGGATAATCCGCCAGGCCTGGACGCGGGAGATCGCTTTATCGATTTTACGGTTGCTGGAGAAGATAAACGCGCCTTTTCTATGCGGAAGGCAGGCGCGCAGGGCTGCGATTGCCTGATGGTTTAAGGCTATGGTGCGGGTTTTTCCGGTCTTCTTTTCTGTTACCGTTATGTGTGTATAGATTTCGTCTTTTTCTGCGTTATACACGTCCGACCATTTGAGGGCAAGCAGGTCGCTGATCCTTAGTACCGTACATGCGCCCAGAACGATTAACGCATAATTGCGCAGTTTGCCGCGCTTTAAAAAGTAATCTGCGAGCTGCCGTAACTGTTTCTTATTCCTGATTGGTTCTGTGGTTGCCATAATAATAATGAATCCCCCTTGTCTTATGATAAGCATTAGTATAGCTTATGATAAGGCTGGGGGACGTTGTAACATTTTAATGATTCTGATACCTTAGTCTAGCATTTCTTGTGTGTAGTTTCAAGTAGTTTTTAGCATTTCTGGTACAGAAAATTTTTCGGCATGGTTATTTTGCTGCTGGTAAAGATCACGTGTGCAAGATTCTCTCGTCATTTGGTATGGTACCCGCGAGCGTAATGTAACAATTTCATTATTATGTTACATCTTGTTATTTTTATTGGAAACAGTATCTGTTTCTAATAAAAACCACTGGCAAAAGCCAAGAAATGGAGGAAAAAATGAAAACTATTTTTGAGACAACCTGGACATGTGATTATTGTGGCAATCCTAATTTCCACTCTGACATTGTTTGCAGACACTGCGGCGCAGCAAAGCCTTCTCGCTATCAGAAAATATTGAGAGGGTGCAAGGCGAGGTTGATTGTGTTTAAACGCTTGTTCTAGTCTTGGCTAGAGCGTGTTTGAAAAATGCTTTCTGCCAGATGTATTTCACAATTTGTGGGAGATTTGCGCCAAATGAAGGGCGCATAGCGGGCTATGTAACCTGAATTTGGCGCAAATATCACGCAAAGTGGGGAATGCAGATGGCAGGAATGATTTTTCAAACACGCTCTAGGAATGGCTAAGATGAATCGCTTAAAACTCGTAGATTACAAAAAACTACCAAGGAGTGAGAAGCAGAATGAAGAAGTTATTAATATTATTTTTAATCTTATGTACAACTATAAGTTTATATGCTTGTGCGTCAAATGATTCTGAGCCTGCTCAGTCAGAACTAGGACAAGTAGATGAGAGTACTGAACAGGCCGATAGTATTGTTTCTAGGGAAGACGATAATAGCCTAGACAGCTTGCCGGAACCACAAACTTTCAGTAATGAAGAAGATACCGCAGATGACTATTCATCTGATAGTTTAGAACCACCAACTGATGAAATTCCAGATGATACTACGGATTCTAGCCCTATCGAGGATAACTCGCCTAAGCTGATTGTTATGACGCTTGATTGGAGCGCGTCTGTTTTTGGTAAAATAAATACTTATATTACTCGTATTAATCCTGAAACTGGCGAGCAACAGGTTGATGAACCGTTTTATGCAGAAGCCAATGCCGAATTCACGTATATATTGCCAGGAGCACAAATTTTCACAACACGACGTCATTGGTTTAATAATGATTACACCAGATTTGCCGTCACAAAATGTTTTACTGAAACAAATGAATACCATGCAGGCTGGTTAAACAAGGATGGTAGTTTCTTTGACGTTACAGAAAAATTAAACCTACAGTCACATGGAGATTTTGATGATCCCGTAGAATACAGAGCAGTTGGTTTTTCGGAAGACGGTCAATTTGTGTATACTGGTGGAAGGGAATATTTTTTCGTAACAGTGCCAGATGTTGCGATGAGAAATGTTTCCAAAGGTAGCCCGTATCCCCATGCAAATCCCGATGACTCATCAGAATTATATAATAGCTTATACTCTGATACGAACATTACAGATTGGATTGATGATAACACTTTTATATCTTATGGACGCTATTCTGATGGTGTCTATCGGAGTACCATTGAAAAACTTGATTCTGGTGAAACGATAAAATATGTTCCGGGATCATCAAGACATCACTGGAATGGTGTATTAAATCCAGATAAAAATATGATCGCTTTTATGTCAGAACCCATATCAGGTACTGGTAAACCAGAACTATTTATTATTCCAGTAGATGGTGGAAATCCAACTAAAATTAATAGTTCTATTGAACTTTCTGATGGGTGGGAATGCGAAAAGGGCAGCCCTACTAATAGTCTGGACAATCCATATTACTCAGCGCTCATTGACTGGCAATAATAAAAAATAATTATTAATATGGAGGAACTCATAATGAAAAAGAAAAGAACATTGTTAAAATCAGTCACATCGGCAATATTAGCATTGGTGCTTACCCTGTCAGGAATATTTATCGCCCCGATTACAGTGCGGGCTGATGGATGGCCAGGGTATGCTCAGAATTTAACGCTAGGAGTAGCTGTTACTGGAACTGCGAAAGCTGGGGATTTTGAAGGAAGACTGGAGGACAACATCAGTTCTTATGAATATTATTGGAATGTCTATAAATTCACTATGCCACAAAAGGGGCTGCTTAATGTTTATTTAGAATCAGTAACTCCAGACTATTGTTATAGACGTGGTTCTTCTAGTGGATTAGCAATAATAAGTAATAAAATTGGCTGGAGAATTCTATTATATTCTCCAGCTAAAAAACGGAGGTATGCCTATTATGAAAATACAGGGACAATGGACACATAAAAAATACATTTTATTATCGCTGTTTGCCGCAGCAGTAATGTTAATCATACCATGCAGAACAATTCACGCCGCACAAAGTACGAATAAGCAGGCTGGCAAAGTTTACGCCAAGATTATAGAGCGGTACATGGAAGCACAGAGGGCTTTGCAAAATCATTATGAATATTCTGATATCGAGAAAGAATCAGACAACAGAATGGCATAAAGACGGCACACCAGAGCTTTTTATTGCAGATCCGAATGGTAAAATACATGCTGCTTTTACATTTGGTAAGGGAAATGCAATTTATCTATTTAGCAGTTTCCATTTACATAAGTGTGTTCTTAACAAAAATGGAATTATAGAACGGCACGTTGAGGGAGGCTCCCAAGGTAACATCTGGTCTGATAAGCTGTTGCCAAATAAGACGTTAAAACGCATAATGGATTTATGGGCGTACCAAGAAGAAAATCCTCATTAATATGTATAATAAAAATGGAACAGACATAGAAATTACCGAGAAAAAATACAAAAAATTTTCCAAAAAGTACCATAATCCGCTCAAGCTAAAATTTTATCAGGCAGATGCAAAGGCTACTAAAAATATTAAGAAAGGTAAATTTAGCTATAAAAACCAAAAATCTTGGACGTTTTAGTAGCTCATTTTATGAGGAGGAACTATTTATGAAAAAAACAAACTACCCCGGACTATCTCCTGACAACCCACGGATAGTCCGGGGCAGTTTAAAATTGTACTGGTCAACTAAAATTCGACACTTGAATTGTATTTTTAGACGTACAATCTATCCAAGCAAAGAATCGCCGCCTGCCACGGTTTCCGTCATAATATTTGCATCATAAGCACCAGAAACCTTTGCCATCTGCCACTGACTTCTCCTCTCCTGCTTCTCCTTTACAATCCTTTCATCCAGCAGCTCCTTCTGCTGTCTTTTCTCCTGCGCCCGCTTTTTCAGATATTCTTTAAGAAGTTCCTTCTGCCTGTCTTTCTGCCCGCTTGTTTTCTTATAAAAACTATTCTGAGAACGTGCAAAAAACTCTGAATCATTGTTGGGGCCAGACCAGGAATCTCCCCGGTAATCTTTTTCGGTTGCTCCTACCGTTATAAGCAATGACGCTTTTAGCGGGGCAAAAGATGAAGTCAGATCACGCTGAAGCACCGACATTATCTTTGCCCTATATTCAGGATCGGCTTTCATATTTTCAAAAGCCTCCTCTGATATATTGACTGCCAGATTGATGATTGTCCTATTCTTTGGTATCCTCTCAAGTTCTGCGTAAAATTCTTTCTTGAACTGCTCCATTTCCTCCGCTTCCGATAATTCTGTGCTATTCACATTTTTCGCGTTTCTCTTTGTTTCCACATTGTACTGATAATAGTTTTGTCCTATTCCACTGATCGCCATTGTTAATCCTCCGTTATTTTGTTTTAAAATCATTCAGGGTCATCTGATAGATGGCATCCTCTCTGATGATCTTCATGATTTTGTTTTTAAATTCGCTGTCTTCCATCATTTTCCTGAAAGCATCATCCGTGATCTGTATGGATGCATTTGCTCCCCACGGCATGGAATTTATCTCATTCCAGACTTCTTTTTTGAAATTCTCCAGCTTTTCCGCATCCGAGGCTTCCTGTGCCCTGCCTGTGTGCTGGTCTGCACCCATTGCGGCATTGCTTACTCCAAAATCCAATGATACATCCTCTCCTTTCTTATTCCATCACACAAACCTGCCTTCCTTTGACTTTCACCTTTTATATCGAAAAAACTGAAATATTATATAATACCGATAGCATGAATAGCGGATTTGACAGCGCGAATGGCAGGCTCATTCACACCACCTTCCCGTTATACTCAGAAAGAAAAAGGCCCGCAACTGCCAGAACTGTCCCCATAATGGAAGCCCACGTTACCGGCTCTTTCAATATTAACACAGAGGTCACCACTGTTATGACAGGAACTATGTAAATATATACGCTGGTTTTCACCGCCCCAAGCGCCTTTACCGCAAGATTCCATGTCACGAAGCAGAGTGCAGATGCCCCCAATCCCAGATAAAGGATATTCAGCAGGTGCGTCATATCAGCAAGCCGTTCCAGCCCGATTTCAAAATCAAAAAGGAACAACGGCGGAATCATGAAAAGGATTCCATAAAAAACAAGAATCGTAAACAGTGCCATCAGATGCCCTGCTTGCCTCTTACTCCCCATGCTGTCTACCATCCCTGACCTTATCTGAAAATATTCCACGGTAAGTCCCTATAAACTGATTGAAATAATTCGTAAAATGGCTCTGGTCTGAAAACCCTGTCCGAATTGCAGCCTCCACGGGCGGCACTCCTTGTGCTAATAGCTTATTAGAAAAACCGGGGCGCGGTGGCTGTCTGATAGCTGCCGCGTCCCCGGCTTTTTTTATTCCTGCAATTCTTTTATATCTGATATGCGGTTTAACTGCTCATTACTCATTCGAACTCAATCGTTCAATAATGCTATGATTATCCTCCGCCTTATAAACGAGAATAGGAACCAAATTGCATATAATTATCACAATAGCCAGCGATATCATTATTTGATAGAATGGATAAGTGAAAACTGCGTAGGATGCCTGCACTTTTACAACTTGAAAAGCCCCATACAATACCGCGCTTCCCAACGTGAAAATCAATATTGCTGTGATGATGGCATAAGTGTTTCCCTCGATTTGCAGCATCTTACATATTTGCTTTTTGGTCATGCCGACGCTTTCAAGGACAGCCAACTCCTTGCTCCTGCTATTCACACTCACATACATCATATTGATAAAATTCATTAAACCGATTCCCAATAAAATAACACTGATTGCATTTCCTAAGAAAGTGATCCCGCTGAAACTGGCTTTAAGCTCATTGATTTTTTCAACCTTTGATGTAATGGTAATTCCGCTGTAATTTTCTAACATGGCATTAACGGCATCAAGTGCCTGCTCTGAACTATCAGTTTGTAAAGTGATTCTGTTAATTTTTCCAGCAACCCCAATCCGTTCCAACCATTTCTGACTGACATAAATATTAGGTGCAATGAGCGTTTTTCCATCCTCCCTGAATGTGGCAGGCAAATAGTATGGGGCAATATTTAGGGTATAATTTTCACCATTTAGTGGTATCTGGACTGTCCCACTAATTGCAGTCCCCTCATAAGGCACAATAGTTGCGGATGCCAAAAAAGCGATTTCCCCATTGCAAAAATCCTCATATTCAAGGGGACTGCTTATCAATGAAGCAGCTTTGTTAAAGTCCTGTTCCCCAATCCCGAACACATACGTCTGATACTTATTTCCATCCGCATACTGCTCAATGGCTTCCTGCGGAACCGTACCAGTACCGCAAAAATCGTTAATGTAATTTTCAAGAATATTATCGGCGTCAATAAACCACTGTTCATAGAGTTTGGTCGTATAGGATATTTCCTGGACATCGGGAGCGGCCTGTAAGCCGGCCAGAATGTTATCATTGAGGTTTGTTTGCTGACTTACTTCAATCACAATATCATCGTCCATATATTCGTCTGCCAGATAAAAAGCATCCAATCCTGCCAGTATTCCATTCACAATTACAAACAGGCTGATTCCTAAAAATAACGAAGCAAGTACCAATATCGTTCCTTTTTTGTTCCGAAAAACATTGCTGATTGCCATTTTGAAAACTTTATTACCACGGGATGTTCTGCTGCTGTTTTTCTTTGAAGTATTTACCCCGGAAAAGCGCAAAGCCTCAATAGGTGATACCAAACTTGCAATTTTGGACGGCTTCATGCTGCTAATCAATGCCGTGATAAATGAAAACAGTCCCGCCCCTATGAAGATTAACGGAGAATACGATGGGGATATGGCGCTGTCCATGATCATGTCACCTGATAAAGCCCGTATACCAAAAGGAACAATTAAGAACACGGTTGCCACACTTACTATCAAGCCTGAAAGTATTCCCCGAAAACTCAACACCCGGACTTGGCGATAAACAATTTTTTTCATTTGCCGCTCGCTGGTTCCCAACGTTTTAAGTTGTCCATACATCCGAATATCCTTTGTCACCGAAATATAAAGGACATTGTATATAAGCAAATAGCCACAGATCATTATTGTAACAATCAACCCAATGGTCGCTGCGACCGGGCTAAAGCTATTTTTGCTGCTTCCGGCTTTTGATAGATCCGTAAATTCCTGAAACTCATTTAAGGGTTCAATGTACGAGCGGATTTTATTTCCGTCATCACCTGAAACTGTGAGTGATAGTGCGCTCTTGGTATTTGCTTCGTTTGCAACAGAGTTTTTCCAAAAGTCCGTTGCAATGTATGCAATGGCGTTATCATACATTTTGTTGCCGCTGTAATCATCATACCAGCCGCACAATGTAAAAGAAAAATCTTTTGGATTGGAAAGCGGTTGCCAATGAATATCTGTGTAGCCATAGCGGAAGGAAAGCGTGATTGTCTGACCGAGGGTCGGATGAACGATACCCATTCTATCCAAAACCCATGTGGGCAACATGATTTCACTCTCGGATGCGGGATAATGCCCGTTTATATTTCCGATTGTTGGAGAAATATGCCGTTCCCATTCAACCGTATCACACCAGCGGAGAAGAATACTATTGATACGAGGATAGGCTGCTGTATCAATAAAACCGATTTGACGGCTAATACCCATATATATGATATTTTTGTCCTGCTGTAATGCTTGAATCTGTTGTTCCGTTGGATTTGTTAAGATCATTTCTGCCGCTGTACCGTTCAGCATTTTTTGCTGTTTATCTGCACTTTTCAAATATCCGCTACCGATGCAGAGAATTGTAGAAATAAGAAAAGTAGTCATCGCGATAGCAATGATAACAAAAACATTGCGGCGGCGGTTTCCCAACATGATTTTGTTTGCAAGCCCTTTGATTTGTTTTCGAGTGTCGTTATAGAACATAAATCTGCCCCCTTACTTGTCGTAGTCAATCGTCCAAATACCGCCAGAATACTGGATTGCAATTAAGATTTGAGCATCCTCGGTAAAATGATCCGTAAACTCCTGTGCGTGTTCCTCTCCATTGTTATCTACAAAAGAAACCGTATAAATGTAATCGTCGACAGGATCCATTTTGAAATAACAAATTTGTGTATCTTTAATTGCTTTAGGGGAAACAGATATCGTTTTTCCTAAGTGGGTGATTGTTGTGTCTGTGATTTCATAATCGGAATAATTTGTAATGATCAGGTTTCCGTCCTGATGCACGACATTATCATTTGCAGCACCGCAGCCAGCTAATGATAATGTAAATACCAATACAAAAAGTAAAATAGATTTTTTCATAGTTCAATCTCCTTAATTTGTTATTTTTCCATCCTCTATACGGATAATCCGGTCAGCAAGCTGGGCAATTTCATCATTATGTGTAATCATTACCACAGTCTGATGAAATTTCATGCTGGTGACTTTCAGCAGAGAAAGAACATCTTGACTTGTCTTACTATCCAGATTTCCTGTTGGTTCGTCGGCAAGTATGATTTCTGGCTTAGTAAGTAGGGCGCGAGCAATAGAAACCCGCTGCTGTTGGCCGCCGGAAAGATTGTTAGGGACATTTTCGAGTTTATCTTTCAGCCCCAGCACTCCAACAATCTCAGCCAGCAGTTTTTCATCTACTTTTTTTCCATCTAACTGAACCGGCAGTACAATATTTTCATAGACATTCAGAACAGGGACTAAGTTATAATTCTGAAATACAAAACCGATATGACGACGACGAAACACGGTAAGTTGTTCAGCACTTTTTTGAGAAATATCTTCTCCGTTGATAATGACCTTGCCGGAAGTAGGACTGTCCAAACCACCCATCATGTGAAGCAACGTTGACTTGCCGGAACCCGAAGTACCGACAACGGAAACAAATTCTCCGGCATTGATTTCAAGGCTCACCCCATCCAGCGCCTTTGTCACTGTTTCGCCCTGCTGGTAATATTTTTTCAAATCAGCCGTTTGCAATATTGACATAGTGAATACCACCTTTCTTGTTTGTATCCCAATGATAAAATACAAAGGTCACGAGAATGTCGCCATATCTAAAATAATTTCGAAATAGAACGGAAAGAACAGAAAAAGGCGGCTACCTGCCGCCTCAATCATTTGGCAGGAAGATGGTAAAAGTTGTACCAGTGCCTACCGCAGAAGTTACTTTGATACGCCCGTTCTGCTTTGAAATGATCTCCCTTGTGAGATACAGGCCAATACCTATCCCCTCAATGCTGTGTACTTCCGGCTCCCGATAAAACCTCTTAAAAATTGCAGCTTGATGACTTTCTGGGATGCCACGCCCCGTATCGGTTATATCAATTTTTGTGCAGGCTTCCCAGCGAACAACAGCCACTTGAATGGTTCCCCCTGCCGGGGTATATTTTACAGCGTTCTCTAAAATATTGAATAGGGCTTCCGCCGTCCACTTCGGGTCATGGGAGACAAGCAGATCGTCCGGGCAGTCTACTGTAACTTGCAAATGCTTTTCTTCTGCTTTCAAAAAAATGCTACCCAAAGCGATTGCCAGAGTTTCATAAATCGGAACCTGTTGCTTGTCTAATGAGATCACTCCTGTTTCCAAACGGGAGGACTTTACCATCGCGCCCATAAGAAAATCCAGCTTATCAAGCTGCACATTCATGGATTGCAAATATTCCACTTGCTGTTCACGGGAAAGCTCCTGTTCCAAAAGAGTAGCCGCAGCCATCTTCAAATTTGTAGTAGGTGTTTTGACTTGATGGGATATGTCAGAAATCATCCCCTGTAAGTCGGCACGCTGTTCCGCTATGATTTTTTTGTTTGCCTGCAACATCTGATACAAACGGTTTAGTTGGTGGTTAATGCGGTCTAACAAGGTATCATTATCAAAAATCATTCTTGGCGTCGTTTCGCCTTGCATCATATCGTCAATCGTCTGGCATACATCATCCGTAAAATGGGCCAGCCGGTTTTGTAAAACCTTGACTAAGATAAATGCCCATATAGATAATGCTGCAGTGGTAATCAGGCATACAATAGCTGTCGTCACATTTTGGGTAGCGAAAAACACACCGATACACAGAACAAGGATTGTTATGGTAACGCCTGCTCCAATCAGCCGGAAAATACCAGAAAGAGATAACTGTACTTTTTTCATTTCACACCCCCACCTGTAAACATATAGCCCATGCCATAAACAGTTTGAATATATTTTTTTCCGTCCTTTTCAATTTTACCCCGGATACGGCTGATCGCTGCTGTCAAGGTATGTTCATCCACATATTTTTCTTGGCTGTCCCACAAATCTTCCAACAATTTTTGTCGGGTCAATAAAATTCCTTTATTTTTTGTAAAGACTTCCAGCATCCGATATTCCAGCGGAGCAAAAATGACTTCATTTCCATTCAAAGTTGCCCGCATGGAAGAAAAGTCTATCATAAGTTGTCCATCATCATATATTTTGTGGGGTGGCTCTTTTTCCGCATTTTCCAGCAGAGAAAAAATCGCTTTAACCTTGTGGCGCAACACACCGTTAGAAAACGGTTTTGTGATATAATCGGATGCTCCCAGCTCATAACCCTTTATCATGTCTTGTTCTAAATCATTTGCTGTCAGGAAGATCACAGCCGTATGTGTGTTTTCCTTGATTATTTTGCAGACCTCATAGCCAGAACCATCTGGCAGGTTGATGTCCAGAATTACCAGATCATAGGTAGCTGACTGAAAATAATGCTGTGTTTCTGTTGCGGTATAAGCAGAAGTAACTTTATAGCCCTCAGCCAGCAGTATATTGGAAAGCATCTTATTCATAGTTGTGTCGTCCTCGACAATTAAAATCTGTTTCATGCGCGCACTTCCTTTTTCGCTTTTAGTGTTAGTATAGCTGATAAATGTCCGCAGAATGTTGCGGCAGGCAGTATTTTTCAATTTGTTTTGGAAGTCGGGTATATTACAATTATATTTCTAGCCGGGTGTTAATACAAGATGCGAAATGTGAATTGTTTCATATAGGTAACAGAACAGGCATGGCAGATATAGTCTGCCTTGTCTATCGGCTCACGCTCTTTCCAGTCCGGCGGTCTTTGTCCGTCCTCCCGATTTTTCATAACGTACCTGCATGGACTTTTTTCCCCTGATCATTCAACCGCTTCAATAGAATCCACGATACTTAATTTTGTAATCTTCCACAACGGAATACACGTTGCTAACAAACAGGCACAAATCGTAAGAAACGTCGCCTCTGCAATTGGAACAATAGGAACAGCAGCCAACTGAATAGTATCTGTCTTTGCGGCCTCTATAAAAATCGTACAAATATATCCAGCTATGCTTCCGATTAACGCCGCAAATAAGCCATAATAAGCTCCTTCCCATAAAAATACACTATATAAGCCTTCTGCACTCATACCAATGGCCCGCTGCATACCAATTTCTGCAATGCGAGTATGGATATTGGTATAAACCGTGTTGATGATATTCAGCAAACCGATTATTGCAATAAACAGAATCAGTCCCCATGCCAACAGCCGAATCTGCTCGAAACTCTCTGCCTCCTGACGGTCTGCCTGCTCGTAGGATAAAACGGTACTGCCAGGAATCCGTTGGGACAAACTCTCTAATACTTTGTCAAATGCATTCCGGTCAGCATCTGATGATAGGATTGGCCGCAGTTCTGCATAAGTCTCGATTCCAGTAATCCGGGGATACAGACGGTCGCTAACCAGAACTTGGACGCCGTTTGTAAATCCATTGTTTCCTACGCTAAAATAGGTATCATACCCATTAAGCGATAACAATACCGGCATTTCTTTGCCCGCAACAGCAATATTTGTGCCTGCCTCGATTTGAGTGGTGCCGATTTGTCCCTCTCCAACCTGCATGGGAATTGGATTTCGTATCACACAGCCTTCCCCAGCTTTCAACCGCTCCATCTGCTCTGGAGATAGACGCTGTGCGAACGCATCCTCTATCCAGCAGTCATTCAAGCCAACGATTTGCAAGCATTCACCAATACCCAAAGTAATGCTGGTTTCTATGCCGATGGGGAGGTACTGTTCATCCAGGTCGTAGAGCGAAAACTGTTCTGCTGCCACGGCGAACACATTTTTATCCGCCTCCAATGCGGCAAGTTCGCCGGAAGAAATGCCGCCATATTCATTCACAACCGAGTAGTCTCCAAGATGATCTGGCATCGCAAAAGAAGCATCCAGCAAAGAACTGAAACTTTGTAGTGCAATAAAGACTGTAATGCTCATGACCAAAGACAAAATCGTAATTGCTGTGCGTCCACGGTTGCGTTTTAGATTCAGCCAAGCATAAAGCGCCTCGTAATTACGAATTTTTTTCGTTTTCCGATTTCTCCGTTTGATCTTAATATTTCGTCCTGCCATGGCCACGGTAGGGGATACCTTTGCGGCATATCGAGCAGCAGGGATAGCCGCTATAAGCGCAAAAAACAATGTAATGAACGTACTTACCAGCAGAAAAATACCTTTGCCAGAGCTGCTTTCTGCAATCAGAAGGTTTAATTCATCCCTGTTTTGCACCAAAAAAATTTCTGGAGAAACAAAACTGGTTGCGGCAGTCAAGATGCCTTTGGCTGACAAAGTTCCCAGCAGAAGCCCAATCGGAATACCAATCACACAGAGCAAAAGCACTTGGGCCGTCACAAGAAAATAAAGCTGTCGTTTTTCTCCACCAATGGCCCGCAAAGTACCATACTGCTTGATCCGTTGGGATACTGCAATTTTCAGAATATTATAGATCACCAATCCCGCCGCCACCAGCAGCAACAGTCCGACCATGATCCCTGCTGCCAGCATAAGGGAGAATCCTTGGCTGGATGTGTCAGACCGACCAGAATCATAGCGGATACCCAAAGCATCCAGATAGGGAACATTATATAGAGTATCCATTTCATGGACACCCAGCGTAGAAATCAAGTCATTCACAGTCTCTTGAAACGTACTTTTATTGACCGTCCGAATATCCACATTATAGTAAAGATAGTTTTCCGGCAACAGGGATTCCGCCGTTCCCTTGCCCACCACGCCAGTGACGCCGCCAAAGGTATAGTTTAGATAATTGCTCTCCAGTATCCCTACCAACGAAAAATCCGCCATAAAATCATAAGAAGAAATCTCAACTCCGTGGCGAAGCGCCTTTGACAGCGGAAGTGAAACAAGCTCGCCCAAACTGCCCACAAGACCAAGGTGTTGCAGCACATCCTCCGGCAACGCTATTTCCATAGGTGCTTCCGGCAATCTGCCTTCTTTTAGTCGGGAGGCCGTAGGATAAATTGCGACAACATCTTCCTGATATTCGTTCAGTCCCAACGAAAGGGACGGATTAAGCTCCGTTGTTCCCAAGGTGACATATTCTCCAACAAAAGACAACCGCTGGTCATTTTGCAAAGCTGCAACCTGTTCCTGATTCATCTGTAAAAATGTTACATAACGATTGCCACCCAAAGTAATGGCCTGCTGCTGGCGCATGGCGGACAGCACCCCGGCAGATTGCCCGATCACCGCCGTCATCATGGTTGAAAGGATAATGGCAATCAAAATCAGAATAGAAGTGATTTTCTGCGCCCCTGTCTCTTTGAGCGCCAGTGTGCGATAAGATTTCATCCTGCTATCACCTCCGAAAGAACACCGTCCACGATCACAAATTGTCTGTCAGCCATCCGCGCCACCCGGCGGTCATGTGTAATGATAACTAATTTTGTACCCGTCTTTTCCCAGATATTTTCAAGCATCTTCATAACCTCGCTGCCGCTTTTGCTATCCAAGTTTCCTGTCGGCTCATCTGCAAAGATAATATCCGGCTTTGCAATCAAGGCACGCGCAATCGCAACACGCTGCTGCTGTCCTCCAGACAGTTCGTGCGGCAGGTGTTCCAGACGGTCACTGATACCTAACCATTCTGCAAGCTGCATCAGATAAACTTCATCTGGCAGCCTTTTGTCGAGGAGCAGGGGCATGATGATATTTTCTTTTGCCGTCAGAACAGGCAGTAGATTATACTGCTGAAAAACAAAACCAATGCGCCTTCGCCGAAATGCTGACAATTCCTTATCGCTAAAACCGTAAATATCCCTGCCATCATAGGTCAGGCTGCCGGAAGTCGGTCTGTCTAGCCCGGATAAGAGATGAAGCAGGGTGCTTTTGCCACTTCCTGATGGCCCCATAATGGATATAAAATCGTTTATGGCAATTTCCAAATTGACCTTATCCAGAGCTACCACCCGGTTTTCTCCAACCCCATAAATTTTGGATAGTTCCTTGGCTTCAATTTTCATAATAAAAAACCTCCTTATCATTGATAAGGAGAGTTTATATGATAAATCTCAAGAAACGCTCAAGATTTGAAATTTATTTGAAAAAATGCCGTTGCCATCGCACCTTGTCCATCTACATTTTCGAGTTTTAAAAAACCACCATGCTTTATACAGAGTATTCCGCTGCTATACAGCCCCATGCCAAAATGTGCTGTATCCTCGTTTCGTTTTCCAAAAGGTTTCGGTCCGTTTTGCACTAATTCCGCAGGATAACCGGAACCGTCATCTATGACGGAAAGGGATAAAAAATCTTTATTTTCCACAATGTGTATTTGAATTTTACTTCGTGAAAAACGAGCCGCATTGTTAATTAAATTCTCTGCAACAGTCAAAAACATTCCATGGTCTAATTTTACAGAACCCTTATCGGGAGCAGATATTGACATACATAGCTCTGGGGCAAACAGTTTTACGGTATCTGCCAACTCTGACCATAACACGGCGTAGGTACACTTACTAATTCGCACCGGCATTTGCTCAAGCCTCTGAATACTGCTCATTGCTTCCACATATTGCTCAATGCGCAGGGTATAACTTTCCAGCCGTTCAAGCGCCTGATCGTCTGCCATTCCCTGCTTTAGCAACT
Organism: Eubacteriaceae bacterium; assembly: GCA_910574915.1. GTDB lineage: Bacteria > Bacillota > Clostridia > Lachnospirales > Lachnospiraceae > Eubacterium_J. The sequence continues at coordinate 109,913 of CAJTCR010000005.1, forward strand.
TTACGGTTCCTTTTATAACTGTGACGGGATTGCGTAAATCGTGGGAGAAAGCAGCATTTAACCGTTTTCGTTCCTCTGCCTGCCTCCATAACTCCTGATTTGTTTTCAGAAGTTCAAGCCGCATCGTTTCAAAAGCTGTGCAGATTTGACCGAGTTCATCAGCCGATACGGCCGTAATAGAAAAGTTGAGATCATTTGCGCTGATATGCTCCGTACCATCCCGCAATAGTTCAATCGGTTCTTTTAGCTTAATATGGTAAAATAAGCTGCCCGCAGTTCCCAAACCCACCAGTGGAAATACGGCACAGGAAAAAATCTCAAGCCCGGACATCAGGGATAACATGCGTTGCTGTTTTGTAGTAACAGGTTCTATTCTCGATACTACCCCGTCAAGTGAAAAAGAAATTTCGCTGGCAGGATAGTCTCCCCTGATTGCACCGCAGCCTAAAAACACCAGAATTATAAGAACGAGCGAAACAAAAACACATCCCACAGACAGAAGAAAGAACGACTTCTTCAAACTCATATTTTTCAGCCATTCCATTTATAACCACACCCCCAAACGGTTTCAATGTAACTGTGGAGCGTATGTGCCGTCAGCTTTGCCCGAATCTTCCTAATATGCTCCATAACAGTATCACTGTTCCCAGCCCCATCTATTCCCCACACAGTTTCATAAATCCGCTCCCTATCAAATACCTGTCCGGGATTCAGGGACAATAATTCAACAATATCAAATTCCCGTTTTGACATGGAAACAGACACACCATTTATGGCGATTGTCCGTGCCGCATAATCAATCGTTATTTCTCCAAAAAAGCGTACTGCCCTGTTGTATTGCCGACGCTGTTCTCGCCGCAGATGGGCTGCAACCCTTGCCCCCAACTCATCTAAATCAAAAGGCTTGATGATATAATCGTCCGCACCTGCCTGAAATCCAATAATCTTATCGGCAGACTCTATCCGTGCCGTCAGAAAGAGTATAGGGCAGGTAATAAATTCCCGTATCCGCTGGCAGACAGCAAGTCCGTCCATTTCTGGCATATTGATGTCAAGCAACACAATATCAGGATCACAAACTGCCTGTTTCAGTGCTTCCATGCCGTTATAAGCTGTGTAAATTTGAAAAGACTGCCTTTCAAAATAACTTTTCAGCATATCCACGATACCTTTTTCATCATCCACAATCAAAATTTTCTCACTCATGCAAAGAGCTCCTCTCGTAAAAATATATTATACCATGTAAATCTCAAAAATTTCTCAAGTTTTTTAATTATATCTTCTGTATATTTTCCTGTACTTTGTAATCTCAAATAATTAGTCTTTTTCGGCTTTCCGTGTCCGTATCTGGTAGGGAAGGAGACTCCGTTGAGAAACTATGGAAAAAAGGCTCAAAAAGCGAAAAAATAAAACCGCCGAATCCGCGGAAAGGCTTATTTCCACGCATTTTAGCGGTTTCCATTGTATCAATTTCGGTGCTGCGACATCTTTAGCACCCCTTATCTGATGAAATTCGTAAATGTTACATCTTCGTACTCAGGCTTGGTAATCCCTGCGTTTTCAGCAGCTTCCCCAGCTTTCAGCAGATATGCCATGTTTGCGCCAAGCGTACGCATGGTCTGCAAGCCTTCCTCGTCCTGTCTGGCTTCTTCCGCTATAAAGCCGTGGATCTGATTCCAGTACTGGGAAGAAACCACATGCATATTTGTCATCAGAAAATACTGATTCAGCCGTTCAAAGGCAGCCGTTGCGCCGCCTCTGCGGCATGACACAACCGAAGCCGCCAGCATTCCTCTGAACTTTGTCCCATCTGCGCTGAAGAACAAACGGTCAAGGAAAGATGTCAGCCTTCCGTTCGGGCCGCCATAGTAGACGGGCGAGCCTGCAATCATTCCGCCAAATTCGTCTAAACGGGCAGCTATCTCATTTACCTGATCATCAAAAACGCACTTACCCTTCTGCTGGCACTGGTAACAGGCAATGCAGTCCTGCATCGGCTGTTTCCCAAGCCACAGGATTTCTGTTTCAATTCCGTTTTTGTTAAGAGATGCTGCCGCTTCCCGCAGCGCAACATCCGTACACCCATGTTCATTCGGGCTGCCATTGATTAAAAGTACCTTTTTTATCATGTCTGACCTCCATTAAATTTTTTAAACCACGTCTCCGGCTTTCTGTTTCCCATTCTGTGCCATAACACCTGCAAGGGCGTGCGGGACATACAATTCCTCCAAATAATCCGTTTCTTCCTTTGTAAGTTCCAGCTCCGCTGCTTTGACCGCTCCGTTAATGTTGGACTTCTTCGTCACTCCCATAACAGGAGCCGTCACCTTCCTAAGCAGCCATGCAAGGGCAATCTCCGTCATGCGTACATTTTTACTTTCTGCCAGTTCCTTAACCCTGTCGATAATACCTGCATCCGCATCCTGCGACTTGTCATATTTGAACCTCGCATACGCATCCAGTTCGAGCCGTTTTGTCGTTTCACTAGCCGGTCGGCAGAGCCTGCCGGAAGCCAAAGGGCTGTACGGAGTCAATGCAATACCCTGGTCTTCACAGAACGGTATCATCTCCCGTTCCTCCTCACGGGCGATCAGATTGTAATGTCCCTGAACAGAGATAAATTCAGCAAAACCGTTCTCCCTCGCATAAAAGTTTGCCTTGGCAAGCTGCCACGCATAGCAGTTAGAAATGCCGACATATCTTGTCTTTCCTGCTTTCACTGTGTTATTCAGCCCCTCGATGATTTCCTCCATTGGTGTGTGGTAATCCCACATGTGGCAGATATAGAGGTCAACATAATCCAGCCCAAGGCGTTTTAAGCGCCTGTCCAGACACATTTCTGTCAAGTTCCTCCTGCGACCTCGGCAGGAATTTTGTCGCAACAATATAATCATCACGCTTTGCAAAATCCTTGAGAGCCTTGCCTAGAACTTCTTCACTACTGCCTTCCTGATAAGACATGGCAGTATCAAAGAAGTTGATCCCCTGATCTAACGCATAGCGAATAATCTCCCTGCTTTCTTCCTCTGGAACAGCCCACTTGTTCATGCCCTTTGAAGGATCGCCGATACCCATGCATCCCATGCAGATACGCGAGGCATTCAAATCTGATTTTCCAAGTTTTGTATATACCATTATGCACCTCCGCGACTTCTGATTTGCCGTTCTATCCCGGCAACAAAATTATACCTCATTTATCCGAAATCGTCATGTAGATAAAATGGAATAGCAATCATCTGTTTTTCTCAATATCCTGCCAGTTGAAGTTGCCAAGGATTTCTGCATCTTTACCAATAAGCGCTTTACCGGCTTCTTCATCTCCTTGTAACTGGTACAGCATCCACGCCGTCATATATCCGTCGGTCTTCATCTGCATTTCCACATGTTCCGCACCGGCAACCCTTGCACGGAGTTTAAACACATTGTCCGGCATTGCATCATAATTCTCAACCAGTGATGAAAGCGGTGCAACGCCAAGCCACTCTGTGACCGCGTCCGTTGCACCAGTATCGTCAGATGTTCCGGCAGCGGCAGTCATAAACCACGGAATAGATACTTTTGAGGCATCATATCCACCCCACATCTTCGCAAGATAAGAATGCGCTGCACTGCCTGTAAAAATTGTTTTATACAGACCGCTGTTCTCACATTCCGTTACCGCCCTGACCGCACCTACACCGCCTTGTGAATATCCGGCAATTCCAATATTTTGAACATCCATTTTTTCATAAAACAAGCTGTCGGAATTTTGATTCTGCTCCAACATATAAGCCAAAGTCAGTGCGGTTGATATTCCTGTTCCCGCCTGTCTGTCATCATTACCGACTACAACAAATCCCCAGGAAGCAAGCCTTTCAAAGTATGGTTCGTAGTTTAATGCCGCCGTATTGCTGCCATTCACGACAACAATCAGCGGATACTCCGCCTGGAACTTGTAGAATATGGTTCCGACCAGCTTTCGGCTATGCTGCTGGAGCGGGAACTTGACCTGACATTTAGCTGCAACACTGCATTTATGGACAATCTTGAAAAATACCCGGCTTTTTATGACCATGTACTTTTAGCAGTGCCAACAGAACATCCGGTTAACTGTCACATTTTAACGAAGTAGAATTTATACTTCTTACCCCTGGAAATAATCTTTATGACCGCTGTACCCAGATGTTCCAAGAAGCAGACTTTACACCCCGCATTAAACTTATGCTTGCCCAGCTTGCAACAGCCTATCATCTGGCTGCTTCCGATTATGCGGCTACTTTTATCAGTGACCGCTTAATCCATACCAGCACCGACCGGCTTGCATTTTATAATATTCAGTCCAGCCTGACAAAACGGCTGTTTTATATCCTGCTGCCGAACCGAAATTATACAACACATGCTACCAAAGAATTTATTCAATTTTTTCTTTCACATTTTAAACAGTATGTATAAAAATTACGTTATCCTTTTTGTTGAATCTAAATTTTCATTGTATGCGCGATCTGCCGCAGAAGGTTACATTGGAATATTCTGAAAGCAAAACAGAAAGTATTCCCTTTGAAATAGAATCTGTAAAGATGCCGCATCCATAATTGCCGCGCCGTCTATCCACGCAAAAAAGCCGCCCGGTTTTGATGCCGGACGGCCTTTTTACGAATCTTACGCATTACGCGCTGCATCTGCTGATTTCCAAATACCACACAACCTGTTTTTCGTCAATATATTCATAATCTTTCGCTTCGCAAAACCTCCGGCAGTCTCTTTCGCTTCCGTAATAAAGCGGAAGCTGTACCCCGCTTGGGCTGGATTTATATACACAGTATTCATTCTTATTTTTTACCATAGGAACCTCCTTCCTTTACAGGCATATTATTACATGAGATTGCCCAAACGTCAACTTTTATAATCCACAGGATTTTTCCAGTTTTACCTGATTTTTTCTGCTGTTTGCACAATCAATTTCTGCCCGCTTGGCGGATTTTAAAAAAACTGCATGATGGATAAAACCGTACGCCGTTTGTTTTCTACCTGCCTTTTTCCAAGCAGGCACAACGCCATGCCTGCCGCAAAGACAGCCAGACGGTAATACTGTGCCTTGATTTTGTTTGCAAAAACCCGATCTTTTTTTCATTAAAAAAAGCGCCTGCTACAAGCGCTTATATCTCCATTATTTAATAGCCTTCTTTCCTCCTCTGCCTGCGGAGCTGGTTTCGCTTCTGCCCGCCTGCCCATTCCTCGCGCTCTGCCTCAGATTCCAGCAAAAGCCCAGGTACCGCGGCCGGACTGCCGTTTTCATCCACTGCCACCATAACGAGGTATGCCCTGTTGATACTTTTGCGGATTCCTTTATAATCCTCCACATACGTGTCAACACGCACTTCCATCGAGGTATGCCCGACATATGTCAGCCTGCCTGCCAGCACGACCATATCGTCCTGGTATGCCCCTGCCTTAAAGTGCAGGTTGTCGATCGCGGCTGTCGTTACTAGTTTTCCCGAATGCCTTCTTGCGACAATCGCAGCGATCTCATCAATCCACTGCATCAGGCAGCCGCCGAACAGCCTGCCCTGCGGATTGATATGCCTGGAACGCACGACATAGACCTGCTCCGTCCAGGAATCCTGTACCTTTTTTGCGGCATCCTTCTGCTCATTTAACACTAGATCCGTTTTTTGCTCCATACAGCTCTCCTTTTTACAAATAAATCTCATAAGCCGGATATTCTTTGTCAAAATGGTATCCCAGCTTTTGTGCCAAAGCTGCCGACCATAGATTCTGGGCATCCCAGCTTGGGTACAAGCCGCGCTCCATGCATTCCAGCACAAGCTTCGCCCCACATATGCAGGCAAGCCCCTTTCTGCGGAAGTCCTCTCTCGTACCGATCTCGACTTCAATCCCGCCAAGATACCCGGAATAGGACGACGCACCGGATACCGGCTCTCCATCCTTTAAAATAACTACCCCCATCCCGTACTTTTTATACCTATTATAATCCTGATACTGTATAACAAAATCTCTGCACCAGTCGATTTTTGACAAACGCAAAAAAAGTGCCTCATCGATCATTTTCATGTCATATTCACTAGGCAGACGATCTGTAAACGATTGCAGCCGCTCTTTATCAAAAATGCCCGGCTCCTTCTTAATCGCATAGCGCGTGACTTTTTTCGCCTTTTCCTGATAACATGCTTCTATACAGCCGTCAATAGCACGATCCCTGGAAACCATAATACGAAACGCCTTCTGCTGCGGGTCATACAGCGTCAGCTCCCGATTCGGCTTTCCAGAAAGAAAATAAAAATCCCCCAGCACAGCCATTGCAGAAGCAGGTTCTTTGGCATCGTCCACATAAATACTGCCCATCACGCCTTGCAGACATGACCAGATCAGCGTTTCCTGCCATCCGTCAAATAGCGGTGCCGCTTTTTTCGGCTCATTTAACAGATCTATCATTCTTTTTCCTCCGTTTCTTACACATCATACAACCATAAGGAGCGTCCCTGCCGCGATCACAACACAGCCAAGCAAAGTTTTTACCGCATACAAATTTCCTTTCCTTATGTTTGCTGCGGCATACGTCTTTCACTTTCTGGATGGAACACTAGTGACATCTTCCCTGGCACCCATGCTTTTGCTCACCGCAAGCATGGTGTTCCCCATGTCCATGATGGCTGCACTGCACATCCGGCTGAAACACCAGCTCTCCTGCAAGCAGCGCGTTAACCGCTTCATCTGCACTGCCGGACACGCCGCCGTAAAGCTGAATGCCTGCTTCTGCAAGAGCAGCCTGTGCGCCTGCGCCAATCCCGCCGCAGATCAGTGTGTCCACATCCATTGCCGACAGCACCCCAGCCAGGGCGCCGTGGCCGCTTCCCTGCGTATCTGCGATCTGTGTGTCTGTGATCTTTTCGTCTGTGATTTCATAAACCTTAAACTGCTCTGTGTGCCCAAAATGCTGAAATACATTTCCATCTTCATAAGTAACTGCTATCTTTTTCATTGCTGCTCCCTTTCTATCCGCAGCTTCGTCCTGGCTGCACGATTTCTTACTGTTATAATTTCAGCCGCGGCATCTTTGCGCCGGGCTGACTATCTTATCGTATCACCAAAGCTTGTGAAATGCAAGATGCATTTATCCGCCATTACAACGCTTCTACCATACAGGCATGCTCCTTTCTGACGTTTTGTGCTACTCGATCAATCTCCAGATATCTTCTGTAAGTAAAGCATCAAGAGACCGGATTTGAGATGCTAAAATATCATCTGTCAGCATATTTGGTCTTAAATCGCAATAATAAACGCCGTCTAAAGGATTCAGCTTAATCGTATAGCCTTTAAAATGTCCCGTTAAAAATGTGGTATTAACACCAAAACGAGGCTCTTTTCCTTTTCGCTGGACATCGTTCAAAAATATCGCAAAATGTGGTGTGTTTACATTCGTTAAACGATTATATAAAAATTTATCAATAAAAATTTTGTCTATCCGATCTTTGCTCGAAGTCTTTACAGAACCAATCGCCCGTACCTCGCCATTTTCTTCAATAATAAGATCATGCTGATAAGACATTTTAAACAGCTCTTCACCATTTACAAAGACAGGCACAGATACTACCCCATCGTGAACGGAGACACCAATCTCTTGCAAAATCATTCTTATGTAACGTTCAAACAGATCTCCATTTAATTTTCGAGCTTTATTGCTTTCTCCCGCTGGAAGTGCATCCAATGCTGCACCGATCATTTGCTGGCATGTATAAATAAATTGATTGATCAATCTTCTAAGATCTATATCCTCTTTTATGTCTCGTATATGCTGCAATGCATAATTAAAATCTTGTTTTGCTAAATGAAAATCTTCAATAGTAATCATAAGATTACTGTTTATTGGACGTGTAACATTAAAATTTCCATCCTCACGATATTGAAAAAACCGATAATGGTTTTCGTTCTGAGAAACAATGACCGCTTGCAGTCCGTCAAAAATAAACGATAAATACTCTTCACAAAAGAAAGCATAGTCGTCAAGCGTCTGAAAACGACTTTTATTTTTTGCCCATTCTACTAATTGTGACAGAGTCATCGTATGGATTCTCTCCTTTTCGCATTTTCTTTATCATACGCAATCCACTTTTCTATTGGTTGTGTAAATACATTATCTATTCGTTTAATCGCCCAAGAATTATATTCTTCATTCATTTCACAGCCAACCCAAAACCGTTGAAGCTGTTCAGCAACTACAAGTGTTGTTCCTGACCCGGAAAAGGGATCAAGTACCACATCGCCTATTTTACTTGAAGCCAAGATCAGCTTGCGAAGCAATTCTTCTGGTTTTTGAGTCGGGTGCTTTGTCTTTTCTCCCATTCCATTACAAGTAGTCGGTATTTCAAGTACATCTTTCGGTTTCGCTCCTAACGGATGCGGCGTCCATACCGGAGAAGCCTTTTTCCTGTTTGAATACTGGCTGCTTTCTGCTTGTGGATGTGAAGGATATTTTAACGTATGATTGCCGTAAGGAATTCGAATTTCATCTATATTTAATTTGAACTTCTTAGTTTTCCTAAAATGCAAAATACTTTCATGAGATCTTCCCCAATCATTCCCAAGGTTTGCCTTATTTCGGTAATGCCAGATAAGCCATTTACAACTTGAAAAAAAGCGCATTGCCGGATGTTTTAAATCGGCTAAAATCTCACTAAACCCACAAATGTACAAGCTGCCTGTAGGCTTCAGAATTCTGGCAGCTTCACTGATCCATTGCAGCGACCATTCAATATACTGTTCTTGTGAATCAAATTTATCCCAATCCGCTTTTTTTATATTATAGGGCGGATCAGCAAAAATTAAATCAACAGATTCACTTTGCAATGTTGTAAGCCACTGCAAACTGTTATCTGTAAAAATCAGCCCATTTTTCCTAATATGGGCAGGTTGAAGCATTGCTCCTGTTTGAAAAATGTGCAAATGAAAAAGTTCTGATTCCGTTAAAGAGCACTTTTTGACAGGTTCCAGTTCTAAAAAAAGCTGCTCTGTTTTTTGTAAGACTTTTTTTGGCATTCCTTTTTCCTCCGCTCAGCAGGTTATGCAAATCTGCTTATCTTTCTCTTTTTCCAGCAAATGCATAGATTTCACCTGCTATCCTGTTGATTATACCAAAGCGGCTGCCATTTTACAATTCTGAATATAAAAACTACTGAGCCACGACCTGCATCCGTAATATTAATCACATCCAAGTTCCATTCCTCAAAGAAGATGGGAAACGGATAAGTCGACAAGGATATCAGAGAGTGATTTGCACTGATAAAAATCGTTATACATCGTATAATCATCAATCTCGATATTCGGATCCGAAATTGCATTTTTCAAATAAATTGTTTCATTCTTTGATCTTGTCAAGTTCTGTAATGTTTACACCTGCAACATTAAGAAAGCTTTTAAGATATATATATTCATCTTTTAATTTTGCATATGTTTTCGTAGAATTTTCTTCTTTCGCCAATAACATATATTCTTGAATTTTCATAAAATCTTCCATTGCTTTTTGCGTAATCTCTAAATTAGTATTTGGCATATAATCACCTCCCAATTATGAAACACATGATTGTCTTATATTTAGTATAGCATACCCAAAAAATAAAGTCTATCCGTTTTCTACTAGAGTTCCCCTTAGATGGATCTGTAACTACAATTCTTTAATAATCCTCTAATCTAAACGCATCCTGCGGCATGTACTTAATCAGCTCTTCGATATGATATCGTTGTTTTACTTCTTGTGGAAGATTTGGATAAAAGGTTCTTGAAGCATATGCAAAAACCTCATTTCCCCATAAATTTTCGGTAGACAGCAAATATCCATAATAATCTTTATCATAATGGATATGGCACGACAGCTCTTTGACCAGGCGCAGGCACATTGCTGTTTTGGCGCTGACGGCATCTTTGCTTATTACCACATCATATTCCGCATCTAAAATGATTTCTGCTGTTTCAGGCGGCTGCCCGTCAATGAGCAAGTCCACCGCGACGTCCAAAAACGATTTTACAGGTTCTTCAAAATCGTTTTCTATTGGAAGATGTTCTATCCCGCTCTTTTGCAAATGCAGAATTGTCCGCATAAAATAACAGAAAATCCTGTCTGCGAGCTGATTGCTGTATCTGCTTCTTACGCTCCCTTGCATGATTTAGTTCCTCCTTTGCCGTTTGTATCCTGTCTATAAAAATGTGCAGCACAGTGTTGTTAAAAATATAACACTGTGTTGCACATATATCAAGTCCCATTCTGTTTATTCTCAGCAAAAACTTCCCTATATTTCTGCTTTACTGTACAGTCTGCATGTTGGCACTGTATGTTTCATCATTGCCGGCAGAAGCACTGGCTGCATTCTTCTCCCCGACAGAAGCACCGGATGCATTCTTCTCCCCGGCATCGCTGTGCGGTCGTTCTTCCGGTTCTGGCTTGGAAACTTTTTCCCCTGGAACCAGCCTGATGTTTCCGTCTTCCTCGATATTGTAGGAATAGCAATATATTTTTCCGTCTTCGTCCTCATAATAATAGTGTGGGCTGCTGCCGTCCTCCGATGGTTCCGCCCTCAGCACAATCTCTTCTTTTCCGTTTGTATCAATGCCTTTGTTAAAAGAAACGACGATCTTCTCCTGATTGTCATCCTTCACAATACTTGCAGGCCCCTTTTTATCTATTTTTGTCTTTCCGTCTACGGTGCTTGTTTGCGTCACAAATACACTTTCTGTATCCGCATCCTGCCCGTCCTGTGCATCCTGACATGGTACTTCCTGCTCCTGTTTATTTGCGTTCTGTTCATTTGTAGCAAATACAGACGTTGCGCCTGCCAAAAGCATTACCGTACATAACATACCGATTCCTGTTAATTTCTTATATTTCATAATAGACACAATCCTTTCTTTTACCGGGTTTTCCAAAAACCCGCTGCAAAACAATGCGGTTCCTCTTTGATTCTGCGCCAGCTCTAACAGCGTCATGGCGTATTCCTGCCTGCCCTGACTGCCATACATGGACAACACACGTTCGTCGCAAGACAGCTCCATATCTCTTGCAAACAAAAGAACCATCAGCCAGACCGCCGGATTAAACCAGTGGATACATAACGCTGCCGCCGCTAATAGCTTCCATAGATTGTCATGGCGCCTGATATGCACCATCTCATGCAGCAGTATATGCTGCATCTGCGCCTTTCCAAGATCCAGCAGCTCTTTGGGAATTACGATTCTCTGTCTTAAGATTCCAAAGACAAGCGGCGACTGTATCCTGTCGTGGACGAGTATCTGGATGCTTTTTTTCTGTAAGCTTCTGCCGGACAGCCTGCTGGCAGTCTGATAAGCCTCCAGAACCTGACTGTCTGGTGCCTTCTCTGACGAAAACGCTAACGGAAGCGCTTCTGCCAGCAGGCGGTGCTCCTTCCAGAATAAATACGCGAAATAAACGCCTGTTCCAGCCAGCCCTGCCAGCCAGACAAATTCTGCCAGTTGCGCAAGCAGCGTACTGTTAGAAAGATCCGCAGTGCTAAAAGAAGCCGCTTTTTGCACTGTCTGCAAGGCAGTCCCCGCGCCCGCAGCTTTGTTTACGTCTGTAGGAAGGACACCTATACGCCACAGCAGATAAAATACCGGAGCTGCTATTCCGTTTTGTATCGGCAGGCTGCCCGGCAGCAGCAGCCTTGCAAGCACAACCATCCAAAGCAGCATCACCGCCCGCTTTGTCAAAAGCCAAAGCTTTCCTCCGCGCAATACCGCTACAAGCAGAATCAGTACGCCCGCAGAAATACTCATTTCCAACAATCCCATACTTTTGCCCTCACCTCTTTCCCCGGCATTTTCCCATTCAGGCGTTATCCATACCGGAAACCATCTCTTTAAGCTGCGTGAACTCTTCCTCTGTCAGAGCGCCGTCAGACAAAAACGCTGCGAAAAATTTCTGCTTTGAGCCGTCAAACATCTTGTCAATCAGTTCTCCTGTCTCAAAATCCTGCACTTGCTTTTTCGTAATCAATGCACGGCATTGAAACTTGGGGTCTGTGCGTTCGATCACTCCTTTTGCGATACATTTTTTAATTACCGTATACGTCGTATTCCGGTTCCAGCCGATCTCTTCCTGCAAAATCTTTGCAATCCTGCCGGCAGGCAGATCACCCCCTGCTTTCCATAATGTCTCCATCACCTTTCGCTCAGAATCAAACAATTTCAGTTCCATAACTTTACCTCCTCGAAAAATGACTATTGCAATAGTGTTTTCACAAGTATACTATCACAATAGTCATCGTGTGTCAAGCATTTTTCTGATTTTTATTCCGGCTACTTCTCTGTCATAAGCACCGCATCCCACACTTCGAGTTCTCCCTCTGAAACAAAGAAGCCCAGATGACGTTCTGTCCAATTATACATCCGAAACCCAAATGCAAGGTCGTCATCCACATATAAGATAGCCATCGTATCTTGGATATACAATGAAATTTCATATTCCCTGTCTGCCTCCATAACCAGAGGGCGCTCCATTTCTGTTTCGTATGGAAACATCTGCCCTCCATGCTCATACATCCGAAGCCCTGAGCGAAACTCGATCCTATTAAAATCCGGCTCAAACATCAAATAATATCCAAAATCAAATGCCTTATCTATCTGCAATGCTATCCCAAACCGGGTAGGATTTCCATGATATTTGCACTTCATCTTAATACAGCACTGCAATGGAATCTTATCTGCAATGGAAGCCGAATACCCGTCTTGTGAACAGCATCTTACAATTCCTTCCTTTTGTATCCATTTGCCCGTTAAGCCCGTAATCTCTATTTTCTTGCTCTGTTGGAATGCATTTTTTACACTGTCTACCGGACAAACCCCAAGCGTCCCATCCTTATGCTGCACAAGCTTGTGGACAACAACCGTCCCGCCCCAGTTCCAACTGCAATAATCTTTTCCAAAATCCTTGCCGGGATCAAACCCCTTTGCATTTTCTCCTTTTGTCGGATTCCAGCCGTATATGTATCGATCCTTTCCATCAAATCCTGTTTTCCCAGCGTAAAACGCTCTTCCGTCAAACGTGTCTACCTTCGGCCTGATCCAAGGGCCTTTGGCAGAACGGCTCATCCTGTAATAAGTACGCAGTCCATCTGTATAATTAGAATATACAAGATAATACCAGTCACCCATTTTAAACAAGTCTGGACATTCATTCGCGCCTTGGTTCATTCTCGGCGCATAAAGAGGCGGCCTGTATTCCCAGTGGGATAAATCATCCGACACGCATAAACCTACGCAGCCGCTCCGTTTCGTTGCGGCATTTTCATTTGCAGCTATAAGCATCCACCACTGCTGCTGTTCTTCATTCCAAAACACATGGGGATCTCTCCAGTCAGATTTGCTGCGGTATATTTTCCCATCCGGCCCAAACTTATCTTCCGGGATGTCTTCCCAATGCAGGAGGTCCTTACTGACCGCGTGTCTTGCCCACTGTAAAACTGGCTCTTTGTCAAAGTCAAAGGTACAGTAAAACATATGGTAAGTATCATCCACTTTTACAATAGAACCAGTTCCCCCATCAACGTACACAGGTTCCTCTTCAAAATTTCTGTGATCCTCTGTGATGAGGCGATGCCATCCACACACTACCAGATCCTTCGGTGCGTCCGGGTTCCAATTTTTCAGATAATAATTTTCAAACCGCTGCGTCTCCTCATTATAGAAAGGAATGATATCGCCTGTCTTCGCATATTTTGGCGTATAAAACAACTCCATATTACGTCCTCCGTCTCATATTTTGCATCCATTCCAGCTTGCTACTCGACCGTGATAATCTTCTCCATCTGTTTTGATGTTCCTGTCTTTAATACTGTACAGGACGGATAGTCGTCACTGTTTGTCAGCAGTACCGCTGAAGTCGTGCTGTACCCGGCAGCTTTGATTTTGGAAATATCAAATGTCATAAGCCGCTGTCCTGCCCTGACCTTATCTCCCTCAGACACGAAAACCGCAAATCCATCGCCGTCCATCTTTACCGTGTCTACTCCGACATGAATTAGTAATTCCATTCCGCCCGGCCCGGTAATACCGATGGCATGGCGCGTCTTAGTTACAGAAGATATTTCTCCGTCAAAAGGAGCTACCACTTCCCCTGTTTCCGGCTCAATACCAACACCGTCCCCTAACACACCAGACGCAAACGTTTCATCTGGTATATTTTCTCTTGGAATAACATTTCCCTGGATCGGAGCAAAAATCACTTTTTCCGCCTTATCTTCTATCTCGTGCATATCTTTTGCAGGTTTCTGCGTATGGTTCTCAGCAGCCGCTTTCTCTTTTTTTCCGAATACTCCTCCCAGTACCATCGTGGCAGCAAACGCGCACACAACCGCAATCACCATAGATACCATAAACTGCAGCATACAGTCGGGACGGATACAGATCACACCGATTACGCCGCAAGGGCCCTGCGAAACGGATAATACCTTTACAAGCGTAGCATAAGCAGCCCCTATGCCACCGCCAATCAATGCCCCGTAAAAAGGATACCTTAATTTCAGATTGACGCCGAAAATTGCCGGCTCTGTAATTCCAAGCAAGGAGGAGATACCAGAGGCGGAAGCTAAACTCTTCATTTTCGGATCATTTTTCATACGGAACATAACAGCTAACGCCGCTGCGCCCTGCGCACAGTTCGCAGCCGCCACAACCGCGAATGTAGGCGAGCCGCCCAATGTACCGATATTTGCAAGTATCTGTGTTTCAGCCGTTACCAGGCTATGGTGCATACCTGTAATAACCAGCAGCGGATATGTAACCCCGTAAATCAGGCCGCCAACAGAACCAAGATCAAAGAACAGCCACATAACCGCGTTAGTCATAGCGTCACCGACTCCCCTCATCACCGGCCCGATAAACAGAAATGTCATTGCCCCTGCAATCAGTACAGACAGCAGCGGCGTAACAATATTGTCAAGCATCGCAGGGACAATCTTCCGCAGCTTTTTCTCTACAAACGACAGGCAAAAGGCTGATGCGATTACCGGAAGAACCGTCCCCTGATACCCCACTTTCGCAACAGACAGCCCAAAAATATTCCAATACGGAACTGTCCCGTCAAGCAGCGCCTGCCCGTAACTATACCCGTTCATTAAATCTGGATGGATCATAATTGCTCCGATAACCGCCCCCAGAATCGGCGTCCCGCCAAAAATCTTAGCAGCGGAAAATCCGATCAGCACCGGCAGGAAAGTAAAACCGGCATTGGAAAACAGGTTCACCATTTCCGCGAAATCTTTTATCTTTGGAAATGCTTCCACAAGCGACTTGCCCTCGACAAACATCCCCTGCGCCGTCAGAATGTTGTTGATACCCATCAAAAGACCGGATGCAACAAGCGCGGGAAGGATCGGCACGAATACATCTGCAAGCGTCTTTAAAAGCTTTTGTAGCGGATTCATCTTCTTCGCTGCCTGTTTTTTCAATTCCTCTTTCGTCATTTCTGTAATGTTAGCCATTTTGATAAACTCAGCATAGACATTGTTTACAATGCCCGTTCCGAGAATGATCTGAAACTGTCCGCCATTGTTAAAATTACCTTTCACAAGTTCCACATTTTCCAAGGCGTCCTTGTTAATCAAAGACTCATCCTTAAGGACAAGCCTAAGCCTCGTTGCACAATGCGCGGCGCTGGCAATGTTATCTTTGCCGCCCATACAAGCCAGGATGTCCTGCGCCGCTTTTACATACTTTTCTTCCACACCATTTTCCTCCTTCATCATTTTTATGTTTTGCCGCCAATAACCGTTTCCGTCTTCAGACTGACACTTTCATACCATCATAGGCTGCCGCCATCCCATGCTCCCCGGCAAATGCTTCCAGCTCTCCATGCGTCATGCAGCCGTTATGTGAAAAATGGTTGATCACTTTAACGGTATCCTGCCGGATGCATCCTTTCTCTTCCAGCAGCTTCGCAAATGCAATATCATCCTCCAGCCCCATATGGTAACCATCCGTCTTGACCCTGCCCATCGTAGCATCCATAGATATCAGGTCATATTTGTGGCTGAATATGCACTCCCACGCCTCGGCACTCAGATTCATGCCTGTATCATGTCCATATAAGAGGCATTTCCCGTCCTTCTCGATTATATAGATCAGGCATACCTCCCTTTTGTCATGGTCTGCGGGTATCGGAATAATATGGTAGCCATCCGCCATAAAATCAGCAAACGGTTCAAGCCGGATAAACCTGACCGCGTTATCCAGAGGATGTACTTTAAACCGGTCGATCAGCACCGCATCATAAAATGCTTTTTCCACTGCCGCGTTGCCGTACACATGCAGCATCCCCTTCGTATTATGCCCAAAGTGTTCATGCCGGTGGATTAACTCAACCGGAAAAAAATGATCCATATGAGAATGCGTAATCAGCAAATGCTGTATTTGCCCCAGCTTCAAAGAATAACTGAGCGCATGTGCGTATGTGTCTGGCGGAAAATCAATTAGGACCCTTCTGTCCACAACTGCCTGTGTCCTGGTTCGCACCTCCTTCCCGCCGGCAACTCTTGCCTTCCTGCAAGTTTCACAGTCACAGAATAGTGCTGGCAGCCCTTCCGCTGCCGCCGTACCCAAATACTGTATTTCCATAATTCTCTCCTTTCCCTGCTTTTTTGGAACTATAAAATAACCAGTTCTGTAACCAGTTAAGTAACCGGTTACTTTATAGTTTTACAATATCACCTTTATATCTAAAAGTCAAGGAATTTTGTAAAAAAAATAACCGGTTACTTAACCAGTTATTTTTTCAATTGATTTTTTGTTTTCATACTGCTATAATTAAGATCATTGAAATACGTTTTTGTTGTTCTATCAATATTGGAGGACTGTATGAATAAAAAGAAAGTAACCTTTAATGATATTGCAAAATACACCAATTTTTCCAAAACTACAATATCAAGGTATTTTAATAATCCAGATTCCCTCACCGTAAAAAACCAGGATATTATTGCGCAGGCGCTGATTGATCTGGGTTATCAAAAAAACAAGCTTGCCAAAGTACTGGCAAATGGGAAAAGCGAATTCATCGGCATTATTATCCCGAACCTCTATCTGCATTATTACGCCGAAATACTCAATCAGATTCTAAGTACCTATAAAACTTTCGGATATAAATTCCTGGTTTTTATAAGCAAAGACAGCGCTGAAACGGAACGGGAATATATTCAGGAGCTGCTTGCATACAAGATTGAGGGCATGATTATTTTAAGCCATGTAATTCCCTCCAGCGAGCTTGCCTCTTATCATCTCCCAATGGTCGCGATCGAACGCGAGGACCAGTATATCAACAGCGTAAACACAGATAACTATATGGGAGCTGTCCAGGCAACCAGCCTGCTGTCTAAAAACAAATGCGATGTTTTAATACATGTAAATTCTGTTTTCCAACAGGACATCCCAGCCTATGGCCGTATTCAAGGTTTTGATGATGTATGCAGGGAAAATAACATCCGGCATGAACTGATTTTAAGAGATTTAGGCCACTCCCCGCAGGAAATCCATAGGATTATGTCAGAAATATACAGGTATTTGGAAAGAAAATACCCAAACCAGAAAAAAGGATTATTTATGCCAACGGATACTCACGCCAATAGTATGCTGAATATTATTTTCCGGGAACATGGTGCGCTTTCAGATGAATACCGTATCATCGGCTTTGATGATTCTCCCATTGCAGCACAGGCAATTCTCCCAATCAGTACTGTCGGCCAGCAGATTGACAAAATAGCATATGAAGCAATGGAGCTGCTGGTAAAGCTAATGGATGAAAGAAAGAAACGGCGCCCTATACCGCAGACAGAGCTGGTTCACAAAAAGATCACGCCTATTTTGATTCGAAGAGAAACAACGGAATAGTGACGCACAAGCGTCGTAGATATTTCCTTTTGTATCAGCAAAAAAGTGTAAAGCCTGCTGTAAATTCACAGGCTTTACACTTTTCTGATTTTTATTCCAGCTCAGACAGTACTCTTTGAATATGCATTGCCAGATATCCGGTCTCGACTTCGTCCATCTTCTTTTTTAAATACTTTTCCAAATGCCCGCATACAACGCTCGCTAAGCGGAAGGAATCGGGAAATTTCTCCGCAATATACTCATTCATATCGACTTTGATCGTTTCGCCCTTCACCGCACGCGCAGCCATATAACGGACATGGTTCATCAGCCGGTTGTAAGACAGCGAGCGGACATCGATGGTCTTTCCTGTCTTTTCCTCTACGAGCTGGATGCATTCACGTACCGTGCCCGCGATCTGCATCGACAATGCGACATTTTCGTTTTCAATCGCAGAATGGATATGCAGCGCGATATAGCCGACCTCGTGCTCATCGATCTCCACGCCCAGTCGCTTGGCAAGAATCGGGCGGATGCACTCAGCCGTGTCATATTCCATATGGAACAGCGCCCGGATGTCTCCGGTCAGCGGATTGCTGATCTGTTCGCTGCTGCGTATCCGTTTGACTGCAAACGCAATGTGGTCAGCCATCGGAAAGAGGATGCTCCAGTCAATCTTTCCAAAAACACGTTCACTCTCCTTTAATACCTGCTCCGCAATTTCCAGAAAGACCGGATCAATGCCTTTTACAAGATCCATCGCATTTCCGCGCTCTGTATGCTCATACATGGAATAGATCGCGCACTCTTTTGGCGCCTCGATCCTCTGGCTTACCTTTTTTCCAAATCCGGCTCCTTTTCCGATCAAAAGGTACTCCCGGTGATCGCTCTCTCCGATTGCAATGACCGTGTTGTTGTTTAGTACTTTTTTTACTCTGAACATGCTCCTTCTCCCCACAGGCACGCTAGATCACAAATGCCCCTTATTCTTCATACGTGTCGATTGCAAACAACGCTTCTCCAGCTTTGATCGTTCCGCTTTTGATAAGGCGGATCTTCTGGTTTTCCGACAGTTCCGTACACAGTACCGGAGATGCCAGGGAAGGCGCATGTTCCTTTAGATAAGAAAGATCCAGCTTCATCAACAGGTCGCCTTTTTTTACTTTGTCTCCGTCTTTTACAAATACTTCAAACCCCTGCCCGTTCAGCTTGACGGTATCGATTCCCATATGCAGCAGCAGCTCTGTCCCCGAAGCCGTTACAAATCCGATCGCATGTTTGGTATCAAATACAAAGCTTACTTCTCCGTCTTCCGGCGCGGTTACTTCTGCCTGCGATGGTATGACAATCGCGCCGTCACCCATCATCCGTCCGGCAAACGCTTCGTCCGGCGCTTCTGAGAGGTCTGCGGCAGTGCCGTTTACCGGGCTTGCAATTACTTCCGAGCGAAGCAGTTTTCCCTGTGCCTTTTTCTCTGCCGCCTGCGGCTGCCCATTTTGCGCCTCTGCTGCTCCTGCCTGCGGCTGATACAGCTCATCCGGCGCCGTCTCCAGATAATCTTCGAGGTTGGATTTTACAACGGTTACACGCGGTCCGTAAATAATCTGCACACCGTTTCCTTTGTGTACAACGCCGGATGCCCCGGTTGATTTTAACATCGCATCGCTTACAAGCGCAGAATTATGCACCGTACAGCGCAGCCGCGTTGCGCAGCAGTCCACGTCTGAAATATTTTTCTTGCCGCCAAGCCCGTGACAGATCGTCTCCGACAGCGCGTCTTCCTCGGATGCGCCTGCCTCCTGCCCGGATGCGCCTTTTTTGCGGGCGTCCACGTCGCTTCTGCGGTAAAGCTTTACTTCTTCGTTGTCGTCGCGCCCAGGTGTTTTCAGATCCATTTTCTGGATCAGGAACGAAAACAGTGCAAAATATACTACAAAATAGCCAATACCTACAATTACAATCCAGATCCAGCTCGTTTTTGCATTGCCCTGCAAAATACCAAACAGGAACATATCGATCAAGCCGCCGGAAAACGTCATGCCTACCCCGACATTAAATACATGCATGAGCATATAGGCAAGACCGGCAAATACGCAGTGGATCGCATACAGCAATGGCGCTACGAACAAAAAGGTAAATTCCAAAGGCTCTGTAATACCTGTCAGCATAGATGTCAAAGCCGCCGATGCCAAAAGCCCTGCGACAATCTCTTTTTTCTCAGACTTCGCCGTTTTATACATCGCAAGCGCCGCACCCGGAAGCCCAAAGATCATTAACGGGAATTTGCCTGCCATAAACCTGGTTGCAGAAACCGCAAAGTGGTCAACCGTCGGATCTGCAAGCTGTGCAAAGAAGATATTCTGCGCACCCTCGATCACCTGGCCGCCGACTTCCATCGTACCGCCAAGCGCCGTCTGCCAGAACGGAAGGTAAAATACATGGTGCAGGCCAAACGGGATCAGTGCACGCTCCATCAGTCCGTATACCCATGTGCCCGCATAACCGGACTCCAGTACGACGCCGCCGACCGCATAAATGCCCTGCTGGATCACCGGCCAGATAAAAAACATTAAAATACCGACAACCGTATACGTCAGTCCGCTGACAATCGGCACAAACCTTGTACCGCCGAAAAACGACAATACCTGCGGCAGCTCGATCTTGTAAAACCGGTTGTGAAGCGCCGCAACGCCAAGCCCTACGATAATACCGCCGAACACACCCATCTGCAACGAGGTAATGCCGACCACAGATGCGGTCGCGCCCTCTAACATCGTCTCCGCGCCTCCGTTATTTGTAATCATCGCTCCAATCGAGGCGTGCATAATGAAAAAAGCAATGGCAGCGGATAATGCTGCGACTTCTTTTTCTTTCTTTGCCATACCGATCGCCACGCCCATTGCAAATATAATCGGCAGATTTGCAAATACAATATTACCGGCTTCGCTCATGACCTGCAAAATCGCATTTAAAATCGTTCCAGGCCCCATAATGCCCATCAGCCCGTAGGTTGACAGCATCGTTTCATTTGTGAACGATCCCCCAACGCCAAGCAGCAAGCCAGCTACCGGAAGAATCGCAATCGGCAACATGAAGGAACGGCCTACACGTTGCAGTACTCCAAAGATCTTGTCTTTCATAAAAAGTACCTCCCTGTTTTTCTGGTATTTTATGCATATATGCTGCTTTCCATTCCTTCTGCGCCAAATTTGAAGGCGCGCCTGCTGTAACAAAGCCGCAGAAAAACAGGCACCTATATGCATAAACATCCCTTTGATTTTATGCATAGTTAATGCCTGCTTTCCAGTTACACACTATATCATCTATATAAAAAATTAACATGACAGCCACTATTTGTCAAGTATCATTTTATAAATCTTATAGATCTTTATACAGGCGCCGCACAATATCAGTCAATTTGCACAAACTCGGTCATATACTTACGAAACCGAAACGGCAGCATATTCCTCTGCAAATCCAGGTTTTTTCGCTCTGCAATCGCAATCGAGCTGCAAAAGTGACGGTAAAGCATCTGGTATTCTGCTTCCTGTTTTGTATATATTTCCTGTTCCTGTGCAAACGGCAGCTCCCCGCGGACGAAATACCATTGCTTTCCTTTTGGATGAACGGCATAGTATTTTCTTCCTTCATCATAGATCGCAAAGTCCTCTCCCGGAAGCCGGTCTGCAAAATGCGGCATCAGCAGCGCCATCACATCGTTTTTGGGATGGTATCTGGCAAGCAGGATTCCGTTTTGCAGCTCTTTAAAGCGTAAAAAGCCCAGCAGATGGTGAATCTCGATCCCGGTATTGCGGCTTAGCTGAAAGACCTTATGAACGTAGCGGTTGCTTAAATGATCCATCAGATTGCCGCGGTAGCTGCCGCTGATCCCGGTTACGATCGTGTGGTATACCGCATCTGCCTTTTCCATATCGTAAGAAACCAATGCCTGGCAGATCTGCGTATAGGCATCTTCTCCAAACCTGCGATAAATGGTGCGCATCACCTTACTGCTTTTTTCTTCATTTGGCTGTACTTTGTGATATACGCAAAACAGGCGCAGGTTCTGCTCTTCTCCGATTTGAAGCCTGATTGTATGATGCGGCCTGCGAAGCTCGTATGCCTCGTATACGCCTGTCAGTATCCCTTCTATAGAATCCTCACAGATCAAGATGGTTTCTGCTGCCTCATTGCTGTTTTCATTTATCGGTTCTGTCATCGGTATCTATCCTTTCTTAGTCCTAACTAAAGGGAACACTGACAGCCGTATCAAATAAGGAGAGCTGCCGGTAGGTCATCCCATCTTTGGAAAATGGAACCTGCTCTTTTGGATCGATCAGGTTTCGGACTATATAATCTTCTTCCAGCTTTGTCCGGTACATCATTTTGCCGCCGCACGTAATAAAATACAGCGCACGCTTTAAAACAACCCCGATTTTTTTCAAATCGTCAAAGCCAAGCGAAGCACTTTTCCTTGCCCTGATAATTCTCCTTGCGCTCTTTACCCCGATTCCGGGCACGCGCAGCAGCGTCCTGTAATCTGCGCGGTTTATTTCAACCGGAAACTGCTCCAGATGGCGTACCGCCCAGTCACACTTAGGGTCTAACAGAATGTTAAAATGCGGACGTTCTTCACTCAGCAGCTCTGCGGCAAGAAATCCGTAATAACGCAGCAGGAAATCTGCCTGGTACAGCCGGTGTTCCCGCAGCAGCGGCGGCCCGCCGGGAAGTGCCGGAAGCATGGCGTCGTCATTGACACGTACAAACGCAGAATAAAAGACCCTCTTTAAGCCGAACTTCTGGTATAAGCCCTCTGCCACAGACAAAATCTGATAATCATTTTCAGGCGTTGCGCCGATAATCATCTGTGTGGACTGTCCTGCCGGCACAAACTTCGGCGCATGGCGGTACAGCATCAGCTCGTTTTGATTTTCTTCCCGCAAAGCCTGAATCATACGCATCGGCGTCAAGATTTTTTTCCGGTTTTTATTCGGCGCAAGCATACGCAGCCCTTCTGCCGTAGGCAGCTCCAGATTAATGCTCATACGGTCTGCATACAGCCCTGTCCGATGCACCAGCTCTGCGTCTGCGCCCGGGATCGCTTTTACATGGATATATCCCTGAAAATGATATTGCGTACGCAGCCGAACGACGACCTGGCAAATCAGCTCCATCGTATAGCTTGGGCTGATTAAAATACCAGAGCTTAAAAACAGCCCTTCAATATAATTTCTGCGGTAAAACTGCATGGTAAGCTCACAGATCTCATCCGGCGTAAAGGTAGCGCGCGGTATATCGTTTGCACGGCGGTTCCTGCAATAACGGCAGTCGAAAATACACTCATTGGTAAACAATATTTTCAGAAGGGAAATGCAGCGCCCGTCCGATGAAAAGCTATGGCAGATCCCTGCCAGCTTTGTATTGCCCATTCCCGTACCGTCACCGCTGCGGTCAATGCCGCTGGAAGTACATGCCACATCATATTTTGCCGCATCTGTCAATATTTCCAGTTTTTGCATCGTTGTCATTTTTGGGGCTATCCGCAGTTCCATATGTTGCCTCGCTCTCGCTTCCGTTTTATTTTCATTTTCTGTGTTTGATTTTTTGTCTCTTATATATTTCGAATGTATGTTCTGATTATATACCAAACGCACGTTCTTGTCAAGAGATCATTAAAAAAAGCTGTCGGAAAAATCTTTCCAACAGCTTTTTTATAATCACTTTTCCCGTCGTTAATCTAAGTCATCCCCGTTTGTTTCGATGCATTTTTTATACCAATAGAAGGAATCCTTGCGATACCGGTTCAGCGTTCCGTTTCCTTCGTCATCCAGATCAACATAAATCAGCCCGTAGCGTTTTCGCATTTCACCCGTAGACACGCTGACCAGGTCAACACACCCCCAAGGCGTATATGCGATCAGCTTGACACCGTCTGAAATCGCATCTGCCATAGCATCTACATGCTTGCGCATATACTCAATGCGGTAAGGATCATGGATACTGCCGTCTTCTTCCAGTGTATCCAGCGCACCCAGCCCATTTTCCACTACCATGACAGGCACCTGATAACGGTCCCAGATCTCGTTTAAGCTGTAACGCAGGCCGTCCGGGTCTATGCTCCATCCCCACTGCGAATACTCGATATACTTATTTTTATAACCAATCGAAAGATTTCCGACGCCATCTTTTTCTTCGTCTGTATGCGTTGTATGGCAGCTTGTACAATAGTAGCTGTAGGTAAAAAAGTCTACACACCCTTCTTTTAGCACCTGTGCATCCTTTTCAAAAAATGCTGCGTCCATATGATATTTCTTCCACGCTTTTTTCGCATACGCAGGGTATTCGCCGCGTACCATGACATCGCCTGGATAATAGAAATAATCCTGCATTTTCTGCTGGGTCGCCAGCACATCCTTCGGGTCACAGGTCAGCGGGTAGGAAAACAAACCGGCAACCATACAGCCCATCCGAAACTGCGGATACTTTTCATGCGCGTACTTTACAACCTTTGCCGACGCAACCAACTGGTTGTGCAGCTTGATATATCCAGGAGCTACAACCTCATCCGGCAGATCAGGATAGAACGAAGGCGCCATAATTGCACAGTTGATCTCATTAAATGTCAGCCAGTATTTTACCAAATCCTTGTATTCTTCAAAAATCGTATGACAGTATGTCTCAAACAAGCCAATCGTATCCGAATTGCACCAGTCGCCCAATTCCTCTACAATAAACAAAGGCGTATCATAATGGCAGATCGTAACTAATGGCTCAATATTATATTTTTTAAGTTCCAAAAAAACATTGCGGTAAAATTCCAGCCCTTTTTTATTTGGTTCTTTTTCATTTCCTTTTGGAAAAATCCTAGACCACGAGATCGACATACGATACATGTTAAATCCCATCTCGGCAAATAATGCGATATCTTCTTTATATCGATGGTAAAAATCTGCTCCGATATGGTTTGGATAATAGCAGTCCTCTAAAACTGCGTATCTTGCTCCTTCTGGCAATTCTGTATTTGTCCTGCATTTGCCTGGCGTTCCATCCGGCATGGTGTACGTCAGATAACGTTTTGATTGTCTCGTTGCTCCAGTCGTAACATCGGTCAAAGCCGGCCCCCTGCCGTCCTCATTCCATCCGCCTTCATATTGATTTGCTGCTGTGGCACCGCCCCAGAAAAAATCTTTTGGAAATCTGCTCATAGTACTTCTCCTCTCTTCCTTGCGTCTTTGCTATCGTTATGAAAAAATTTTCAATATCTCTTCCCCATGTTTATAATGCTTATGTTCCAATTCCACAACATCCAAATAATCTGCTGTATTTGTAATAACAAGCGGGATTTCTGTAGAATAGCCTTCCTTTTCAATCACCTCTTTGTCAAAGCACATCAAAAGCTGCCCGGTGGCCACATGATCCCCCTGCTTAACTTTTTCTTCAAAGTATTTTCCTTCCAGCGCCACAGTATTGATACCAATATGGATCAGTACCTCTAC
The DNA here is from genome assembly GCA_910574915.1 of Eubacteriaceae bacterium. Classification (GTDB taxonomy): domain Bacteria; phylum Bacillota; class Clostridia; order Lachnospirales; family Lachnospiraceae; genus Eubacterium_J. The sequence continues at coordinate 135,271 of CAJTCR010000005.1, forward strand.
ACCGTCGCTGCTTGTGATGCCAATCGCATGTTTTGTCGGAAACAGTGTTGTAATCGTTCCATTTACAGGCGCATATACTTTACCGTCGTCTGATTGGACAACACAGCCTTTTCCAAGTGTTTCACTGGCAAACACCTCGTCCTGCGCCTCAGACATCGGCTTAATTTTTCCATCCGCCGGCATCTTAATCGTAATCGTATTTCTGCCGGCATCTGATGCATTTTGCTTCTCTGTTTTTGCCGTCTGCGTACTCTCCTCCTTGTATATGAGCATCGTAACCAGAAAAGATACAAGGAACGGGATCACAACTACCAAAACAACTCCTGGAATATTCGCCCCCTCTGGATTGAGAAACCCAAGCATACCGATAATTCCAATTCCAGCATAAGTATATGCTTTTAATCCAAACAAACCAACAGCAAGGCCGCCCGCTGAACCTCCGATGCATGTAGCTGCCAATAGCTGCTTTTTAGATATAATAATACCATACATTGCAGGCTCTGTAACTCCCAAAAAAGCGGAAACAAGCGCAGAACTGCCCGCGGATTTTATCTGTTCCGATTTTGTCTTTAAAATCGTGCCAAGCAAAGTGCCGCACACCGCAAAGCAGACAACACATGTAATACCGATCATTGTACTCGGATTTCCTGCCAGCAGGTCATAAAACGCAAATGCAACCAAAACCCCGTGCACACCAAACATTACCAGAATCTGCCACAAGCCGCCCAATACAACGCCGCCAAGAATCGGGGACAGCTCAAACAGGAAATTAATGACAAAATTGATGCCATTGCCTACCATATGTGCAAAAGGCCCAATTAGCAAAAACGTAAGCGGAAACGCAAACAGCAGTGTAATCAGCGGCGTTAAAAACCCTTTTAACAGCTTATGAATATGCCTGTCCAGCCATTTATACAGCGGAATCGCAAACAGCAGCCCAAACAGCACTGGCAGGAAGCTGGACGTATAGGTAGCATTAACGGTATATCCAAAAAAGTCCAGATCCACTCCCTGGATCGACGGATAAGTCAGTGCCGCCCCAAGCAGCAGCCCAAAAAACGGGTCAATTTCATATTTCTTTGCGATATTAAAGCCAAGTACCAGCGGCAGTGAATAAAACAGGCAGTCGCCCGCAGCATTTAACAGCGCATGAACTCCCGATGTCTCTGGCAGCCCAAGCATAACGGCAACTACCGTCAGCCCCTTGACCATTCCACAGGCACACATCAGATTTAAAATCGATATCATGCCCGACATGACTACTCCAAGCCCACGATCGAGCAAGCTCTTCTTTTCCTTTGATGTATCTGCTTTTCTTTCCCCGGATCCCTGTGCCTGGATGCCAAGCTGGAGACAGACCTCATCATAAACATCCGCGACATGTTCGCCAATTACTACCATATACTGGCCCATCGCTTTTACAACGGTTACGACGCCGTCCATATTTTTGAGTATCTCATCATTTGCTTTGGACTCGTCTTTCAAATAAAAGCGCAGCCGGGTCACACAGTGTATCACTTTTTTTACATTTTCCTTGCCGCCGACATTTTGAATAATATCAGCAGACAACTGCGTATATTTCCCCATAAAAAATCCCCCATTTTTCTTTTTTCTAAATGCGCAAGAGCAATGTCACCGCCCTTGGTTACAAGAAAGCGAAAAGAACGGCATATACTATTTTAGCTCCTCCTCTCTGTTTGTTTTATTCTTTTTGCTTCCCTTGCTTACTACCATTTGGATGTGTATCGTAAGATACATCTTTTCCTCATCTGATATTTGATAATTGCGTTTTTCCAATACAAAGTTTTCTATTTTTTCGGCACATTCATATGCAGCCGCATATTTCTCAAAAATAATTCCAGGCAGTTCCAAGCCCACATTGTCCTCGTACTGTTCCCCTCTGAACACACGCCGTGCAAAATAATTTAAATGTGTTACAAACCGATAGTAGTAGCCGGAGCTTTCATCAAAATCAATCCCAAAAAACATCCGCACAATACGCGTAATATATCCGATAAATTTGATCATCTTAGAAGTCTCTTCCATCGAATAATTGTCCGTTTCCGCATTTACAATATGCATCGCAATATATGCAGCCTCATCCTCCGGCAGATCCATACAAAGCACTTTTTTTGACATCTCAAGCGCCAACAGCCCCACTTCATATTCACGTTCGTAAAACCTGCGGATCTCCCATTTCAGCCCATTGGAAATGTTCACTCCCTCTTTAAGACGGCTCACAGTTGCCCAAAGATGATCTGCCAGAGAGATAATAAGGCTGTCACTCAAAATCATGTTCATCGACAGTCTCGCCATATTGACAATATCATTCGACAGCTCCACATATTTCAGCGGAATATCTGTTAATAGCTGTTCCATCTGCTTTTGCAGGCTGTCGTTCGGCATCAACACAAAGATTTTATCGATCTGGCTGATATCAACCTCATCTCCTGCTTTCTTTTTATATGCAATCCCTTTTCCGCATATAATCTGTTCTTTCTTTTTTTCATTTAGCGTTATTACGGCATTATTTGTCAATATTCTTTTTATTTTCATGTTTTACTTCTCCTAAAAAAAATCGGGTAGGAGGCTACCCATTAGTTGAGTAGCCGACCTCCCACACCACTGTACGTACCGTTCGGTATACAGCGGTTCAATAGTTTTCACGATACTTTTAGATAATAGTCAAGCA
>CAJTCR010000006.1 GCA_910574915.1 Eubacteriaceae bacterium
TATACAGATAAAAATAAATGTCGATACAAAAAATTTATTCGTAAGGGAATGGATATGTCCAATTTGTGGGGCAAAACATGACAGGGATGTTAATGCTGTAAAAAATATTTTAGCAGAAGGATTACGGCAAATAGCATAAGATAATAAAATATAAATAGGGACGGTGCAGCCCGAATTAACGCCTGTGGAGATAGTAGGTTGCGAGGTCTATGAAGCAGGAAGCCCATTGGCTTTAGACAATGGGTAGTTCACGAAGCAGGTTATTGATGTATTTTACAAAAGAAAAGAGAATTTAACGATGAAAATATTATATGGAACAGGCAACCAGGCAAAACTGCTGGATATGCAGCAGAGGCTGTGCAGCCTGCGTAACAAAATAGAAATCGTAAGCCTTGCGGATCTGGGCGGGAAGCTGCCGGACGTATGTGAAAGCGGGCGCACGCCGTTAGAGAATGCAAGGCTGAAAGCGCAGGCATATTACCAGGCGTTTCGGATGCCGGTGTTTTCGTGTGATACCGGGCTGTATTTTGACGATGTGCCAGAGGAAATACAGCCTGGCGTCCATGTGCGCAGGGTGCATGGAAAAAATCTGACCGATCAGGAAATGCTTGCGTATTATTCCGAGCTGGCGGTAACGTATGGGGGAATTAAGGCAAGATATAAAAATGCGGCCTGCCTTATGATCGATGAGCGGCACTGTTTTGCGGCGATGACGGCTGCGATGGAGAGCAGGGAGTTTTTGCTGACAGGGACGCCGCATCGGGACGGGATTACAGAGGAGGGATTTCCGCTTGACTGTCTTTCGGTAGATTTGCGGACGGGAAGCTATATGAATGACTTGCCGGATGAGGCGTGGAGCCTGGATACAGACGGGATGCTGGAGTTTTTTCAAGGGGTTGTGGAGCAGATGCAGTTATGAGATGTGAAAAGAGAAAAGAAATGTTACAGCAGCTTCAAAAAGTGATACAGCTTAGTATGCCGGCTGTAATGGCGCAGGTCAGTGCGGTTGCGATGCAGTATATCGATGCGGCAATGGTGGGAAGCCTTGGCGCGGACGCGACAGCGGCGATTGGGCTGGTATCTAGTACGACATGGCTGTTTGGGGGATTGTGCATTGCGGCGGCGACCGGGTTTTCCGTACAGGCGGCACAACTGATTGGGGGAAATAGAGACGGGGAAGCAAAGCAGGTACTGAGGCAGGCGGTATGCGCGACGTTCCTGTTTGGTATGCTGCTGCTGGCGGTAGGGCTGTCGATCAGCCAGGGGCTTCCGGTCTGGCTGGGCGGAGAAGCTTCGGTCTGTGCAGAGGCTTCCCGCTATTTTCGGATCTATGCCTGTGCGCTTCCTGCGGCGCAGCTTCGCCAGACCGCAGGAAGTATGCTGCAATGCAGCGGGGATATGAAGGTTCCGGGCAGGCTGAATATGATGATGTGCGCGCTGGACGTGGTATTTAACAGCCTGCTGATCTTTCCGTCCAGGCAGGTCGTGTTGTTTGATCATAAGGTCTGGATTGCGGGAGCGGGGCTTGGTGTAGCGGGAGCGGCGCTTGGCACAGCACTGTCAGAGGTGATTACGGCTGCGTGTATGCTGTATGCGGTGCTGTTTCGCTCGGTGCATTTGCGGCTGGAGCGTGGGAATCAGGGTTTGCGGGAGTTCCGGCCAGACGCAAAACGCCTGCGTACGGCACTGCGGCTGGCAGTCCCGATGGGGATGGAGCATGTGATTTTGTGCGGCGCGCAGATTGCGGGGACGAGGATCGTTGCACCGCTTGGTACGGTTGCCGTCGCTGCAAATTCGCTTGCGGTTACGGCGGAGAGCCTTTGCTATATGCCAGGCTCCGGCATTTCTGCGGCAGCGACCACGTTAGTCGGACAAAATATCGGGGCGGGAAAGCCGCAGCTTGCCAAACGCTATGCAGGGCTTTCTGTGGCGCTGGGCGCTATGGTAATGGCTTGTACGGGAGGGCTGATGTTTTTATGCGCGCCGTTTATGTTTGCAATGCTTACGCCCGATCCGGCAATCCGCGCGCTTGGGGCGAGGGTGCTGCGCATTGAAGCGTTTGCAGAGCCGCTGTTTGCGGTATCGATTGTTGCCCAAGGAGCACTGCGCGGCGCCGGCGATACGCTTGTTCCAAGCCTGATGAACCTGGCAAGCATGTGGGGCGTGCGTATTACGGCTTCTGTGCTGTTGGCGCCTCGTTTTGGACTGGTCGGCGTATGGACGGCGATGTGTACGGAGCTGTGCGTGCGCGGCGTGCTGTTTTTAATCCGCCTGCTGCGGGGAAAATGGCTGGATCGTCAAATCGTGGTATAACTTGTATACAGTGCGGATCTTGACAATTACTGAAAATCCGGTATGATAAATGCAGGAAAAAAAGATTGCAAATTATATTATGAAAGATCATGCCGGCGTGATTAATATGATGATCGGGGAACTGGCGGATGCCTGCGGCACCAGCGTTGCTACGGTGTCCAGGTTCTGCCGCAAATGCGGGGTGGACGGCTTTCACCAGCTAAAAATCATGCTGGCAAAAGAGATGGCGGACAGCGGAACCGGAATGCCTGTTTCCAACCATATTTCCAGGACGCAGATCGGGCAGTCGTTGCAGAACATCCTGGCAAATAAGATCGAGGAAATCCGCCAGACGATCTCACTGATCGATGAAAAGCTGCTCAATACGATACTGGATTACTATGAGCCAATGCGAAAGCTTGATCGCAGATGAGAAACTATAAGGGGCGGCAGCGGGCAGTTATGAACAGGATTGTTTGTAACTGTCTTTTAATATAGGTAAAATAGACAAAATACGTCTGCCGGAGAGATTCCCGTGGATTGATTTTCCGGCGGACGCTGTCTTCGTAGACTTTGATCCATAAAGCGTTGTCATCGGCAATATCAATGATGTCTAATGCACAGTAAAGCACCTGATGTATGAGCAGGTATCATTTTTTTATTATAGATCAGATGTTTGTATATAAGGTTTGATTCGAGATTTTTGACCGTTTTTTCACAGATTCTCTCTTTAATTTTAGGTGAAAAAAATCTATAATAAAGCAGAGGCAAATCTTAATATATGGAGGAAAAACTATGGATATCAAAGATTTTAAGTGGATACGGGAACCGAAGAATTATCTTATGGACAGCAAGCGTGTGGAAATTGTTACGATGCCTTATACGGATCTGTGGCAAAGGACGTATTACCATTTCCAGAATGACAACGCGCCGGTTTTACAAATGGAAACCGATGAGAAATTTTTCAGCTTTGTGGTCAAAACGGATTTTGCCAATAGCCATCACCGTTTTGACCAGTGCGGTATCGTTATGTATTTAGATAGTGAAAATTGGCTGAAAGCTTCGGTTGAATATGAGAACGGGGAGTTTCAGCATTTAGGCAGTGTTGTAACAAATGACGGGTATTCGGATTGGGCAACGACCGCTATTTCCGCAGATGTATCATCTATGTGGTATCGCTTTAGCCGCAGGGAAGACGATTATTGCATAGAATGTTCTCAGGACGGCGAATATTTTAGCCAAATGCGTATTTGCCATATGAAAAAAGGGAACGGTAAAATCAGATTTGGAATCTATGCATGCTCCCCGGAAGATTCGTCATTTAAAGCTGTTTTTACAGATATGAGGTTATGCGAATGTCAATGGAAAGCGCATAATGGGCAGCAGCCCGATTGATGGAAACTTTATGGAAGAACGGGCGGATATAAAAGCGGCGCACCAAGGCAGGAAATCAAGAAAAGGTTCCTGTCTTGGTGCGCCTGTTTTTGCTGCGCAAATGTGACAGAAAGAAATCATACGAAATTGAAAAAAACACTTGCAATATACCTGGTAGGGGTATATAATAACAATCGAAAGAAAAAATTGAAGGAACAGCAAAAAAGAAAGGAAAACAAATGGAGAAAACAACAAATGATAGCTGCTGCTCCTGTGCAGACCCGCACAAAACAAAAGAGCGCAGCGGCCAGGAATACAAAGACCTGATTCACCGCCTGAACCGGATCGAAGGACAGGTGCGCGGGATTAAGGGGATGGTGGAAAAGGATGCTTATTGTACGGATATTCTTGTGCAGGTGGCTGCGGTGAACGCGGCGCTTAACAGCTTTAACAAGGTGCTGTTAGCAAACCATATCAAGACGTGCGTCACGCGGGATATCCGCGAAGGAAAAGAAGAAACGGTAGATGAGCTGGTGTCGGTGCTGCAGAAGCTGATGAAGTAGAACATACAAAAAAGGACACAGAGAGGAGGCTTTCTGATTTGGAACAATATACAGTGACAGGAATGAGCTGCGCTGCGTGCAGCGCGCGTGTGGAAAAGGCGGTACAAAAGGTGCCAGGCGTTACGTCATGCTCGGTCAGCCTGCTGACAAACTCGATGGGAGTGGAAGGACAGGCGGATGCAGGGGCAGTGATCCGTGCCGTAGAAGCGGCAGGCTACGGCGCTTCGCAAAAACATGCGGCTTTGGCACAGGATGCGGCAAACGGGAAGTCAGAGGATGAGGAGCTGCTTGCCGACCATGAAACGCCGGTATTAAAACAGCGGCTGTTTGCTTCGCTTGGCTTTTTAATCGTATTAATGTATTTTTCTATGGGAGCGATGATGTGGGGCTTTCCGGTTCCGGCATTTTTGGGCAAAAATCATGTAGCAATGGGGTTGCTGCAACTGCTGTTAACCGTTATAATTATGGTGGTGAATCAGAAATTTTTTATCAGCGGATTTAAAAGCTTATGGCACAGGGCGCCAAATATGGATACGCTTGTGGCGCTTGGCTCCTCGGCGGCGTTTGTGTACAGCACATATGCGCTGTTTGCCATGACCGATGCGCAGGTGCGCGGGGACATGGACGGGGTGATGGCTTTGATGCATGAGTTTTACTTTGAGTCGGCGGCTATGATTTTAACGCTGATTACTGTAGGCAAGATGCTGGAAGCGCGTTCGAAGGGCAAGACGACCGATGCGCTCAAGGGGCTTATGAAGCTGGCGCCAAAGACAGCAGCCGTGATACGGGACGGCGCCGAGGTGCAGGTGCCGGTCGAGCAGGTGAAAAAAGGAGATTTTTTTGTCGTGCGTCCGGGAGAACATATTCCGGTAGACGGCGTGGTGCTTGAAGGCAGCAGTGCGGTCAATGAGGCGGCGCTGACCGGGGAAAGCATTCCGGTAGACAAAGCGCAGGGCGATGCCGTATCAGCGGCGACGGTCAACCAGTCTGGATTTTTAAAATGCGAGGCGGTGCGCGTCGGGGAAGATACGACACTGTCGCAGATTATCCGTATGGTCAGCGACGCTGCGGCTACTAAGGCGCCGATTGCAAAAGTGGCAGACCGCGTGTCAGGCGTATTTGTGCCAGCCGTTATTGCGCTTGCGGCAGTTACGATCGTTGTGTGGCTGCTTGCCGGAGAAGGCATCGGGTTTGCGCTTGCAAGAGGTATCTCGGTACTTGTTATCAGTTGCCCGTGTGCGCTGGGGCTTGCGACTCCGGTGGCGATTATGGTAGGCAACGGCGTCGGCGCGAAAAACGGGATTATGTTTAAAACGGCAGTATCGCTGGAAGAAACAGGCAAGACAGAGATCGTCGCGCTGGACAAAACCGGGACAATTACAAACGGAACGCCGAAGGTGACGGATGTGATACCCGCAGAGGGTATCCAGGAAGCGGAGCTGCTGGAGCTGGCGAATACGCTCGAGCATAAGAGCGAGCATCCGCTTGCCGGGGCTGTGCTGGAATATGCCGCGCAAAAAGGGCTGAAACCGGGCGAAATCCAGGAGTTTGCCGCTTTGCCGGGCAACGGCCTGACGGGCGTATACCAGGGCGCCAGCCTTGCCGGAGGCAATTATCCTTTTATCAGCAGCCGGGCAATAGTCTCTAAGGAGCTGATGAAAAAATCAGAGCAGCTTGCAGAAGAAGGAAAGACGCCGCTGTTTTTTGCAAAAGACGGGCAGGCGGCAGGCTTGATTGCCGTGGCGGACGTGATCAAGGAGGACAGTCCAAAGGCGGTACGCGAGATGCAAAATATGGGTATCCGCGTTGTGATGCTGACCGGCGACAACGAGCGGACAGCAAAAGCGATCGGCAGGCAGGCGGGCGTAGATGAGGTTATTGCGGGCGTGCTGCCGGACGGCAAGGAAAGTGTGATCCGCTCGCTGCAAGAGCAGGGACGCACGGCAATGGTCGGAGACGGCATGAATGACGCCCCTGCATTGACAAGGGCGGATATCGGGATTGCGATCGGAGCAGGGACGGATATTGCGATCGATGCGGCAGATGTCGTGCTGATGAAAAGCAGCCTGTTGGACGTTCCGGCAGCTATTCGTTTAAGCCGGGCGACGCTGCGCAATATTCATGAAAACCTGTTTTGGGCATTTATTTATAATGTGATCGGCATTCCGCTGGCAGCAGGGGTATGGATTCCGCTGTTCCACTGGCAGCTAAATCCGATGTTCGGCGCGGCGGCGATGAGCCTGTCCAGCTTCTGTGTCGTTACCAATGCGCTGCGCCTGAACCTGGTGTCGATCCACGATGCCACGAAGGATAAAAAGAAAAAGAAAAACAAAATACACAGAGAAAACAAAAAACAGGAGGAATGTAACATGGAAAAGACAATGAACATTGAAGGAATGATGTGCGGGCACTGTGAAGCAAGAGTGAAAAAGTGCCTGGAAGCGCTTGCGCAGGTGGATGAGGCGGTTGTCAGCCATGAAAGCGGGACGGCTGTAGTGAAGCTGAACGCCGAAATCGCGGATGATGTGCTGCGCCGGACCGTAGAGGAGCAGGACTATCAAGTCACAGGCATCCAATAACTGACGCAAAAGGCGAAGCGGAAAACGGGAGAAGCAGAGACTTCTTCCGCTTTTCGTGTTTGTAATGGATCAGCAGGAAGCAGGAGAGAGGGAACGTATGCATGATAAAATGACTAGAAAAGATATTGCGCGCATGGAAGAAGAGATTGAATACCGCAAGCTCGTCGTCCGCAAGGAGGCGTTAGAAGCGGTAAAGGAAGCGCGGGCGCATGGAGATCTAAGCGAAAACTTTGAATACCATGCGGCAAAAAAAGACAAAAACCAGAACGAAAGCCGCATCCGGTATTTGGAACGAATGATTAAGACCGCGCAGATTATAGAGACAGATTCCAATGTGGACGAGGTCGGGCTGGACAATACGGTAACCGTATATTTTGAAGAAGATGATGAGACGGAGACGTTTAAGCTTGTCACGACGGTGCGCGGCAATTCGCTAAAAGGAATGATTAGTATTGATTCACCGATCGGAAAAGCGATTTTAGGACATAAAGTAGGCGACCGGGTATCAGTAAAGGTGAATCAGGACTACAGCTACGATGTGGTGATTCAGGCGATTGAAAATACCGTCGATGACGGGACAGACCAGCTTAGAAAATTTTAAGGCAGGATCAGAAAGGGGAAGGTGTAGATGAAAGCAGGAAAAAAGATAGTTGCAGCAGTTATTTGCTGTCTGCTGTTCCTTACAGGGATTTGCTTTGCGCCGCAAAAGCAGGCGGTAGCCGCATCGGATGTATTGGATTTAAAGCAGATTGAGCAGACGTTTGCACAGGCAATAAAAAAAGGAAAGCAGTCAGTGACGTTTACCGCGCCCGCAAGCTATTCAACCGCACAGATTAAAAATGCGCTGGAGAAGGCGGCAAAGAGCCAGAACCGTCTGCTGGCGGGCAGTGTCCAGTTTCGAAAGCAGACAAACAGTACCAGCACAAATGCGAAATATACGATTGAGCTGTCAAAGGATGCGTTTATCAAAATCAAACGGCTGAAATCAGAAACCGAAGCAAAAAAAGCAGCGGCGAAGGCATTAAAGGACAGAAATTATGAGGAAAGCTATTACAGCGATACGTCTTATTATCAAATTTTTGTAAAAATGCTCCAGCAGCATCCTGAGTACAATTACAATACGGTCGTCTGGCGCAATACCAGCGGCGCTTACGGCTACCAGGTCGGCAGGTCTTTGACAAAGAAGCAGCAGGGCGAAAAGATAAAAGCAGCCGACAAGGCGGCACAAGACGCCGTAAAAGACTGCGTCAAGTCCGGGATGTCCGCCAAACAAAAGGCGAAGGCGATCCACGATTATCTGATTCTAAACTGCACGTATGACAAAAAAGCAGCCGAAATTCTTGGAAACAAGTATGACGATGCGTTTACAGCATACGGTGCGCTTGTGGAAGGCTCCGCCGTCTGCCAGGGATACGCGGCAGCGTTTAACCTGATGGCAAAGAAGTGCGGATTGCAGTCCATGACCGTCTGCGGACGTGCCGGCGGCATTGCACATGCATGGACGTATGCGAAGCTGGGCAGTAAGTACAGCTATATCGACTGCACCTGGGACGACCCGGATGATGGGGACGAGATTCGCGACGATTATTTTGACGCGTCGGAAAAAAAGATGCGCGAGCAGCATGTGTGGACGGCAGCGGACTTTCCAAAAGAAGATATTAAAAATGCAAAGTACTTTTAGAAATATAGCGAACAAGTTTGAGTTGCTTTGGTAAATTTTTACAGGAGGGGACGCCGGGAGAGCGGATGTGCCTCCCGGCTGCTCTTCGTCAGTGCTACGAAACAAGCTATGAACGTTTTTGGCTGATGAACATATCCATTAACCAAAACTAAAAATCGCGGCTGCATAGGACGACAGATTTATATGATGCTGAAATTGAGCAAAAAAAGGCAAGCTTGTTTGCCGTAATCTTAGCATAATAACAAATAAATCCGTCATTTTTAAACAAAATTTGTATACAATGCCAGAGAAAGTATTGACGTTCTCTGGTAAATATGGTATGGTTTTTTTATTCTATATGTAAACGTTTACACATGTGGAGGAGGGAAACGGTCATGACAATTCATGATATTGCTAAGATGGCAGGGGTTTCTATTGCAACTGTATCGCGGGTGCTCAACGGCAGAGGTTATGTAAAGGATGAGACCCGCAGGCGTGTGGAAGCAGTGATTGATGCCTGTGGCTATCGGCCGAATGAGGCGGCAAGGACGCTGATTCGCAGTACGAGCTCGATGATTGCCGTGATTATGTCTGAGCGTCCCCCCTCTTTTTCTTCTAAGATTCTTGAGGCGATTGAGGACAGCGCCGACAGACAGGGAGACAGTGTACTTTTCTATAATTCCGGGGTAGAGACGGAGCGTGAGCAAAACGCGATTTCCCATGCCATTGAACACAAGGTAAAGGGCATCCTGTTTTTGCCGGTGATGGACTCCGGGAGTCAGACGGTTGCGATGCTAAAGCAGGCGGAGCAGGAGGATATTCCGGTGGTACTGTTGGACTGGGATTTGTATGAGGAAGCGTTTGACCGGGTGCTTTTGGATAATAAAAAAGGCATTTATGACGGTGCCGCAATGCTGTTAGAAGAGGGGCATCGCCGGATTGCTTTTGTCGCCTGCCCGGAAGTGTCGAAAAAGGGAAGCCGGCGCAAGGATGGCTATCTGCAATGCCTCAAAGATTGGGGGACGGCGGCGGATATGCAGTATTTGTATGAAGGAGATTTTAGCGAGCAGAGCGGGTACGAAGCGTGCCAGAAGTTTTTTGCGTTAAAAGAACCTCCTACGGCGGTTTTGTCGGCATGTAGCTCGGCTACGCTTGGATGCTTCCGGTATTTTATGGAACACCGGCTGCATTTGAGGGACGATCTTGAACTGGTAGGATTTGACGATATTTCCCTGATTCGGTTTTTGGGATACCCGGTGACCACTTTGGAACAGCCAGTCTGGGAGCTGGGAGAATGCGCCTGTGACCTGCTGTATCGCAGGATCAACAGGGCAGGCACAAAGAAAGCCTGTAGAAAGCAGATTTTGGGCACGAAAACGATAAGGCGGAGAAATGAAACCGGAAACTATGAGGTAGAAATAGAAAAAGAATGGAGGCAGGAACAACATGGCAAATGACAAGGTAGCAATGATGAAAGAGATTATCGCAGATCCAAAGCTGACGTATCCCCAGCGGCTGATTGAGCTTGCAAAGGCGGCGGAAAATGTACCCGAGCCTTTGCCGCTTAGCGAGGATGCACAGTGGTTTGTGGAAAAGGAAGTCGTATTTGATATGGGGGAGGGGAATGCACCTTACCGGCCGAGGTATGTGCTGCCTGATTATGAAAAGTTTATGAAGCAGGGCAGCAAATTTCTGATGCTGGAGCCGCCGAAGGATATCTGGGACGCAGTGTTTGCGCTTACGATCCTTTACCGGTTTGTGCCTTCGGTCATTGCAGGCCCGGTGTATATCGGACATATTGACCGGCTGCTGGAGCCGTTTGTCAAAGAGGAAGAGGAGGCAAGGCACGCGATCGAGCTGTTTTTAACGCATGTAGACCGAACGGTCAGTGATTCGTTCTGCCATGCGAATATTGGGCCTTACGATACAAAAGCGGGAAGGATTATTTTGGAGCTGTCGGCGAAAATGCAGCGTCCGACACCGAATATGTCTTTGATTTATAATGAGCACACGCCGGATGCGTTTGCTTTAAAAGCAATAGAGACCGGGCTTGTGACGGCGAAGCCGAGTTTTGTAAACGATGCGATGTATACGGCGGACTGGGGCAGCAATTATGCGATTGTAAGCTGCTATAACGCACTTCCGGTCGGCGGCGGCGGGCTGACGTTAGGGCGGCTGAATTTAAAGAAATTGGCGGATCTTGCGCAAAGTAAGGAGCAGTTTTTAGACGATCTTCTGCCAAGGGCAGTAGCGGCACAGTGTGAACAGATGGATCGCAGGGATACGTTTATTATGGAAGACGCGCATTTTCTGGAGCATACGTTCCTGGCGGAAGAAGGGCTGATTGAGAAGGAACGGTTTGTAGGAATGTTTGGCATGGTAGGGCTTGCGGAGTGCGTGAACCAGGTGCTGCACTTAACAGATCCAAACGAGCGCTATGGGCATGGGAAGGAAGCGGAAGCGTTTGCACTCGACGTGCTTGACCGGATACACAGCCAGGTGGAAGCGTTTCAGCCGAAATACGGGAAGTTTGCCCTTCATGGACAGGTCGGCATATCTACAGACTGGGGAGTAACGCCGAATACAAGGATTCCGGTAGGGGAGGAGCCTTCGCTGCCCGAACAGCTTTTGTTTACGGCAAAGACGCAGAAGCATTTTGCCGCGGGCATCGGGGAGCTGTTTCCGTTTGAAGAGACGGCAAAGAACAATCCAAGGGCGGTGCTGGACATTATTCGCGGAGCCTTTGGGCAGGGAATGCGCTATTTTTCCTTCTACTCGGATACTACGGATGTGATTCGAATTACCGGTTATCTGGTAAAACGTTCAGATATTGAAAAATACGATGCAGGCGAGCGGTGCGTCGGCAATTCCACAATTCTTGGAAGCGGAGCGAGCAAGGGGCTGCGCATTTTTGATAGAAGCGTACGAGACGTATAAACAGTACATTTTTAAGAAAGCGTGCAAGATGTAGAAACAGCATATGCTTAAGAGAAATAGAAAGACACAAAAAGGTACGAGAGAAAGGAGGAGGGGGATTACAGATGGGACATTTGCTTGAAGTCAAAGATGTGACGAAGATTTATGAAGGAGGCGTCCTTGCCAACCACAACGTAAACTTTACCGTAGACCAGGGAGAGATCCATGCCCTTGTAGGGGAAAACGGAGCAGGCAAGAGCACCTTGATGAAAATGCTTTATGGGCTTGAGGATGTGACCTCCGGGCAGATCTATCTGAATGGGAAGGAGCTTAAAATGTCCTCTAGCAAGGAGGCGATTGCGCACGGCATAGGAATGGTGCATCAGCATTTTATGCTGGTGGATTCTCTGACGGGGGCGGAGAATATGATGCTGGGCCTAAAGAAAACGAGTTTTATCACAAACCGCAGGCGGGAGATAGAGATTACCAACGAGGTGGCAAAGAAGTACAATTTTGAGATTGACGCTTCCCGCCGCGTCCGGGATATGAGCGTTGGGATGAAGCAGAAGCTGGAGATCTTAAAAATCCTCTACCGCAGCGCAAAGCTGATTATTTTGGATGAGCCTACGGCTGTGCTTACGCCGCAGGAAACAGAGGAGCTTTTTGAACGGCTTTTGGAACTGAAAGAGCGGGGAATGACTATTATTTTTATTTCCCATAAGCTAAACGAGATCAAAAGGATCAGTGACCGGATTACCGTTTTAAAAGGCGGGGTGACGAAAGGTACTTATTTGACAAAGGATGTTTCGGAAGAAGAGATTTCGAATCTGATGGTTGGGCGTGAGATTTCCTTTGCGTATGAGAAAGAGCCTGTAAAGCCGGGAGAAGAGGTACTGCGGGTGGAAAATCTAAAATACGTGGATAAGTTTAAGATCCCGAAGCTGTCCGGCGTCAGCTTTCAGGTCAATCGCGGGGAGATTGTGGGGATTGCCGGAGTGGAAGGCAATGGACAAAGCGAGCTGATTTCTATTATTACCGGAAATATGCAGGCGATCAGCGGCAAGGTATTTTTAAACGGCAAGGATATTACAAAACAGTCGATTCCGCATATCCGCAAGGAAGGAATGTCGCATGTCCCGGAAGACCGTATGCTGGATGGATGTGCTTCGGAAATGTCGGTGCAGGAAAATTTAACGGTTTCCAATATTGATTCTTTTGCGAATCAGTTTGGGATGATCCAAAAAGGAAAAATCAAAGAATTTTGCAAGAACCAGATTGTGGAATTTAATGTAAAGACAAAGGATGAAAACCAGCCGATCGGCAGTTTGTCAGGAGGAAATATCCAGAAGGTAATTATAGCGCGGGAATTTAAGGCAGACAGTGACCTGCTCGTATTAAACCAGCCGACCCGCGGCGTTGACGTGGGGGCGATTTCGTTTATTCACTCCAAGATTCTTGAAATGCGCAGCAACAACAAGGCGATTCTTTTAGTATCGGCAGACTTAAATGAGCTGATTTCCTTAAGCGACCGGATTATCGTCATGCATAAAGGAAAGATTGCCGGTATGCTGAGCAATTCGCCGAAAGTAACGGAACAAGAGCTTGGACTTTATATGCTGGGGTTAAAAAAGCAGGAGGGAGTGGGGTAAGCAATGGAACAAAAGAACAAGAAAAAATTTGACCTTATGGATTATTTCAGTGCGATACGGATTGGCGCGGCACTGCTGCTTTCCCTGCTGATTGTATTTGTCATTATTTTGTTTGTAAGCGAGATGCCGGGGATTGCGATTCAGAAGCTGATGACCGGGCCGTTAGAGACAAAGCGCAGCTTTTTCAATGTGATCGTGCGCGGGATACCGCTTGTATTTACAGGGCTTGGGCTGACGCTGTGCTTAAAGAGCGGCATTTTTAATATCAGCTCAGATGCGTCCTTTTATATGGGCGCAGTCGTGGCTACAGCGATAGCGATCTCCTGGCCGCTGCCGAATATTGTGCATCAGGCAGTCCTGATATTGGCAGCAGCGATCGTGGGAGGCTTGATTTCCATGCTTCCGGTAATTGTCAATAAGTACACGCGGGTCAATCCGGTAGTTCTTGCGATTATGGCAAACTCGATCTTTTACTATTTCGGGCTTTCGATCGTCAGTTCCTTTTTCCTGGAAAAAAGCGGGAGCTGGGGAAGCTATAAATTCCCGGATGACGCCAGGCTTGGAACGATGCTGAAGGGAACCTCCCTTCACTACGGCTTTGTGATCGTGACGATCGTGACACTGTTCGTTATATTTTTAATGAATAAAACGTCCTTTGGCTATAAAGTGCGGGTAACAGGCAGCAATCCTGCTTTTGCCAAGACATCCGGCATTCGGACAGGATTTGTGATTCTGCTTGCGCAGTTTATCGGCGGCGCGATTGCCGGCATGGGCGGCGCGATTGAGATGGTAGGGGTATACAAGCGATTCCAGTGGCAGACGCAGACGAATTATGTGTGGGACGGACTGCTGATTTATATGCTGGCAAACGGAAACCCGGTATTTATCCCGATTACGGCATTTTTTATCGCTTATCTGCGGGTTGGGGCTGAGATTATGTCCCGTTCGTCGGATTTGGATCCTGAAATTGTAACATTTTTGCAGGGCATTATTATTTTGCTGGTTGCTTCCCAGAGATTTTTGTACTTCTTAAAGAAGCGCCACGACCAGAATTTGTCTCTGAAACAGGCAGAAGCAGAGGAAGGAGGTGCTGCGGCATGATGGCATTTTTTGCATCTCCAACATTTTGGAGAACGGTGCTGGCAAGCACGACTCCGGTGATGTTAGCGACGCTGGCAGCCAATATGATGACAAAGTCCGGGATATTTAACCTGGCGATTGAAGGAACCATGCTGATCTGTGCCCTGACGGGCGTCGTGGTCAGTGCGTTTACCCAGAATCTATGGATCGGGTGTATCGTCGCCGTGCTGATGGGAGTCGCAGTTTCTTTTGTATTCGGCTATTTCGCCCTTGTGATGAAAGGGGCAATGAATGCCTGCGGCGTTGCGTTAAATCTGGTAGCTTCCGGCGGGACGGTTTTTGTACTGGTGATGCTTACCGGCAGCAAGGCAAATTCCAGCGCCTTAAAGAGCCTGACGTTTCCGGTGGTCGGTATTCCGGTGCTAAAGGACATTCCGATTCTGGGCACGATCTTTTTTGAACAAAACCTGGTTACGTATATTGGATGGGTGATTGTCGCGGCAACGTCCTGGATGCTGTATAAGACAAAGCTTGGCATACATATCCGCGCCGTTGGGGAAAATCCTGCTGCTGCAAAAGCCGCTGGATTAAATGTAATTCTGCATCAGTTTGTTGCCCTTGCGATCTGTGGCGTCGCATGTTCCTTTGGCGGGATGTACCTTTCTATGGGCGCGTTAAAATCGTTTACGACCGGGATGGTAGCTGGAAGAGGGTATATGTCGCTTGCGATGGATGCTATGAGCCAGGGAAATCCGGTAGTGGGATGCCTAAGCTCCCTGCTGTATGGATTTTCCGATACGATTACGGTGTACTTGCAGCTTTACAGCAAAATTGACTTAAAGCTGATTGACGCGTTCCCTTACCTGTTTATTATTGTAGTGCTGGTTATTATCCAGGCGATCCGCAGGATGACAGCAAAAAAGAAAGAGCGGCTGGCAAGTATGCAGCAGGCAGTTTAAGATTTGCATTTGGGGCATTCTCTTTTGATCTGCCCTTTGCAGATAGATCTATTATTTAAGGAGGAATATTATGCAGCAGGAATATTATGATCCTTGGTCAAATACAAGGACAAAAAACGGTTTGGAAGCAGATCTTGTGATCTCGGCAATGCAAAAATGCATCCGCCGCGGCGAAGAAGATCTTGCCATGCGTATGGCTTATGAGCTGTACATCACCTCGACGTTCCATGAAAAAAAGATGTGGAACCGGCTTTTAGTCATTTCCGTAGAGGATATCGGGTTTGGCTGCCCGGAAGCGCCGAGGTTTGTAAAGACGCTGTACGATCTGCACAAGGAATACCCATATATGGATGGCGACCGCCCGATCTTTTTCCTACACGCGATCCGCTATCTGTGCAAGTGCCAGAAAGAACGCTCTACAGACCATATCAAAAATATTATTATGAAGGAATTTGAACAGGGCTATGTTCCGCAGATCCCGGACTATGCCATCGACATGCACACGATCAAAGGCAGGGCGATGGGCAGGGATGTATTTTACTTCCTGGATGAAGCGAGCAAGGTGATGCCGCTTTGGGAGGAATACGACGATTCTTACCGACAGAAGCTGTATGAGATGTGCAAAAAAGAGGCAGAAGAGGCAAAAAGCTAAACAAACAAGGAGGAGTATGATATGAAAAACTGGAAAAAATTAGCGGCACTGGGAATGACCGTATTGATGACAGCGGGGGTGTTTGCCGGATGCGGCAGCTCAAACGGCGGCGACGCGGGCAAGGATCAATCATCCGGCCAGTCTTCGTCCGATCAGGAAAATACATCGGATACACAAGGAGACGGAACAGATAACGCAGATACGGACAGCGGAGAGAAAAAGGAAGTCTATGTGTTTATCCGTGACCGCGGCGATTTGTCTTACTGGGACAGCATGGCAGAAGGCTCTGACCGTGCAGTAACGGATTATGCAGACCGTGCGAATGTACATGTAGCAGAGACGACAGCGGATATCCAGGCAAACCTTCAGGCGATGTATGAAGCGGCAGATGCAGGCGCAGACCTGATTATTACCGCTTCTGATTTTAAGGACAACCTGGTGGAAGTATCCAACGAGTATCCAGACATTTCTTTTGTCATTATCAGTGAAGATGTTATTGACCAGTGTGAAAACGACAATGTTTACGGTATTGACTTTGCAACAGCTCAGGCTGCTTACTTAGGCGGGATTGTAGCTGCGGATATCGCGGCAAACGGCGCTGGTGATGTGGAAGCAACGAATGTCATCGGCTTTGTAGGCGGTATGGACGAGTCCCTTCCGATTCAGGAATATTTGTGGGGATATATTCAGGGTGCCAAAGCATACAACCCGGATATAAAGATTGTCTACAACTATGTAGGCGCATGGAACGACCCGGATACGGCAAAAACCCAGTCCATGACACAGTATAACGATGCTGGCGCGGCTGTGATCTTTGCCTGCGCAGGCGGCTCCGGCAACGGGGTACACAACGCATCCGCAGAAGCGAAAAAATACGTATTTGGCGTAGACAGCGACCAGTCCTTGTTGTATGAAGACGACAAGGATATCCAGGAACGTTTTGCAACTTCCGTTGTAAAAGAAATCGGAAATGCCATTTACAACGTAATCGGACAGTACCTGGATGAAGGAACACTTCCTTACGGTGAATATAAGATCGTAGGGCTTGCTGATGAAGCAGTAGGCATCGTGGAAGGCGCAGTTCTTGACGGGCTTTTGTCAGAAGAAGGCAAGGCAAAGCTGGAAGAAGCGAAGGCTGGTATTGCAGATGGGTCTGTTACGGTGAACAGTGCGATTGGCAGAGAGCAGGATGAGATTAAGGCGTTTATTAATGATAACTGTCAGTAGGATTTAGATGGTTAGATTTGGCGGAGAAGTTTTAGGTGCTTTGGTGAATTTTTCAGGAAGGGACGCTGGGAGAGGGGATTTGTACGTCCTGGCTGCGCACCTGGTTTTTTTGCAGAATACCAAGAGATTCTAACCATTCTTCCAAAGCCGCAGCCGGGGCGTGCAAATCCCCTCTCCCGGCTGTTCTTCGTAAATGGTACAAAACAAGCTGGGGATGGTTTGTTTTTATCTGAAAAATAAAAAGACAAATGCAGAAGCAGTTACCGAAGAAGAACATTGTGTAAAAGAAACTTATGAATATTTTAAAAGTCAGCGAAATGAAACAAAACTGAAAGATATGTTGAAACGAAAACATGGTAGTGAAATAGTAGAATCTCTTTTATAAGTTTTTTAGTATATGGAGTTGTCGCGTTTTGATGCGACAGCTATTTTTTTGTAAAAATCTGCCTTCTGCAAATTGCAAGGTTCATGTAAGGTTGGCGTGATAGAATGGCAGACATGAAAAGGAGGTTTCGCAATGAGCAAATATGTAATTGAAACGAAAAATCTTACAAAGCAATACGGAACACAAAAAAGTGTTGCCAATCTGAACATTCATGTTCAAAAAGGGCGTATTTATGGTCTGCTTGGCAGAAATGGAGCCGGAAAGACAACGACCATGATTATCCTGTTACTAAAGGTTGGTAAGCGGAGGATATAGGAATGAAGAAAAAATTGTCTATTGGGATTTTGGTAGTTGTAATAATTGTTGCAGGTTTTATTGGTTTTTGTATGTGGTTTCTTTCGGAAATAGGCAGCACATACATGAAGCAGCGGTTGCTTTGTGGGAATTTATTCTATCGGCTGGGCTGGGGGTTATCTTTCAATCAGGCCGTTTCCTTGATCTGCGGTCAAGTGGATATATAGCGGCAGTTTGGATTGTCCGGCTTTTTATGCTGGTCATTGCCTTTCTTACTGTGAAATCGCATAAAAGAAATGAAAATCTGTCACTACGAATAATTGACGGAATTGCAATAGCTGACAACTTCTATTCTTTCCCCGTCAATGTCGGCTTCATTCTGCGCTATGGATAATTTGACGTTGATATATAACCGTCCGTTTGCGGTAGACGTGTTGTATTCTTCATCACTTGTGATTCAGTTGCAGTTGTGGGCTTCCAGTATTTCCATGACTTTGTAATACCTCCGATTTGTCGAAAAATATTGAAAAAAACAAATGACTGTGATAGATTGCACATATGGGTGTTACCAGGATGGTAGGCGGTTAGCCCTCTGCGGAGGGACTGTGACCCTCCGTTTACATAGAAACCCGAAAGGGAATCTGGGAAAGGGGGGCTGAACCATATGGATATTTTGGGACTTATTGCAGTGTTGAGCTTCGGCTTGACCTGCTTCGGAATCGGATACTCTATTGGTAAAGATAGTAATAAGACACAAAAATAGCCGCCCTGTCTGGAAAACTTAGCGGCTATTTCAGCTAATACAATTCAGGCTAACCGTCTATCGGTAACGCCCTTTTTGTGTCATTGACTGATAAATTCTATTCGCAGCTTAACTATAGCACAGTGCTAGGAGAATTTCAAGTGATTTCCGCAAGTTCCCACAGTATATTCAGTTTTTATTTTTTCCTTTGATTTCCCGCTTGCAGGTGCTATAATACAAATGCAGGCGGTATGTTGTATCTGGTATGATGTAAAGTTTGCAAAGCGGCAGCAGTGTTCCCAGCACTGCTGCCGCATTTTGAAAAATAATTTAATATCAATAAAACAGCGTAAAGGCGCATGGATCAGTAAATTGTAAACCATGTGTCTTTTTTTGCACCTAAAAGGAGGAACATGAGCGACAACATTTCTCTGATACCAGTACCCAAAGTATGTTATTCTCCATGACTTAGAGCATGATTTCTGGTAGAGCTTCGCTCGGTGGATCAGGTGATCAGAAATTTGTGCAATACCAAGGGCACATGCAGCAACCGCGAGGATGCGTAAGGAAAAATGAGAGCTGGCGTAAAGAAACAGCATCCGCAGCAAGTCCACCCAAGAGCCTACACCCCGTTTTCGCTGCAAAGCAACCCATCTGCATTCCCCACTTTGCGTGATATTTGCGCCAAATTCAGGTTACATGGCACGCTATGCGCCCTTCATTTGGCACAAATCTCCCACAAATTGTGAAATACATCTGACAGACAGCATTTTTCAAACACGCTCTAGGTGCCGCGACCGTCCACAGCCACAGCGTTTCAGCAGAATGCTTAGGGATTCTTACCATTCTGGAACGGACGCATCCAGCACACGCCAACTCCCTCTCCTGGCGTTCCCACATGAACAAAAAATCAAAAAAATTACATCCGTATCGCCGATTCCAAAGCCAGCGTAAACATTTTTCCTAAATGTGTCTTTCTCTGCTCAGGAGTTAAAAGCTCTCCAGTGCGCTTATTATCAGTAACAGTAACCAGGCAGGCGCCTTTTTTGCCGAGTGCTTTGGCGTTTGCGAACAGGGCAAAAGACTCCATCTCCAGAGCTTTGACTTCTTTCATATAAGGTTCTGGTTTTCTTTGCATTTCCTCTCTGTAAAAAACACCGCCGGAAGAAACAGCGCCGGTGACCAGATGCAGGTCGGTGGACTTGCTTGTTTCGGTAATAATCGCGTTCAGCTCCGGGCTTGCAGGCAGGCAGTTTCCGGTAAAGCCGGACTGGATCTGCGCGTAATCGGAAGTGGAGTAGGAGCGGTCGGCAAGAATAACGTCCATCATCTCGATCTCGTCTGAAGCTGCCCCCGCAGTTCCGATGCGGATAATGTTTTCGACGCCGTAAAACGCGTACAGCTCATAGGAATAAATGCCCATGCTTGGAATGCCCATGCCAGATCCCATTATGGAAACAGGACATCCCTTGTACTGCCCGGTATAAGCGAGCATTCCGCGTACCTGGTTGACGCATGTCGCGTTTTCCAAGTATGTTTCAGCAATATATTTTGCCCGCAGCGGATCTCCCGGCATCAGGACGGTTTTGGCGAAATCTCCCGGTTTTGCCTCGTTGTGTGGTGTTGGTGCCCCTTGATGAAAACTCATAAAAATACCCTCTCTTTCTTTTGTTTTACAGTATCAGTATAGCATTTCCTGGGAGAAATAAACAGGGGAAATTTCATTATATTTTAACGGGATGGCATCTTCCATCCTTCATGGTCGGTATGCAGCATCTTGACCGCGGATATGACGTTGCCGCTGTCTTCGCCTTCTAAGTGCAGCCGTTTTTCTGCGTGCGCCCCGATGCTCGCAGATCAGTGCGCACGCGGTCGGGAACGGGTTGTCTTTGCGGATCAGGCGTACAGCATCCGCACAGCGGTCTTCTCCGGCAAGGGCAATATAACCTGGAATGTCCACGTTTGCCGGGCAAAGCGTAACACATGGAATTGGCTGCTCAAAGGTACCCGTGCATTGGTGCTCCTGTACGTGCGACAGATAATCTTCCTTAAACCCTTCAAACCCTGCCAGCACCATGCGTGCGGATTCAAATCCGATCGCGCAGTCTGCCGAATTTTTAATATTGACTGCCGTATGTTCAATCAGCTCTAACGTGTCCATCGTTGCGGTATTGTTCAAAACGCTTTCCAAAAGCTCCTCTAAAATGCCAAGCCCGATGCGGCACGGCACACATTTTCCGCAAGTCTGCGCATGGCAGAATTATCCTTTCTCCCTGTTGTTTGATTGGATTTTGACCGTTCGTCCTGCAAAAATCAGATGCAGGATGATAAAAAATTATTATAGTAATAACTTTTTGCTATATTGTATATGATAAATTGTGAAATTGCAACAAAAATAGTAATATTTTCACAAAATAAAAAGTCGTGGAAAATAAAATCGTTTTATGATATGTTATACTTAGAAAAACACTTTTAAAAAGTATGGGAGAGTATATGGATAAAAAGAAAATTACAAACATGGAAGTGAAAAAGAAAAACAGAAACGATGTATTTCGCTATATATGCAGAAACGGAACCGTATCAAACCCAGATATATCTTATGCGCTAAAGCTGAGCCTGCCGACGGCGACGCAGATTACAAAAGAGCTGATTGAGCGCGGGCTTGTGGAAGAACAAGGAGAGATGGGCTCGACCGGAGGAAGAAGGGCGAAAGCGCTGGCGGTATCCAAAGATGCCGGAAAGGCGGTCGGGCTTGACATTACGAAAAACCATGTCAGCTTCGTTCTTACAGACCTGACGGGCAGTATTTTAAAATACGAGCGGGTCTTTCTGCCGTATGCTGCCGTCGACGGCTATTACCAGGAAGTAAACGAAAGGCTGGACGGTTTTTTAAAAGACGGCGGATGCGGCAAAGAGAACGTATTGGGAATCGGAATCGCATTTCCGGGAATTATTGATTTAGAAAAAGAGCTTGTCGCAGGCTCGCATGTCCTTGGGGTAAGCGCGCAGCCGTTTTCCGCGGTCAGCCGTTTTTTTGCCTACCCCTGCCATTTTTTAAATGATGCCAATGCTGGGGCATATGCGGAAGGAGTCCAGGCGGAACGTATGGAACGCTTTTTTTACCTGTCTTTGAGCAATACGGTAGGCGGTGCGGTCTACAGCTATGGAAATCTGGAGCAGGGGAACAATTTCCGCTGCGGAGAGGCGGGGCATATGACGATCGTTCCAAATGGAAAGGCATGTTACTGTGGAAAATACGGATGCCTGGACGCGTATTGCTCCGCAAAATGCCTGACGGAAGGGAAAGTGGAGGACTTTTTTGACCGCTTAAGGCAGGGGGAGCAGGAAGCATCCCGCCTTTGGGAACAATATACGTCTGACCTTGCCATAGCGGTGAACAATATCCATATGATCCTGGACTGTGACGTGGTGCTGGGAGGGTATGTGGGAAGCTGCATGGGCGAATTTCTGCTGGATATCCAAAAAAAAGTAGCCCAGAGAAATACATTTGCCGAAGACAGCTCCTATATCAGAGCTTGCAGGCATAAGACGGGCGCGGCTGCACTTGGAGCGTCCCTGAAAGTGACGGAGCTGTTTATGGAACAGGTATAAGGGCTTAAATGAGGACTGCCGCAATTAGAATGCGGCAGCCGCTTATTCGGCGAGCATATCTGAAAAGGAAATCAGGCGGATTGGATATTGCTCGGACAGTTTTCTTGCGTCTTCTTCAAATCCAGACTTTGAAAAAACGTAATAATATTTTTCATTATAGGAAAATAATTCTCCGCGTTCCAGCAACTGCCGCAGTACTTTTGCGCCAGTCTTTTCATTTCTCCATTTGCATTCACCAAGAAGGATCTGGTTGTCTAAAATCGCAGCAAGGTCAATTTCTTCTTCCCGTCTTTTCTTTGGGTTATTTCCCCACCAGCGTCCAAGCTTTCCGAACGGAAACGGAAGCGACGGATAGATGTTTGGCAGGTATAAATACTGGCGGCAGATTGTTTCAAATACAGTTCCCATAAATGCAGGCAGCTTGGGCTTTACCTGAGACTGATATACATAAGCGCCGGCACCCATAGATATCGAAGTGATATTTGGGCGTACATACCGATACCAGAATAAAAACATGCTGTCGAGCAAATGATAGACTGTTTTGCGGCTGTTTTCCTTTTCGGTGACCGGGCGTTCTTTTTCTACGATGCCAAGCTGTATGAGCGAAGTCATAAAATTGCTGCACGCACCGCTTTCTAGTCCTGCCTTTAATGCGATTTCGTTTAATTTGCTGCCGCCTTGGGCAATGGCAGAGATGACAGAGTGATAAGAGGCAGGTTCCCGCAGCTCCTGCTTTAAAAGGTTTACGGGTTCTTCAAATAAAGTACCGGCATCATCGAAAAATAAGGAGACCAGATGGTCATCCAGTGAGCAGGCTGGACGAATACGGGAGAGATATTCCGGCACACCCCCTGTTGCACCGTAAAGAACCGCCTGTTCTTCTGGCAAAAATCCTGGCAGCATCGCTCTGGCTTCAAAAAACGTAAACGGCTTGATCTTAAACTGTGCCGTCCTTCTGCCGTAAAGCGGGCTTTGGTAGCCAAGAATCTGATTTTCCATAAAACTCATGGAAGAGCCGCATAAAATCAGAAACAGAGAGCTGTTTTTCCAGCAGGTGTCCATGTGCTTTTGCAGCAGCGAGGAAATTGCCGGATAAGAGGCGGCAAGATAAGGGTATTCGTCAATGGCGAGGATCAATCGCTGCGTCTGGCATAGACGGTCAAGGTCTGTAAACAGTGATTCAAAATCGCTGTAAACAGCATGATTGCCGTTTCGCATCATAACCGCACGCGAAAGCCCAGTCAGGTTTTCTTTCATTGTGCCTTCCACAGCGATATACGAAATCGCTGGTTTTTCTTTTAAGAACTGGGCAATCAGCGTCGTCTTTCCAACACGTCTTCTGCCATAAATAACTGCAAACTGAAAACAATTTTCCTGATACATCTGCTCTAGCCTGGCAAGTTCTTTTTCTCTCCCGGTGAACATAGGCACTGCCTCCTTTTTCTTGTTTTATTGTGTACAATAATTAATTTTTTAATTAGTAATTGTACACTTAGTTTATCAGATTCAAATAAGAAGATCAATCATAGATTTCAGAAATGAAATCTCTTTTTTATGCAATTTTAATAAAAACACCAGCCACAATTTAGTTGGAATGCCGAAAGTTGGAAGATTCTTATTTTTATATTGACATTTAGCCGAAGTGTGCATAAAATAATATACATAATAAAACTATTTAATAAAGTATTAAATAAAATAAATAAGAAAGAAGAGGAACGAATTATGAAAGAGACAATGAAAACTGCGGTAATGCTTGGAATCGGCAAGATGGGGTTTGCAGAACGTAAAATTCCGGTGCCAAAGGACAACGAGGTGCTTGTAAAGCTGGAGTATGTTGGTATCTGCGGCAGCGACCTGCATTATTATGAGACAGGGGCGATCGGCGATTATGTGGTAAAGCCGCCGTTTGTGCTTGGGCATGAGCCGGGCGGTACGGTAGTAGAAGTGGGCAAAGCGGTAAAGCATTTAAATGTTGGTGACCGGGTTGCGTTAGAACCGGGTAAGACGTGCGGGCATTGTGAGTTCTGCAAGACGGGAAATTACAACCTCTGCCCGGATGTCGTGTTTTTTGCAACGCCTCCGGTGGACGGTGTATTTCAGGAGTATGTGGCACATGAAGCGGATCTTTGCTTCCGTCTGCCGGAAAATGTAAGCACGCTGGAGGGCGCGTTGATTGAGCCTTTGGCTGTCGGCTTCCATGCGGCGATGCAGGGCGGTGCAAGGGCAGGACAGACAGCGGTTGTGACCGGAGCAGGCTGTATCGGGCTTGTGACAATGATGGCGTTAAAGGCAATGGGAGTATCCAAGGTATATGTGGTAGACCTTATGGAAAAACGGCTTGCAAAAGCATTGGAGTTAGGTGCAGACGGGGTCATCAACGGCAGCCAGACGGATGCGGTAAAAGAAATCCTGCGGCTGACCGATGGAAAAGGATGCGATCTTGCAGTGGAAACAGCAGGCACACAGGCAACGACGGTACAGACAATACATATGACGAAAAAAGGCGCGACGATTGTACTTGTTGGCTACAGCAAGAGCGGGGAAATGACACTTCCGATGAGCCTTGCGCTGGATAAGGAGCTGACGTTTAAGACGGTATTCCGCTACCGCCATATTTATCCGATGGCGATTGATGCGGTTGCCTCAGGCAAGGTCAACTTAAAAGGCATTGTGACAGATGTATTTGATCTGGACGAAGCGCAAAAAGCGATGGATTACAGTGTTCATAATAAGGCGGACATTGTAAAAGCAGTGATCCGCATTGCAGAATAACGGGGCTTTTTTATAAGGAGGACGGCTATGGAGCAGAAAAATACAGATGTAAAAGTGCCGCTGATCAGTAAGATTGCTTACGGCATGGGGGATGTGGGGTGTAATTTTAGCTGGATGTTTGTCGGGAATTTCCTGATGATATTTTATACAGACGTGTTTGGAATTGGCATGGGGGCAGTCGCTGGGCTGATGCTGTTTTCCAGGTTCTGGGATGCGATTAACGATCCGGTGATCGGCGGGCTGAGCGATAAGACGCATACAAGATGGGGCAGATACCGCCCGTGGCTTTTGATTGCGGCGCCGCTGACTGCCGTTGTGCTGACGCTGACCTTTTGGGCGCATCCTGATTGGCCGTCAAATATTAAGATTGTCTATATGGCAGTGACTTACTGTATTTTGGTGTTAGGCTATACGTGCGTCAATATCCCTTATGGGACGCTGTGCGGCGCGATGACGCAAAATATAGAAGAACGGGCGAAAATCAATACGTTCCGTTCGGTCAGCGCGATGATCGCAATCGGCGTGATTAACATTATTACAGTTCCTTTGATTGCGGCGCTTGGAGACGGAAACGACAAGCGGGGGTATCTTTTGGTTGCTGCGATCTATGGAGGGATTTTTGCAGCCTGCCATATTTTCTGCTTTGCAAAGACAAAGGAAGTCGTGGAAGTGCCGGAAAAGGAGAAAATATCGCTGAAAACACAGCTTACATCCGTAGCGAAAAACAAGCCGTACATGATTGCGGTCGCAGGGCAGTTTTTGTTTGGCATTACGCTGTATGGAAGGAATGCGGATGCACTGTATTACTTTACCTATGTGGAAGGCAACCAGGCATTGTTCAGTACATATTCGCTGTTTATTATTGTTCCTTCGATTATTGGCGCGGCATGTTTTCCGGTTGTTTTTAGGCTGACAAACAACAAAGGGCGTTCGGCATCCATCTTTGCGCTGCTGACGGGAATCAGCATGTTCGTCATGTACTTTTTTACAGCGAGTAAGACACCGGTTCCGTTTTATCTGTTTTCATGTCTGGCACAGTTTTTCTTTTCTGGATTTAATACAGCGATCTATGCGATTGTGCCGGACTGTGTGGAGTACGGCGAATGGAAGACAGGGCTTCGCAACGACGGTTTCCAGTACGCGTTTATTTCCTTGGGGAATAAAGTCGGGATGGCAATCGGTACTTCGCTGCTTGCCGGAGTATTGGGCAGTCTTGGGTATCTGGCAAACCAGCAGCAGTCACCGGCTGTGCTTGCTGTGATGAAGCATTCTTTTACGACGGTTCCAGGCATATTGTGGATCGTGACGGCGCTCGTCTTATATTTTTACCGTCTGAATAAGAAAACCTATCATCAAATCGTGCAGGAGATTCAGGACAGGAAGGAGAACAGGAAACATGTATGATGTAGTTGCGTTAGGGGAACTGTTAATTGATTTTATACAAAATGGCAGCAGCCGGGATGGAAATCCGATGTTTGAGGCAAATCCCGGCGGTGCGCCGTGCAATGTGCTTGCGATGCTGGTGCGCCTTGGCTTTCAGACAGCGTTTATCGGAAAAGTAGGAGAGGATTCTTTTGGCAGGATGCTGGGAAAAAAGTTACAGGAAACGGGCATCTCCTGCGAAGGGCTGGTTTATGACGAAAATATAAATACGACGCTGGCATTTGTGCATTCGCTGGCGGGCGGCGACCGGGATTTTTCGTTTTACAGAAATCCGGGAGCAGACGTGATGCTGACCGAACAGGAAGTCAGTAAAAAGCTGATTGAAACATGCTCCATCTTTCATTTTGGCTCCCTTTCGCTTACAAGGGAACCGGCGCTGGCCGCGACAAAAACGGCAGTTTTAGCCGCAAAGGAGGCGGGAAAGCTGATTTCCTTTGATCCGAATTTCAGAATGCCGCTGTGGGAGAGCGACAAACAGGCGAAAGAAGCTGTCTGGTATGGAATCGGCGCATGTGATATTTTAAAAATCGCAGACAATGAGATCCAATGGCTGACAGGACTGCAAAATTATGACGAAGGCGTGCAGGCAATCCGGGCACGTTCCGGGGCAAAATTAATTAATGTAACGCTGGGCGGACAGGGCAGCCTTGCATATTACGAGGATCAAAAAGTGTGCGGAAATCCGTTTTTAAGTGACCGCACGATCGATACGACAGGTGCGGGAGATACGTTCTGCGCATGTGTGCTGGGCTTTGTGCTGGAGTATGGCTTGGAGCATTTAAAGGAGACAGACCTGGAACAAATGCTGCT
This sequence comes from Eubacteriaceae bacterium, assembly GCA_910574915.1. GTDB lineage: Bacteria > Bacillota > Clostridia > Lachnospirales > Lachnospiraceae > Eubacterium_J. The sequence goes on from CAJTCR010000006.1 coordinate 27,010, forward strand.
GTTTGCAAACGCCGCGGCTTCGATTGTAACGACCCGGAAAGGAGCGCTGTGCTCAATGCCGGACAAAAAAGAGGTTATATCCCTGATCTGGGGAAGCAGGCAGAGGCAGGAGGCTTTAGAAGAAATCAAAACATTTCCGGTAGAGCTTCGTTCGGTGGATCAGGTGAAAGGTTTTGTCAATGATATGCGCCAGATCGAAGGGGACGCGCTGCTTTCGGTTGGAAAGTATGTAATTGACGCAAAATCCATTATGGGGATATTCAGCCTGGATCTGACAAATCCGTTTCAGCTTGCGATAGAGGAGTGGAAAGAAGAGTATATGCCGTTAGTTGAAAAATATCTGCGTAGTGAAAGAGAATAAGGGGATAGTGAATGGGTTTGAAATTTGATTAGGTGTTGCTGTTTTACGGGAAGGGACGCCGGGAGAGGGGATGGGTACGCCCTGGCGGCGTCCGTTCCAGAATGCTAAGAAGCCCTAAGCATTCTGCTGGTACGCTGTGGTCACGTCCGGTCGCGGCACCTAGTTCGCTGCCTGCTGACAGCTAAAGGTGCCGCTTGGCTGCGCCCCTGGTTTTTTCCGCAGAATACTAAGAGCTTCTAAGCATTCTTCCAAAGCCGCCGCCAGGGCGTACCCATCCCCTCTCCCGGCTGTTCTTCGTAAATGCTACCAAAACAAATTCCATATGGTTTGTTTTGTTCGTTGTGGTATTGGTACTACAGTGAACTTTATTTGATTTACGTTTTCCAAGGAACGATTTTGGACAAGTTTTTCATGTAAGACAACCTAGAGCGTGTTTGAAAAATCATTCCTGCCATCTGCATTCCCCACTTTGCGTGATATTTGCGCCAAATTCAGGTTACATAGCCCGCTATGCGCTCTTCATTTGGCACAAATCTCCCACAAATTGTGAAATACATCTGGCAGAAAGCATTTTTCAAACACGCTCTAGTACAGCATTGCAGAAATAACATTATATTATCACATATAGTTGGTTCCACCTAAAATAAACCATATCGAGCTTGCTATTGGCAACACTTACGAAGAGCAGCCGGGAGAGCGGATCGGCATCCCCTTGCGGCGGCTTTGGAAGAATGGTTAGAAGCTCTTAGTATCCTGCAAAACAAACCAGGGGTGCCGCGACCGGACGCAGCCACAGCGTACCAGCAGGATACTTAGGGCTTCTTAGCATTCTGGAACGGACGCCGCAAGGGGGTGCCGATCCGCTCTCCTGGCGTTCCTTCATGAAGCGCCCCTAATCAAGCGCCCCTAATCAAGCATCCTTCTCTTTTGGAAGCAGCAAACTTAACAGCAAAGATACAACAAAAACACCCGCCACTGCATTCCCATTAAAAATATCTCCAACCGCAGACGGAAACGCCGCAAACAGGTTGCCGTCTGTCTGGGTCAGCCCGACGCCGACGCAGAAGGCGAGGGAGACAATCATCATTGTGCGGTCGTTAAAGACGCAGTCTTTGAGCATTTTAATGCCTTCATACATAATCGAGCCAAACATCATAACGGTACAGCCTCCAAGCACCGGCTGCGGCAGTGAATTGAAAAACGCGCCCAGCGGCGGGAACAGCGAAGATAAAATTAAAATCAGCGCGCCCATCAGGATGGTAAAGCGGTTAATGACGCCTGTCATCGTTACCAGCCCGACATTCTGGCTAAAGGAGGTAAGCGGCAGGCACCCAAAGCACCCGGAGATCGTGCTGGAAAAGCCGTCTACCGCAAGGGAGCCTTGCAGCTCTTCAATTTTGATGTCACGTCCCAGCGCTCCGGTACAGACCGCGGTCGTCGCTCCTGCCGTCTCAGCGGCGGATACTAAAAATACGATCGCGATCGTAAAAAATGCGCCGAGATCAAACACAGGCATGTGGCTTGTAAAAAAGACAGGCTGCGGCAGGCTGAATATGCCGATTTCGCCGACGGTCTTTGTAATGCCTGAAAAATCAACTAACGGTGCGATGCCGGTAATGGTAAATACAACGGATAACAAGTATCCCAAGAAAAGCCCGACCAGAATGTTCAGGTTTTTGTATACGCCGTTGAGCAGATAGCGCGAAACCAGGCATACGACAAGCGTAAACAGTCCGACAAACAGGTGGTACCAGGCACCGAAGTCCGCGGCGCCGTTGCCGCCGCCCCAGGAATTCATGCTGACCGGGAGCAGCGAAAGGCCGATGGCAATTACGACGTTGGCAGATACGACTGGAGTCAAAAACCGCTTCCAGTATTTTGCGCTTAAGCCTACAATGCCTTCGAAAATCCCTCCAAGGATCACGGCACCGATCATGCCCTCATAGCCCAGCGCAGGGTTGGTGCAGATCATCAAAAGGCTGCCTAAAAACGTAAAGCTGACTCCCATAACGATCGGCAGCTTAGAGCCGATTTTCCAGACCGGATACAGTTGCAGGCACGTGCCGATGCCGGCAACAAACATGGCGCACTGCAACAGCCGCGTGATCTCCACGGCGGTTAACGATTCTGCGCTCCCCCTGACGACAGCCGCCCCGCAGACGATCAGCACGGGCGCTAAGTTTGATACAAACATAGCAAGTACGTGCTGCAATCCGAACGGGACTGCCTTGCTAAGAGGCACCCTCCCGTTTAACTGGTAAATATTTTTTTCACTTACAGTAGTTATTTGTTCTTCCTTATTCCCCATAATTATTCCTTTCGTTAAACCTTCTCTGATTCTTCGTGTTTTCCAAGCCTCCTTAGCATCGTCTTTTTTACGGCGCGGAAAATATTTTCATATCCGGTGCAGCGGCACAGATGGCCGGACATCAGCTTGCTCCATTCACCTCCCGAAAGACGAATCGACGTTTCCAGCGCGCGCTTTGCCAGTACGACGGCAATGTGCTCTCGGAACGCTTTGGAAGCGCGCCAGCTATCGCGCGGGTGGATATCGTCAAGCACCGCTTTTGCAGCTTCCTTGATCGTTTCTATTGTGACAGGCCTGCCTTATGCCGTCTGCTCCGCAAAAGAAGCGCGCATTGGCACCGGGCCGGCGACGCCGTATGCGATACGCATGTCCTCGATCGTCTTTTTGTCCGCTGACAGCTTGACGTTGACCGAGCATCCGGTCGTTGCGATATCCATTGCGTTTCGCATGGCATATTTGATATAGTGTCCCTGGTAGCCTTCATAGGCGGCTTTTGGAATCAGGATCGCTGTTTGCAGCTCGCCTGGACGCAAGTCTACTTTGCCTGCCTGAATGTAAAAATCCTGGATCGGTATGCAGCGTGCGCCGTTTTGTTCGGTGATTTCGATGACCGCATCCCATGCAAACAGCGTGGAAGCAGAGTCGGCGGCTCGCCAAGTGCTTTCGTGCCAAATGCGCTTGTCGGTTCTGGATTTTCCACAAATACGGCTTTTAAACGCGGGTGATCCATAAAGGTGGACAGCTTGTTTTAACAGCGTAACGCGGCACATCGGGATATCCACCTCGACCTCGGCGATCGTACATCCAAAGGAATAGGCGTTGGATTTGATCTGGGACGTCGTTTCTGCCGTCAGGTGCTTGCTGTGGGAAGTGCTGTAAAGCGCTTCGGTAGACAGCTCGCCAAGTGTCATCAGCTTCCGGTTGTCCGTAAGGCGTACGATATTGCCGTCGATAATATCCAGGTTGTAAGGCTGCATACGGGTAAGCTCACAGGCATAGTTCAAAATGCGTTCTTTTAACAAAAGCCCGGTTTTACGGATGGCAAAGCCTGCGGTGTACGTCTGCCTGGAAGCATAAGCGCCTGTGACAAACGGTGTCACATCCGTGTCCTGGCACGAGATGACATGGACGTTAGAGAGCGCAACGCCAAGCACATCTGCCGCCATCTGCGTATAAGCGGTATCCGCGCCCTGTCCGATCTCGGTTTCGCCAAGCTGTACCTGCAAGGAACCGTCCTGGTTGAGCACCATGCGGCACGACGACGTTTCCAGTGAGATCGGCCAGACGGCTGTATTATACCAAAATACGGCTGCACCGATGCCGCGGCGGATTTCTCCGGTTTGATTTTGATACTGCCTGCATTTTTGTTCATAGCCGATTTCTGCCATTGCTTTGTCCAGGCATTGGTTAAACGTATCGTAATACAGCTCGTTTTTTGAAAACGGGTCGGTAAACCCTTTTGACATCAGAGTTTTGCGCCGAAAATCGATAGGGTCGATGCCCATTTTTGCCGCTACGTCCTGCGTATGGCATTCTACTGCCCACATTGCCTGCGGAATGCGCGCTCCTTCCATCTGGGCAAAGCAGATAAAGTTTTCAATACGGCAGTGCTGTACGACAGGCGTGTCATACCAGCCTTCCACTTTGGTAAGCCCTGGTTCTTTGATTGCTTCTTCGTAGTTTCCCTTGCGTATCTGCGTATGCTTTAAAATATTGTTTGGATAGTTTTTATGTAGCTGCGGTGCATCGTCTTTCATCGCTTCTTGCATGTCCAGCACAAAAGGATAGGTCTCATATTCTACTTTGATTGCGCGCAGCGCCTGTGCCGCGGTGGTTTCGTCCTCCGCAGCGACAGCCGCAATATCGTCTCCGTAAAAACGCACGTCCTGCGTCAGTACGAGACGGTCGGCAATGTCCTGGTGATCTGGGTCTGTAGACCACGGATGGCCTGCTGTTGCGAAATAGTGTTTCTCCTTGACGTCAAAGCAGGTAAAGATCTTTACGACTCCCGGTATTTTTTCTGCCTGAGAGGTGTCGATGGATTTTACTTTTCCGTGGGCAATGGATGCGTGCAGGATCTGTATGATATAAGCGCTTTTATCACACAAATCGTTTGCATATTTGGTGCGTCCGATCACCTTGTCATAGGCGTCGACGCGGGTTACTTTTTTTCCTGTATACATAGATGTTCCCTCCTTTTCGGTATCGGTTATTTGCCGTGTTTGTTTTTGGAATAGCCGTCTAGGTAATCTTCGATTTCTTTTTGCATCTTAAAAAATCCTTCCTCTTGGATCAGTACTTTGCCTTTTACAAGCTGGATCAGCCCGTTTTCTTCCAGTTTTTTGATGCTGCGGTTTAACGTGCGTACGCAAATGCCGATTTCGTCGGACATCTGATCTCTGCCGGATTTTAGTACGCCTGCTTTTGAAGCGGCAGTTTTTTAAAGATATCCATAGGAGCAATCACCTCTTTACTGTTTATTATAAAGGCAAACAGAAAAAGATAGAAAGGGCATATGGCATATTTATGCAATTTAACAAAAAAACGGCAGATTCGACAAAAATATTTGATATTTTAGACAAAAAACAGAAGGATTTGCAGCAGTTTAAACAAACGGGGAGTACTGGCTATGCCAGCATTTTTATTTTGCTATATCACATTCCGTTATGGATTGCAACAATAATTGTACTTATTTTTTGGAAAGTGCTTTCTAAATTGTCTTGACATTTTATGATGCCTGTGTTATTGTATGTGAAATTTAAAGATATATCAGAGCTGTTATTGGAACTTATTGTTGAAATTGGACTTAGAAAAACAGGAGATGTAAAATGTTTTATATTAGTTATGTAGTATCGATTCTTGTCCTTGTCATTTTTATGATGCAGATTTTTAATACTTGGTCAGAGCAAATCAGGATGAAATATCAATGTGTCAGGGTGGAATCGAGAGAAGATTAAGAGAAGCCAAAGAATCAGAATACATAATCCAATATGCATGGCCGTAAAAAATAAAATGAAAAGTTTTATTTTGCCATGCGGGACAAAGGACAGAAAAGAACCGCATTGTAGGTACACAGTAGTGTATGTTGCAGGGCGGTTCTTTTTTATATAAAAAAGGAGGAGCTTGTTATGAATGCAGTAAAGGTAACGGATTTATCCAAGACGTTTCGGGTAAAGCATAAGGAAAAGGGCATGAAAGGAAGCATTCGGGCAATCTTTCATCCGCAGGTGACACAGATCAAAGCGGTGGATCGGATTTCCTTTGTAGTAAAAGAAGGGGAGATGCTTGCGCTGATCGGCCCGAACGGAGCAGGGAAAAGCACGACGATTAAGATGCTGACGGGTATTTTGTATCCTGACAGCGGGAGCGTGGAAGTGCTTGGCAAAGACCCGGTGAAAAAAAGGAAGCGGCTTGCCTACGAAATCGGTACGGTATTCGGGCAAAAAGAACAGCTATGGACACATCTGACGCCGTATGATAATTTTCGCTTTTTCGGTGCGATTTATGACCTGTCGCAGCAGGAAACAGAAGCACGCATTCAGGAGCTTTCTGCGGTATTTGCACTGGAGGAATTGATAGACACGCCTGTCCGCAGCCTTTCGCTTGGGCAGCGTATCAGCTGTGAGATTGTCGCGGCGCTGATTCATAAACCAAAGATTTTGTTTTTGGATGAGCCGACGATCGGGTTAGACCCGGTTGTAAAAGAACAGGTACGTTCATTGATTCAAAAGATGAACAGAAAGCTTCATATGACGATATTTCTGACCAGCCATGATATCGGGGATATTGAAAAGCTTTGTAGGCGGGTCATTATCGTAAATGCCGGGCAGATTGTGCTGGATGCCCCGATGGAGCAGCTTAAGGCGCGCAGAGAGGATTCGCTGGAAGCGGTTATTATGGACATCTATCAATCAAACAACAGGGAGGGAGCTTGTTCGTTATGAAAAAATATGCCGTTATTTACCGGGCGGTCTGGATAGAAAACTTGCAGTATGCTGCCCAGATTGCAGCAGGATATATCAGCTATTTTATTTTTATCTTTGTACTGATTAAGCTCTGGAGCGCGATGTACACGGTGCCGGGGGAACGAATTTACGGATATACGAAAGAGCAGATGATCTGGTATGTGATGATGACGGAGATGGTCTGGTTTGCCGCAGGCTCTGCGACTGTGACAAGAGAAGTGTCAGATGATATCCGGGGAGGGAATATTGCGTATTTACTGAACAAGCCGTATCATTATACGCTTTATATTCTGGCAAAATATACCGGGGAGTGGAATATCAGGCTGCCGATGTATGCGGGATTTGCGGTAGTTCTGGGCGTGGGGATGGTAGGCAGGCTGCCGGGGCTTCGGATACAGGCACTGGTGCTGGCGCTGCCCTGCTTTTGCCTTGGAATTATGATCCATGCGGTGTATAAGCTGTGCATCAGCCTGCTTTCCTTTTGGATCGAGGATTCCAATCCGTTTCAATGGCTGTATGACAAGGCAATCCTGATCGTTGGGACGCTTTTTCCGATTGAAATATTTCCGGCAGCCTTACAGCCGGTCATAAAACTGACGCCGATTTATACGGTATGTTATGGCCCGGCAAAGCTGATTGTAGATTTTCATATGGAAAAATATTTGGAAATCCTGCTGGCACAGGCTGTATATCTGGCAGTTGGCTTGGGACTGATGTTTTTGATGTATGCAAAGGGGGCGAAAAAACTCTATGTTAACGGCGGTTAAAAATCAGGGGCGCGTCTGCCTGCTTTCTTTTCAATATAATATGATGCGGGAGATGCTCAACAAGGCCACGTTTTTGACCAATATTGGCTTTATGATATTAAATGACGCAGCGTTTTTGATACAGTGGATGATTTTGTTTCATTTAAAGAAAGAAATCGGCGGCTATACAATCAAGGAAGTAATGCTGCTGTGGGGGCTTACCGCAGGCAGCTATGGGATTTCCAGAATCTTTTTTGCGCGTGCCTTTGCACTGCCGGAGCTGATCGTAAACGGGAAACTGGACGCCTATCTGGTAATGCCCAAAAACGTGCTGCTTAGCGTGATTACGTCTGCTACGAATCCGTCAGCGATCGGTGACCTGTTATATGGAATCGTGGTATTTTGTGTCTTTTGCTTTCACCCTGTCAGACTGCTTTTATTTTTGTTCTTTTTGCTGACAGGGGCTGTGATTGTAACGGCATATGCGGTGCTGCTGGGCAGCCTGTCGTTTTGGTTCGTTCGTGCTGAGGCGTTTAGCTGTCATATGTTAAATGGAATGATTAGCTTTGGTACTTATCCTGACAGCATTTTTGAGGGAACGGCAAGATTTTTGCTCTATTATGTGATTCCGGTCGGGATGGCGGCATATCTGCCGGTACATTTGATGATCCATTTTGACATTGGCGGGCTGCTTCTGGTCACAGGATATGCCGCAGTGCTTGCGGCAGTTGCAGCCGCTGTGTTTTACAGAGGGCTCAGACGGTATGCTTCGGGCAGCCTGATGGGGGCACGGATGTAACATCGCCCAATTTCACCGCAAATGCTTGACATCAGGTATCGCGAAACGTATAATTAAGAGCATTCAAACGTATGAAAGACAGCAGTGCAGGAGGATGAGACGATGTCTTTAGTGAAAAAGCCGGTGAACGGCATGAAGGATATTTTACCATTGGAAATGCAGATTCGCGATTATGTGCAGTCGGTAATCAAAGACACTTACCGCAGCTTTGGATTTACGCCGATTGAGACGCCTTGTATGGAGCCGATTGCGAACCTGTCCAATAAGCAGGGCGGGGAAAATGAAAAGCTGATTTTTAAAGTGCTAAAACGTGGGGAAAAGCTGCATTTGGATACCGCGCAAAGCGAAGCCGATCTGGTGGACTTTGGGATGCGCTACGATTTGACGGTGCCGCTTGCGCGTTTTTATGCAAACCATGCCAATGACCTGGCGTCGCCGTTTAAGGCGTTGCAGATCGGCAATGTGTGGCGTGCAGACAGGCCGCAGCGGGGACGTTACCGCCAGTTTATGCAGTGTGACATCGATATCTTAGGAGAGCCGTCCAATTTAGCGGAAATCGAGCTGATTCTTGCGACAACGACGACGCTTGGCAGGCTTGGCTTTCAGGGCTTTGAAATACGGATTAACGAACGCCGGATTTTAAAGGCGATGGCGGCATACAGCGGGTTTGCGCAGGAAGATTATGACGCGGTATTTATTATTTTAGATAAAATGGACAAGATCGGCATGGAAGGCGTGGCAGCTCAGTTAGCGCAGGAAGGCTTTGCAAAAGAGTCGATCGAGAAGTATACCGGGCTGTTTGCAGGCGTACAAAAGGCGCAGGACGGCATATCTTATCTGGCGGATACGCTCGGTGCCTATCTGCCAGCCGATGTCGTAAGCAGCATGAAGGAGATCGCGGCAAGCGTCAACGCATGTAAGGCGGCGGATTTTGCGCTTGTATTTGATCCGACGTTAGTGCGCGGGATGTCTTATTATACAGGTACGATTTTTGAGATCGCCATGCCGGAATTTGGCGGAAGCTGCGGCGGAGGCGGCCGTTACGACAAAATGATCGGCAATTTTACCGGAAAAGATGTGCCTGCGTGCGGATTTTCCATCGGCTTTGAGCGGATTATTCTGCTGCTGTTAGAAAGCGGATTCCAGGTTCCAAAACAGCCAAAGAAAGCAGCGTATTTAATAGAAAAAGGCTATCCGGGAGAAAAGCTGGCGCAGGTGATCGCGCAGGCGCAGGAAGCCAGGAAAAGCGGGCAGCAGGTACTGGTTGTTCGTTTGAATAAAAATAAAAAGTTCCAAAAAGAGCAGTTGGCAAAGGAAGGCTATGAGGAGTTTGTGGAATTTTTTAACAGGTAAGCAGCAAAACAGCAGAAAAAGAGGAGGAGTTTCATTATGGGAGAATCCATGCAGGGGCTGCACAGGTCCCACAGATGTACAGAAGTATCAAATCAAAATATCGGCGAGACAGTGACCGTTATGGGATGGGTGCAGAAAAGGCGCAATCTGGGCAGCCTGATCTTTATAGACTTAAGAGACCGGACGGGGATTTTGCAGATCGTATTTGACGAGGACAGCGTAGGTGCGGACGGGTTTGCAAAGGCAGGCACCCTGCGCAGCGAATATGTAGTTGCGGTAACCGGGACGGTCAGCAAGCGAAGCGCGGCAGTCAACGACAGCCTAAAGACCGGTGACATCGAGGTAATTGCAAAAAGCATTCGGATCTTGTCGGAATCTGAGACGCCGCCTTTTCCAATCGAAGAAAACAGCCAGACGAAGGACGAGCTGCGCTTAAAATACCGGTATCTGGATCTGCGCCGCCCAGACTTGCAGCGCAATCTGATGATGCGCAGCAGGGCAGCTTCTTTGATCCGCAATTTTATGGAAAAAGAAGGGTTTTTGGAGATCGAAACGCCGATGCTGCAAAAGTCGACGCCGGAAGGGGCAAGGGATTATCTCGTACCCAGCCGTGTGCATCCGGGCAAGTTTTATGCGCTGCCGCAGTCGCCGCAGCTATTTAAGCAGCTTTTGATGTGTTCTGGCTATGACCGCTATATCCAGATTACAAGATGCTTCCGCGATGAAGACCTGCGCGCTGACCGCCAGCCGGAGTTTACGCAGATCGATATGGAGCTGTCTTTTGTAGACGCCGAAGACGTGATGGACGTCAACGAGCGTATGCTCCAATATGTATTTGAACAGGCGGCAGGCGTAAAAATCAGCCTTCCGCTGCCGCGGATGCCTTGGAAGGAAGCGATGGACAGATTTGGTTCCGATAAGCCGGATACCCGTTTTGGAATGGAGCTTACGGATGTGTCTGAGACGGTGGCAGGCTGCGGATTCGGCGTATTTACAGGTGCATTGGAAAACGGCGGTTCTGTACGGGGCATCAACGTCAAAGGACAGGGAAACATGCCGCGCAAAAAAATAGACAAGCTGGTGGAATTTGCCAAAGGCTATGGGGCAAAAGGGCTCGCTTATCTGTGCGTCAATGAAGATGGCACTTACAAATCGTCGTTTGCAAAATTTATGTCAGAAGGAGAATTACAGGCTCTGGCGCAGAAAATGGAAGCGGAGCCAGGCGACCTGCTGTTATTTGCGGCAGATCAGAATAAAATCGTATGGAATGTCTTAGGGGCGCTGCGCCTGGAAATGGGAAAAGAACTGGGGCTTATGGATGAAAACCAGTACAATTTCCTCTGGATCACAGAATTTCCATTGCTGGAGTGGTCGGACGAAGAGCAGCGCTATATGGCAATGCACCATCCGTTTACGATGCCGATGGAAGAAGACTGGGACAAGATCGATTCCGCGCCAGGCGAGGTGCGCGCGAAAGCTTACGATATCGTATTAAACGGTACAGAGCTTGGCGGCGGTTCTGTCCGTATCCACAGAAACGATATCCAGGAAAAAATGTTCGAAGTGCTTGGCTTTACAAAAGAAAAGGCATGGGAAAATTTTGGATTTCTGTTAAGCGCGTTCCAGTACGGCGTACCGCCGCACGCAGGGCTTGCCTATGGCTTTGACCGGATGATTATGCATATGGTGCACGCAGATTCCATCCGCGACGTCATTGCATTTCCAAAAGTAAAGGACGCCTCAGACCTGATGTCGGAAGCGCCTGAGGCGGTAGATGAAAAGCAGCTTAACGAGCTGGGGCTTCGGATTGCTGATTTGCAGGAAGTGTAGAGGGGTTCATGTTTATGGAGAAGAAAGGGGCGGCATTTTATGGGTATATACGTAAATCCAGGCAATGTGTTATTTCAGATGTCCCGATTTTCAGAAATCTATGTAGATAAAAGTATGCTGATTTCTAAAATGAACAGAGTATACAGAACTGAAAAACGGTTTGTCTGCGTAAGCCGCCCGCGCCGTTTTGGAAAGTCTATGGCGGCAAATATGCTGACGGCATATTATAGCTGCGGCTGCGATTCTTCTCCATTGTTTGCGGAATTAAAAGTATGCGAAGAAGCGTTTTTTCAAAAGCATCTGAACAGGCACCAGGTGATACGGATTGATGTGCAGCGTTTTTTAGATACAGAAAAAGATCTGGATACATTTATTGCCGAGATGGAGAGCAGTATTGTGTCTGAGCTTGTTCAGGAATTTCCACAATGTACGGGCATTTCGCCAGATGGCAGATTAAAGACTGTTTTAGGCAAGATCTTTCATCAGACAGCAAAGGGATTTATCTTTATTATTGATGAATGGGACTGTGTATTTCGCATTGCGAAAAACCGCAAAGAAAAGCAGAAAGAATATATGGATTTTCTGCGGGGGCTGTTTAAAGATTCGGAATACGCAGAGCTTGCTTATATGACCGGCATTCTGCCAATTAAAAAATATGGAGAGCATTCGGCATTAAACTTTTTTGATGAATACTCGATGGTAGATCCAAAAGACCTGGGAGAGTTTTTTGGCTTTACACAACAAGAAGTCGAGCTGCAATGCAGAAAACATCATACAGACCTGAAAGAAATGCAGAAGTGGTATGATGGATATCGTTTAGGCAGCAGACATATGTATAATCCGAAATCTGTTGTAGATGCTCTGACCTGGAATGAGTTTCAAAGCTACTGGACTGGGACAGAGACGTACGAAGCTTTAAAAGTCTATATTGATATGAATTTTGATGGTTTAAGGGAAGCCATTACCGTAATGCTTGGCAATGGAAGCTGTAGCATCAATACCCGCAGGTTTCAAAATGATATGACTTCGTTTCAGACAAAAGATGACGTGCTTACGCTATTGGTTCATCTTGGATACCTGACGTATGACAAAAAAACAGGAGCAGCGCTGATTCCAAATCAGGAGATTGCGCAGGAATTTTTAAATGCCGCAGATGGGCCAGGCTGGAGCGGTTTGGCTCAGGCAATTAGCTGTTCTGAAAAATTGTTGTGCAGTACATGGAAAATGGATGGGGATGCTGTTGCGAAAGGAATGGCAGTGATTCACAATGAAACTGCATCAATGCTTCAATATAATAATGAAAATTCTCTGACATGTGCTGTACTGATTGCGTATTATAGCGCGAAAGCGTATTATTTGAATCCTGTTATGGAACTGCCTTCTGGCAGGGGATTTGCGGATGTGGTTTATCTTCCCAAACGGAATGTAAACCGCCCGGCACTGATTATAGAGCTAAAATGGAATAAAACCGCCCAGGAAGCTGTACGCCAGATCAAGGAAAAGGAATATGCAGCATGGCTGGAGGCTTATACCGGAGAAATTCTTTTGGTTGGCATTAACTACGATAAAAAAGATAAAGTTCATAAATGTATCATTGAAAAATATGTAAAAAGTTGAAACTTTTTCCACGCCTGCCCGTCTAATGATTAAAAGACAATATGGAGGACGATTTTATGAAGAGAAAAGAACTTGCAAAAAAACTTGGAATGGTTACATTGGCGTTTGTGATGGCAGTGCCGTTTGCAGTACCAGCCGTTTGCTATGCGGACACACAGGTGCAGGCAGAGGCAGATCCGTCCAGTAAAGACGATGCGGAGGGCGAAAAGCAAAATGAGATGACGTTTCAATCGAAGACGTATGAGAAAACATACAAAACCGAAGACGGCAGGATCTGCAAGGAAGTTTCCTTTGCGTATCCATATGCGCAGGGAGACAGCCAGGCAGCGCAGGCATTCAATCAGTTTTATCAAAAGCTGCTTACCAAATGGAAAAAAGCGGCAAAAAAGAATCTGGATGACGCAAAAGAGTATGCGGAACAGAGGGAAGACGTCGACAACGATAGCTATTATGGCGACAGTGTGACCTATAAGATCACCAGCAAAGATAACAAGTATATCAGCGTGCTTCAGTCTGGTTATGAGTATACAGGGGGCGCGCATGGGATGCCTTACCGTGATGCCTATGTTTTTGACGCCAAAACAGGAAAAAAGGTATCTGCCGCGTCGATGCTTGGGATCAGCAAGAGCCAGCTTAACAAGAAGGTACGGGATCTGTTTTTAAAGAAATATGACAAAACGACAAAAGAAAAGATTTCTCTGTTTTATGAGGATCGAAACGATGTAAAAGCGTTTCTGGAAAAGATGGATTTTAATCAAAACCTGTATTATCTGAAAAATGGAAAGCTGCGTTTTTATGCAGATCCATATGCGGTTGGGCCGTATGCGTCAGGATTTATTGAGGTTTCCGTAAAGCTTTCATAAGATAAGAAGCCGGAAAGCATAGCGATACAGCAGCAGCAACGGTATTTGACAGCCGTTGTCTGCCGCTGTATTTTTTGTGCATATTGCATAAATATGTGCCGATTTTTTAAAATTGCTTTACAAACATAGAAAAACCTGTTATAGTAGGAACATCTTATTTTTCTTATTCAGATCTGTATTTCAGTTCTTTAACGAAGATGCAGAACGTAATTTCCTTATGAATTCGAATAAAATTCATGAACAAGCAGCTAGTACAGCATTACAGAAATAACGGTGTACCAGTAAAATTCCCATAAACAAGTAAATGTAATAGAACAGTAAAAATTATAGTAAAACAACAGAAAGCAGGTGAAAATTTGCCTAAAATTATAGGTTTTTTTGGCAGTGCCCCGGCAGATCTTTGTATGTACGCGGCGTATGCATTGCAAAATATTGGAAAACGCGTTTGCGTTGTTGACAATTCAGAGGACGGCAGCTTGTTTCGCTGTATTCCTGCGCCGGACGAATGCCTGAGCGCAGTTACATACCGCAACGTGGATTTTATGCGCTGGTATCCGCTTGCAGACTGGCACGCGCTGGATGATGAATACGTACTTGTACAGTTAGGGGCAATGCCGCAGCAGCTATGCCTGGCACTGTGCAACGAGCGGATCCTTGTTACGGACTGCGAACGCGCAAATCTGGATGTTTACAGCAGGTACCTGACGCAGTGCTGTATGCCTGTGACGGTTCTTTTGCGCGGGTTTTGCCGGAATTGGGCGATTACAGAGCAAATAAAGGCATATGCTGCAAAAGACAGCAGTTTTATCGAACGATGGCTGTTTTTGCCTTACGATCCCGCGGATGAAGCATACCGGATCGAAATGCAGTATGGAAAGCTGTATCAGTTTTCACAGATTTCCACGGGAATGGAGCGGGTACTTGCAAAGCTGCTGCAACTGCTGGAAATTTGCGACCGCATTCGCCTGATCCGTGCAATTTGCGATGCGAAGCGCGGAAAGACGGCAGCAGTGGCAGATACCAGGGACATCGCAGGATAAGTCAGAAAAAGAAATGGAGGAAGCATGAAAATTGCATTTTGGAGTGAAGAAGACGGCTGTGGTACGACAAGCGGCATGGCAGCCGTTGCAAGTGTGTGTGCCGATGCCTGGAACAAAAGGAGTATTTTGTTCCAAAGCAGCAACCAGGCAGGAGATTTGTCCCGCAGGCTGGGCGCAGGCGGCGTCAAAGAACGAAACGGTGTTTTTGAAAAGGATAGCTGGGAAGAGCTTTGCTGGTTTGCAAAGCAGAAAAAGCTGACAAAAGCGGTGCTGCTGGCGTATCTTGTACCGGCTGCCAAGGGACGGATCTACTATCTGCCGCAGGGTGAATACAAAAAACGAGACAGCTACCCAAACGATGCAAAGAACGGAATCAACAGGATCATCCGTTTTGCGGAACAGCTTTCAGACTTGATCTTTATTGACTGCGGCAGCGGCAGAGACCAGCTTTCCGAATACCTGCTGTCACAGGCAGACGCAGTCGTCGTAACGATCTCACAGGAGCGCCGGAATCTGGACGCTTACTTTCAAAACAGACATGCATTTCAGGGAAAAGTGATCTATCTGGTCAGTCCATACTATCAGGAATCCATTTACAATCGAAAAAATATCAACAGGCTGTATCGAATGGACGAAGAGGAGATTGCGGTGATGCCGCACAATCCGGTATTTCGGCATATGAGTGAAAAGGGAAAAATCGAACGTTTTATCAGAAGGCAGATACGGGGCACGGTATTCGATTCCCAGCATTATTTTATGAACGAACTGCTGCATACGGCAGAGCTCATCTTGCGGGCAGCCGGTGAGCCTGTGCCTAAGATGCGGGCAAACGGGCGGCAGGCGCTGCATACAGATGCTGATACCTGGATACGCCCGCCGCCTGACGATTAGTCTGTTTGTGAATCAGGTTCCGGGAGCTGAATGCGAAGCTGTTCGATCCGGTTTTTGTTTACAGACGTTACGGTCAGGACAATGTTGTCTTCTGTCGTGATCTGTTCGCCTTCTACAGGCAGATGGTCGCATTTGCCGATAAAATAGCCGCCGATCGAGTCGTAGTCGTCGGATGTCAAATGGATATCCAGGTCGTCACACAGGTCTTCCAGGTTCATAGAGCCAGCGGCAATATATTCGGTATCGCTGACTTTTGTAAGCTGTGCTTCTTCATTTCCGTCGTATTCATCATGGATTTCGCCTACGATCTCTTCCAGCAGGTCTTCCATTGTGACCATGCCGGCAGTAATGCCGTATTCATCGAGCACAATCGCCAGATTAATGGACTTTGTCTGCATTTCCAAAAACAGCTCCGCCGTGTTTTTCTTCTCATAAGTAAAAAACGGCTCACGCAGAATGTTGGATACGGAAAAATGATCGACGTCTTCATAGAGCAGCAGGTCTTTCATATTCAGGATACCGATGACATGATCGGTCGTTTCTTCATAAACCGGCATTCTTGTATAGTGGTCTTCCCGGTAAATTTCCAGGATTTCATGGTAGGTGCTGTCAGATTTTACAAATGTCATATCGATCCGCGGGGTCATAATTTCTCTTGCAAGCGCATCGGAAAAATCAAATACATTGTGGATCATTTCACGTTCTTCTGTTTCAATCACGCCGCTTTCATGGCTGACGTCCACGATTGTTTTCAGCTCTTCTTCTGTCATCATATCTCGGCTTTTGTTCGGATCTACCCGCAGCAGAAACAGAAACAGGTTTGACAGCTTGTTAATTACGTTGATGACAGGTGTTAATAACATCATAAGAAACTGGATAATGCCGGAATAAGCCATCGCAAGCTTCTCTGCATGAAGTGTTGCAAGTGTTTTTGGGGAAATCTCACCAAAAATCAAAATCAATACCGTTAAAATGCCGGTTGCAATTCCCGCGCCGACACTGCCGAACAGACGCAGCGCAAGCGTTGTGGCAATGCTTGAAGCCGACAGGTTTACAACATTGTTGCCGATTAATATGGCACTCAGCATTTTACCGGAGTCTTCTGTAACCTTTAGGACACGCGCGGCACGTTTATTTCCTTCATCTGCTAACGTACGCATTCGGATACGGTTAAAGGTTGTCAGTGAAGTTTCTGCGGAAGAAAAAAATGCAGAAAGAATCAGTAAAACAACAAGTACGATTAATTGAAATATGTCATCTGGATTCAATGGTACACCTCTTAAATAAAAATAATATAAGTAGTTTAATAACAGCGATTACATTTACTAATATAGCAAAAAATCGGGCAGTTGAAAAGCATTTCCGTAAAAATATTGAAGAAAAGCAACAGAAAGACTGTCCTATAAATTTAAGAAAGGAAAGTGTTATGGAACAAAACGAAAACCAATATGATGAATCAGATCGCAGAAAAATCGCCTTTCTGATTGGAGGAGCCGTGATTATCCTGGCGGCGGTTTTACTTGTGATCTATTTATTCGCCGACAGGACAAAAGCTTCGATTGAAGAGGGAGAAGGACAGGCGATACGGATTACGCCGGAGCGGATCGAAAAAATCGCGGACGATGTCAGCGGGCAGGTGCTGGATACGCTTAGTACGGATATTTTAGCCGGCAGGATTCAGGATGCGGTAGAAAAAGAATTAAGCAATGAAAAACTCTATGAGATCCTTTCAAATGGAGAGATCGAAGCGGTCGCAGTCGGCAGGGAAGAGCTGCGGGACGTCCTTGCCGTGCTGTTAAAAGACCTTGGGATTACAGGCGACGGGGTATTTACCGGGGAGCAGAAAAGGTATATCCAGCTCGCCGTAAAAAAAGCGTTGGATGAAGCGCTCTCAAAAATGAGCGTATCGCAGCTTCTGACAGACGAAGAAAAAAGAGCGATGGAAGAACGGCTGAAACAGGATCTGGCAGGGATGTTGAAAAACCAGATTCAAAACAGTACGTACGGGCTGACAGGCGCGGAGATGGAAAAGCTCAGGCAGTCGTTAAATATCGAACGTCTGGTAACCGGATCTGTCGATCAGGCAGTCAAACGGCAGCTTGAAACCGTAAAGAAAAATTTGATTACAGAAATCAAAAAAGAGGTTCGCACTCCGGTAAAAGGGAAAGATTATTTTACGGACGCAGATATCAAATCCATTCAGCAGCAGGTGTTAAAAACCGCAAATCAGGAAATGCTGAAACAGACGGAAAGCCTGACTTTAAAAATTAGTGAAGTGAAAACAGCGGTTCAGACACTGTCAAAGCTGGTAAAAGAGCTACAGACGCTGGATCAGCAAAAAACAGCGGATATTGGAAAATTGCAGGATGGAATTACGAAAATCAACCAGTCTATTCAAAATATCCATACCGTCACAAAGCAGTTAACCGCAGCGATTTCTATTACCGGCAGCAATCTGGAAAAAGTCGTTGGCTCAGGCAGCGAAATCCAGTCTTCTCCTGTTTCGACTGCAAATATGACGATTGCGCAGTTTGTAGACGTACTGGCAGGAAATGACCAGGTGTATACAAAAGCAATTCAGCAGTTAAATAAAATCGTAAAGCAGTTAAAAGAAGAAAATACCAAACAGGACGATCATTTTAACAAAACTGTAAAAGAGCTGGAGCAATCGCTTTCTGACAACGGGAAAAACCTGGAAAATACAAAGGCAGAGCTGCAAAAAAGCGACGAGGAGCTAAAGGCAGAGCTGCAACAGCAACTGGACGGCAAGGCAGAGGATTTGCAGCTACGGCTGGAAGAAGAGCAAAAGGAACGAAAGGAAGCTGACGAAAAGCTGCAACAGCAGGCAGACGCAGCAGATCAGTTAACCGGAGAGCCAAAGGATGCAGACAATGTAAAAGGAGACACGGTATTCAAAAAAATCGGCGCCATCGTAAGCATTTTGTCAAAAGACGGCATCAGCGGTTTGCTGGATGCATTAAAAGTAATCGGCGGTGCCGAAACCGTAGAAGAAGGCATGGAAAACCTGCATACGGATCTGTCGGATGCAAGGACGCGCGTCACAGAACTGGAAAAAGAAAAATGGCTGTCTGATCTGCGGCTGCTCGCGCAGCAGGACGGCACGTTAGGCTATTATTATGAGGAAAGCGGTTCGGCTTATGTATATCAGATTCCGCTTGTAACAGAAAAAGACCAGATCGATTTAAGCGCGGACGACACGTCGATTGTCGTGCATTTTACAAAACCAGACAGGCTTCCGTCAAACGTCGCACTGTCTACAAACGGAAACGCGCTGCTGCTTACGTTTACAAACAAGCCGACGCGCGATATCCATATTACATCGATCCATGTATATAAAGAAAAATAAGATTCCAATATTAAAAATACAAGCAATCAGAAAGGGGTTTTACTATGAAACAAAAAGCAAAACGAACCGTTTCCCTGCTTCTTGTATCCGGTATGCTGCTTGGCGCACCGGCTGTCAGAAGCGAGGCGGCAGTGATCACATCCAATGCAACGGATAAGACAGCGGCGGTCTTTCAGGAGCATATGCCATACAGCGCAGGAGATTATATTATTTATGACGGCGAAATGTATATCTGCACCGCAGAAGTGCAGGGGACATGGGAGAGCGCCGCGCCGCATTTTATGCAGATCACGAAAAATCATGCACTGGGCACACCGGACGATTTATCCGCTTCTTATGAAGAAACAAAAGATCCGTCCGAAGAACATTCGCTGTTTGCATTTTCCGCAAATGTTTGGCAGAAATTAAGAGGATTTCTTGGCGTCGGCAGCCAAAATGCCGATACAGACCGGAACAATTATAAAAATGCATCCGTGAGTGCAAAATTAAATTATCTGGAAGAAAAGAACCAGGCGCTGCATGAAAATGTGTCGGATTTGCAGAAATGGGTTCAGGATTCTTTTCGATCTGTCAGTAATGGAAAAACATTGATAGCGGGCGCTATTACTGACAAAGAGGGTACCGCACAGCCTGACTATCGTTTTGAGCAGTTTGCACAGTCCATCCGGGAGCTTGCCCAAAAGCAGTATGAAAAAGGATACGGCAAAGGAGATAGCGACGGGTACAACCGCGGCGATGCCGACGGCTATAACCGTGGCAAGGAAGAAGGATATGGACAGGGGCAAGGCGAGGGATATCAGACCGGCTATCAGGAAGGAATTGATTTTGCGGACAGCCGGGTCAATGAACAATCCGAAAGCTATAAAAAAGGCAAGGAATCCGCAGATACGAAGATCTGGACGACGCGCATCTTCCTGACAAAGGACGGGCCGGACAAGGAGCACGAAAATTTTACACAAAGCCCAGGCGGAACGAGCAATCATACAAGCTGGATGTATAAAAAAGACTTTCCAGGGCATAAGATTTTGGCAATCCACATTACAGAGCGTTATTTTTCCGCATTTGGAGGCAGCAGCTATGAAGTGCTTTCCGTCGACATGGGCGGCAGGTACCAGACGCTGTCTCAGGGAGGTTCCAAGCTGGCGCTGTCATCAGATGGATTTACCTGGGGCAATATTTCGTTTAATCTGTCAGATTCCGGGCTGTCTTCCACGATTGAAGTTACTGTGATGTACAGTTAGTTTTTCTGTTCCACTCATTTACGTAGGCGAAGTTTCTTAATTAAAAAGTAGGTACATCCAGGTTGACATTTTTTCCAAAAAAGTGTATATTGTATACAGAATACAATATACAGAATACAATATACAGTGTACAAAGTATTGTTGCAAAAGCAGAAAATTTTGGAGGATCAGATCATGGATGAAATCAGGCTAAAGGCGCTTGCGAAGATCAATCTCGGTCTGGATGTTACCGGCTGCCGGGAGGATGGGTATCATTTCGTACGGATGATTATGCAGACCATTCATCTGTTTGACAGTGTACAGATGGAAAAAAGTAAGGAGCCGGGAATCCGGTTAACGACCAATATACGTTTTCTTCCGACAGACGAGCATAATATCGCTTATAAAGCGGCAAAACTATTGATGGATGAGTTTCAGATCCAGGAAGGCATCTGTATTGATATCAAAAAATGTATTCCGGTGTCTGCCGGTATGGCGGGCGGAAGTACCGATGCGGCAGCCGTATTGTATGGAATGAACCAGATGTATGAGTTAAAGCTTTCGCAGAGGCAGTTGGCAAAACGCGCACTGACACTGGGCGCGGATGTGCCGTACTGCCTGATGCGGGGAACGGCGCTGGCAGAAGGGATCGGAGAAGAGCTGACCAGGCTGCCTGCCGTTCCGCGCTGTCCGGTCGTTATTGCAAAGCCGGGAATCAGCGTATCGACTAAATGGGTCTATGACAGACTGGTGCTGGACGATCAGACGAAGCATCCAGATATTGACCAGTTGGTTTTGGATATCAGGCAGCAGAATCTGGAACAGCTTGCGTCGCATATGGGGAATATACTCGAAGATGTTACGGTCAGTGAATATCCGGTGATCGCACATATCAAGGAAAACCTGATGGCTCATGGCGCTTTAAACGCAATGATGAGCGGCAGCGGGCCTACGGTATTTGCCCTGTTTGAGGAACGTGCCAAAGCGCGGGAAGCAGCGGATGCGCTGCGTGAAAGCGGGCTTGCCAGACAGATCTATGTCACAACGATATTTAATGTGTAGACCGAGG
Organism: Eubacteriaceae bacterium; assembly: GCA_910574915.1. Taxonomy (GTDB): domain Bacteria; phylum Bacillota; class Clostridia; order Lachnospirales; family Lachnospiraceae; genus Eubacterium_J. The sequence continues at coordinate 48,439 of CAJTCR010000006.1, forward strand.
GAAAGAAAAATGTCGGAAGATTTGAAATTAAACATGAATGCATATCTGCCTCTGCGTGATGTTGTATTTCAAACGCTGCGGGAGGCGATTTTAAAAGGAGATCTAAGGCCGGGCGAACGGCTGATGGAATTGCAGCTTGCCGCCAAGCTGGGCGTCAGCCGTACGCCGATCCGCGAGGCGATTCGGATGCTTGAACAGGAAGGGCTTGCCGTTACCATTCCAAGAAAAGGAGCGGAAGTCGCCAGAATGACCGAAAAGGATATGGAAGATGTTTTGCAGATCCGCGAGGCGCTTGACGACCTTGCGGTGCAGGTGGCGTGCGATAAGATTACGCAGGAACAGTTAGAGCGCCTGATGGCTACGATGAAAAATTTTGAACTGGCAGTACAGGCGGGAGATTTAAGCAAGATCGTTGCGTACGACGTGGAGTTTCATGATGTCATTTACGAAGCGACAGATAATCCAAAGCTTGTGATCCTTTTGAGCAATTTACGGGAACAGATTTACCGCTACCGCGTGGAATATCTGAAAGAAAAGGAAAACTATCCGATGCTGATTGTAGAGCATGAAGAGATCGTGCAAGCGTTAAAACAGAAAAATAAAGAGCGCGTCGCGGATGCAATGCGCAATCATATACGCAATCAGGCAGAGGTTGTAAAAAATATTATTCGTGAACAGGAATAAACACTGACAGAAAATCTGGAACAGGTTACTATGTGCTGCATATGCTGATAGTAAGAGCAGAGGGGTATTTGTGTGCTATGAAAAATGTATATCACACGCAGGCAGACATGCCAGATACAGGCAGGCTGCGGATCAGCGTAGAATCCAGAGTCAACAGGGATCCGATTCCGGGCGCAAAGGTTTCCGTTTCTTATACGGGAGAGCCGGAAAGTACGTTTGAGGAGCTAAGTACAAATGAATCCGGGCAGACACAGCAGCTTGAGTTAAAAGCGCCGCCGTTAGAGTACAGTATGGAACCATCGGAAACGCAGCCATATGCCCAGTATACGATCCAGATTTCAGCAGACGGTTATCAGCCGGTGTCGGTGGATGGGATTCAGGTGTTAGCCGACCAGACGGCAGTGCAGGATATCCGTTTACAGCCGGTCGGCGCGGCAGCGACGTGGCCAGACGACATTGTGATCCCGGCAAATACGCTGTTTGGCAATTTTCCGCCGAAAATGGAAGAAGCAGAGATCAAGCCTGTCCGCCAGACTGGGGAGATCGTACTCAGCAGGGTAGTCGTGCCGGAATATGTCGTCGTCCATGACGGAGCGCCGACCGACAGTACGGCAACGGATTATTATATCCGCTACAAGGATTATATTAAAAATGTAGCGTCCAGTGAGATCTATGCAACGTGGCCGGATGCGACGATCCGGGCGAATATCCTTGCAATTATGTCGTTTACGATGAACAGGGTATATACAGAATGGTACCGGAATACACGGTGATTCAGGGTTGCAAAGCCCTTATACTGAATGAGTTGATCATCAAAATGACAGGGAAATCTGCTTATTCTGTTGAATATCGGTAATCATTGACCGGACAAGCCATAATTCTAAAAAACTAACGTAAACAGTCATGTTAGTTATCTTTCGGGATAACAACATGGCTGTTTTTTATGCTCTCAAATACAAAAATTCCAGAGACAATCTCTTTGTATGGAAAATAGGAGGTAAATACGATGACAAAAACCAATTTTACACTATTTTACAGCAACACATGCCAGACTGCAAGCAATCAGTTTTATCCGAATGAGATTCAAATAAGTTCCGAAAATGATTTAAGGATAGCCGCCTCTCATGACCATGTGTGTGCCAGGTACAAGAATAATCACAGGAAAAAGGAACATTTCATCCAATCAAACTGTACCATGTTTGATATTGATAATTCTGACAGTGATAATCCTTCCGATTGGATATATCCTGTTGACGTTAAGGAACAATTTCTGAATGTATGTTTTTATATTGTATTTTCAAGAAACCACATGAAAATAAAAGATGGAAAAGCGGCACGTCCGAAGTTCCATGTATATTTTCCTGACAAATTGATACAAGATTGTATGGAATATCAGAATCTTAAAAACAAAGTATGCGCATACTTCACAGCATTTGATGCTAATGCAAAGGATTCTGCCCGTTTTTTCTTTGGTGTTGAAAATCCGCAGATAGAATTTCAGGATGGAGATATTGTATTGTCAGATTTTATGGAAACAGTTGAAATAGATATTCAGGAATCATTTAATAAGAATAGTTTTCCAGAAAATAACAGTATTATTCCTTATGGAAAACGACATAGTACGCTTTTTGATCATGCAACTCGTGTAGTCACACGCTGGGGAGAATCTGATAAAGCATATTCCGCATTTTGTAGCGAAATTAAAAAATGTGTACCGCCTATGGAGGAAACAGAACTAATCAGTATCTGGGAAAGTGTTTGTAAACATTATCATGAAAAAACGAAGAACAGTCCTGATTATCTTTATTATAACGGTAAAGTATGGATTGAAAGTAAAAGTAAAATTCATCGTCTTGTACAGCTTCTGACAAAGTATCAGTTAGAAGAAGTTTCTTCTTTGCTGATAGAAGCCAGAAAAAAAGAAAACAATGCAATCATAAATGATGATGTTTCTGATCAGGAAATAGTAAAAGGAAGTATTAAGAATGCTGAAAATTATCGAAAATTTGTTATGAAGCACCGCCAAACTGCTCGTATTACTGCTGTTTTAACCGAAGCACAGCCTATGGTTGAAATTGATGTAGAAAAACTCGACAAAAACGGATTTTTATTAAATACCCCTACTGGTATCATAGACTTGCGGACAGGAGCACAAAATCAACATAATTCCTTAGATTATTGTACAAAGATAACAACGGTAAGCCCCAATTTACAAAACGCAGAGTTATTTCAGAACTTTTTGGAAACCATTACTGATCATAATCAATCATTAAAACAGTACTTACAGTATATCGCCGGAATGTGTCTGATCGGAAAGGTATATTGTGAGAACCTTATTATTGCTTACGGTACAGGAAAAAATGGTAAAAGCACGTTTTTTAATCTGCTTTCTATGGTTATGGGAAATTATTCCGGCAATCTATCAGCGGAGATACTTACAAAAAATTCCCGGATAAATAAAAAGAATGAATTTGCTGAACTGCGTGGGAAACGTCTGGTAATTGCTTCGGAACTGGAAGACGGCAGACAGCTTGATACAGCTTCTTTAAAACAATTATGTTCTACAGACATGATATATGCAGAGAAAAAATATAAAAATCCATTTTCATTTATACCAACACATACAACTGTTCTATGTACCAACCATCTTCCATCTGTTGAAGCATTGGATAACGGAACATGGCGCAGATTGGTTGTTGTCTCCGGGGTGCCGTATTATCATGGATGATACAGGGAGCGCAGAAATTCATAGAATCAGACTATAAAATATCACAGCCGGAAATTGTAAAACAGGCAATTAAAACATATCGGGCTGAAAATAATTGGATCCAAAATTATCTGTTTGAATGCTGTGAAACTGACAGAGCCTATTCTGAAAAAGCAGGTGAACTCTATAATAATTATAGGGATTACTGCATAAATACAGGTGAATCAATTAAAAGCTGTTCTGCACTTAGAAAAGCAATGATTGAAGCCGGATATGGACACAAAACCAATTCGAGAGGAAGTTTTTATAGCGGGGTAAGAATAAAACAATTCCGTATGCCTTACATTAACCCTCCATCAATGGTAGAGGATGTTAATGATGCAGTCGAAAATACTGATTGTATTTTGCAATAGATGGGGATATAATAAAAACAAAGAAAGGAGTGCAAAAGCTATGATGTATCCGTACATGACGTTATTTGATGAAACCGAAATTGTACACTCACAGATTATCGAAGAAAATAATGTACAGAAAGTAATTGTTCATTTTGAACGACCGACAGAGGACGGCTTCGACTACGCAAGATGTGAACTTCCGGAATATAAATGGATTCAAAGAAAAGGGTATTCAGATGAAGAAATTGCCCTGTTTGAGCAATTACTCCAAAGCAATGCGCATTTGCTGTATCAGTATGCGGCAGAAGGAGGAATCCAGATTGCCTAATTTATTCACAGTAAGCGGTTATAAGATTTACTTTTGGGCTAATGAGAATGATGAACCAATCCATGTACATATATCGAAAGGGAAACCATCTCCAAATAGTACAAAGATATGGCTGACAAAAAAAGGCGGCTGTATTGTGGCAGGTAACGGAAGTCAGATTCCAAAGAAAGAATTAAATCAGTTAATGGTATTTATATCAGCACAGTTTTTTCTTATTTGTTCCGCATGGAAGAAATTTTTCGTAACAGACGAAATCAAATTCTATTGTTGAAATCAATCGTTTTTCCCACAAAACGAAGCACTTTGGGGAACGATATAAAAAAGATAAATTTCGTGAAAAACGCACAAAAAATCAGATAGAAAAATCACTTTAGAACTTAGAAATAGGTTTTTTAAGTGATTTTTTTGTGCAATTTGTCTTTGCTCTGGACTTGAAAATTACAAATGAGCCTCTGAAATCCAAATTGTTTGTTGTGGCTAACTAGTTGTAAAGACTATCCACAAAAAACAAGGAGGTATCAGGTATGCTTATACCAAAAATTTCAAGACCTATTCAACGTCTTTATTTCTCTGAAAAAAGTAATTATAATATCAAAGCCCAATGCTTTTTACATCCCTCAGGCAAATGGGTGCCAGGTATGGGGAGGTGTTATGTATGTGTGCAAAACAATTAGATTCCGTATACGAATCAGACAATCTTTCCATTCATAAAATGAGAGCAAAGAGAAGAAGTCTGGAGAAATCTGTGGATAATCAGGCATATGAATACATAACAACGGAGGATAACGGGATGGAAATCACCTTAGAATTTCCGCGTGGTCTTCAAGATGATTCCATCGTATCAGAAGTAAAAAATATTTTAGCAGGAATGTTCCATGATTATCTCGAAAAAGTATCATAAAGTAAGTGGTGTATCACAGATCTCACCAGAAAGAAGGAGAACTTTTATGGTAAAAAAGGAAACAAAAGCAATAAAAAGGGTAAGAACATTACTAAGGGTGAGTTCGCACCAACAACTTGAAGCTGATGGTGATTTGAAATTACAAAGGCAGATTGTTTCTGATTACGTTGACCAGCATGAAGATTGGGAATCCGATGGAAAGGAATACTTTGAAGGAGGGATTAGTGCCTATAAAAATTCTGCCGAGGACAGAGCTGCTCTGCAAGAAGCTTATAAAGACGCAGAGAACAAAGAATACGACGTATTAGTTATCTACAAAGATGACCGTCTTGGACGTCAGATGTTATCAACAATGCAGTACATTATGGCGTTGAAAGTGTTGGGAGTTGATGTTTACACAGTAAAAGACGGTTGCATTTCTCCAGAGGCTGATGATATAATGGGTCTGATTATGTTAGCTTTAAGATATGGAAGTGCTCAAAAAAGCAGTTCCGACACAGGCATGAGGGTAAAGGATACTGCCCAGAAACTGGCAGCCGTAGGAAAATTTATGGGTGGAAAAGCCCCTTATGGATACCGGCTGGAAAATTCAGGCGAATTGAGTAAGCACGGACGATTATTGAAAACATTGGTGATATGCCCGGATGAAGCTGAAATTGTACAATACATGTACCGTTTATCCCTTAATATGGAGTTTGGTTCTGTAAAAATTGCTAAAATATTAAATGAGAATGAAAAACATAGACAGCTTGCTCCCGATAAAAAGAACTGGAGAGGGGAAACCATTACAAGTATTTTGACAAATCCGATTTATTCCGGTCGTACTGCATATAAACGCAGAGAAAAAATCAATGGGAAATATCGGACTTTAGACAGCAAAGATTGGATTATAGCCAAAGAACCAAATGAAACAATCAGAATCATTGATGATGACACATGGAACCGGGTACAAGATAAACGGGCATTGCGGGCCGGCAGATATACAAAGAAACTCGAAAACCAGAATGTAACGGTAATCAGCAGAAACGATGGTATGCTTCCTTTGATTGATATTTTGCATTGCGGCTATTGTGGCTGTAAAATGGTAAATGGGAGCAAATATAATTACTGGACGATAAAAGATACAGGCGAAAGACGTACAAGCAAAATACCAATCTATAAATGCAATCAGGCATGGCAAGGGGTTCCACATGATAAAACGAAACAATTTAGAGCGGATAAGGTTGACCCAGTAGTATTTAACGTATTATCTGAATATATTGACAAACTACAGGAAAATGAAGATATTTTTCAGTTAATCAATCAAAAGCAAAATGAGGAAAAAAGAAGAAAGGAATCTGAATTAGCAAAAGAGCAAAAGGAACTGGATAAGATACGAAATGGTATTGCTGTTATGAAAAGTAAAATTCCAGAAGCCATCACAGGTAATTACGCACTTACGATAGAAGAATTAATGTCGGCTGTCAGAACGCATGAGAAACAGGAGCAGGAACAACAGGATAAAATAAATCAGATAAAAACAGAACTCGAACATTCATCTGTATCTGTAAAGGAATGGGAGGAAATCCACCAGAAACTTCCTACATGGAAAGAAATCTTCCAAAATACCGATGTCTCACGGAAGAGGGTTCTGGTAAATAAGCTGATTGAGCGTATTGATATTAGAAAAGACAAGATAAACATCCGTTTCAAAATTAATCTGGATGAATTTCTTCAATCCCGAATGAGTATGGATTATGGGGTACCGGAATAAAGGCTACAATTTTACCATTACCTCTTCCACCGCGTATGACCAGAAGTGGTCATACGGCAGAAATATTTTTTCGAATATTTCCCTGATCGTAGATGAAATGTTTCAAAATTACCTTTCCAGACCGAATGTACGCCAGCCGATTCTGACACAGTACTGTGACGGGCAGAGAGTGTCGTGTCCGAACTGGATGACGCAGTGGGGGTCGAAATACTTAGGTGATGGCTCTGCTATCGTAGGACTAAATCAAAAAATAACCGGACAGACGGGATTTTTTGGTTTGGTCTTTTTTCCGTTCCGTGCAAGATAGCAGTTGCTGAACATTTTCAAGTATGTTATCATAAAATTAATGAAAGACATCAGAAAGTATGAGAGCATTACGGAAAAGAAAGGAATTGAAGATGAGACTTATAATTAAAAACGGCCGTGTCATTGATCCGGCTGTGAAGCAGGATTCTTTGGCTGACATACTGATACAGGATGGAAAAATCGTAAAAGTAATGCAGGGCATGGAAGAGGCGGCAGACTGCCAGATCGATGCAAGAGGATGTTTTGTAATGCCCGGGTTTATTGACCTGCATGTGCATCTGCGCGATCCGGGATTTGAACGCAAGGAAACAGTAGCCACAGGTGCAGCGGCAGCGGCACGCGGCGGATTTACGACGATTGTGGCTATGCCGAATACAAAACCGGTTGTAGATAATGCGGATGTAGTCAGCTATGTCCACAATAAGGCAAAAAGCGTAACAAAGGTAAATGTCTTGCAGGCAGGAGCCATTACTAGGAAAATGGAGGGGACGCAGCTTTCTGATATTGAAAAAATGGTACAGGCGGGCAGCCCGGCGATCAGTGAGGACGGAAAGTCTGTAATGAATTCGTATGTATTGCAGGAGGCGATGAAAATCGCGCAAAAACTAGATATTCCGGTATTGTCGCACTGTGAAGATAAAGACCTTGTAAACGGCGGCGTCGTCAACGCAGACGACAATGCAAAAAAACGCGAGCTGCCGGGAATTACAAACAGCGTGGAAAATGTAATCGCTATGCGCGATGTACAGCTTGCGATGGAGACAGGCGCAAAGCTGCATCTGTGCCACTGCTCTACAAAGGAGAGTGTGGATATCGTAAGGATGGCAAAAGAAATGGGAAAAACGATCGTTACCGCGGAGGTCTGCCCGCACCACTTCACGTTAACGTCCGACGATATGGTGCCGGGAGACACCAACTATAAAATGAATCCGCCGCTTCGCACAAGAGAAGATGTACTGGCGCTGCGCCAGGGATTAAAAGAGGACATTATGGATGTTATCGCTACCGACCATGCGCCGCATACAAGAGATGAAAAAAATGATTCTATGCTGCGGGCGCCGTTTGGCATCGTCGGATTGGAAACAGCCGCGGCATTGACTTATACCGAGCTGGTGCTCTCAGGCTGCCTTACGCCGATGCAGATGGCGGAAAAGATGAGCTACAACCCGGCAAAGGTGCTTGGCATTGACAAGGGAAGCTTGCAGCCTGGGAAACCGGCGGACATCGTTATCTTTGACCCAGAAAAAACATACCGCATTGACGCGTCTCTATTTGCTTCAAAAAGCAGGAACACACCGTTTCAGGGACGTGAGGTAACCGGGGCTGTCCGTATGACGATCGCAGGCGGAGAAATTATTTATCAGGCAGAATAAGAGTGCTATTATAATAGGAAGAAAAAGGGGTAAATGCATGATTCAAAAATTAGTCGAAAAAATTAAAAAAACAAAGGCGCCGATTGTGGTAGGCTTAGATCCAATGCTGTCTTATGTGCCGGAGCAGTTGAAGCAGAAGTCTTTTGCAGAGTTTGGGGAGACGTTGGCGGGCGCAGCGGATGCCATCTGGCAGTTTAACAAAGGGATTATCGACTGCGTATATGACTTGATCCCGGCGGTAAAGCCGCAGATTGCGATGTATGAGCAGTTTGGCATTGAGGGGCTTAAGGCATTTCAAAAAACGGTCGATTACTGTCATGAAAAGGATCTGGTCGTGATCGGAGATGTCAAACGCGGCGATATCGGCTCGACATCGGCAGCTTATGCAGACGCGCATCTTGGAAAGATATCCGTCGGCGCCAATCGGTTTTCGGCATTTAATGAGGATTTTGCAACGGTGAATCCTTATTTTGGGATCGACGGCATCCAGCCGTTTCTGGATGTGTGCAAAGAGGAAAAGAAGGGGATTTTTATTCTTGTCAAGACGTCCAATCCGTCCAGCGGAGAATTTCAGGACCGTCTGATTGATGGCAGGCCGCTGTATGAATATGTAGGTGAAAAAGTCGCGGAATGGGGCGAGCAGCATATGGGTGGTGATTACAGCTATATCGGCGCCGTTGTCGGTGCGACGTATCCAAAGGTCGGCAGGATCATGCGCAAAGTGATGCCGAAAGCTTATATCCTTGTGCCGGGATACGGCGCGCAGGGAGGAAAGGCGGAAGACCTCGTGCATTATTTTAATAAAGACGGGCTTGGAGCGATCGTAAATTCCTCAAGAGGGATTATTGCTGCTTACAAACAGGAGCAGTATGCACATTTTACACAGGAGAATTATGCGGACGCATCGCGCCAGGCAGTGCTTGCGATGATCAAGGATATCGACCATGCACTGCAAAAAGCAGAGTAGCAAAAGGAGGGCACAGGCAGATGACGCAGAAATTTAAAGAAGAGGCAGTCATTATCCGTCAGGAAGAGATTGCACCGGATATTTACAGTATGTGGCTGCATACGGATCAAATTGCGCAGGAAGCGCAGGCGGGACAGTTTATCGGCGTGTATTGCAGGGATGGCAGCAGGATTTTGCCGCGTCCGATCAGTATTTGCGAGATCGATAAGGAAGACCAGGCAGTCCGCATTGTGTACCGCGTGGCAGGAAAAGGAACCGATGAGTTTTCTTATATGCGTACAGGGATGCCGCTCTATGTCATCGGGCCGCTGGGAACCGGGTTTCCAAAAAAGCCGGGGAAAGCGCTTATGATCGGAGGGGGCATCGGCATCCCGCCTATGCTGCAAGTGGCAAAGGAGCTTGCCGCTGACAAGGAGATCGTACTAGGATACCGGAACAGGCAGCTTTTTTTAAGCGACCGGTTTGAGCTGTGCGGCAAGGTACATATTGCGACAGAGGACGGTTCTGTAGGTACAAAAGGAACGGTACTGGATGTGATTCAAAGCAAACAGCTTCGTGCCGAGGTGATCTATGCCTGCGGGCCGATGCCGATGTTAAAAGCGCTGAAACAATATGCCGCGCAGCAGGGAATCGAATGCTGGATCTCGCTGGAAGAGCGTATGGCGTGCGGTGTGGGAGCATGTCTTGGCTGTGTGTGCAGGACAACGCACAAAGACGCGCATTCCCATGTGCATAACCAGCGGATTTGTACGGAAGGCCCGGTATTTGACGCAAGGGAGGTGGATATTTAATGAATACAAAAGTAAATATCGCAGGTATTACATTTAAAAATCCGATTCTGACAGCTTCGGGCACGTTTGGCTCCGGGGAGGAATATGCGCAGTTTATAGATCTGAACTGTCTGGGCGGCGTGATTACAAAAGGGGTGGCAAATGTCCCTTGGGAAGGGAATCCGACGCCGCGGGTAGCCGAGGTGTACGGCGGTATGCTCAATGCGGTCGGCCTGCAAAATCCAGGCGTGGATGTATTAATGAAACGTGACCTTCCGTTTTTGAAAAAATTTGATACACGGATTCTTGTCAATGTATGCGGCAGGTCGGTGTATGATTACCTGGAAGTTGTGGAACGGTTAAATGACCAGCCGGTCAGTATGCTGGAGATTAATATTTCCTGCCCGAATGTGAAAGAAGGCGGGATTGCGTTTGGACAGGCGCCGAATATGGCGGCGCATATTACAAAAGAAATCCGTAAAAAGTCTACCCATCCGATTATTATTAAGCTAAGCCCAAATGTAACCGATATCGGAGAAATGGCAAAAGCGGTCGAAGCCGCGGGTGCAGACGGCATTTCCCTGATTAACACGCTGCTTGGAATGAAAATCGACGTGAAGTCGCGCAGGTTTTCACTGGCAAACCGGACAGGCGGCCTTTCAGGCCCTGCGGTGCATCCGGTCGCAGTGCGTATGGTATACGAAGCGGCACATGCGGTGGATATCCCGATTATCGGCATGGGCGGCGTGATGAATGCCGAAGACGCGCTGGAAATGATGCTTGCCGGAGCTACGGCTGTGGCGGTCGGGACTGCAAATTTTGCCAATCCGACGGCGACGGTGGATATTATTAATGATATCCGGCAGTTTATGGTGGCAGAAGGCGTCCAGGATATTAACGAGATGATCGGTGCCGTGGAGGAAATATGACAGGGGAGTCCTACTGGAAAGCAGAAGCAGTCGTGCGCGAGGTAAAAAAGGCGCTGACCGGGAAGGATGATTGTATCCGCAAGGCGTTTGCTGCAATACTGGCAGGCGGGCATATCCTGATTGAGGATGTGCCGGGCGTTGGCAAGACGACGCTGGCGATTGCGTTTTCCAAAGCGATGGAGTTAGACAACAACAGAGTGCAGTTTACGCCGGATGTGATGCCGTCGGATCTGCTCGGCTTTAATATGTATCAAAAGGAAACAGGCGGGTTTGTATACTATCCGGGCACGATTATGTGCAACCTGTTTCTTGCCGATGAAATCAACCGGACGTCACCAAAGACGCAGTCTGCTTTGCTGGAGGTGATGGAAGAAGGCATGGTGACGGTGGACGGGACAAGCAGGGATGTGCCAAAGCCGTTTATCGTGATGGCGACGCAGAATCCCAAAGGCAGCGCCGGGACGCAGCTACTGCCGGAGGCGCAGCTTGACCGGTTTATGATCTGTATGAGCATGGGCTACCCGGATGAAAGCAGTGAGATTGCGATTGCAAAAGGAAAGAGCGTGCACGCAGGGACGAAGGAAGTACAGTGTGTATTAAGTGCCGGCGGGCTGGCAGAGCTTCAGACGCAGATCGAGCAGGTGTTTGTGCATGAAAGCCTGTACCAGTATATTGTGCATTTGTCCAAGGCAACGCGGGAAAGCGCTTATATTGAGCTGGGCATCAGCCCGCGCGGCTCGATTGCCTGTACAAAAATGGCAAAAGCATGGGCATTTTTGCAAAACAGGAATTATGTCATACCAGAAGATGTGGCAGAAGTGTTTCCTGAGGTGGCAAGGCACCGGATGCTGCTGAATACGAAGGCAAGGGTGACGCATGTCACGCCTGAGGCGGTCATTGCAGAGGTGCTAGGGGCGGTCAGGCAGCCGGTTTCTTACAGGAAGGACAGATAGCGGCAGATGTGGAGTATCATTACAGGGATTGTATTAACCGGAACGGCGTTTTATGTTTCGGTACTATATAAAAGCAGCTCAATGGTCGTGCTCGGATATGCAGGAGCAGCGCTTCTTGTAATGGCATGTGTGTTTTTAGTATGGCGCGTGCGTACGATTGCGTGCAGCGTAACATTTCCGATTGCGATTGCGGAATGCACCAAGCCGCTGACCGTGCGGATTGTGCTGGAAAACCGCAGTTTTTTGCCCTGTCAGCGCTTTCAGTGCAGGGTCGAGCTGGGCAACCGCTTTTTAAAGAAAAAGAAAAAAAGATGGCTGCGCGGCGGTATGGCGGAATCTGGGACGAACAGTTTTGATTATCCGCTTATCATGGAAGATTACGGGAGCTACGAGCTGCTGTTAAAAAAAGTGCGTGTATATGACCTGACGGGGTTATTTTATATGCAAAAGACAGTGAAAAGCAGCGGATTTGTGCAAGTGCTGCCGAATATGCAGGAAATCGGAGTGCACTTGACAGAAGCGGTAAAAAATTTTATCGGGGAGGCGGATATTTATGACGAGCATCGTGCGGGAGATGACCACAGCGAGCTGTTTCAAGTGCGTCCGTTTCAAAACGGGGACAAGATTCAGAGTGTGCACTGGAAGCTAAGTGCCAGGCTGGATGACCTGCTTGTCAGGGAGGACAGCCTGCCGAAAGCGTGCCCGGTCGTATTTTTGCTGCGGTATGTCAAGGAAAAACAAAGAAAGGCAGAGAAAGTCAACGCTTATCTTGTGATTTTAGCAAGCATTTCGTTTTCCCTGATGGACAGCGGATGCCCGCATTATGCCGCGTGGTACAGCAGCAGCCGCCAGGATGTTGTGCGCGTGCGCGTGGATAATGAGGAGAGTTTGTACCAGTTTTTAAGCTGCTATCTGGAAGAGACGTTTGAGAGCAGCAAAACCGATCTTTTGGAAGCATATGAAGAAAAGTACAGGGGAGAGCATTATCTGCATCTGCTGGAGCTGGACGAACAGCTTCGCCTGTATAAAAACAGGGAACAAATTGCGGCGTATCATATACAGGGCTGGCAGGAAAAATTAAACGGACTGGAGCTGGTATTATAATAGGGAGTATCGCATATGCGTAAATATGCAAAACAGACGACTGAATATTCGCTGTCAGATGCGGTAGCGGGGACTGTGCTGTTAAGCGCGGTCGCGCTGCTTTGTTTTTATTCTGCTGTCTGGATGGCACAGGATATTTTTCCAGACTGGAAGCTTTCCAAAGAAGCCGTCCGGTGGATTTGGGCGGTTTTGATCGGGACGGCGGTACTGTACCAGATCGGTATTGCGGCATTGCCGTACCGCCTGCTGCGTATGTTCTGTGGGATTTGTATACCGGTTATTTTCGGAATTACGGCATATGCTTACGCAAAGCCGCGCCAGATCGATTTAGAGGACGGGGCATGTGCACTGGCAATGCAGTTTTTAGTAAAATTTAACCGGCATTTAAAGACATCTATTTGGATCTGGAAAGGAAAGACAGAGCTGATTGGCTTTTCGTTTGCATTTTGGAGCTTTGCGGTTGTTATATGCCTGCTGCTTGCGGCGCTGCTGCTGCAAAGGCGGGTACTGTTGCTGCTGCTGCCAGCAGCGGTCTTGTCGGCGGAGCTTTTTATCGGATATATTCCGCAGTGGAGAGGGATGGCACTGTTTTTTGCGGCGCTGCTGTTTGCGCAGGCAGACGGGCAGGGCGGCAGGAAGATGGTGCTGCGTGTACCGATGAACCAGCGGCACAGGTATAGGCAGCGGTGGTATCTGCGGCTGCTGCCGCTGGGGCTGCTTACGTTTGCAATGTTTGGAATGCTGTTTTGCAGCAGCAGGCTGTCAGATGCGACGAACGGCTGGCTGATGGCAAAAGCGCCGCGTGTTCAGAAAATGCAAAAGGAGATCGAGCGCACGGCAAAAGCACTTTGGCGGGGGCATTTCAGCCCAAAGAGCGAGACGGTCAGCAACCAGACGCCGTATTATACAGGGCAGAATATGCTGCTTGTAACAGCTTCTGAGCGCCCGTCGGAGGATCTTTTGCTAAGAGGGTTCTGCGGGACAGATTATCAAAACGGAAGCTGGATCTGCAACACGAAGCCGTTTTCCGATGCCTGTGCACAGGCGGGATATGACGAAGCAGAAGCGGCAAAGGAGCTGTTTGGAAAACAGTACCAGATGTATCAGCACGCAGACAGGACAGTGCTAAAGTATCGGTTTGGAGAAGAATTTTATGCTGTTTACGGCGGAGAAAGTACGAGGATCGATTACAAGGTCAGCCATATCGGGACGCACAGCACATACGCGTATGTGCCTTATGGCGTCAGCTTTGAGCAAGGCAGCAGGATTTTGGACGATGTGCAGTTTTTAGCGGATGCCAAGATCCAAAAGGAGCGCAGGCAGCAGGAGTTTGTCTACAATGGATGGAACTATACCGCAGGCATGATCGAGTACAGTCAGGTATTTGATGAGCCAAGGGAAGGCCTGTTTCAATGGTATGATGATTTTGCAGAGAAACATTATGTGCAGACGCCTGAGAGCATTCCGTCGGTACACCAGTATTTGCAGTCAGTGATTCAGGACTATGTGCCGTCGCTGGATGAATATATGCAGTCGTATGCCAGCAGTTTTGTACAGACACAAGGAGGCGAAGACACGTTTTTGCCGGTGTGGGCGCTGCGTATGGAGCGTAACTGGGATACGATTGCCAATTTGCAGCAGGAGCTTTCGGAGATTGACCATCCGGCATGGCGCAACATTGACCGGCTGCAAATTGCCCAGGCATTGAGCGAAGCGCTGCAAAAATACCAGAGCTACAGCTTAAATCTGGAGCCTTTGACAGAAGGCGAAGATCCGGTTACCTGCTTTTTAATGCGCACGCGCAAGGGCTACTGCGTGCATTTTGCCAGTGCAGCCGTACTGTTTTTGCGGGAGCTTGGCGTCCCGGCAAGATATGTAACCGGATACGTAGTCAGGCAAAATGAATTTCAAAAGTCCGGGGATGCTTATACCGCATATGTAAAAGACAGCGGTGCACATGCCTGGGCGGAGATCTATTTGGAACAGGTAGGCTGGGTGCCGCTCGATGTGACGCCGCCGGCAGCAAGGGACGCTGCGGCAGCGAACAGCATCCGCGCAGACGCAGGAACAGGAGCCGGCACGGCACCGCCTGGGGATACGCGGTTAAATAACGAAGAAACACGTGCGGACGAAGAACATACAGACAATGAGGTACAGGATTCGAAAAATGCGCAAAAGGAACAGACAAAACCAAACGGGCTGCTTTCAGGGAAAGGCGCAGATAAAAGCCGTCTGCTGTTTTTATGGGAAAAATACGGCTGGATCGCCATGCTTTTTGGAGCAGGTATCGTATCGCTGCTGATGCTTTTGCTGTGCAAAAAGATGCTTCATCTGTGGCGTACGCTCCCGCTGCGGGAAATCCGTGCCGGGAAATACCGCAAAGCAGTTTTAAGGATCAATCACAGAATGTACAAAAAGCTGTGCATTCGCAGGAAACGGTTCCGGTTGTCTGGATCGGATATGCAGTATGAACAGCTATTAAAGGCAGACTTTCAGCAAATCTTTACCGAGGACTGGACGCGTTTTATGCTGGCTGTGCGCCAGGCAGCTTATGCACAGGAGGAAGTAGAAGCGGAGGACGCGCGGTTTTGCTGGAGGGTGTATGAAACGGTTTTAAAAAGGAAACGGATCGGAAAATAAAAGAAGGTGTTTTTAAAAAATACGGATAAGGGTTAAATGTTTATGTACATAAACCGATATAAAAAATGTAAAACAGGGAGTATTATATGGTAAAAGAGACAACACCAAGCGAGACGGAGTGGCTCGTAATGGAAGTAATCTGGAGTTCAAATGGGGATATTACAGCGTCTGAAATTATACAAACGTTAAAGGGGACGCTGGAGGTCAGTGCAAGGACGATCCGGGTGCTGATTAACCGGCTGCTTGCAAAAGGGGTGATCCGCTACGAAGTAGATCAAAAGGATTCCCGTGTGTATCATTACTATGTCGTGAAGTCGAAGGAAGAGTGCCTGGCGGAAAAACAAGACCGCTTTGTGCGCAATTATTTCGGCGGCAATTCCACACTTGCTGTCGCAAGCTTTCTGGAAAAATCACGGCTGAGCGACGAGCAGTTTTTGGAATTAGAGCAGCTTGTCGAGAAAATGAAAGAAGAAAGGGGTGGGCGGGGCAGATGACAAAATTTGTGCTGTTTCTGCTTACCTATAGCTTTACAAAAATCATTCGCGTGATGGCGGCGGCAACCGTGCCGATGGCGGCAGCCTTTTTGCTCTGCAAGGTGGGCGGATGCCGTACGAGGCGGCTGAACTTAGGCGTGCTTCTGCTGGTGCCGTGCTCCTGCCTGCTTGGTTATTCCAGGATTTTTTTTACCGGAAAGTGTTATCTGTTTACAAACTGGATACAGGGAATCGTAACAGAAGAAATGGCGGTGTGCTATTTTGGGATCGCGGGGCTATTAGCAGTGCGGCATTTGTATGGGCACAGGCGCCTGCACAAAAAGATTGTAAGGCTGCCGCAGGCAAGGCAGGAAGAGTGCCCGGCGTTTTTAAACGATATGCAGGGGATCGGGGCGAAAAGAAAGATCAGGGTATACATTACAGAAGATAATTGCAGTCCGTTTGCAGGAGGAATCAGAAAGCCTTATATCGTTATGCCGAGGATTCTGCTCAGCAGCTTATCCAAAGAAGAATCCGAAGCTGTCTTTTATCACGAAATGCTGCATATCCGCCAGGGGCACCTGCTGCTGCTAAAAGTGTATGCATGGTTAAAAATTCTTTGGTGGGTGCATCCTGCGATATACCTGCTTGACTGCAAGCTGCGGGAAAATATGGAATACTGCACAGACGAAGGGAGCGTGCTGCTTGGCAGCCTGAATGCGCAGGAATATGCCGCCGTCATTTTGAAAACGATTCGTGTCAGCAGGCAGCCAGTGTTATACCATATGGCTTTTTCGAATGTCCGTTCCGCTCTTTGCTTTGAAACGTTAAAAAAGAGGCTGGAAGGGCTTTCAAACATTAAAAAAGACGGCGGCGCCAAACTGGGCTATCAAAAGAAACGGCGTCAGTCTGCCCTGCTGTCTGCAACGGCTGCGCTTATTCTGACCGCCACGATTGGCGCGACATCTCTGCCGCGCTATACAAGGATCAAAGAAATATCCGTCTATGACGACAACCTGCATCCGCTGACCTTTGATCTGCAAAAGGAAGGCTTTCGGGCAGACACGACAGACGGGATCTTTTCGATCAGCGGGCAGGAGTTAAGCAGGTTTGCCGGAAAGTACAGGCTGCGCGGACAATATGTTATTTTTGGCTTTGATACGATTATGAAAGTGCCGGGCGTCGGCGGATTTGGCAAGGTGGTAAGAGTCAGCCTGGCAGATGCATCGGACGTCGAGCAGCTCTGGTGCTGGGACTGGATGGACTGCCTAAAGATTTTTATATTGAAATATCTCGTATAGGAGATTGTTTGGAAAGGAGGGGTTTTATGAGCGTAAGTGTACAGGCTGTAAATGTATTAAGCTTTGCAGGTATGGGTGGCTTAAAAAGTACGCAAGACCGCCAGGAGCGCCAGCAAAAATGCGACAGCCAGGTGAATTTTTTTGAACAGCAGAAAGAAAAGCTGAAAGATATGAAATGTTCCAGCCTGGAAGATATTGCAAGGAAGCTGGAGATGTTTCATACGTATGAAGACCAGATTGCAGCAGCGAAAAAGCAGTTTAACAACAGCCAGATGAGCCATGTGCTTGACGAAGCGAGGGAGATTGGTGAAAAGATCGCCGAAGAGGCAGAAAAGACAGCGCCAAAGACGCCGGAAGAACGCAAAGACGACATGATCGAAGAAGCAACCGGCAGGGACGAAGAAGGCGAAGGAATGCTTTCGGAGATGATGGACGAGATGGCAGAGACAGTTGAAGAACTGGAAGAACAACTGGAGGAAGAGCTGGGGGAACAGCTAGAAGAACAGCTAGAAGAACAACCAGTCGAAAATTTGCCGGAAGCGGAAGAGATGCAGGAAATGACAATTACCGAGAAGGCAGAACTTGAGGATGAAAAGCTGTTTGGACAGACAGCCGGCACGGCTGCGCAGCAGATCGCGCGGCAGGTACGAATCTTTCAGACAGAGCAGATACCGTATTACAAGCATATTGACTATAGGCTGTAAGAGTCAGCCTGACGACATTGCTAGAGCGTGTTTGAAAAATGCCCGTACAGCAGAAATCTGTGCGGGCATTTGCTATTTCGTTTTGTTTTAGAAATCAACTTCTGTATCGTAATAACAGCATTTTAACAGTTTTTCCATTTCTTCCTGACTTGGCTGGCGCGGATTGGAACCGGTACATGCGTCTAAAAGTGCGTTTGCCGCAATTTCAGGCAGTCTTTCTAAAAAGACTTCTTCCGGTACAAAGCCCTGTTCTGTCGGGTAGCTGTCGGCACCATAATTTTTTATGCAGTGCGGAATTTTCAGGTCGTCGTTCATCTTACGCAGGCTTTCGATCAGCAGCGTTACTTTTTCATCGAGCGTAGAGCCGCCTAACTGCATAAAGTCTGCAATTTCGCCATAGCGTTTCTTTGCTGTCTCGTCTTTGGCATTGAATGCAATTACTTTTGGCAGGTACATTGCGTTTGCCGCACCATGAATAATATGCGCGCCGTGGTCTGCAAAAACTGCACCTGTCTTGTGTGCCATCGAATGTACGATGCCAAGCAGTGCGTTTGAGAATGCCATTCCGGCAAGGCACTGTGCGTTGTGCATGGATGCACGCTTGGACATGTCGCCGTTATAGGAATCGACAAGGTCACGCTGGATCATCTTGATGGAATGCAGCGCAAGCGGGTCTGTATAGTCGCAGTTTGCAGTAGATACGTAAGCTTCGATCGAATGGGTCATAGCGTCCATACCTGTGTGTGCGACGAGTTTTTGCGGCATGGTTTCGGCAAGGTCAGGATCTACGATCGCAACGTCTGGTGTGATTTCAAAATCAGCGATCGGATATTTAATCCCCTTTTGATAATCGGTAATAATCGAAAATGCAGTTACTTCGGTTGCGGTGCCGGACGTAGAAGAAATCGCACAAAAATGTGCTTTCTTGCGCAGGCTTGGGATACCGAATACTTTGCACATATCTTCAAAGGTAATATCAGGATATTCGTATTTGATCCACATAGCCTTTGCAGCATCGATCGGCGAGCCGCCGCCCATAGCGATAATCCAGTCCGGCTCAAACTTTGCCATCGCTTCCGCGCCTTTCATTACGGTCTCTACCGATGGGTCTGGCTCAATGCCTTCAAAAATCTCTACTTCCATTCCTGCTTCTTTTAAGTACTGCTGTGCACGGTCTAAAAAACCAAACCGTTTCATGGAACCGCCGCCTACACAGATCATTGCTTTTTTGCCCTGAAATGTCTTTAATGCTTCGAGGGCGCCTTTGCCGTGGTACAGGTCACGCGGTAATGTAAATCTTGCCATTGTAAAAATCCTCCTTGGTTTTATTATGTATTTATTTACTATAACATAAATCTGGAAAAAAAGTAACTGTTTTTTTGCAGGAAGCAGATACAGCCATAAAATTCCAGTCATTACAATTAATTTGCCAGACAGTACATTTCTACTTCCTTTTTTAACAAGATTTGCCGATAAAGCTAATGGCAGTTCACAACAGAAAAAGGTGATTCCACAGCAAACAGCTTTATTTTGCAAGATCTGCTGCCGAAACATCAAGTGATCAACGAATACCGATTCAGCAGGCAGTCTGCGGCATTGGTAACGATAGAAAGGAGAAATCATATGATGACAATCGGCAGTTCTACAGGAGCGGGCAACCGTACAAATCCAGGCAGTATCGGCATGGGCAAGCCAAACGATTCTGTCAGCAAAGGCATTCAGCAGCAGATCGCAAATGCGCAAAAGAGGCTACAGGAGATCTCTTCTGACGACACACTGTCTATGGAAGAAAAAATGAAAAAAAGACAGGAGATCCAGCAGGAAATCACCAACCTGAACCAGCAGCTCCGCCAGCATGAAATGGAAATGCGCAAAGAGCAGCAGGCACAGCAGCGTGCCGCAAAACAGCAGTCGGGCAGAGTGAACAACGCAGGCGGCAGAGACAAAGGGATTTCAAGCAGCAGTATGCAGTCCATACTTTCCGCAGATTCTTCGATGAAGCAGGCACAAGTCCAAGGCAGCCAGGCAACGAAGATGCAGGGAAGGGCAGGCGTACTAAAAACGGAGATCAAGTTAGACGCAGCCAAAGGAGGAAATACCCGCCAAAAAGAAGAGGAGCTCTCCAAGCTAGAAGGAAAGATCCAGGCGGCACAGACCTCGCAGATCTCCTCGCTTTCACAAGCAAACAAAGCCGTAGAAGAAGCTGCAAAGGCAGAACAAAATACCAGTACAAAGGAACCAGAAAAGCAGGCAGACAAAGAAACAGAGACAAAAGGCAGCGAACAGACAAACAACCGTGCAAAAAACAGCAAAACAGACAGCAGTATAGCTGCGCAGCAGCCTGATGCACCAAAGCAGGCAGACAAAGAAAAAGAAGACGCGCCAGAAGCTTACGTTTCCATAGACATCCGTCTGTAAGCAGCCTAAGCAACACTTTTCACAACAGAAAAATTCTCAACTATTTGTATAAAAAATTGACAGAAAAGCAGCGAATCAAAAAATAATTGTTTATCTCTGCCGGAAAACCTGATATCCGGCAGAAAGCCACAGAAAACGGCTTGTAAACTACATCCTGGATTTGATTCGCTGTTTTTTTGTATGGGATGAATGATGGGGACAGGGTGATTTTTAGACAGGTTCCAGAAAATTAATAAATGAATGATAATGCATTATTCTGTTCTATTACATAACATATTGTAATAAAATGTTATCTTTAAGTATTCTATACCAAATTCATATTTTTTGCAATACCAATGATAAAATTATAACTTATTACCTAATATACCAACTAATTCCAAATAATATTTAGTAAATCGGTATAAAAAATGATAACAGATTATTCCGACAGATAACAAAGAAAATAGTTATTGTTTCTGCCACATCTGTTTCTGCAAAGATTCACACATATCTGATCTTTCCTTTATTTTAAGCATTTTTACGACCTTCGACTATTTTCATAAAACATAACATTTTATTACAAATTGTTATGCTTTATGAATCATATATTATGGAGGCGCAATGAAAGAACTGGATTATACAAAAATGGGAATGCGTATTCGTCAGGTTCGCAAAGCAAAAGGCTGGTCGCAGGATGAACTTGCAAAGAAGTGTGGGATCAGCATGTCGTTTCTTGGGCATATAGAACGCGGTACGAGAATTATGAGCTTGGAAACATTTGTGAGTATATGTAGTGCGCTTGGAGCAGGAGCAGAGGAGCTACTTTGGGGTGTGGCGCACCCATCTGATTCCCTTTTGGATATTTGGGAGCCTTGCAGACAGCAGGCAAAGCAGAAAAAAACAGACAGCTATTCGATGTATGTCAAAATTATGAAATCTGTGGCAGAGATTATGAATGAAGCGTGACAAAAAAAAGAAAGTGCTGCTGCTGGCGTCTGTTGCGTCTATGATCGACCAGTTTAATATGGCGAATGTCTGGCTACTGCTGGAAATGGGCTATGAGGTGCATGTAGCATGTAATTTTTTAGAAGGGAATACTTGCAGTAAAACACGGATAAAAAAGCTGAAAAAAACATTGGATAAATGGCATGTTGTCTGGCACCAATGGGACTGTCCAAGGAACATACATCCGGCTGCAAAATGCTTGGCTGCTTATAAACAGTTGCGTATCCTAATCAGGATGAATAGTTTTGACTGGATACATTGTCATTCACCGGTTGGAGGGGTGTTGGCAAGGATTGCTGCACATCAAAGAGGAGTCAGGGTGATTTATACAGCTCATGGTTTTCATTTTTTTCGTGGTGCACCGGTTTGGAACTGGCTGTTTTATTACCCTGTGGAACGGCTTCTTTCTTGTTGGAGCGATGCGCTGATTGTGATTAACGAAGAGGACTATTTTTTAGCAAAAAAAAGGATGTATGCAAAAAAGCTGTTTTATCTTCCTGGGGTTGGCGTGGATACGATGCACTTTGCACAGTGCAACAGTGCAGCTTTACGTAGAGAATATCGCAGAAAATACCATATTCCTGAAAATGAGGTACTGCTTTTGTCAGTTGGTGAACTGAGCAACAGGAAAAACCATAAGGCAGTGCTTTTTGCACTCGCAAAAACAGGATGGCAGGCATATTGTTATCTGATCTGCGGGCAGGGAGAATTAAAAAACGATCTTCAAAAACAGGCAAAAGAACTCGGAATTGCAGAAAAGGTAAGGATGCCGGGATTTTTAGAAGATCCGGCTGGGATTTATCTTGCCGCAGACCTGTTTGTTTTTCCATCTAGGCAGGAAGGGCTTCCAGCAGCTCTTATGGAAGCAATGGCTGCGGGATTGCCATGTATCGCTTCCGATATTCGGGGAAACAGAGAACTGCTTGGAACAACCGGACGAGCCAAATGTGCGGATACTAAAAAACGGATTTCGATACAGCCTGGAGGAATTTTGTATGCGCCAGATAATCAGGAACAACTGGTATGTGCACTGGAATATATGCGGGAACATCCGCAGTACCGAAATAGCTGTGCAAAATACAACCAGGAGCACATTCAGGATTATGATATCCGGGCTGTGCAGCAGCAGATGCAATGGGTTTACCGGTATATGGGCAGTGAACAGCAAAAGGACAGGCGTTTGAAATGAAGCGGGTACAAGTACTGATGTCTACTTATAATGGAGAGAACTATCTGGCGGAACAGATCGAAAGCATATTGTCACAAGCTCATGTCAAAGTATCTTTGCTGGTGCGGGATGACGGTTCTGCGGATCATACGCCTGCAATTTTAACATCTTATGCAGGTGAACATGTACAAATAGATATTGGAAAAAATATTGGCACACAGAAAAGTTTTTTACATCTGATTGAATGTGCGGACAGTAACAACGATTATTTTGCATTTGCTGACCAAGACGATGTCTGGCATCCGCAGAAACTGCAAAAGGCTGTGGAGGCATTGGAATACGAAACTGCAAAAAAGCCGTCGGATGCATTGCTGTATGCGGGCAATGTATGGTATGCCTCACATGATCTGTCTGTCAGAAAAAAGCAAAATAGAAAGCTCGGAAAAAAGCCGTCGTTTGGAAATGCACTTGTTGAAAACATCTGTATGGGCTGTACGCAGGTATTTAACCGCGGTCTGCTTACCATTGTGCGAGGACATCTTCCGCATACAAGTATATGGCACGACTGGTGGATGTATCTGACAGCAGCATATTTTGGTGCGGTTGTTTATGATCAGCGTGCTTATGTGCTCTATCGACAGCATTCTGGCAATCAGATCGGAATGCAGGCTGTATGGAGACAGCGTCAGGCAGCCAGGCTTCGACGTGCAGGACAGCTTAAAGGGCTTTTGTCTGCCCAGGCAGGCGATTTCGCACAGGTATATGCAGATATGCTTTATGCGGATTTGTCCACACAAGCGTCAGATTTTGACAGGCAGCAAATCAGGAAAAAAAATCAGGAGATTTTACAGATCGTTGCCGGTTACCGGCAGGATTGGCAAAAGAAACTTGCGATACTGAAAGGAACTGACGTATACCGGCAGGACAGGATTGACCAATTTCTTTATAAGCTGCTGTTTGGGATTGGGTATTTATAGCCTGCAAAAATGTCAGGCAGGATAAATGCAGATCGGGATATGGATGAGGCGATGAATCAAAGACAGAAAAAGCAGTTAAAAAATAAAATACGACAGGCGCAGATTGTATCTTTTGATTTATACGATACACTCTTGTTTCGGAAGTTTCGTCAGCCACAGGACATTTTCGTATGGATGGAATGTGCAGTCGGGATACCTGGTTTAGCAAAGGAACGGGAAAAGATGCAGGTGCGTGCGGCGAGATTTTACAGGAAAAAGTATGGTGTGCCGCATCCAACTCTGCATGAGATCTATCAGTACTGGGAACATCAGGAAATGACAGGCAGACAAAAATCAGCAAGTTTTTATAAAAAACTTGAGGCGCTGGAAAGAAAGCTGGAAGAAGAGCTGTGCATACCGAATAGAGCAATGCAGGAAATGATGGTGTATGCCAGGCAGCAGAAAAAACGAGTCATTATTACAACAGATATGTACCTGGAAAAAACGGAGTTGGAACGAATCTTAAAACACTGCTCACTTGTGCAGTGGGATACAGTGTATGCGTCCTCCGAATATCGAAAGACAAAATATAATGGTACCATGTATGACTATTTAATAAAAACTGAAAAAGCGGCTCCAGGAAGCATCCTGCATATTGGGGATGACAAACATGCAGATGTTGAAATGGCAGCCAGAAAAAAGCTGCAAGTATTTTGGTATCGTGACAGCCAGACAGATTTGGCAGAGAGCCTATCCATGCAGGCATATGTGCCGGATGGAACTTCGAAGGATTTTTGGTATATTTTAGGCTATCAGGTCGGCGGGCCGCTATATATGGGATTGTGCAGATGGCTGATCAGGACGACACAGGGAAGCAGTATTTATGCGCTTTCCAGAGATGGCTATAATATCACGCGGCTACTGCCGCTGTTTGCACAAGGTAATATCCGGTATCTTTTAGCGTCCAGAAATGCATGGCTGCTGCCACATATGACAACGCTCGGCAGGCAGGAGCTTAAGCTGCTGCCACCGTATTCGTGCGGACAAACGATCTGGGAAGCGCTGGAATGTGCAGGGCTGTTAGAGCTGCCGGTACAGGAATTTCAAAAGGTAGGTTTTGCAGGATATGAGGATGTAATTAAAAGCCGCAGGGACATTTTACGGATGAAACAGGTTTATCGCAACAATCGAAGAACAATCCTGAAAATTTGCGCCAGAGAGCGGGAGTATATGGAACAGTATCTGTGTGCGCAGAAAGCGGATGGGAAAGAGATATGTTTTTTTGACAGCGGATGGCGCGGAACTTCTCAATATCTGCTGGAACACTATATGAAAGCAGTGCAGAAAAAAAGTATGGTTCGTTTTTGTTATGCAGGAATTGATGATATCTCCGGCAGTCATTTGCTAAAAGACAGCATTTACAGTGCTTATCTGAATGTGTATCTGGACAAAAAGAAACTTCATAGTTTGCTGTCATCGTCTGCGGTGCTGGAACTGTTTTTTTCGCAGGATGCGCCTCCGCTGAAACGCTATGGAAAAGACGCTCCTGTATTTGATAAATACGCCAGAAGAGAAGAAATCCGGGTGATTAATTTGGGGTTGGAAGATTATGTAAGACAGAACCAGAGATTTTTTAAAGCGTTTGCACCACAGGCAGCGGAACAGTTTGGTGTCTTTGGGCTGCGCAGGCTTGTGATGAGCCCGAACCGGATGGAAGCACAGATCATAGGGGACCTTGCAGATGCAGACGGTATGTCGTCTGCTGGAGCAATGAAAAAGTACATTGCGAAAATCCCGAAAGACAGCCTGAAAAGTAACCCTTTTTTAGATATTTATTGGGAGCAGGGAGTGTATAGGCATCCACAGAATTCTTTTGGAATCTGTTTGTATGTATGGCTGCGGCAAAGAGCGGCCAGTATTGTAAAAAAGATTGACAATCATTACAAAAAGCGGTGAAGTAGAAATTTAGGAGTGAGGTGTGATGAGACAGGCAAAGAAGAAGAAATCCATCCGTACAAGCATTTCACTGTTTTTGGAAAAGAGCCTGCTGTGGTATTTTTCTTTGCGGGCAAAGACGCGCAGGCCACAAGGCAGATGTGGAAAAATACTCGTTGTAAGGACAGATGGGCTGGGCGACTATATTTTATGGCTGAGTGTAGAACAAAAGATCAGAGAACAGTACCAGGACAAGCATATGGAGCTGCTGTTTGACAAAAGAAAGCCGACTCCGCAGTTGGCACGTTATGACCGCGTGATTGACAGTTTTTTGTCTGTGCATATTGTGACATGGAAGCGTTTTCTTTCAGTGTTTCAGATGTATAGAAGGTCATATGATGTGATTATCCAGCCAGTCTATTCGCGTCTGGCGTTTACAGATATTTTGGTTTTTGCTGCAAAAGCATCTGAGCGGATTACGATTGACAGTAATGGACAGTTTTTTGCATCAAAGGCAGAATGGAAGTGGTCTGACCGCGGATATGACCGGATTGTTCCATGCCAGAAAGGAACGAGACATGAACTGATCCGGTGTGCAGAGCTTGCGCGTGGACTTGGTGTCAAAAATTGCCGCGCATCGCTGCCTGATATGAGCAGAATTTTTCTTCCGTCAGGGCAGACACTGCCTGTGAGTGCGACTCCAGGTTACCGTATGGTATTTCCTTCAGCATCCTGGAAAGGAAAGATGTGGGAAGCTGAAAAATTTGCTGCGGTTATACAATGGATGCTGGAAACATTTGAGGACGCTGTGTATTTATGCGGCGATGCACAGGATGTATCAGTCTGCCAAAGAATCATCCACATGATACACCCCATGTATAGAAAACGGTTGTCTATCCTGGCAGGCAGGCTGGATTTGGCGCAGCTTGCGCAGATGATCCAAAAAGCGGCTTTTGTATTTGGTAACGATACAGGGGCTGTACATCTTGCTACAGCTTATCGTATAAAAGCAGCGGCAGTTGTAGCTGAAAGGGAAATCGGCAGATTTTTTCCATATGAAATACAATGCCCGCAGCAGGAAGCATACATTCCAGTATGCATACACCAGCAAGGTATTTCTTGCAGTAGATGCCTGTTGCGCGGCGAACAGGTTTGCCGCTACAAAAAGAATATGACGGATACTGTACATTGTATCAGCAGCATTCAGCCAGAAAATGTGATTCAGGTGTTGAGAGAACTGTAGATGGATCTTCTATTTGTGAACGGAAAGAAAGGTTTTGGAAAATGAAACATGCAGTTTCAAATGTGATGAACGAAATCCTGTTTGTCTTGTTGTTTGTTCGAATGCGTTTGGTACACAGACAAACATTGAACTCTAAGGGTATCCTTTTGATCCGGTTTTCGCATATCGGTGATTTTGTACTCTGGCTGGATGCTGCAAAAGAATTTCGCCACATCTATCCCGAAGAGAAAATAACGTTTGTGTGTGATCGTTATAAAGATGTGTGTATGCTTGCGGAAAAAACTGGATATTTTGATGAAGTAATTGTCCTTAGAACACGCGGTATCGGGAGAATTTTTGGCATTTTCAAGGCAATGCGGCTAAAATGCCGCATAGTGATCAATGCAGATCCGTCGCGGACAGTGCTTTCCGATTTAATTGTACTCGCAGTTCAGGCGCAGGAAAGAATTGCGCAGAAGGCGGATACGACAAGGATGTCGAAAAGGCAGGTGCGCCGTTCGGACGGTGTGTATCACAGGATTATCCGCTGCGGAGGCATTCACACAATGGAGTTGATCCGAAATGCACAGTTTATCCGGGGATTAAGCAAAGACAACACTTTTTGTGCTGCTGTTCCTCAGATTGCGCCACTGCTGCCGCAGTCAGAAGTAAGAAAAACACTGCATTTGCCAGACCGGTATTTTGTCCTCTGCCCAGGTGGGGAGGTGCCACAAAAGTACTGGGATGCTAAAAAGTATGCAGCAGTATTAAATAAAATTTTTGCGCAGGAACGCAGCCTTTATTGTATTGTAGTGGGAACCACAGGCGAAGAAAATGAATTGCAAAAAATATGTCAACACATAAATACAGTAGAAAAAAAGAGGATACTTTCACGTATTGGGAAAACGAGCCTTATCGATTATATTGAACTGATCCGCTGTGCAGCGTTTTTACTGTCAAACGATACGAGTGCTGCACATATTGCGGCAGCAACAGGAACACAGGCAGTGGTTATTGCACAAAGTTGGGATTGGGGACGCTTTTATCCTTATCGCGTAGAACAGCATATACAGAAACAATGCTGTCCGCGAAGTGTTCATGCACATAAAGCATGTGCTGGGTGTGCGGCATATGGCATTCGGCCAGGACGCTTTCCATGCCTGGTCGATGGACGTGTTTTATGTATCCGCCAGATTATGGTAGAACAGGTAATGGCACAGGTTCAACAGGTTCTGGAAACCAGACAGTAAACAAATGTTAAGCAGGGAAAAACCAATGAATAAAAGACGCATTAAAAGTATATTGAACAAACAGCAAAAGGCAGGCGGCAGGCAGATGGACAGGCTAAAGTATATTATGCATAAGGTAATTGACCGTACGAAAGATTCCTATTTTAACTTTACCCATGCACATTTAATCCGAAACATGGTTACAGCCGCAGAGCTGGATCTTGTAAAGAGGGAGTCGTGCGACAAAGACTTAGTCTTGATTGCATTTTATCCAACAGGAGGTTTTGGAGATTATATAATCAGTTCAAAATTGCTGGACGAGATGTTGCTTCATATCCCTTGCAGGATCGATGTGTATTGTGAAAATATTGTGTTTGGGCGTGCAGTTTATGCTGCAAGGCCGGCAGTACGGGTACTTGCATATGAAAGCCTGTATGCAAACCGCTCGATGTATGATGTTGTTTTTTGCGTAGAGCATTTTATCCATATAAAAAGCTGGAATGCACATCATGTAGCTAAAATTGCGCCAGAGTTTGCGGACAAGGTCAGTGCACTTGGTAAAAGTATGCAGACAGTCTGCCCTGAGATCGAACAGCAGTGGTTTCGGGAAGCGCTGCATTTTCAAAGGAGCCGTCTGCTTGGTATTAATCGTTGGACAGAACTGCGCCACGGATCAGTCTTTGCGATTCCAGACCAGTATACGTATGTACCTCTGCATCGTAGCTGTCTGGAGCGGATATGGGAAACCGGGCTGCAAAACTGTCACTATCTTACGATAAACCGAGGTGCTGACAGTATGGGCAGATCTTTGATGCAGACAAAAGTATGGCCGCTGCGCCATTACGAAGCACTGGTTGTTTTACTGAAAGAACGTTTTCCAGATATTAAAATTATACAGCTTGGTTCCAGAGGCAACAAACTAGTCGCAGGAGCGGATATGCATCTGCTGGAAGAAGATCTGGAAGTAACCAAATGGTTACTGCGCGGATCACTTCTGCATATTGACTGTGAGGGAGGGCTGGTACATCTTGCCACACAGTTAGCTGTCAAATGTATTGTCCTGTTTGGCCCGACACCGCTGCATACGTATGCATATCCACAAAATATCAATCTAAAATCCGACAAATGTTATGGCTGTATGGGGCTGCATTCAGACTGGGCATTTTCGTGTTACCGTGGTATGAAACGGCCAGAGTGCATGTATTCTCTTACACCTGAAATTGTAATGACATCTGTACAGGTATATCTTGATCATAAATTAGTGCAGGAAAAAACAAGGCTTAAAAGGCTGGTACGTATTCCTGCTGTTCCAAACAAGGATAAAGATTGCAGACAGATTTATCAAACATGTAAGAAAAAACAGCCGTTGCTTACAATGTGCCAGGCATATGCAGGACTATATACGGTGATTTTAGAACAGGCAGAGAAATTAAAAAAGTGCAGCCATAGACAGGAGAAATTGAATATTGCACTTATTTATGCAAAACGTGATTATATTGGCTGGTATTTGCAGGATCAAGGATTTGCAGTCACCGTATTTGACCCAGATTATGGATACAGTGGGCGGATTGGTGATACGGAGTTTAACCGGTTGACCGCCGCATGTGCGGCGCATGGAATGGATATGCGCCTTGGAGACGGCTTGCAGATTCCATATGCCTCAAATAGTTTTGATATAACAGTGATCTTTTGCCGAAAGCCTGATAAAAAAGGCTACATCAGGGAAGCAGAACGCATTTTAAAACCTGATGGATGCCTGATTTGGATAGGGGAGGATCAAAAGTGATAAGGAGCAGTTGGAAATGAAACAGATTGTTTTATGGATGCATGGATTTTATAAATACAAAAACCTGTTAAAGCAGTTGGTGTCGCGTGACATCAAACTCAAATACAGGAGAAGTGTCCTTGGTTATTTGTGGAGCGTGCTGAATCCACTGTTTGTCATGCTGATTATGGTCATTGTTTTTTCAAGTATTTTCCGGTCAGATGTGGAGAACTTTCCGTTATATTTAATCAGCGGGCAGATCTTATTCAACTATATGAGCGAAGCTACAAACGGAGCGATTCAGTCTGTACTTGGAGCAAGCGGGTTATTGCGCAAAATCTATGTGCCAAAATACATCTTTACGATATCTAAGGTTACAAGTACCTTGATTACGATGCTGTTTTCTCTGCTGGCACTGCTGTTTGTAGCATTGGCAACTGACGCTCCGGTATCATTAAACTATTTATGGATCGTATTGCCGATAGGAGAAATGTATTTATTTTGTCTTGGACTTGGGCTGTTTTTGGCGCAGGCAGCCGTGTTTTTCCGGGATATTCAGTATATTTACAGTGTAGTGCTGACTGCATGGATGTATTTGACACCGATCTTTTATCCGATCAACATGCTGCCAGAGCCACTTAGATTTGGTATTACCAGGTTGAATCCGATGTATTATTACCTGGAACAGTTTCGCCAGATCGTGATGTATGGGATGCTGCCCAATGGAAAGCTGCTGCTGTACGGGCTGATTGCTGGGGTTTTGGTGTTGATTGCCGGAGCATGGTGTTTTCAAAAAACACAGGATAAATTTGTACTGTACGTATAATTGCATTGTGTGGAAAATATGGCAGGTAATAGCAGGATGGAGGCAGATATATGCAGCAGGATATTATGATAAACATTGACCATGCGGCAGTACGGTTTAACATGGCAGCGGAAAAAGTAGACAATCTAAAAGAATATGTCGTCAGGCTCTTAAAGAGAGAGCTGCTGTTTCAGGAATTTTTTGCGCTGCGTGATGTATCATTTACCGTCAGGCGCGGTGAAGCTTGGGGGCTGGTCGGACATAACGGTGCCGGAAAATCAACGCTGCTAAAGCTGATCTGCGGCATTTTAAAACCATACAAAGGGACAACATTTGTGCAGGGAACAATCTCTCCGCTAATCGAACTGGGGGCTGGCTTTGATATGGAATTGACGGCAAGGGAAAATATTCATTTAAACGGAGCAGTACTTGGATATTCACAAAGCTTTATGCAGGAGCATTTTGATGAAATTGTAGAGTTTTCAGAGGTTGGAGACTTTCTCGATGTACCTTTGAAAAACTATTCTTCAGGTATGGTAGCGCGCCTTGGCTTTGCAGCAGCAACGATTGTAAAGCCAGATATACTAATTGTAGACGAAGTACTTTCTGTCGGAGACGCATCTTTTCAGAAAAAATGCGAACACAGAATGAATCAAATGTTAGCAGATGGCGCAACTCTTTTGTATGTATCCCATTCGCTGGAAAGTGTAAAAAAGATTTGCAAGAAAGCAGCCTGGATGGAGCGGGGAAGCGTACGGCTGACAGGAGATGCCATACAGGTTTGTGATGCATATGAAGAAGCTGAGCTGTAAAGGAAAGAAAATAATTAAAAAACGAATATAAAAGGAAAAACCAAAAGACTATGAAGGAAAAAATTTACCATTTGATTGAACAAAAAAAGCAGATCCTGGACAGGATGCTTTCAGAAGGATATTTTGATACAGCGGCACAGGTATCTTCTGCGATTGCAGACTGCATTCTTGCAGGGAATAAAATAATTCTTGCTGGAAATGGCGGTAGCGCCGCAGATGCACAGCATTTTGCCGGAGAGTTTGTTGGGCGGTTTTTGATGGAGCGCAGGGCACTGCCAGCAGTTTCACTCTGTACAGATCCGTCAGTTATGACCTGCATCGGGAATGATTATGGTTTTGACGCTGTGTTTGAAAGACAGTTGTCAGGCATTGGAAAGAAAGGAGATCTGTTTATTGCGATATCAACAAGCGGCAATTCAGCCAACCTGTGTAGGGCAGCAGAGCAAGCAGGCAGGATGGGGATTCAGACGATAGGGCTGCTTGGAAAAGATGGAGGACGACTGGCTGGGATGTGTGACTATGCATTAGTTGTACCCGCAGAGGAAACACCAAGAATACAGGAGATGCATACGTTTACCGTTCATTTATTGTGTGGTGAGGCGGAAACAGAGGCAGCAAGCAGGCAGACATTAGGATAAAAAAAGAATCACATAGAAGCTGTATGAAAGAAAGGATAACGATGAGGTATCAGAATCAGGAACAGATGATAAAAGAAGGATTTCCAAGCATCCATACATTGATCCTTGGAGATGTCATGGTCGATGAATATGTGACCGGCAAGGTAAGCCGGATCTCACCAGAGGCGCCTATTCCGGTATTTAATTATGGTTCCTCCAAACGGATTGCAGGTGGGGCATCCAATGTGGCACATAACGTGGCAAAACTGGGAAGCAGTGTTTCCATGATGGGCATCGTTGGAGAAGATGCATCAGGAGAATGGCTGCGGGAGCACTTACAAAAGGCACAGATCGATACGTCAGGGCTTCTTTCACAAAACTGTCGTCCCACTACAGTAAAACGAAGGTTTGCGACCAAAAGCCAGCAGCTTTTGCGTGTGGATATGGAGGATGCCAGTCCGGTATCTGCTGTTATAGAGGAAAAATGGCTGGAATTATTAGAACAGAAAGCAGCTCATATTCAAGCAGTTATTATATCAGATTACAAAAAAGGTGTACTTGCATCGCCAGGATTTATTAAGAAGGTTCTGCATATATGCGAAAAGCACCAGATTATTACCGCGATAGATTCAAAAAGCCCGTATATTGAATCTTTTGCGGGTGCAAGCTTCGTAAAGCCGAACAATTTAGAACTAGAACAGGCAGTTGGTATTAAAATCAAAGATGAAGCTTCCCTGGATGCAGCCGGAAAATGTTATTTGCAACGTAGTCAGGCGAAGGCGCTGCTTGTCACAAGAGGCGCAAAAGGAATCTCTGTATTTGCACAGGACAGGGAACGTATGGATTATCCATCGCAAGCAGTCCAGGTCTATGATGTAACAGGAGCGGGAGATACTGTGATCAGTACCGTAACGCTATGCGCTGCGTGTGGGATGCCATTAGAGGAAGCCGCTGTACTTGGAAATGCGGCAGCAGAGATTGTGATTAGTAAAGTAGGCACTGTTCCAGTTACCGCACAAGAACTACTTAACAAGATCAAAGGAAGAAATAAAGAATAATAGTCAGATCAGTAAAAAGGAAAACCAGATGAAAGAAAAAATCGTGGATAAAAATACGCTGAAAAAACAAGTAGAAAATTGGAAATGTTGTGGTAAAAAAATTGTATCTACAAGTGGTTGTTTTGACATTATCCATCCGGGACATATCGCATATCTTGAAGAAGCCAGGGAAAAAGGAGATATTTTAATTGTATTTCTAAATGCTGATCGCTCTGTCCGCCAACTAAAAGGAGACACGCGTCCTGTTGTAGGAGAAGATGACCGAGCGGCAGTTATTGCTGGGCTGGAATCCGTAGATATGGTCTGCATATTTGACGAAACAACGCCTTGTAGTATGATATTGGATTTGCAGCCGGATATTGTTGTAAAAGGCGGCGATTATGCAGGTACGCATATCCCGGAGATGGATGCAGTAGCTACTTATGGCGGAAAAGTAGAGTATGTATCAGTAATAGAAGGAAAATCGTCTACAAGCATTATAAACAGGCTGGTTGATAACAAAGCCGGGAATGAAAGCGGAATTTGAGACACAGCAAATAGACGAAAAACAGAAAAAGGAGTGTATGCAGAAATGATTATTGTAACAGGTGGTGCCGGATTTATCGGAAGCTGTATTGTCAGAGAATTAAACGATATGGGTTATACGGATATTCTTATTGTCGATCATATTCAAAAGACGGAAAAATGGAAAAACCTGAGTAACAAAATCTATACAGAATACATGAACCGGGATGATTTTCTTGCCAGACTGCCGGAATTTGAGGGAAGAGTATCTCATGTGATCCATATGGGAGCCTGTTCATCTACAACGGAAACAGACTTTGATTTTCTGTATCAAAACAATTTTGCATATACAAAAGCTTTGTGGAATTTCTGCACCGATGCTAGGTGTTCATTTCTCTATGCCAGCAGCGCAGCAACCTATGGTGCAGGAGAATATGGATTTGACGACCGCATGGACATTCAAAAGCTTCGTCCATTAAACGGCTATGGCTATTCCAAGCAGCTTTTTGACCTATGGGTGCAAAAGCAGGAGAGAGCGCCGAAGCAGCACGTAGGTTTTAAATTTTTTAACGTATACGGGCCGAATGAATATTGCAAGGGGAGTATGGCAAGTGTTGTCTTCCATACATTTCAGAGTATCCAAAAAACAGGAGAGATGGGGATATTTAAGTCCTACCGTAAGGATTATGCAGACGGGCAGCAGCTACGGGACTTTATATATGTAAAGGATTTGTGTAAAGTTGTGCGATTTATGATGGAGCATTCGGAAATAAACGGGCTGTTTAATCTGGGCACGGGGAAAGCACGCAGTTTTTATGATCTGGCAGGTGCAGTGTTTGATGCGATGGGGCTTGCGCGTAGAATCCGGTTTGTGGAGATGCCAGAGGCTTTGCGCGGGAAATACCAGTATTTTACTGAGGCGAAGATGGACAAGCTGAGGGAAGCTGGCTATCAGGATGCGTTTTATTCGTTGGAGGACGGGGTTTTGGAGTATGTGAGG
Organism: Eubacteriaceae bacterium; assembly: GCA_910574915.1. GTDB lineage: Bacteria > Bacillota > Clostridia > Lachnospirales > Lachnospiraceae > Eubacterium_J. Next base: position 83,200 of record CAJTCR010000006.1, read on the forward strand.
GAGTATTTGGATCATGAAAACCAAGTTTATTAATTTTATGACAAAAGCCATGTGAGGAGATTAGGAGATTTAAATCAATGGAACGTAAAAAACAAAGAGAAAAAATATGTTTAGCAGTGCTGGTATGCATATTTGTTAGTTTCATGTTAGCTCTTGTCATTGTTTATTGGGACAGCACATTTATAACAGTACGAGGTGATCCAGAAGGTACAGTATCTATATCTGATGAAGTTATAGTAGAGCAGGAATTTATATTTGACCATACAAAACAGTTATCTATGGAGTTAATGGTAACAATAGATGAAAATATAGATAAAGATTCAGAGTCTGCAGTTATTTTTACAATCATTCAGGATGGCATAATGCAAGAATATCGCCAACCTTTATCATCTTTTCCATGTTCAGCATGGCAGAGTGTCAAAATGCGAATAGATAGTTCGAGATTTCATACAGGTGGTGCTTTAATACGGATTTCTGGTAATCATCTCGAAGATCATCAAATTGCAGTTTTATTAACAGGTGGAGAGCAGAAAAATAGAATGGAATTTGCCAGGGTTAACGGGGAAGAATGTGTAGGACAGTACTTGGCATTTTCTTATAATCATTATAATTACCAAGGATTTTTTAAAATATGGGTGTTAGTGGCAAGCTTATGTGTGGTTTTGGCGTTGTGTTTAAAAGGATTATCAAAGTTGTACAAAAAATATCCGATGACAGCAAATACCACTGTAATTGCAGTGTTTTTTGTACTTCGGTTTCACCTGTTTGGAAATTATAAAATTGACGAATGGGTAAAGCTTACATGGTTGTCAGATTATCGATATGGAATCGTTAACAGGGGATTTTTTGCTACCATTTTTACTTTTATTTTGAATATTGTTTATAAAGACGATTGCGTAACAGATATCTTTTTGAAAAATGCTGCAATTATACTGACAGCAATTATTTTAGCGTTGGTCATTCGTTGGATCTGGATGATGGAAAAAAATATGCAGGAAGATATCAGGGACATCGGACAAAAAATATTGATGGTTTGGATTTGCAGCCCGTGGTTTTTCACATTTTTTATGACACAAGGGACTATAGGAAGATTGGATATTATATTAATGGCAATTTTTTTGATTTGTTGTGAACTTATTTTCAAACAAAAATTACTTTGGGTGATTCCAATTTTATGTGTCTGCGGAGTATTAACATATGAAGTGTTTACACTTATTTATTTTCCGACCATATTTTTGCTACTTTTAGAAATATCTTATTTTAATAAAAAGAAGGAAAACTGGATAACTACAGCGGTTACAACAGTTAGTGTATTATCAATAACTGTTTATATTCATTTTTTTGGAACACTTATTGGAAAGGCAGATATTAACGAATATTATCAGAATCTGACAGAGCGGATAGGGGAAAAGATGGAATATTCCAAGGTAATCTGTTATCCATTTGGGATAGCAGTTGGAGGGATGGACATTAGCATGTATCATTTGTTATGCCGCTTGGTACTGTTATTGTTGGTAGTTAGTCCTATTTTACTCTTTTTTTCTTTGATTTGGATGTTAGCATGTAAGAAAACCGAAGATAAGTATGCTGTGGTAATTTATATGCTTTTTCTAGTATCTCCATTTAGCATGCTTTTTTTGATGAATGCATCGGATTTTATGAGATATTTTGTTGGAATATATACATCTTTGATTAATGGTTTGTTGGTATCTGTACAAATGAAAAAAAATGAAATTGCAGATGCATGGAAACAAGCGGATAATGTTTTTAAAGAGAAATTTGGATATCAGTATCTTGCAATGGCTCTTATGATATTCATGATGTTAGGTATTAGATATGAAACATGTTGGCCTTATACAGAAGTTACAAATACGATAGTAGATGGAATAACAGATATTTCAGAGTGGATTAAGGGGAACTGACAATAGAAATATAGAGGAATACAGATGATTAGCTTTAATGAACCAATATTAATGGAAAATACATTTGCTTATGTAAGAGAAGCAATCAACAGTAAAAAACTAAGCGGAGACGGTGAGTTTACAAAACGGTGCAGCTTCTGGCTGGAACGGTGGTGCGCAAGCGGGCATGTATTTCTGACTACTTCCTGTACCCATGCGACAGAAATGGCGGCAATCCTTGCAGGCATCCAGCCGGGGGACGAGGTGATCCTGCCTTCGTATACGTTTGTGTCCACAGCCGATGCCTTTGTCTTACGCGGGGCAAAAGTGAAATTCGTGGATATCCGCCCGGATACAATGAATATGGATGAAAATAAGATCGAAGATGCGGTGACGGAAAAGACAAAGGCAATTATCCCAGTGCACTATGCAGGCGTTGGCTGTGAAATGGATGCCATTATGGAGGTTGCAAAGAGGCATTCCCTGCTTGTAATTGAGGATGCGGCACAAGGGGTTATGAGCACCTATAAAGGGCGGGCGCTCGGCGCAATCGGGGATTATGGATGCTATAGTTTCCACGAGACAAAAAATTACAGCATGGGGGAAGGCGGGGCGATCGTTGTAAAAGACGCCAGCAAGGTGGAGCTGGCAGAAATTATCCGTGAAAAAGGGACGAACCGGAGCAAGTTTTTCCGCGGGCAGGTGGATAAATATACATGGGTGGAGGCTGGGTCTTCTTATTTGCCAAGTGAATTAAATGCAGCTTATTTGTGGGCACAGTTGGAAAAGGCACAGGAGATTTATAACCGCCGTATGCATATATGGAACTTGTATAAAGAGGGGCTGGCCAGCCTGGAAGCCGCAGGGAAGGTCAGCCTGCCATATATTCCAAAAGAATGCAGCCATAACGCACATATGTTTTACATAAAAGCAAAGGATTTAAAAGAGCGGACAAGCCTGATTTCCTTTATGAAGGCAAGGGGGATCAGCACCGTGTTCCACTATGTGCCGCTGCATACGGCGCCAGCAGGGAAAAAGTATGGGGAGTTTGTCGGTGAGGATAGGTTTACGACGAAAGAAAGCGAACGGCTGGTAAGGCTCCCGCTGTTTTATGGCATGAAAGAGGTCGATGCGGAGCGGGTAATTTACGAAATCTGCTGTTTTTACCAAAGCAGATAGAAAAGAAAGGCACGTATTTTATGAAAAAACTGGCAATCATAGGGGCTTCATATTTACAAAAGCCTCTCATTGAAAAAGCAAAGGGCATGGGGATACAGACACATGTGTTCGCATGGGCGGCGGGGGATGTGGGTGAGCAAGCAGCCGATTTTTTTTATCCGATCAGCATCCGGCAAAAAGATGACATTTTAACTGCCTGTAGGGACATAGGGATAGATGGTGTTTGCAGCATAGCATCTGATTTAGCAATGATAACCGTAAATTATGTTGCGGATAAATTGGGCCTGGTTGGCAATTCACAAACGTGTACATATTTATCAACGAATAAAGCTTTTATGCGGGATTGTTTCCGGCAAAATGGAGACCCTTCCCCGCGGAATATTTGTATCACGCCTGAAAGCGGCGTGCCTGCGCAGGAGTTTTCCTATCCATTAATCGTAAAGCCAGTGGACAGGTCTGGCAGCAGGGGCGTAACAAAAGTTTGTAACAAGGAAGCGCTTGGCAGGGCGATTGCAAAAGCACAAAAAGTAAGCTTTAGCGGGCAGGTGCTTATAGAAGAGTTTGTCCAGGGGCAGGAGTACAGTGTGGAATGCATTTCATGGAAAGGGGAACACCATTGCCTGGCAGTTACAAAGAAATATACGACGGGCAGCCCGCATTATATAGAAACTGCCCATTTACAGCCAGCACAACTGCAACCTTTTGTCATAGAGCGTATCAAAGCGGTGGTTTACCATGCGTTAAACAGTTTGCAGATAGAAAATGGGGCTTCGCACACAGAATTGAAAATAGATAATGAGGGGAACATCGTGCTGATAGAAGTTGGCGGGCGTATGGGCGGCGACCTGATTGGAAGCGATTTGGTAGAACTTTCTACAGGAATAGATTTTGTGCAGGCGGTGATAAAGGCTGCATTAGGTGAAAAGCCAGATATGATACAGCAGCACAAAAGCCGTGCGGCAGCGGTGCGTTTTATCCTTTCCCAACAAGATATCGATGTGCTGGAGCTGGTAAAAAGGGAACATCCAAAGTATTTACTACAGGAAGAGATTTTTCAAATGCCAGGGAAAGAAGTGGAAGATAGTGCTACACGTTGTGGTTACTATCTTCTAAGTGCAGAAAGGGTGTGTGAGATAGGTATGTATTTGCCAGAAGAAAATATGGAAAAGAAGGCAGAAAAAATAAGGGGGGGGGGGAGATACTGAACAGAAAATAGAATCTTACAAAAACAGCAATATTTTTGACTTCGGTGATTTCATCCTGCTGTACTATAATCAAAAATGTGTCTACATGGGGATCTTACAGACGGTGCGATGTCAGGTGGCACACAGGAATTGATTGCATGGATGAAAGAAGAGGGAAAAAATGAAAAAGGTAGCTATACTACAGTCAAATTATATTCCTTGGAAGGGATATTTTGACATTATAAATATGGTAGATGAATTTATTTTATATGATGATATGCAGTATACGAGAAGAGATTGGCGTAATCGTAATAAAATTGTTGCTGGCGGCAAATTACAGTGGCTGAGTATACCTGTTGATAAGAAAGGAAAATATTATCAAAAGATTAATGAGACTAAGGTATTAGATTGTAAGTGGGCACAAAGCCATTGGAAGGAGATCCAAACGAATTATGCAAGGGCAGCATATTTTAAGGATTATAAGGAAAAGATTAGGAAAATTTATTCAGTTTGCCAGGAAGAAGAATACCTAAGCAAGGTTAATTATTCTTTTATAAGAGAGATTTGTGAGATTTTAGGTATTCGGACAAAGATAACATGGAGTTCTGATTATGCGTTATCTGCTGGTAAAACAGAACGCTTGATTCATCTGGTAAAGAGTGCAGGAGGAGATTGCTATTTGTCAGGTCCAGCAGCGAAAGGATACATTGAAGTAGAAAAATTTATGCAATCAGGAATCAGGTTAGAATGGATGGACTATTCCGGCTATCCTGAATATACACAATTATCTGAAACTTTTGAACATGGAGTTTCTATTTTAGACCTGATTTTTAATGAAGGACCAAATGCAAGAGACTTTATGAAAAGCTTTTAAATGAATATAGGAAAAAGCTGGAATGTATAGGAGGAGTTATATGGACGGGCATCTGCCAAAAGAAAATGTAGAAAAGAACAACGAAAAGATAAATAGGAGGGATAAAATCGACCAGAAAATAGAAGCGTACCAAAGTGGCAATGTATTTGATTTTGATGATTCTATTATTCTGCATTATTATCCAAAACGGATCTACCAGATGCTGTGCTTAGAAAACGGCTCTGGCATGGAAAAAGGGGGATGCCCTTTACTGGAGCTGGGCTTAGGGCGCGGGTATTCGGCTGAGGTTTTTTCAAGCTATTTTAAAGACTATACAGTTTTGGACGGATCACAGGAGATGATTCGCCAGTTTAAGGAGCAGCATCCACAATTAAACGTTCACATTACGGAAACCTATTTTGAAGATTTTACTGGGGACAGGCAGTATGGAGCGATTGTAATGGGGTTTGTATTAGAGCACGTGGACAATCCAAAAGATATTTTGTGTAAGTACAAAGAAATGTTGGATAAAAATGGCCGCCTGTTTATTGCGGTGCCAAATGCAGAATCCATGCACCGCCAATTGGGTTATTTTGCTGGTGACTTGACAGATATGCAGGCATTATCCCAAACGGATTTGGAATTGGGGCACAAACGGTACTTTACTGTGGATTCTTTAAAACAGGTTGTGGAAAGTGCAGGGCTTTGTGTGGTTACGGTCGAAGGCCTGTTTATAAAGCCAGTAACAACACGGCAGATGCTTTCATTAGGATTAAGCCAGGAATATTTGGAGGCTTTATGCAGGCTTGGTAGGGATTACCCGCAGTTAAGCAATGGGATCTTAATGGAATGTAAAAAATAAAAGAAAGGAAAGTGGAAAATGGCAGATATTCTTGTTTTTGGGACTTCTGTATTTTCAAAGAAAATGGCTTACCACTTGGAAGATGCGGGACAGGAAAACTGTGCGGGCTTTGTTGTGCATGAAAAATATTATGACAAGCCTGTTTTCTGTGACAGGAACGTGTATATTTTAGAACAGGTCAAAGATTATTTTGACATGGCGCACACGGCAATCCTTCCTGCGCTTGGCTATTCGCAAATGAACCAGGGGAGGAAAAAGCTTTTTGATTACTGTCATGAAAATGGCTACAAAATTGCCAGTTATATAGCAAAAGAGATAGTCAACCATGCAAAATCAATCGGCGAGGGGAATATTATCCTAGACCATGTCAGGCTGGACCATGACTGCGAGATTGGGACAGGCAATATTATTTGGCCAGATGCGGTGCTTTCACATGATGTTAAGATTGGTGATTTTAACTGCATTGCAGAAAGGGCGACTTTTGGCGGGATTTCTTCTTTGGGAAATTATAATTTTGTCGGTATGGCGGCAATCATATCCAACCAGGTTCAAGTGGGCGATAAAAACTTAATCGGTGCAGGGGCGCTGGTACGCCAGCCGTTGGCGACACAGATGGTGGTTTCACCGGCGGAAAGCCGGGTGGTTCAGGCAGATGAAAAGATGCTTTCCTGGATGCTCCGTTAAAGGATGGTTCAGGATGGATGTAAAGGAAGAGGGAGAAAATATGGAGCAGTTTTTAGGATTTGTAGCAGGCGTTTTTGGCTGTCAGGTGGATGAGGTTTCGATGGGGTTAAGGTACCAGGAGTATGAAAAATGGGATTCGATTATGATGGTGCGCCTGGTTATGGAGGCAGAGAAGGCATACGGAAAAAATATACCGATTGAGGCTGTCAGGGATATAGAGACACTTTCAGATTTGTATCAATATATCAAGTAAGGGGAACTATGGAGAAGATGAAAATAGCAGTTTTGTCAAATGTTACCGTAGATTTGCTTCTGGCTGGGTTCCAAGGAGAGGATCTATATACGCCAGCCGGGTTTAATACATGGCAGCAGGAAATCGCAAGTTCTACATCTGGGATTTATTCTTGCGGTGCAGAAATTGTATTTATCTTGTTGTATCCTGGTACTTTTAGAAAAGAGTGGGAAGCAGAAGATACAGCAAAAGAGAAGGCAGACGATTGGTTAAGGAGTATTCGGCTGCTTGTTTCTAAAATGCCAGGGGTTTCCGTTTTCGTATCGTCATTAGATATTCGGATGATGGGATGTGAGCCGGCTGCTTTTGCGGGGATTGCGCAGAATGTAGAGGCATATTGGGCGGGACAGATACAAGACATGGCGGAACAGGTGTATAGCTTTCCACTAAAAGAAGCAATCAGCAATGTAGGCAGAGACAAGGTTTATTCTGATAAAATGTGGTATTTGAGCAGTTGCCCATATTCATTGGAAGGCATGGGGCTGATTGTAGAATTGTTACAGAACTGTTGTTTTTGGGTAAATGGAAGAAGAAAAAAATGCTTGGTGTTAGACCTGGATAACACACTATGGGGAGGAGTGGCTGGCGAAGACGGAATAGGCGGCATTGTACTTTCCAGCTATGGAGAAGGGGCACGTTATTATGATATGCAAAAATGCCTTAAGCAGATGAAAGAACAAGGAGTGATGCTTGCAGTTGTTTCAAAGAACCATCCAGAAGATGTCAAAGAGGTTTTTGACAAACATCCGTTTATGGTCCTGCATGAAAGTGATTTTGTGGCACAGAAAATAAACTGGGAAGCAAAGCCAGAAAATTTGAAACAGTTGGCGGCAGAGCTTAACATTGGCTTGGATGCGTTTGTATTTTTAGATGACAACCTAGCAGAGCGCGCCCAAATGCGGGCAGTATGTCCAGAAGTTGCAGTGCCGGAATTTCCGGTGGATTCTTCAGGGCTGCCAGAAGCAGTATGTGAAATTTACAAGCGTTATTTTAAATCTATAGAGGTGACGGATGAGGACCGGGCAAAAACAACACAGTACCTCCAGGAAAGAAAGCGCAGAGAAGTAAAAGAACAGGCTGATTCTTTGGAAGCATACTTGGAAGAGCTGGAACTAGAAGCCTGCATACGTTTTATGCAGCCTGGAGATGAAGCCAGGGCTGCCCAGCTTGTTGGAAAAGCAAACCAGTTCAATACCACTACTATTCGTTACTCAAAAAAGGAGTTGCATGATTTGTCCGCAGGAAGCGATAGCGATGTGATCGTTGGTGAAATGGCAGACCGTTTTGGCAAGGAGGGGCTGACCGCCGTGATGGTACTTAAGTATCAGGACAACACGGCAGTGGTTGACTTATTTTTGATGAGCTGTAGAGTGATGGGACGCCAGTTTGAGCAAGTGATTATGGAGTCTGTAAAAAAGTGGTTGAAAAATACACATCCAAAACTGGAAAAGCTGGAAGCTGCCTATATAAGGACTGCGAAAAATAAGCCGGTAGAAGGCTTATATGAAAGTCTTGGTTTTCAAATGGCTGCACAAGATTTGGATGAGATGGGAGTATGTTATAGGAAACAGTATGATTGCAGGATTGATACCGCGCTTCCATTTAAAAATGTATATAAAACAATTTGTCAATTTGAAGGAGAAAAGGGTACCGATGCTTGAGATCGACCATATTGGGTATGCTGTAAAAAATATAGAGGAAGCAATGGAGCAGATGCGTTTGCTTGGATATTCATTTGGAAAGGAAATCAAAGATGAAGGAAGAAAAGTCTGGATCGCTTTTGGGAATTTCAAAGGATATCGGGTGGAGTTGGTTGCACCTGCGGCAGAGGGATCGCCCGTGGATAATATATTAAAATATGTTGGCGCGTCGCCTTACCATATCTGTTATTGCTCTGATGATTTTGATTACGATTTGAAAGTTTTGTGCGGGGGGGGGGTACAAAGTGGCTGTTCCTCCAGCGCCTGCGGCAGCATTAGAAGGCAGGCAGGTTGTTTTTTTATATGCGCTAGCAGTTGGATTAGTCGAGATCTTAGAAAAATAGAAGACAGGATGGGAGGGCAATATGGATGGCAGAAAGAAAAAAATATCAGTCGTTATCCCGTGTTATAACTCAGAAAAAACGATTACAGGGATATTGAAGGCAGCGGTGGATACGATACAGAAGGACGGGCGGTATGATTATGAGGCAATTTTAGTAAATGATGGGTCAAAGGATCATACATGGGATGTGCTCAAGGAGCTTGCGGAAAAAGACCACCAAGTACTTGCCATCAACCTTTCAAGAAATTTTGGGCAGCACAATGCCCTGCTCGCTGCTTACAGGTGTGCCACTGGGGATATTATAGTCGGGGCGGATGATGATGGGGAACACGATCTGGCGGATCTGTTTCAATTAGTCGATGCGCTGACAGAGAAAGGGCTTGATTATGTTTGTGCCACTTGTATAGGAGAGAAAAAGGATTCTGTATTTCGGAATTTTGGCACGCGTGTTAATAACCTGATGGCACAGGTTTTAATAGGTAAACCAAAAGATTTTAAATTTTCCAGTTATTATGCAGTCCGCAGCTTTGTCATTGGACAGGTGGCAGAGTGTAAAAACCCCTATCCATATGTGGCAGGATTGGTGCTGCAAGCGGCAGGCAGCCTGGGCATGGTGGAGATGGCAAAACATAAAAGGAAGTACGGAAAATCTGGCTATAATATGAGAAAACTGCTAAAGCTTTGGCTGAATGGTTTTACTGCATTTTCAGTAAAGCCATTGCGCATTGCAACAGTTATGGGAATGCTTGTAGCCTTTAGCGGCTTTGTATATGGATGTGCGATTATCGGGAACAAGTTTCTGCATCCAGAGCAGGTGCTGCCAGGATATAGCTCTCTTGCAGCCATTTTGCTTTTAATTGGCGGAATGCTGATGATTTTATTAGGAATGGTAGGGGAATATGTTGGGCGGATTTATATCAATATGAATAATGTTCCACAGTATGTGGTAAGGGAAAAGATCAATTACAGGGAAAGGGAGTCTTTTGATGTTAGCAGGAAAAAGCGGGAAATGCCCGCTTTGCAGCAGGAAAACAAGCCTGGGGAAGTTTAGCATTTTACTTTATTTGAAATTGCATGTAATGCTTCTGCTTTTGTCTATCAGTGGCATGTGCAGCAAAGCAGCATCCGGGCAGCCATTCTTAAGTACACGGTTTTGCATATATTGGCTTATGGGGATTGCGCTTATGGGGATCTATGCGGTTGGGTGGCAACAGGCAATGAAGCGGCTGCCGCTGACAGTTGCATATGCAAACAAAGCAGTTACGGTTGTGTGGGGGATGTTCTGGGGCAGTATTTTTTTCAAAGAGCCAGTCACAGCGGGAAAACTGGCAGGCAGCCTGCTTGTGGCTATAGGCATCGTATGCTATGCAGCGGGGGATGAAAAGGATGGTTAAGTATGCCGGGATTTTTTTATTTGGTGTCTTTATCAGTGCGGTTGCGCAAGTTTTGCTAAAAAAGTCAGCTTTGAAAGAATACCGTACCGTATGGCAGGAGTATGTAAATCCGCACGTAATGGGGGCATATTTTTTATTGGCGTCTGCGGCATTGCTTTCGGTTGTAGCATACCGGGGGATTCCGCTGTCGATGGGCCCGGTGCTAGAGGCATCCGGCTATCTTTATGTGACGTATTTTGGAGTGAAAATTTATAAAGAAAAAATCAGTAAGCAAAGGGTGGCAGCATTGGCATTCATGGTTGCTGGTATTTTTGTGTATGCTTTTTGGGGATAAGGCAATGAAATAGTGATAATTTAATTTGGTTCCGACTTTCCATAAATTAGGATACGGAAACAAATTAAGCAGTCACTTTTACAGGGAGATAGGATGCAAATGAAATATTTAGGTACAGATAGCAATGATTTTTTAAATGGATTTTTTAGGGAAAACGGGATTTGGGTATCAGATGGTGCACAAGATATAGCAACAAAATTTTCTGAGGAGGAACAAGAGGCATTGTATGCGTTAGAAGATACATCTTGGTGGTTTCGTTACCGTTCAGGCGTAATTTCCCATTTTGCGGGCAAGTATTTATCGAAAAAACAGCTTATTTTGGACGTGGGGGGGGGTAATGGCTATACGACGATGCGAATGCAGGAAAAAGGCTATAACATGGCTCTTCTTGAGCCAGCTTATGCAGCATGTAAAAATGCAAGGAAAAGGGGGATCCATACGGTAATCTGTGGAACGGTAAAGCATAAAAATGTGAAGGATGGCTCAGTCCCGCAGATCCTTTTATTGGACGTGTTAGAGCACATAGAAGATGATGTGGGCTTTTTGAAGCTGCTGCGGCAAAAGCTTGTACCAGGTGGAAAAATCTTGCTTACAGTCCCTGCATTTAGGATATTGTGGAGCAGTGAGGACGAGGCGGCTGGGCATTTTAGGAGGTACTCGCTGAGGCAGGTGGAGGAAAGCGCTGTAAAAGCTGGATTTACTGTAGCTTATACAAGTTATTTCTTTGGTTTTTTATTTTTGCCGGTCCTGTTTGTGCGCGTAGGGCTGGAAAAAATAGGGATATTAAAACGGAGTGAGAAACGTACAGCGGAAGAAAAGAAAGAGATTGGGAGGAAACAGTTTCAGGAACGAAGAGGGCTTGTGTGGGCAATATTAAGTATTTTAGAAAGACGGGAGCTGTGTAAGCTGTTAAAAAATAAACGAGTATTTTTTGGAAGCAGCGTCCTTTGTATTTTAGAAAACGATAGCAGTTGTGAGAGACGACCATAAGGAGCAATCAAAATGGGAGAAATAATCAAAACTATTGACAATATTCAAATAGGAAATACAAAGTTAAATATTGAATTAAACCATTCTACATCTGAGCAAGGAAACTATGAGATTCATATTCAAAATGAGAAATTCCGCCTGGCACTGCCTGAAAAAGAATTCCTGCAAATGGCTTCCTGCTTTGTTCTGGCTAGAAAACAGATGGATCTATTAAAAAGAAGACAAACTATCCAAGATGCAGAAAAAGCAGAAGGTACAGGAGAAAAAGCAGATGGATTACATAAATAAAGAATGCATATACTCGTTTTTTCAACAATTAAATCGCGATTGCCCTGCCGTGCGGTACGTTCTGATTAAAAATATAAATGGAGAGCTGCCGGAACGGTTAAAAGATGGAAAAGATATCGATCTTTTGGTAAAAGCGGAAGACCGAGAAGCATTTGCAGAGTTTATGCATACGCATGGATTTCAAAGGAAAACACCGCCTCTTGGCAGAAAAAACGGATGGAACTTTGCATACCAGCTTCCAGAATATGAATTTTGGAAAAAGTTGAATGTAAATTATAATTTTTATATAGATATAAGCTTTCGGTTATGTTGCAAATCTCTGACACCGAAAACATGGATACCATTGGATGCATGTATCAACGAAGATCTGTGGAAACAAAGGGTATGGGATGAAAAAAATAATTGGTGGATCATGGATGATGAGACAACATTGTTGTATCTGATTGTGCGAAGTATCTTTGATAAAAGAGAATTTTCCGAAGGCTATATCAATGGGATAGAAGAGAGGCTTGCATTTTTGGATTGTGAGCGAACACAGCGCAAGCTTCGTAAAGTGTTTTTTCGATATGCAACCAGATTGACGGAACAGATTCGGGCGAAAAATTACAACGGTTTAATCGAAGATTATCTGACATTTACAGATTACTGAGAAATCGTGTACTTTGCAACGGTAAAGTCTTTATATACGGTTGCAATAGAAAGGATAGGGCAGATATGAGCAATCCAGCAGTATTATCACTGGCATCTTTGGAGGCGGTGGGTGACGTAGGTTACAGATTTGAAATAGAGGACAATATTGGAGAAGCAGTACATATTCATTATAAAGAAATCCGGCTGGATCTAACTGTACAAGAGTTTTATGAGATTGCAGGCAGGATGGAGAAGGTCATTGATCAGATTGTAGATGTAGAAGGTTTTTTCTGTCGGGATTTTGATCCAGTGCATCTGGTTGGAGTGTCGGGGTTGCTTGCAGATTTGGAAAAAATTACGTATGACGAGGTCTTTTTGGAAGATCTGCTGGTAGATACATATGATGAAAAGGGACGGGAGGTTTTGCGTCCACTTGCGGAGTCACGGGTGCTGAAAGCACTGCATGGCATGACGGTAGAAAATGACAACAGAAAGCAGGTCAATTATTATGACGCAGATCTTCTACGCAGGCAGACGAACAGTGAGCGACTTCAGTACAATTTAAAACAGGTTAAGGATCATGGTTATCCAGCAGGAAGGCAGTTAATTACGCTGTTTGACACAAAAAATCGTATTTATGATGGTCAGCATCGGGCAGCCTGCCTGTATTTTTTATATGGAAATATCAAAGTAAAGGTAAGGCGGCTGTGGTTCCGTAATTTTGTTCATTTACAGGAACAAGATAAGAACAGTGTGACAGAATATTCATCATTGAATAATCATATTTGTATTCAAGGGATTGGAAAGATGAGAGAAGTTACAGTTGACCTTTCTGCTCTTTGTAAAAATCAGTCAGAATGGAAAGCAGTATTGAAAAGAGGATAAGAGGTATGAGATGGAAAAAGTTTTTCGTATCATTGTGGGAAAAAGTTTGTATGATTTATGAGCGTACCGTGCACATAGAAGAACGGCTGCAAACGATAGAAGGTCTGGAAGCTGCTATTGACAGACAGATGAAAGAGATAGTAGAGCGTTTACAAACGATGGAAGGCATTGTGCACGTGACCGATGAGCGGGCACAACATATCGAAAGCCGGGGTGTTACGATTGAGGAACGTGTAACGCATCTGGAAGAACGGTTGCAGATTATGGATCAGGATAAGTGGGAAGAGCTGGTGGATAGGCTGACTCAGATTGAAGATCAGAGCAGAGAACTGCTTTTGGAACCGGGGGGGGTATTTTAAAAATAGAGTTTGAAAAGAAAGAAGAATCATAAATATGAATGCGAAATAACACACTTCTCCCCACTTTTCAAAAAATAAAAGCAAATCCCCGTTACCTCAGCCGCTATCTGCACACTGATTTCCAACATCCTTCGGTTAAGCCGGTGGTACATCATCTTTTGCTCCCACGCAATTCCCTCAAGATATTCCCGTTCTCTGCCGGTCAGCAGAAAGAGCGTGCTGGCATCTTTGCCAGAGGAAAACACGTCTTGCATACCAAATGGGCAGGAAACATAAGAAGCTTCTTCGCCGTTTTGCAGAGTGCGTTCTGCAAGCAGGGGATAGAGCTTTTCTGGTAAATCCTTGTTTAAAATCACAGTTTGCAGCTCGTCGGATGCGGCTGGAAGCTCGTCGAGCAGAATGCCGCACTCTCGTAAGTGTCTGGTAACCGTATGCTGTACCTTGGCAAATGGCGTCGGATAGTTGAGCTGGCGAACGATCTGCGCAGTCGTAAATCCGGTATCGGCAAGGTGGCGGATGGCTCTGCCGCTTGCCGCATCGTATACAAAATCAGACAGGGCTTCTTGAAAATATTTGTTGGCTGGTTCTTTTTTCTTGTTCATTATCAGTCTGGTTGTCTCCATATTTATTTTAGTCTTTGTTTGCTGAACTTGGTATTGATAACTGTGAAATATATTATAACAGAAACGGCATATATTTACACGATGTAAAATGTGCTGCTAGAGCGAACAAATTTGAGTTACTTTGGTAAATTTTTATAAGAAGGGATGCCAGGAGAGAGGATGGGTACACTCTGGCGGCGTCCGTTCCAGAATGTTAAGAATTGCTAGGTATCCTGCTGGTACGCTGTGGCTGTGTCCGGTCGCGGCACCTAATTCGCTGCCTGCTGGCAGCTAAAGGTGCCGCTTGGCTGCGCCCCTGGTTGTTTTGCAGAATACCAAGCAATTCTAAACATTCCTCCAAAGCCGCCGCCAGAGTGTACCCATCCTCTCTCCCGGCTGTTCTTCGCAAGTGCTGCCTAACGAGCCCAATATGGTTTGTTCGCTGTACTAGAGCGTGTTTGAAAAATGCTTTCTGTGAGATGTGCTTCACAGTTTGTGGTGAATTTATCTGATTTGCGTTTTCCAAGGAACTATTTTGTACAAGTTCTTCATGTAAAACAACCTAGGATCTGTCATATCATATGGTTGATTTTGTTCATGGTAGACAAACCAAACCATATTGAGCTTATTTAGTAGCATTTACGGAGAGCAGCCGGGAAAGAGGATAGGCATCCCCTGGCAGCGGCTTTGTAAGAATGGTTAGAAGCCCTTCGTATTCTGCAAAATAACCAGGGGCGCAGCCAAGCGGCACCTTTAGCTGCCAGCAGGCAGCGAACTAGGTGCCGCGACCGGACACAGCCACAGCGTACCAGCAGGATACTTAGGGCTTCTTAGCATTCTGGAACGGACGCCGCCAGGGGATGCCTATCCTCTTTCCCAGCGTCCCTCCCTGCAAAAACGTACAAAAGCCATTTGAACTTGTTCGCTCTAGTACAGCATTGAATTTTACAGATAAATATGCTACCGTATCTACAAAGGTGTATCCGTCTTATAAAAAGGAGAAACAACAGGGCAAATGAAAACATTGTATATGATCGGCGGGACGATGGGCGTTGGAAAGACGACGGTCTGCCAGATTTTAAAAAAGAAACTGGATCAAAGCGTATTTTTGGATGGAGACTGGTGCTGGGATATGTATCCGTTTCAGGTGACAGCGGAAACAAAGAAAATGGTATTGGAAAATATTACATTTCTTTTAAACAGTTTTCTGCGTTGTAGTGCATATAAAAACGTGATTTTCTGCTGGGTGATGCATGAGCAGCAGATTATAGAGGATCTGCTGGCTGGGCTCTCTCTGTCTGGATGCGAAGTGCGTATGATTTCTCTTGTCTGTACGAAAGAAGCGCTTATTAAAAGGCTGAAAAAGGATATCGCGGCTGGAATACGTACAGAGGATGCCCTGTTAAGGAGTATAGAGCGCCTGCCGCTGTATGAAAAGCTAAATACCGTAAAGGTGGATGTATCTGCATGGTCTGCGCAGCAGACAGCAGCATGGATTGAGGAAACAGGCAGGATCTAGTACTACAGAGAACAAGTTTGAGTTGCTTTGGTATATTTTTACAGAAAGGGACGCCGGGAGAGGGGATTGGCACACCTTGGCTGTTCTTCGTAAGTGCTGCCTAAACAAGCCAGATATGGTTTGGTAGCTGTAGTACTAGAGCGAACTTTATTTGATTTGCGTTTTCCAAGGAACTTTTTTGGACAGGTTCTCCATGTAAAATAACCTAGAATACGTTATATCATATAGTTGATTTTGTTTATAGTAGACAATCAAATTTGAAAAGTTCACTGTAGTACTCAACGAACAAACCAAACCATATTGCGCTTGTTTCGTAGCACTTATGAAGAGCAGCCGGGAGAGAGGATGTGCCTCCCCTAGCGGCGGCTTTGGAAGAATGCTTAGAAGCCCTTGGTATTCTGCGGGTCAACCAGGGGCGCAGCCAAGCGGCACCTTTAGCTGCCAGTAGGCAGCGAACTAGGTGCCGCGACCGGACACAGCCACAGCGTAACAGCAGGATACTTAGGGCTTCTTAGCATTCTGGAACGGACGCCGCTAGGGGAGGCACATCCTCTCTCCCGGTGTCCCTTCCTAATAAAAATACACCAAAACAATTCAAATTTGTTCGCTGTAGTTAGTACGCCATTCAATCAGAAATCGGAGTCTGTGACTAGTACAGCATTGCAGAAATAACAGTGCATACAGCACCCGCTATTTCTGCCATCACCGCGTTGTCGTCAGTCAACGATGCACCCGGCATCGCCTCCTTCCTCCGCCTTGCGCTGACAAAAATAACGTGCACTGTATGCACTGTTATTTCTGTAACGCTGTACTAGCTATAAACTTATTATACGAGGGGGAAAGTGCTATGAAGGCAGGATTAGTATCGTGTTCCAATGGACAGCATCCGCAGCAGCAGGAAAAAATAAACCAGCTTATTAGGATTTTGGAAAAAATGGGCATGGAATGCGTGCAGGCGGAGCATTTATATGCCAGGGACGGCGTTTTTGGAGGTACGCCAAAGGAGCGGGCGCAGGATCTGATGGCATTTTATAATGACGGCAGTATTCATGCGATCTATGATGTTTCGGGCGGAGATATTGCAAATGAAGTGCTCGGCTATCTGGATTATGGGAAGATTGCGGACGCGGACAAGATGTTTTGGGGATACAGTGATCTGACCACGGTAATTAACGCTATTTATGCAAAAACGGGAAAAGCATCCGTGCTGTACCAGGTGAAGCATCTGGCAGAGGATCATGCAAAATTGAGGCAGGAGTGCTTTCAAAGCGCTGTTTTTGGCGGCGGGACAGACTTGTTTCAGATTTCGTATCAATTTTTGCAGGGCGAAAGCATGGAAGGGGTGGTTGTAGGCGGAAATATCCGCTGTCTGTTAAAGCTGGCAGGTACGCCGTATTTTCCAGATATGCGGGGCAAAATCCTGCTTTTGGAGTCGCTTGGCAGCAGTGCGGCACAGGCTGCGGCACAAATCTGCCAGTTAGGGCAGATGGGTGTCTTTGATGTGGTATCTGGTGTTTTGCTTGGGACGTTTACGAAGCTGGAGCAGTCAGAAGGCGAGATGGCTCCGTATAAACTGCTGACGCGGCATATTCATACAGATATTCCAGTGGCACGGACGCCGCAGGTGGGGCACAGCGCGGATGCAAAGGCAGTCTTGATCGGAGGGTTCTTGCAGCTTGGCTAAAAACAAGCTGCCTGGTATGAAAAAAGCAGCAGGGAAAAGGAGCAGAGAAGAGGATCAAAGAAAAGGAGTGTTCAATATGGATGTACAAGCACTGTTGCAGGCACCGGAATATGATTTTATCAGAAAAAACGAGCGCCTGGGAGAGCGGAGATACCGTAATCTACGGTTTTAACAAAATGGTCAGGCTGCTGCTGGAATGCAATCCAAATGCCTGCGAGATGCTCGGCATGGAGGAGGACAGTATTTGATCGTTTCCCCGCTTGGCAGGGAATTGCTTGCGCGTCAAAATATCTTTTTGTCGAAAAAGGCGATCCGCTCTTTTGGCGGTTATGCGCAGGCGCACCTGGCAGCATCCGGCTTTATATTGACAAGTCTGAGCATCCAAAGCTGGATACGGAGATTTTTGTAGATGCACAGTATGAGCATTATCCGCTGCGGGAATATGTAAAGCAGTGTGAGGTGATGCATACGGTTGTGCGGGATTATGACAAGATCGGAAAACGCAATCATAAAAAAGACCGCAATCATCTGAATAAACACGCGATGCACTTAGTCAGGCTGCTTATGACGGCAATCTGCCTGCTGGAAGAAGGGGTGATAAGGACACGCCAGACAGAAGGCATACCGCTATACAGTGACGGGTGCAAAAGCGGATTTCCTTGTTTAGTTATTGAAAATTCCTCTCAAATATGTTAAAATTTTTTCGGTTTCAGAAATAAACATTGACAGCAAATTGCGACAGAGAGGTATCAAGGATCTATGAAACAAATTATGAAAAATCGAAAGCTTGCATCCAGAATCAGTATTCTTACGACAGCAATTACGTTAGCTGGAATGCTGCTGCTGTGGACAATCATTGCGTTTAGTACAGAGTCAATGGTCAGGGACGATATTACAAACCAGATGTCAAATGCAGTCGAGTCAAGAGCGGTGATTATTGATGATTATGTAACTTCTGCGGAAGAATACCTGACAGCATTTGCCATTGGCAGCGAAATACGGGACGTTTTAGAACATCCAGACGACCCCGGGGTGCTTTCAAAGGCAAGAAAGTATACGGTAGATTTTGCAGCGGTAAAAGGGATTTTTGAAGGGCTTTATATTGCAACCCCCGATACTTATGTGCTGACACATACGCAGGAAGAAGCGATTGGAATTACGACTAGAGAAGGGGAATCGCTGAAAACATTTCAGCAGACGATTCTTGCTGCCAAAGAGATGACCAATTTGGGCATTATGCAGTCGCCAGGAACAGGAAATATGGTAATCTCCATGTATTACCCGGTTTATGACGGGGAGGAGTGTATAGGATATGTAGGCGCCGGAGTCTACGCTGACCGTCTGATGGACGCGCTTTTAGATCTGGAGCTGAAAAGCCTGCCAGACAGCAGGTATGTATTTATCAATGCGCAGACAGGCGTATATCTGTATCATGAGGATGACGCGCTGCTGAATACAGAAGTAAAAGACACCGGGCATCTGGAAATTATCAACGAGATTCAAAAAGAAGGCGATACCGGGACTAGACTTCATACATACAGTGATGAAAACGGCAGGAAGCAGCTTGCCGTATATAAATATTTAGACAACCGCGGATGGATCTTTATGGTGCAGGCAAATTCTTCGGAAGTTTATGCGTCTGCTGTGAAAGTCCGCTTTTTAATGGGGGCGGCATGTGCAGCGGTTGCAGCGGTGATTGTGTTTGTCACGCTTGCCATTTTAAGCAGGACGGGAAAGGAGCTTATGGTCGTGGAAAAGGCGATTGCAGGACTCAGTGAGTTTGACCTTTCCGCGGACGAAGGGCTTGAGCGGTTTTATGGCAGAAAAGACGAGATCGGCATGATTGCGGAAGCCGCGCACAATGTATGCAGCCATCTTAAAGCTGCAATGGAAGATATTGAGCGGATTTTAAGTGAAATAGCAGAAGGAAACCTTGCTGTTGATGTACACAGAAATGAAAGCTATTATATCGGCGGCTTGAAAATGCTGACGGTCAGCTTGCAGGCGATCCAGGAAAAGCTGACAAAGGTGCTGACAGAAATCTCCTACGTATCCCACAATGTCAGTGAAGAAGCCGGGCAGGTATCTACCCGGGCGGAATCGCTGTCACAGGGAGCAGAAGAACAGACGCTGGCAGTACAGGCGCTTGGCGGCGCTGTCAGCAATATTGAGCGGCAGGCAGACGCGACAGCGAGCTTTGCGCACCTTGCCAGGAAAGAGAATGTACAGACCCACCAGAGAATCGAAACGTGCAGCAAGGATATGCTGGATTTAATGAGCGCCATGCAGACGATCGATGAAAAGTCCAAAGAGATTATCAAGGTTGTAAAATCGATTGAAGATATTGCTGCACAGACAAATATCCTGTCTTTAAACGCGGCGATCGAAGCGTCCCGCGCCGGGGAATTAGGCAGAGGCTTTGCCATCGTAGCGGAAGAGGTACGCACACTTGCCGGACAGTCGGCAGAAGCGGCAAGAAGCACGGCGCTTTTGATCGGAGAGACTGTTTCAGCCGTAGAGATGGGCAGCCATATTTCAAACCTGACAGACCAGGCTTTGCAGGAAGTCGTGGCAAGCGAGCAGAAAGTATCGGATGCGGTTGCGTCGATCTTTGAAGCCGCAAACGGACAATCTGACGCGGTAGAGCGGATCTCGCAGGAGCTTGCGCGTATTTCCAATGTCGTGCAGAGCAACGGGGATGTCGTAAAGGATTCGGCTGCGGTCAGCGAAAAGATGTCTGAGCAGGCGGCGATGCTGAAAAACCAGGTATCAAAATTTCAGTTTTCTTAGAGTGAACAAATTTGAGTTGTTTTGGTATATTCTTATTAGGAAGGGACGCCGGGAGAAAGGATGGGTACACTCTGGCGGCGTCCGTTCCAGAATGTTAAGAATTGCTAGAGCGTGTTTGAAAAATGCTTTCTGTGAGATGTGCTTCACAGTTTGTGGAGAATTTATCCCAAATTCAGGAGTCATAGCGGGCTATGTTGACTAAATTTGGGATAAATTCTCCGCAAAGTGGGGAGTGCAGATCACGGGAATGATTTTTCAAACACGCTCTAGGTATCCTGCTGCTACGCCCTGGCTGTGTACGGTCGCGGCACCTAGTTCGCTGCCTGCTGGCAGCTAAAGGTGCCGCTTGGCTGCGCCCCTGGTTGCCCCGCAGAATACCAAGCAATTCTAAACATTCTTCCAAAGCCGCCGCCAGAGTGTACCCATCCTCTCTCCCGGCTGCTTTTCGTAAGTGCTACTAAACAAGCTCAATATAGTTTGCTTTGTTCACTCCGCATTTCTCAAGTCAAACGAATGGATTGTGTGGTTCATGCCAGTGTCAGGCAAACTTTTCAAATTTATCTAGTCCCAGCTTGTCAGATGATGATGGACTTTTTCTTATGGAATGACATATTTACACTGCTGATTATTCAAATAGGTAGCATGGCAGAGTACAATGAGGGAATGAAGAAATTGAATGAAAATGCAATAGAAATGTGAAAGTGATTGTGGTATTCTGCTAGTGGTACAAATTGGTATATGAGGAGAAGGGTAATATGAATTTCTTATGCTTTGGAGATAAAAACAAGAAGTCAATACTATTTATACATGGAATGGCTTCCACGGCAATGCTTTGCTATGAACCAATTTTAAAACAGTTGTCAGACTATTTTGTGATATTGGCGGAAGTAGATGGTCACAGTGAGAGAACAGGTGAACTTGTTAGCCTTGAGAAAGACTGTAATGAGATAGAAGATTATATTATGAATAATTTATCGGGTAATTTGTATTGTCTATCAGGCTTTTCTATGGGAGCAACAATGGTTGTCAAGATTATAGGCAGAGGCAATGTTAATGTTGCTAAAACACATTTAGAGGCGGCATTTTTAACAAAGATGGGATTATTGACGAAACCATATGAATATATCTTCTGCAAAGCGATAAAACGGATTCAAAGCGGAAAAGCAATTCCTAAATTTATGATGGATGCTGTTATGGGCAAAGACAACAACAGTATTATAGAAATGCTTTATCCTAACATTACGTCAATTACTATAAAAAACGCATGTGAATTTGTGTATAGCTACAATGTCCCTAAAAATATAAAAAATTACAAGGGAGCTGTTCTGTTTTGGCGAGGTTCAAATGAGCAATATCCAAGGAAAAGTGTTACATTATTAAAAAAATATCTACCTGCTATCATAGATGTAGAGATTGAACATATGGGACATGGGCAATATTTACACGAACATAGTGATGAATATGCAAGTAAGCTGATTGAATATCTGCAAAGTTGATACAATTTCCAGTCTATTTAAGTAACTATCACAATCACAACTGAATAAGCAACACAGCGTCAGAGTGTATAGAAACAGTTGAAGGGTGCCCTTTATTTGCGAAGCAAACACGCTCTAGTACTACAGCGAACAAACCAAACCATATCAAGCTATGCTTAGTAGCACATACGAAGAGCAGCCGGGAGAGGGGTTTGGCACGCCTTGGCAGCGGCTTTGGAAGAATGATTATAAGCCCTTAGTATTCTGCAAAACAACCAGGGGCGCAGCCAAGCGGCACCTTTAGCTGCCAGAAGGCAGCGAACTAGGTGCCGCGACCGGACACAGCCACAGCGTACCAGCAGAATGCTTAGGGCTTCTTAGCATTCTGGAACGGACGCAGCCAGGGCGTGCCAAGCCCCTCTCCTGGCGTCCCTTCCTGTAAATATTTACCAAAGCAATTAAAAAAAGCGCTGTAGAAACCCTGTGGCTTCTACAGCGCTTTTTTATGAATTTAGTGATGCTCTGGTTTTTGATCCCCATATAAAAACGGTTCCGACACATGCGTATTAAACCACTGTACGACGGGCCCCATAAACAAAGCGGTAATGACAGTACCAACCCCAATCGTGACATGGCATACAAAACCGACGATTACGCAGATCGAATCACTGATAATCCGGCAGATTTTAAATGCTGTCAGCTTGTATTTGTAAGCGGCGATCAGGGAGACTGCATCGTAGGCAGACACGCCAAGATCGGCAGTAAAATAGATCGAGGCTGCAAAACAGGTGCCAAAGATGCCAAACAGCATCATAGCAATGCGTACCGGCATGGACGGCTCTGGAAACAAACGGTCTAGCAGACGGTACATAAAGTCCGCCGCTGTGCCTGTAAAAAACAGGTTGATGATCGTTGCGATCCCGATATAGTGCCGCTCTACAAAGAATACGGCGACTAACAGCGCTCCGGTTACGATTAAGTAAAAAACACTGTAGGTAGAATGGAAAACATTGGCGATCCCTGTCACAAAGCAGGTAAAGGGGTCAGCGCCCAGGTTTGCTTTTTGAAATGAGCCGATACACAGCCCGGTGACGATTACGCCAAAAAATGCCATTGCGATTCGTTTCCATTTTTGCGGTGTCATGTTGTTTGTACGCTTCCTTTCGATTCATTTTCATTAAGCTTCATCCGCATCTAGCAGAATGATTTTAGACCAGAAATCGGTGCACAGCGATTCGTCTCCGATCACCTGTCCGGCGGATGAGTCGGTAGCAATCAAGCCGATCTGCATCAGCTCTGCGCCGTAAAAGCTCTCGCTTCTTCCAGCCTCATCGACCGCGCGGTAGCACATAGACGCGTCCAGCCCTTGCAGGCGGATTCTGCGGAATTCACAGTTAATGTCGTTGAGCACTTTAAAATAGGCTGCGACTGCGTGCTTTTTGTCTTCGGATACGACCATCCATGCGGTAATGTTGCCGTCAAACGGGCTCAGCAGACGGTAAAAAGTGCCTGAATGAAGCAGCTTTCTGTATTTTTTCACAAATACGATCTGCTGTCTGACCTCTTCCATCTCACTTTCGCTAAGCTGCGACAAGTCCAGCTCATAGCCAAACGCGCCAAAACATGCGACATCCCCGCGTGTTTTTAAAGGCGTCATGCGGTTTAACTGGTGGTTTGGCGTAATCGATACGTGTGCGCCCATTGAGCTAAGCGGGTAAGCGTAGGAAGTGCCGTACTGGATCTTAAGGCGCTCAGCGGCATCCGTATCGTCGCTTGCCCATGCCTGCGGCGCATAGTACAGCAGTCCCGGATCGAACCTGCCGCCGCCGCTGGCGCATGATTCAAACAGAATATGCGGAAACTCGCTGGTCAGCCGTTCGTACAGGTCATAAAAGCCCAGAATATAGCGGTGGAAGATCTCACCCTGGCGGCAGGCTTCATATGCGATCGAATAGCATTCTGTAATATTGCGGTTCATATCCCATTTAATATAGGAAATCTTAGATTCCCGCAGGATCTTTGCCGTCATTTCATAGATATAATCTACGACCTCTTTTCTGGAAAAGTCCAGTACATACTGCTGTCTGCCATGCGAAACATGCCTGTTTGGCGTATGCAGGATCCAGTCCGGGTGCGCACGGTAGAGCTCGCTGTCTTTGTTTACCATTTCCAGCTCAAACCATAGTCCGAATTTCATGCCAAGCGCTTCGATTTTTTCAGAAAGCCCTTTGATGCCGTTTGGCAGGCGGTCTGTATTTGGCCACCAGTCGCCAAGCCCGCTCGTCTCGCCGCACCGTGTGGAAAACCATCCGTCGTCCAGTACAAACAATTCCACGCCGGCGTCTTTTGCAGTCTGTGCGATGTTTAACAGCTTTTCTTCGGTAAAGTTAAAATAAGTAGCTTCCCAGTTGTTTAACAAAACCGGGCGTTCTCTGTCACGCCAGTAGCCGCGCGCAAGGCGGGTACGGTACAGCCGGTGGAACGTCTGGCTCATTTGGTTCATACCGCTGTCAGAATAGACAACGACAGCCTCAGGCGTTTGGAAGCTCTCGCCCGGCTTTAAGCACCAGGAAAAGCTTTCAGGATGAATACCGATCATCATGCGTGTGACCTGGAAGGTATCGACTTCTGCCTGTGCTAAAAAGTTTCCGCTGTATACAAAGGAAAAGCCCATAACTTCCCCCTGGAATTCATCTGCCGCAGGACGCTTTAAAACGACAAACGGATTGTGCATATGGCCTGAAGCGCCGCGCGTGCTTCCGATCGACTGAATGCCCTGTTCCAGCCTGCGTTTTTTTACATATCGTTCCCGTCCCCAGGCACCAGAAAATTGGAGCCATTCATAATCGGCATCCGGCAGATCCAAAGAAAGGCTCATAGCGGTTGTAATCTGCTGGTTTTGTGTTCCGTTGTTTTGGAAGCGGACACTGCGCGCGATCGCGTTTTCCTTTTGAAAGATCGTATAAAGCAGCGTCATTTCTACTTGAAGCAGTTCGTCGCGAAGCAGGATTTCCAGCGTATCGGCTTCGTCATCCGACTCGGCATAGGTTGCAGGAAGTCCTTGCAGCGCCGGCTTTCCGGCATAGATTTTATGGGATACATATTGAAAATCGGTGATTCTGCTGCCGTTTTCCTGTAGGATCTCTACAGCAGGCATCCGAAAATCTGACGTTCCATAAGAAGGGTATTCCTGTTTTAAATGCTCTAGTGTAAACGAATATTCCCCTTCATATTTATAAGCCGTTACCGGGCGGTATGCATTTTCTGTCAGATAGTCATAGTTTTCCTTCTGCGGGATTCGTTTCCCAAAATAAAGCTGGCCCATCTGCCCGTTGCGCATTACTTTCATCAAGTAGCTGACCTGGTCGTTGTACAGATGGAATTCCTTTGTCTTTTCATTAAAAATGATTGCCATGCTGTCTCTCCTTTTCTTGTTTATCGTAGTTGACGTTGTTAGTGTTTTTGTGATTTTAATTTTACTTGTTTCGCGCATTTTTACTAGATTTTTTTGTTGAAAAAAACTGTGAATATGATGTAAGATCAAAAGACGCCGGACGTGCAGGCATATGCGGCAGACACGCTACATAAAATAAAGCAGCCGCGCATCACAGGGAACCAAATATAAAAATAAAATGGAGGTTTGTCATATTATTATGGAAAAGACACATGCACAGCAGGCGCACGAAGCGTGTGAACATACCCGCGACGGCTGCCAGACATACAGCTACCGCTATGGGGACTATACGGTAGAGACCGCCTTTGCGGATACGGAGGTATCTTTGGAGGAGCGTATGCTTGCGTACATACGCCTAAAATGTGAATAACACGGCGTGTGGCAGTACAAAAATGTGGAAAGCGTGCGGCTATGTGCGCCTGTCCAGGGAAGACGGCGACAAAGAGGAGAGCAACAGCATTACCAGCCAGAAGCTTTTGATCCGGGATTTTTTAAGCAGCCAGCCAGACCTTATGGAATGCGGCATGAAGGTGGACGACGGTTTTTCGGGTTCCAGTTTTGTGCGCCCGGCGTTTCAGGAAATGATGGATGAGATACGGGCAGGGCGCATCGACTGCGTGGTTGTCAAAGACCTGTCCCGTTTTGGCAGAAATTATCTGGATGCGGGCGAATATATTGAAAATCTCTTTCCGGTACTGGGCGTGCGGTTTATTGCGGTCAATGACCACTATGACAGTCTGTGCCGCACCATGTCAGACGCATGGATGCTGCCGTTTAAAAACCTGGTAAACGAAGCATACTGCAAGGACAGCTCCATAAAAATACGCAGCCAGTTGGAGGTCAAACGCAGGCGGGGAGATTTTACAGGCGCTTTTGCGCCCTATGGATACCAAAAAGACCCGGATCAGAAAAACCACTTGGTTCCAGACAGCTTTGCGGCGGATGTTGTGCGTGATATTTACCACTGGAAGCTTGCGGGCGTCAGTGCCGCGGATATTGCGGACCGGCTGAATGCCGAAGGGGTTTTGGCGCCGATGGATTATAAAAGGCAGCAGGGCATACGCTATGCCACGCCGTTTCGCATTTACACCAGCTCGCAGTGGAATGCGGCGGCGGTGCTTCGGATCTTAAAAAATCCAGTTTATATCGGAACGCTGGTACAGGGCAGGCATACAACGCCCAGCTATAAGGTGAAAAAGCGCGTGATAAAACCGAAGGAACAATGGGCTGTTTTTAAAGGTGCGCATGAGGCGGTCATTGACCCGCAGGCATTTGCCGCAGTCCAGCGGGTGCTTGCGATGGATATACGCACCAGCGGGCGCGGCAGTCCGGCAGAGCTGCTGTCCGGTATGGTTTACTGCAAGGAATGCGGCGCTCCTATGGTACGAAAAACCGTCCCGTCAGGCGGAAACACATACGTATACTATGTCTGCGGGGCGCACAAGCAAAAAAAATGCTGCTCGGCGCACAGCATCCGCGCGGAGGCGTTAGTGGATCTTGTGCTGGACTGCCTGCAAAAGCAGATCGGCAGTCTTGGAAACGCGCGGCTGTCACAGCTTGTGCGCGAGGCAGCACGGCAAAAATCCACAGCCAGAAAGCTGCGGGAACGAATCGACGACAGGCTGGAAGAAGTATGCAGGCTGGAAAAGCTGTTGCAGTCGCTGTATGCGGGCATGGCAGACGGACTGCTCAGCTACGCTGAATACGAGGAGATGAAAAAAGAATATACTTTGCTGCGCACACAGGCAAAACTCCAGGCAGAAAACATGCAGATCCAGTTGGAACGCGAGCTGTCAGACGCCGCGGACGGCAGCAGGTGGCTGCACGAGCTGAAAACGAAAGGCAGCCTGCCAGAGCTCGACCGTGCCGCCGTCGTGTTTTTGGTAGACCGGGTGTTCATAGGGCGTGGGAAACAGGTGCGGATTGTATGCTTATGGAACAATGCATAAGCGGCTGCCGCGTTTTGCATAGAGACAGGCACCAGCTTCATAAAATACAGAGAAAACAGTTTTTTGCAAGGGAATACGATATGGAGTGGACGAAACCAAAAAAGCAAGCGGCGCCTGGCAGGCATATTTACCATGCGGGCATTTATGTCCGGCTTTCGGTAGAAGACAGCGGCAGGCAGGGCAGCGATACGATAAAAAACCAGGAGGAGATGATCCGCCGTTATATTGTACAGCAGGATGACATGCAGCCCGTGGGCGTTTACTGCGATAACGGGCGCTCAGGCACTAGCTACAAACGCCCGGAATTTGCCCGTATGATGGAGGATGCGCAGGCAGGGCGCATCGACTGCATTGTAGTAAAAGATTTATCGCGGCTTGGGCGCAATTATCTGGAAACGGGAAAGTATCTGGAACGGATCTTTCCCGTTTTGGGCGTGCGCTTTGTAGCGGTGGCGGATCATTTTGACACGCAGGCGGCGCAGCGGGACGATGGTTTTTTCATTCCGCTAAAAAATATCGTCAATGAGATGTACAGCAGAGATCTTTCGAAAAAGGTCGGGTCTGTACTGGCGCAGCGCCAAAGGCAGGGCGCGTTTATTGGCGCATGGGCATCTTACGGCTATCAGAAATGCGCGCATGACCCGCATAAAATCGAACCAGATGAAGAGACGGCGCCAGTCGTGCAGGCGATGTTTCAAATGCGGCTGGACGGCATGGGCAGCAGGCAGATCGCCGACTGGCTGAATGCGCAGGGCATTCCGTCGCCTTCCCGCCGCCGTTATTTAAAAGGGGAAGTTTTATGCAGCCGCTTTGCCGATATTGCCTGGCAGGCGCAGACAGTCAGAAAGATCTTATCCAGCCAGGTGTATCTGGGGCATATGGTGCAGGGGAAAAAGCGCGCATCGTTTTATGAAGGCAAAAAGCAGCGCGCGCTTCCGCCGTCGGAATGGAAGGTCGTGCGGCATACTCATCAGCCGATTATAGAAGAACCTGTTTTTTGGGCAGTGCAGCAAAAAGGGCGCCGTTTATGACCGTCGCTGTGTACCTTCGTATCTCAAAAGAAGACAAAGAATCCAACAGCATCGAAAGCCAGCGCGGGATGGTGTTACATGCAATAGAACATATGCCGGAGTATGCGGATGCGCATATCGCCGAGTTTTGCGACGACGGGTTCAGCGGTAGGAATTTCAGGCGCCCCGGTGTGGAAAGGCTGCTGCGGCAGGTGCAGGAAGGAGGCATACAGTGCATCATCGTAAAGGATTTGTCACGGTTTGGGCGCAATTACTTGGAAGCGGGCAGCTATATTTTTCGCGTGTTCCCGGCTCTGGGCGTGCGCTTTATTGCGCTGAACGACGGATTTGACAGCCTGCGTGAAATGGAAGAAAACAGCCTGGAGGTGTCATTTCGGACGCTTTTGTATGATATTTACAGCAGGGATTTGTCCGATAAGGTAAAAAGTGCGCTGTATGGCAAAGCGCGGCGTGGGGAGTATGTATGCGCACTTGCGCCGTATGGCTATCGCAAAGACAGCACGGATAAACACAGGATCGTACCGGATGCCGATGCCGCGGCACAGGTGCGGCGCATTTTTCAGATGGCAGCAAACGGGCAGTCCACCAGGCAGATCGCGCGTACCATGAACGAGGAGCAAATATTGACGCCGCTACAGTACAGGCGCGCAAACGGCTGCGGCCGTACCGTCTGGAACTGCATCGGAGAAGAGAATTTCTGGACGCAGCAGACTGTAGCAAGGATCCTGCGCGATGAGCGGTATACGGGAAAAGCGGTTTACGGCAGGCAGAAGCGGGAAAACGCAGGAGATTTGCGGCAGGTGCAGGTGAAAAAAGCGGACTGGATCACCGCAGACGATGCACATCCAGGCGTTGTATCTAAAGAGGAGTATGCACTGGTGCAGGAAATGCTGCATCTTGGCAGCGTGCGCGGCAGCAGCCAAAAAAGCGGACATCCGCTGCTTGGAAAGGTGCGGTGCGGCATCTGCGGGCGCGCAATGATCCATGCAGGCAGAAATCACAGATATTTTATCTGCCATACGCCCCGCGTGGCGCCTTTTTATGCCTGCCCGGATCTGCGGCTGTCAGAAGATGATTTGGTTCAGATTCTGCAAGACGCCATTTCCAGGCACGTGCGAAACGCGGTTGATGCAAACCGCATTTTCAGCCAAGTACAAAATGCCACACGACAAAAAAGAAAAGCAGCGGACATCCGCAGAGGGGAATTGCATAAGGCACGACTGCGTCTCGAAGCCAGCAGAAAAGAGCTGTTTGAGCAGTATGCATTAGGGAAGCTTGAGAAAGAAGCGTATCTTGCGGCAAAAACGAACATTACAAAAAAACTGGAAGTACTTTCTATACAAATCGAAAAACTGGAAGCGAAGCTGGCAGAAGCAGCGCGCCAGGAAACGCCTGAACGCTGCATAAACAATGAAGTAATCAGGCAGTTTGCAGCGGATGGTATGCAGGAGCTTTTGCAGGAAGTGACCGTGTGCCCGCGGCATTTGCTAAAAATTACGTGGAACTTTCATTTATAGCACCTTGACAATCTACTATGAAGTTATTAATATAAAAAGGTGACAATTTTTGATTCGTCAAAAATCGATCGGCTATTTTAGTCCGTGTGATACAGAGGGTGACCAGGGGTATTCAGCGATTGAGATCCTGCGCTATTATTATGGAAGCAATATGTACATTAACACTGCCGAAGAGATCTCCGGCGTGCCGTCTTCCTGGCCGGGCGTGGTGCTTTCAATCGGTTCTTCAGGCAGCAAGGTGCGCCAGATGCAGGAACAGCTCAACCGCATTGCAAGAGCTTACCCGGCATTGCCGTCGATTACGGCGGACGGTATCTACGGGCCAAAGACACAGGAAGCCGTTGAAAAGTTCCAGTCTATCTTTGGGCTTCCGGTTACCGGAAACGTAGATTTTCGTACATGGTATAAGATCTCGGAGATCTATGTCGGCGTATCCAGGATCGCGGAGCTGGCATAAGAAGCAGCGATACAGGTACTTAGGAAAAGGAGATGAAATATAAATGACAACAATCAAAGCCTTTATATTTCGTGAGGTAAAAAATGAAAATGAAAGCAGCAAGCCTGCCATAGAAATCCGCCTTGCCGTACTGGGGATTATGGGGTATTTTTTGTGTATGGCGGCGGGCGAGCTGTGGAACAGGAATTATCAGATGCTTTTGATCACGGTGCCGTGCCTTTTTTTGTATGGCGCCGTGTTTTTGCTGACTTATATGGAGCGGGTGATGCTGGCGGCGTATGGGCTGAACTTTTTGACGGTTTTATGGATTATCATCTGCGTCTATTATTTTGGGTGGGATCTGGGCGTGCAGCAGTATTTATTTTTGCTGATCCTGATCGATTTTTTCCTGCCTTACTGGTGCCTTAAGGCAAAGCTGTTTTATGCCGGTACGATGTGTTTGTTTCGCGTGCTGCTGTTTTTTTACTGTCTGGAATATCCGGCGCGGATTGTACTGGCTGAAGGAATTGTTTCCTATTATCATGTGGTAAATACGGTCAGTATTTATATTACTATTTGTATGTACGGCTGTCTGGTCAGCAGCAATTTTCTTGTCATTGAAAAAAAGCTGATCGAGACGAATAAAAAGCTGCTGCGCCAGGCAGGGACAGACCCGTTGACGCAGCTTATGAACCGGATGCGTATGTTAGAGTATGCTTCTGAACAGTTGGAGCGGGCGTCTGGCCGAATGAGCGTGGCGATTGGGGATATCGACCATTTTAAGCAGTTTAACGATACATATGGGCATGAATGCGGAGATCTGGTATTAAAGACGTTGTCTTCTCTGTTTCTGGAAACGATGCAGCCGTATGGCGCGGCAGCAAGATGGGGCGGCGAAGAGTTTTTGTTTTTATTTAAAGACTGCGATGGGGAAGAGGCATATCAGGCGCTGCAAAAGCTGCGGGAGGAAATCAAAAATACGCAGATGATCTACGACGGGATGTCTTTGCAGGTCACAATGACATTTGGGCTGTCAGAGATAGACGTATCCCGTCCGATGGACCAAAGCATACGCGAAGCGGACAAGCTGCTGTATGAAGGAAAGGCAGGCGGCAGAGACCGGATTGTCCGGTAAGCGTTTTCACACGGAAGGACAGGAGAAGGACACGATGAAAGAACAGTGGTTTGTAATGGCAAAAAAGGCGGATTTTCAGGCGATTGCGGCAAAATTCGGCATCGACCAGGTGACGGCGCGGATTATACGCAACCGGGACATCACAGGGGAAGAAGCCATTGCTGCTTATCTGGACAGCTCTGAGCAGCAACTGCATGACCCGCACCTTTTAAAAGACGCCGATAAGGGCGCCGGCATTTTAGCGGAAAAAATAGCGGCTGGCAAAAAGATCCGTATTATCGGCGATTATGATATTGACGGAGTTAATGCGTCTTACATTCTGCTTACCGGGCTTCGCGAATGCGGGGCGCTTGCAGACCAGGTCATTCCAGACAGGGTTCATGACGGATACGGCATGAACTGCGGGATGATCGAAAAAGCGCTTAAGGACGGGATTGATACGATTGTAACATGTGACAACGGCATATCCGCGGCACCAGAAATCGCATTGGCAAAGCAGTCCGGCATAACGGTCGTAGTGACAGACCATCATGAAGTGCCGTTTACCGTCGGGGAAAACGGCGAAAAGAATTATCACATACCCGCGGCAGACGCGGTCATTAATCCAAAGCAGGCGGATTGTCATTATCCTTATAAAGGGCTGTGCGGCGCCGCGGTTGCATGGAAGCTGATCCAGGTGCTGTATGCGCGTATGGGAATCCCGGCTGCGAAAAGCTTTGCGATGATCGCACATGCCGCCTTTGCGACGGTCGGAGACGTGATGGACTTGACCGGGGAGAACCGCACGATCGTAAAGCTTGGGCTGAATGCGATCCGAAAGACCGACAATCCCGGCCTTTTGGCACTGATCCAGCAAAACGGCATGGAAAAAGAGCAGGTGAAGGCATGGCATTTTGGCTTTGTGCTTGGTCCATGCATCAACGCCAGCGGCAGGTTAGATACGGCGAAGCGTTCCTTGCAGCTTCTTTGTGAGCCGTCACTGGAAAAAGCGTCTCAGCTTGCAAAAGAGCTGGTAGAGTTAAATGACAGGCGCAAAAGCCTGACGCTGGAAGGGTTAGAAGCGGCAAAGCGGCTGATCGAAGAACAGGGGCTGTTAGAAGACGCGGTCATTGTCGTATATCTGCCAATGTGCCATGAGAGCCTTGCGGGAATTATTGCAGGCAGGATCAGAGAGCTGTACCACAAGCCGGTTTTTGTCTTAACAAACGCAGAAGACGGCGGCGTCAAAGGCTCCGGGCGCTCGATTGAAGCTTATTCCATGTATGAGGAAATGTCAAAGTGCAGCGCGCTTATGACAAAGTTCGGCGGGCATCCGATGGCAGCGGGCCTTTCTATGGAAAAAGAAAATGTAGACAGGTTCCGTGCAGACTTAAACGCCTTTGCCACACTGACGGAGGAAGATTTTGTTGAAAAAATACATATCGACGTACCGATGCCGCTGTCTTATATTACAACAACGCTGATCCGGGAATTTGAATGCCTGGAGCCTTTTGGAAAAGGCAATGAAAAGCCGGTATTTGCCGTACGAAATGTGCATCCTTTACGCGCGTCGGTCGTTGGAAAAAATAAAAACGTGCTGCGCATGGTACTCGAAGACGGCGCGGGCGGCAGCGTCGATGCGGTTTATTTTGGAGATATCGAGGCATTTTTCGCATTTTTGCGTGAAAAATCGTCTGACAGGCAGGTAGAAGCGCTGCTGCACGGCGCGCCGCAGGAAATCCGCTTTTCGATTACGTATGATCCGTCGATTGACAGCTACCTCGGGCGGGAAAAGGTGCAGGTCATCATCCGCCATTACTGTTAAAAACAGCTTCCGTGCAAAATCGTTTGCATGGAAGCTGTTTTGATGTTTTTAAGCTGCCGGTTTAGCTGCCTTTGCTTCTTCTGGAATTTCAAATTCCTCTGCGGAATTGTAATCAGAGCAGGTCATCACAACGTGCAGTTTGTTAAATTCCATAGATACGCCTTCTGCCTCTGCGCCCATAGCTTCGATCATGTTTGCCATAAGCTTGCTCATCAGGGAAGTCATATCCATTTCGTATTTTACAGGGACAAGATCCGTTTCATCGATCCATAAGGTAATCGGCAGGTCGCCAAGGTCGTTAAACATAGTCTCTACCTGGGTCGTATCCATGCCAAGAGAACTCAGGGAATCCAGTGCGCCTGTGGACATTACGGTTTCTTTGAGGTCGTCGTCCTTGAGCGTACCAGTATACTTGCGGGCATTTTTTCCGTCGATCTGTTCTGTGCCTGCATCCTGGAACTCATAGCTGTCCTGCATATAGCCGGTCATATTGCTGGCAGCGTCATACTGTTCAATCTGTGCAAGTTCTACTTCCTGTGCCTGCCAGTTGGTACCATCGGAGATATAAAGGGTGCAGGTGCCGTCTTCTGCGGTATCTGCATACATCGTCATATTGCTGGTGCCTGATTCACCGGCATCTACCGTCATATCCATTTTAAAGCGTGTCGGATCGTAAAAGCAGGTCATATCCATGGTATTGGCAGCCTTCATCGTCTGTGTCTCTCCGTCTGCGCTGATGGTCATTTCCATATCCATTACCATTTTGCCAGTCAGGCTGGAGATCTTTTCCGACTTCATTTTCTCCTGCGCAGCAGCAAACACGTCTACATCCGTATTTTCTTTACTGCTGTCACCGTTGTCCTCTGCCGTCTGCTTTCCCGTATCCGCAGGCGCAGAATCCGCGCTGCCACAAGCGCTGACAGAAAAAGACATCGTAGCTGCTAAGAGCAGTGCCAGAAATTTGTTTTTTCTTTTCATAAGTAAAGCCCTCTTTTCATAATAATATAAGATATTTTATCGCTCGACTTTTATATTAGTACGTTTCGCAGTATTTGTCAATCTTTTTACAGAAAGATATCATTATGAAAAGCACAGGCTGTATATGCTATTCCAAAGAGAGGATATCCTGTATCTGGCAGTTTAAATACAGGCAGATTTTTTCCAGTATATCAAAGCTGATCCTCGTTGTCCGGTTATGGTTTAAGTTCCGCAGCGTAGATGTGGAGATCCCGGTATCCTTTGCCATCTGGTTCTGCGAGATCCCCTTGCTGTCAAGCACCTGGTTCAGTGTGATTTTCGTAATAAACACCTCATTTCCATATTTTTTCCATATTTTAAATCGTAACAAAAAGAACAGGAACAACATACAGTTTATCCATATAAATGTGTAATATTCATTATATATATGATTTTCAGTAACAATTCCTCCATTCCCAAAAGCTTCCCATGTTGCTGTTAACTGACATCATAAATCACAAAATCCAAGAGATACTAATGGAAACTAAGAAAGAAGGTATCAAATTATGGATTCTATCACTACAAAAGTGTATTATTATATGAAATCATTAGCAGACAAAAACGGATTCCTGCCAACACTCAGGCAGACCGCAGAAGAGCTAAAAGTAACCGTGCACGAAGTAGAAGACGCAATCAGCAGGCTGCACGAATCGGGAAAAATTATGATTACCGATATTCCTGCAAAGAGCATTATTGAATTTGTAGATTGATTTAATTATGTTTTAAAAATGTATCCTGCCAGGCGGCAGGAGCGTTCTTAAGACAGGAACAATTTCATTTTGGAAAGGGGGCTGCCGTTTATATGCATTTTGTTTTTGCGGCAGTCCTTTTTCATATTCTGCATTGATTTCCTGCATTTCCGATACTATATTATTCATAAGATACAACAAAGCAACGCAGAACAGCACATTGATCATTTAATAAGGCTTTACACCTTTTCTATAATCTGTTATGATAAAACTATCAATAATTAATGTAGGTCATAGAAAAGAAAGCAGGTGATTATATGTCAGATAAAGAGTTGATGCAAAAGAATATTGAGGAATTTGCAAGATTACAAAAATATATGCTTTTAGTTGATGATAGAGAATCGGCGGTATATAAAGAGATGAAAGGCAGATATACAGAATTGAAAGTTATTTTGACATCATCCGGCGTAAATCTCACAGAACTTGACAGAATCAAAGAATAAAACGGAACAGCGACCACCAAACCAAAGGTGTAAAGTCTTATTAAATTATCAAGGCTTACACCTTTTTAATTTATAAAACACAACAGAAAGTCAGAATAAGAAGAAAGCAGCGCAAAAAATGAGGGGTAATATTGTATGAAACGGATAACCAAAATGCGAAAGGCAATTAGATAGGTATTCAAGTAAAGACAATGCATAAAATTAGAAAACTTATACATTAACATTGTTACATAATGGCGTTAATCTTAGTATCGTGAAAGATATGTTGGGACATGCAGATGAATCTACAACTTTCAAGCATTATATTTATAATATTGAGAATAACGAGGAAACAGAGAAGAAAGTATTCAAAGTCAGACAAATGAAAAGCCAGAAACCCTGAACTTTCAAAGCTTCCAGCCAATTAACGAGAATGCGGAAGATGGGACTTGAACCCTATACACTTTTCAGAAAGCTAATAAATATAAGGGTTTCAGAATGACTAAAGGAAAAGTGACCAAAAAAGTGACCATTGAGAAATAAGCAGGAAAGGAGAATCTTGCACATATGTTTAGACATTACCATAAGTGTATTATTGATTATATTCTATGATTGATAATACGCTTATTATAGCGCCTAAAGATAATTAACAACAACATTGACAATATAGTCCCAGTCCATCCAAAAAGAATAAAATCCAAAAATCATTGGCATCTATAATCAAAAAGCAAGCAGCAGTACATTAAAATTAGTGTACTGCTGCTTGCTTGAAAAAAATATCTAAATTAATCCAATCAGAATATATTCTAAAAATTAAGTGTAATTTTGTATATATTCTGATAATTACAAGACCATAGTCATAAGTTGAAATCAATATAAATCTATACCATCTAAAGCAATCCAATACAATCTCACGCATACAAACCAAAAACCAACAAAATAATATCACAAACGAAAGGAAGATAACATTAATGCAGACAGCAGAAACAAATTACAAGCGCATCTATGGTCTTACAGTCAAACAGATTGCAGAACGGATCATGCAGAGGGAAGACAATATTTACAGAATTGAAGTCGTTAGGGACGTCTTAGACAAATACTGTGAGGAATGTGCAAATGCGTTAATAGATGGTGAAAAATTGAATATATCAGGCATAGGCACGCTAACACCAAAAATCCATGCTCCAGTAACAATGAATATTTTTGATGATGAAGACGAAAAGAGAATCCCGTATGTGACAGTAAATTATCATCGTAATAATAAATTAAAGGACAAAATGAACAGCAGGTACAGAAAGAATATTGAGAATGGATTTGCTGGACTTAGTGAGAAATGTATCTGTACAACACAACAGAGGAACACCCTGATTGAAAAAGGGGTTATGAAGGGAGAAATTGAGAATGCCGAAGAAGATTAATAACATGAATGATTTGCAAAATGCTCTTATGCCTGCAATGACAAAAATGGTGGATATGATGGCGGAGAGAGTATACCAGACGTTAAATTATTTTCTGGATGAATTTTATAACGGATGGACACCAGACAGCTATAGAAGGACATTTGCATTTCTGCGATCCGCTGTTAAAGTAGATGCAAAACCTTACAGGAATGGCGTACGTGCATCTGTGTACATAGATTATGACTCTATGGACGATTATGTAAATGCAACTGGGTTCCAGGTAGCGCAGTGGGCGAATACAGGACTGCATGGAGGACTGGAAGTAACTCATAAACCGCATGTGTGGAAAGATACAATAAATGAAACGATCAATAATGGCAGTCTGCTGGATATGGCTGTACAGTATTTAAGAAGCCAGGGGATAGCTGTGCAGGTGAAGAGTGTACAGGGTGAAGGAAGTGAGGAATAGTTAATTTTAGGGTTGAAAAATCGACATGAGAATTTTTGGAGATTCACAGCGGATTTTTACACAGTGAAAAGATAAAATAGATAAGGTATAGAAAAAGGAATAAAGCAGGTACATATGAATTCTAATCATTCATTTTGGATGATATGAAACTTGCAGCATGAAAGTTTGAATACGACATTATATAGAATTGAATATATAGGTGGGTAACGATTTGCTATACACCGTTATTTATTATGGAAGTGCTGCAAATTCTATTATTATTATTCAGAATTATACTGACCACGAAATCGTGTCGAGTCATGGTAAAAGTTTTACTATCAGATAACAGCCTGAAATTTAGCTGTCAATATTCTTGACATCCGAAAAGTGCATAGTATGCATATCTGAAAATTAAACACTTTAAAAGGTTTGCTTTTCATAGAGCGTAAAATTGTGCTGTACTATTTTCAGCGGTTAGTCCGACTGGACGAAGCAGACCTTAAAAAAGGTTTGGTGAGATGATAACTGACTGACCAGATGTGGACAGTGAAATAACTGTTTGTATTGAATTTTCAGCGGTTAGCCCGAATGGGTGTGAATGATATATTTATTTCCACACTTTTTTGGAATCAGATATTATTTATAAGGATTCTTCCAATATTAAGAAAAACATATTTCCATTTAAAACAAAAAACCTTAAACCCTGCATCGGTTTTAAACTCAGCACTTATAAAGGGCTGAGTAAATCACACATAACCGTACGAAAAAGTTGCCCAACCGTGGTACAACTCTGTCAAAAAACATTGCATCAAAATACAGGTCTGTATACCAGGTATCTGTGAAGTTTTAAAATAATGCAATCATACCCCCGCTTGTGGGGGAGATCAATGTTTCCAGATTAGGAGATGCCATTAAATAAATTTTACGATCTTCAAAATATCATATCGCCAACATTCTGGTGAAAATCAATGAACAATAAAATATATAAAATAATTTCAAGATGTCGCCCAAAATGGACATATCTTATTTTAGGTGTGTCCAAAATGGATACGCCTTATTTCAGGGTGTCTATTTTTAAGACACCCTCTTTAGTATCCATAAATCTATGGATGCTGTCATATCAGCGGCTCCGATCCTGGGACTGCTGTCTAATAATCATATCGAAAGGAATATCAAATAATGAATAAATCAAGCGAAGAAAAGAAAATACAATTTATTTTAGATGAGAATGGAAAGCTGGCAGAAATGCCGAAAGAAGATGCAGTCCCAGTAGAATATCCTATAAAGGTACCCCTTAAAAATGCATTTGAGGTATTTGTACGTATCAAGGACACAGAAAACTACTGGATCAGCAATTATGGAAGATGTGTGAATAACCTGAACCATAAAGATAAAAATACTTTTTATATGCATAAACAGGGAAATGTACATTTAACTATATTTGAAATTGAACGTTATGAGCGGACAATCACAAGAGGAAAGCGGAAAGGAGAGAAAGAGATTGAAGTGAACAGGTACAAGAGGGAAACCGCTCCTGATCTTCTGGTTGCTGAATCTTTTCTTGTACAGTATAAGGGGAGGGACAGGGTATGGCATAAGGATGGTGATTTCGCTAACAACTGGTATAAAAACCTGATCTGTGTGTCTAAAAATGATTTTACGGAACTGAAAGCTGGCAGGATTACATTAGAGAGCCTTGGACTTGAACAGGAATATATAGAATATGAAAATAAAGCCAGTTTACATGCTTTTAAGATATATGACGGCATTCTGGCAAGGTGTAGGAGTAAGGAAGCAACGGAGTCCATACATAAATGCTACAATAAAACGGCTATGTGGGACGGATGGCTTAATGATCCGAAATCTTTTGTCAAGTGGTATCTGGAACATTATTATGAATGCGGGGATGAAGAAATGGATGTAGACAAGGATTTATTTGGTGATGGTTCTGGTATGTACTATCCTGATTACTGCTGTATTTTGCCGAAGGGATTAAACACCCTGCTTGCTAATAGTAAAAAACATTATAAGGAAGGAGAAACTCCAGGAAATACATTGCCGCTGGGTGTAAGGTATAACAGCAAAACTGGTAAATATTATGGGGAGATCACTTTCACTGGTGATGACAGGGCAAGACAGCTTTCTTATTGGGATACGCCAGAAGAAGCATTTGTAGAATATAAGGTAATGAAACAGGCTGATATTCTGACTGTGGCGGTAAAGTATAAGGAAAAGATACCTGATTATATATATAAGCAGTTGTTGAAAATTGAAGTAAAACCATATTAAAACAATAAATTAAAAAAGGAGTAAATACACTATGAATACAAATAAAAATAATAGGAACAAAGAAATGCAGGAAAGATATGGACACTTGCTGGATAAATATGTAAATGCGGGCAGTCATCCAAATCTAGCATTTCATAAAGAAACAAGTGAATATATCAAAGATGTGGAGAATGGGAGATACGGACACTTACTGGATGATGTTTCCGAACCGTTACAGAAGATGCACGATAGCATGATTCGCCTGCAGAATGATGTATTTGAAAAAAGAAAGCGTAAAAATGAAGAAGAGGAACGCGCTGAACTTATAGCAAAGGGAAGGATTCAGGTTGAAATGATCAATGAAAAGAAACATGCGGACAGGATAAATTCTTTTGCCAATGGGTTGATTGAGAGAAAGAAAGCAAAGATTGAAGCGGAGGCGGCACAGAGGGCAGAAGAAAAGCGCAGGGTGCGTGAAGAACAGGAACGCATAGAAAGATTCCGGCATTATACTGACAGCTTAAATAAGACAAGGGAAATAACAGCACGTGTAGAGGAAGTCATGGAGCGGAGAAAGAAACAGGAAGAAGAACATAACAGGCAGATGGAATGGTATAGAAACCAGAGGCGTGAATAATGGATTATGGGGCATATCGGATAGAAATATCTGGTATGCCCCATTTTTTTACGGTTTTTGATTTGGATTTTGGATAGATTGTTTTTGTAGGCTTGAAATGGATATGTTTTGGTACTATAATTGTGATTATTATAGAATATTACAAGGATGGGTGAATGATGATGAAAAATAAAAATATGACTATAAATACAAATGGTGGAATTGTAAGTGTTGCAAATGATAACTCAAAAGTAAAGATTAAACAATATAATTATAATAATAGAGTGGATGCCAGTGAACTGGATAATATCATAAAAGGAATTATGGAGAATTTGTCTGCTTTGAAAAAAGAGGATGCAGATGAAATTGTGGATGTTGTGGAAATGGCAAAAGAAGAACTTGCAAAACCAGAACCAAAAGCAAGCAGGTTAAGAAATTGTGTGTCTTTGATTGCTCCAATGTTTACGATTGCTAATGGGATACCTACATTAGTAGAGAATTTGCAGAAATTGGTGGATTATATTACACCATATATTCGATAGAGGGGATAGAGTATGAATGGGGATAATGTAGATAAAAATATAATCAATGCTTATAATGGCGGACAGGTTATTATTGCCAATGATAATTCAGCGGTTTATGCTGTTCAAAATAATAATAGTAAAGTTAGCGCAAACAGTGCAAATAATTGTGAAAAATTTCAGAATAATAAAAAACAGGATTATATAGATAATTGGAATAGCAGGCTGTTTTTACATATAGATAATGATGAAAGACCGATAACCTTAGCAGACGCGTTTATTATGCCTGATTATAATATATATAAATCTATAAAAAGGATAGATTTTTTATGTGATGATGAATTGGACGAAATAATAGATAAATTTGTAAATTATCAGAAGACGTCATCCTTGCTTATTACTGGTGTACCAGGAATAGGAAAATCAACTATAACTTCTTGGATTGCTAATAAGCATAAAGAGGATGATAAATATTTATTTTTAAAGTTTCGCGATTGGGAAAGTGAAGAATTAGAAAGTGGATTATTAAAGTCTGTTTGCTTTACACTTGGATGTAAGAAAAATAACTTAGAGAATAAGATATTAATTTTAGATGGGTTTGATGAAATAAAAACTTTGAATATTCGAGAAAAGCTGCTTAATGATTTTACTAACGATTTAAAAGATTTTGAAAATTTTAAAGTAATTATAACATCGCGGCCAACATATATTACTGCAGTTAATTTTGATAATTATTTAGAGCTTTGCCCACTAGATCCTCTGTTAATAAGAATATTTTATGAAAAAATTACAAATCAAAAATTAAAAGGCTATATAGATTATGATAATATTGATGTATTAGGAATACCTGTAATTTTATACATGGCTATTATGTCCGATATAAATATAACTAAAAGATCTACTAAACCAAAATTGTATAAACGTATTTTCGCCAAGAAAGGTGGAATATTTGATAGGTTTTCTTACGAAGGTATTGCGTATAGTAAGGGCACACATATTTTGGGAAATAGTGAAAATATTGACAAATACTTACAATTTTTGAGGAAGACGGCATTTTCAATGTTCGAAAAAAACAGTTTATCATTAATCAAAAATGAATTTGATATCCCCAACTTAGTTTTTCAAGGAAATGATATAAGTGTTTTAGAATTTCCAATAAAGTATTTGTTTGAAGATACAGAAACTAATATTGAATTTATACATAAGTCTATTTATGAATTTTTTGTTTCAGAATATATATTTGTATCTATATGTGAAGTGATAGAAATGTCAGAAAATAAAGTAGCTTGTGTTTTGGGAGAAATTTTAGAAGGAGAGCTTTTATCAGAAGAGATTATTGAGTTTTTAAGATATAGATTCAAAAAAAGCTCTAAAATGATGAGAAATTTTGATAAGTTGTTGGCTGTATTTGAGATAATGATGAATAATGGTATGACCTTTTTTACACATAAGCGATTTAAAAAGGTAATAGATAGGGAAATCATTGTTTTTGCAAATATACTTCATATTTTACATTTTTGGGAATTTGATTCTTTGCGTATGAATTCGGTTCTTATAAGTTCATATATATGTAATAATAAAATAAGACTTGACATAAGTAATATGAGTTTAATGGGAGCTGATTTGAAGGGAGCAAATTTATACAAAGCGAATTTACAAAAAGCAAATTTGCGAAAAACAGATTTGAGAAGATCAGATTTAAGAGGATCAGATTTAAGAGAGGCTAATCTAAGTGGCTCAAATCTGGAAAAAGCAGATTTGAGAGGTGCGAATTTAGAAGGCTCAATTTGGTTTGTATCAGATATACGAAAAGTGTTACCACTATTAAGTTCAACATATTTTAAAAATATTTTTATAAGGGAAAATAATGGATTAAAAAAATTAGAAAGGAGTGAATTATCAAAACTTTCAAAAATTTAGTGTTCATTTGAAAAATAAGGTATCATAGTATATAATATTCCTTTCTTCCAGAGTTCGTTAATCCTGAAATTCAGCCTCCCTCTGCCAGTAGAACAGCTATACGCTTTAGGACAATAAAGTATCTTGAAAATAATGTAAATATACCCGTAGTACCATCACAAGATACTTTATATTCTATGCTTTAAAACACAATAAAACGCCCAAATTTCAATTTTACATTCATACCCTAACAAGATTACACCCACACTATTATAACCCTGATTTGCCCCTAAAAACGCACTCAGAGTGCCCATATAACACATAAGCACTCAGCATAAAAAGGATTAAGAAGTAATTTTCATCATTCCAAATTTTGATTATCAAACTTATCAAACAAAACAAGGCTGTGAGAATATATTTTAACCCTCACAGCCTTGTTTTCAGATTCTATAATTAAATTATACTTGCAATAAAACCATGCTTTCTGATCTGATATTAGTACTACCATAATAATTCCTGATATCATCCATGCTTAGTGTTTTACGGCTCTTTTTGCGAAAAACTTCACTGTGCCAGTACCACATTTTTTTCTGGCTTGCCCATTTAAAGCCTAGCTCTTTTAATTCCTTCTTATGAACATATGTATTACCAGATACCCATATCCAAGCACCAACAAGCTCTATATCTATTCCTTTAAAATGAATAATCTTGTTCAGCATCTCACGCAGTTTTTCATCTTCTGCAAAATCATATTTCATGTTGTTATAATTTGATTTTGCATCACCACAATTAAAATTATTACTTTCGTGCTGATCTTTTAGCATTTTAAACATCCGATCATACTCAGCATTGATTTCCTGCATGGTTTTCAGATTGCCGCCATTGTCAGGATGATGCTGTTTTAATAATTCCTTGTACTGCTTTCTTAATTCTTCTAATGTGTTGGTATTATTGAAATATTTATTATTATTCATAAGTAATAACCTCCCTAAACAAAAAAGTGTAAAGCATATTGGCAATTCAATAGGCTTTACACTCTGGTTTAGTAGTTACTGTATGTGGCTGTTAGGTATTACTCTTTGATTTCGTCAATGTCTGACATGTTTACTCCTAAACTGTTAATTAATGCTTTTAAAGTAATATACTTTCTTTTTAACTTAGCATATGTCTTTGTTGCATTTTCCTCTTTTGCAATAGCCATATATTCCTGAACTTCTCTGAAATCTTCCATAGCTCTCTGCATTATCTCAGCATTATTCATTTCTTCTAATACCTCCATATTCTCACCGCCTTTATGATTGATGCAGTTGTTATTTGCTACAATCATTATAGCGTATGTGTCTGAGAGTGTAAAGCCTATTCAGTTGCCAATGTGCTTTGTGATTGTGAGTTGTTTTTTACTTGTTAAAATTATTATATAATATGGGTACCCATAAATCAATACGTAATATTACATAAAAATGGTACCCATATATTGTGCAAATTTGTGGGTACCATTAATTATAAAACTCTATTTAATTTTTATCTCGTTCCATTTTTTCATCTATAGCATTATTTACAAAACTATTTAAACTCTCGCCGACAGACTTAACATATTCTTTTATTATTTCTTTTTTTCCTTTAGGGACTCTAATCCTTAAGTCTTCATATTTTGTTTTTCTGTATTCTTCTAATGTAACATGTTCTCCATTTATTATATATGGCTTTTTTTCATCTGGCATGTTTTCGGTTCTCCTTCCTAAGATATACAGAAATATTATAACATAATTTTTATTTAAAGTACATAATATGGGAACCCATAAAAATAAACAAAAAAGCAGCTAATATAGTACCCATAATTTGTGAATTATTCCATCTTGTAATATGGGTACCCATAAATTATAATTATCTCAACAACAAACGAAACACAACCAACAATCATCTCAGGAGGCAAAAAAAATGAA
This sequence comes from Eubacteriaceae bacterium, assembly GCA_910574915.1. Classification (GTDB taxonomy): domain Bacteria; phylum Bacillota; class Clostridia; order Lachnospirales; family Lachnospiraceae; genus Eubacterium_J. The sequence continues at coordinate 127,757 of CAJTCR010000006.1, forward strand.
ACGTATATATGAAAAAGAATACAAAGCATTAATGATAGCAGGAACAGTAATTACAAACAAAGGGCAGGCTTTGAGGCTCATTAAGAAATTCAATCAATATTTTCAAGAGGATACAAGTTACGAGATGGCACTTGCTATTGATAATTATACAGAACGGCTCGTCAATGCTGGGTTCCTCACTTGGGAAGAAGCAGAGGAAGCAGCATTTTAAATCAGTAGCAATTTTAATGTTAATATAGCAGTAGAAGAAATACCCCTTATAAGGCATTGGGATATAAATATCCAATCATATTAGAACAGGAGGAATCAGTCATGAATAAATTAACAATCAAATACAATAGAAAAGATTTTTTCGGAAACAGAATATATACAGAGGATACAAAAGAGAATTTTACAAAGGCAGATCTTGTAAAAGCATTTTTATTCTTATCAAAGAATAACGACGCAGCAGTTCAGATTGACAGCATGGTTATTTACTGGGATTGTATGTCTGATTTTGAGAAGAAAGAAGTATCAGTTAGAATTTACGATGGTAAAAATTATACAATAGGGAAAACGCCTTTTGATGTGATCAAAAAGAACTTTTATGCAAAGTTCAGGAACGTAGACCAGGCTGCATGAAATTAATAAAAATCGTATCAGCAGATGACAGCACAGTGCTGGTTAAGCTGGTAGGGAAGAAATAGATCAAGAAATATTCATAAATATAGAAGGAAGGCAACGGATATGAAAGAGAAATCGCCATATGAAGCATTTTTTGAGGATACAAAAGAAATTCAATGCATTATCTGTTTGGATGTATATGTACTTGAATATTATATTTGTGATTGTCGTGTAAGGGTAGAAAGATTATATAACAGTAAGTTTAATATTTCTATAATTGCGTATGATGAAAATGGCAATCGTATAAGCCAAAAAAGATTCGACAATACATGGAAAGAAAAGAATGTTTATAGTCAGGCGATATATCAAAAATTTATAAGTGGGTATTTCTTTCCTGAATCATAAGCCTTGCAGTTAAATTACAAGGCTTGTGATTATTAGTCAGTGAGGTTTTGTGGGGTGTCTGGTATGTATTCAATTATATCACCTGGTTGGCAGTCCAGCAGATTACATAAAATATTCAGATTGTCAAAATTAATGTGTTCCTTTTTCCTGAATTTGGTCATGGTAGCTTCGCCGAATATTCTATCTTTTCGCAGCTTATAACTTGTATAGCCTTTATTTTTTAAAGAATCCATGATATCTATCTTATATTTAATCATAAGATAACCACCTTTTTTTAGTGATTATACTATAAGGAAAACCTCATGTCAATATGCACTAATAAGTAGTGTGCAACATAAACAAAAACAACACTAAAAATTAGTGAATATTGTCAATGGACAACCACTAAATATTAGTGTATTATATAATTCATAAGATACATCAAAGCAATACAAACAGCACATTGATAATTTAATAAGGCTTTACACCCATTACATAATCCGCTATAATAATTGCAACCAGTAAATATTGTTTCAATTGTAAAGGGCGGTGAAAGGATGGTAGAAGAAATGACATCAAAAGAAACAACTAATATTATTCTTAAATTGACACAAGAAGGATGGGATGCAAATAAAATAAATGAGTTTATAGTATTTATTGAAACTCATAAACCATCTGAAGATGAAGCAATGAATATACTCAAAAATAGAAACTGAATAGTAACAATTAACCACTAAATCAAAAGGTGTAAAGTCTTATTAAATTATTAAGGCTTTACACCTTTTTAATTTGTAAAATTCAACAGTGAATCCAAGAGAACAGTCCGCAGAAAAATGAAAGAGGTAAAATTGTATGAAGCAAATAACCAGAATGCGAAAAGCCGTATGCATCATGGCGAATGAACTGAAAAAAGCAGGTTATTCTTTATCTCAGGCATTTAAAACTGCGTGGAAGAGGGTAAAGTTTTCAATGACAATCCGTGCTGCGGGGACAACTTTTGGCAACAGGCAGGAACGCCTGAGCTTTCTGAAACAGTTCAACCCAGGTGACCTCAGCGTTACATTGGAAAGGGAACCAGACAATAAATATGATAACAATGCGATTCAGATAGTTGTGCATATACATTCTTTGTCCAGAAGGACTGTGATTGGATATGTGCCAAAGGAATTAGCGCAGGAACTGGCGAAAGTCATTGATATGGGGATTCAGGTAAAAGCATCGCTGATGCAGGTTATTGGCGGGTATAGTTATAAGGAAACGCTTGGAGCATTGATTAACATTGCTATATAAGCGCACATTATAAAAGAGATGGAAGCCATATGGAAAATACAATTAATTTCACACAGGAAGAGTTAAAGTTAATTTATGCAGCATGTATGAGCTACGGGGACAATCTGGCTGAGATAAAGAAAACGATTTCTTATGAAGATGAGAAGATGAAGTGATTCTTAACAGATTGGCAGATCGTGTAAAAGCAAGCTGGAATCTGGCGAAAAAAGTCACTGAATACTTAGATAATTAAAACAAAACCAGTTAGCGGAGGTAATACAAACATGGATAAACAGACAATAGAATTTTTAGTAAAGAAAACAGATAACATTGTTACCAAAATAGGCAAATCATGCGTATCACATCCAGAGATACATTTTTCAGGTGGTAGTATCAAATGGTATAAGGACAAGCCTAAACAGCAGCACAGTAATAAAAATGGATGAATGGTTATAGCAGGGTTCGATTCTCTGCACATCCAATCGGGTTTTATAGCCCTATATAATAAGGAAACAATCAAATCAACAGATGATAGATTGGTCAAAGTTAAATTTATTTTATTGTGGCAGAATGGCAGGATAAATGAAAAGCTAGTCCGTCATGGACTAACTTTTATTTGGGGGATTTTATTCAGCTTGTGATTCGTTTGGTTCATCGTCTGGGATAAACTCAAGTATATCGCCAGGCTGAACATTTAATAATGTGCATACTTTGTTTAATGCATCTTGTGCTAATAGCTTGTGCTCTCTCATTTGTTGTAGTTGTGATTCATTAAAAATCTTTTCTTTTCTTATTTTGTAGGTGCTATAACCAATCTTTTTTAATGCTTGTATTAAATCAATCTTGTATTTAATCAAAAGATCACCGTCCTTTCATAAATATATAGTAATACAAACATACATGAAAATGCAATGTATAATATACACAAAAATACCATGTATAGTTTGTGCGTTCTGTCAATAGATATACATGAAAATATCGTGTATAATAAATGCATAAGATAAAGCAAGGGCAACAGCCTAGCAAACTTTTCCCTTGCCTATCTTAAATAACTGAATAGGGGGGTGATGGTCATGTATACCGATTACGGTTATATCGGCAAGGCTGATGGTATTGAGTATGCTACGGAAGCAGAAGCCATAGAAGCTAACGCCGATAACTAGTCACCAAAACGGGGCATAGGTGAAAACCTTGTAAGTCCCCGTACAAATTCACCTGACCTATTCATAACACAGCCCAAAATAATATGGCGGTTACTACCTAAATTATATCATAAACCGCCCAAAAAAGAAAGGTGGAAATCATGTTTAATTTCAGAATTATTACGTGTCCAGACGGCACACAGATTATTGATCCCTCGTTGAAAACCCCATACAGTGCATTAACTCCTATTCAGATGGAGGAATATATGGAGATGGATACCCAGATTGCATTTATGGAGCGTTTGGAAAGAAAAGCAAAGAGAGAATCAGACCGCAAACGGGGGATTAGAAAGAACCTGTTTTACAAAGCTGCATGTATGTTCGGACTGGTATAACAGAACAATTTTAAAATGGAGGATAAGAGACAATGACAGAACGTGAGTTAATGATTGAGTGTATTCCAGAGATAACGGAGATGGCATTGGAAATTAAGAAAATGACACCGGAGCAGTATCTTAACTTGACCCACAAGTTTATGTGGATATCCTATTGTTTCTATGCTATACTAAAGAAAAAGAGGTGATCCATATGACGGTAGAATATACGAATTGGGAAACGGAATTTGTAGATGCAAAATTTGTTGATCAGCGTTTGAAATCACGTTTTTTTAAGATTATGGATGCATTTGCTGCAGCGCCAGATAAATCCACCTGGGCGGCAGCCGGATCCAGAAGTTCTGCAAAAGCAGCGTATCGCTTCTTTAGTAATAAGGATGTATCCAGGGATGAACTGTTGGATAGTGTATCTAGGGCAACTGTAGAAAAAATGAAACATG
>CAJTCR010000007.1 GCA_910574915.1 Eubacteriaceae bacterium
GTTCTATGGAAAGATGGTTGAGAAATGGAACGAGGCAAATCCAGATAAAAAGATTTATTTGACGGCAACTGCTTATCCGTTCCAGGATATGCACAATAAAATGCTGATGTCCTTCCAGGCAGGCGAAGGCGCACCGGATATTATTGATATTGAGATGGGGCAGTTCCCGAATGCGGTAGAAGGCCTTGATACATGGCTGTACCCGTTAGACGATGCGATTGCTCCGTATAAGGCTGATATGGTACAGTCCCGTCTGGAATCTTACCAGGGCGAAGACGGCCACTACTACGGCGCTCCGTTCCATGTAGGCGCTACGGTAATGTACTATAACCTCGGAGAATTAGAGCAGTATGGCATCAAGCAGGAAGATGTCGACGCAGTGAAGACTTGGGACGACTGGAAAGCGCTTGGCAAAAAATATGTGGAAGCACGCGGCGAAGAAGGCAAGTTCTGGACATCGGTAGATACAGGCGGAACAGACTGGATGTGGATTGCGATGGCACAGCACGGCGAAGACTGGAGCGGCGACGGCACAAATCCGAACGTACAGATCGAATCCGTAAAGAAGATGCTTACTTTTGAAAAAGGAATGCTGGATGAAGGAATCGCACAGGTTTCACCAGAAGGCATCGTAGATAACGAGACCGGCTTTAAAAATATTACAAGCAAAAATATTGTAGCTTTCCCGAAGGCAGCTTGGTATATGTCCAGATTTATCAAGGAAATGCCGGATGAAAAAGGAAACTGGTACATAGCTCCGTGTCCGGTATTTGAAGAAGGACAGCCGCGTTCGGTAGGTATCGGCGGCACAGGTACGGTTGTAACCCAGCAGTCACAAAATCAGGAGCTGGCAGCGGAATTCCTCTGCTGGGCAAAGATGTCTCCAGACGGTGAGAAGGTCATCTGGGAAGATCTGGGATTTGACGTATGTAACACCTCTTTGTGGGATCAGGATGATTTTGCACATGATACGAGCAACGTGTACAATACATTCTTCCGCAATATGCCATACGATGTGTTAAATGAAATTAAAGATGAAATCGGCTTAATTAAGATGCATAAAATCACTCTTACCATTGCTGAGCAGTTTAACCTGACCGTATTCAACGAAATCTTTGAAAGCGGCAGGGATATCGATGAGATGCTGCAGGAAGCTCAGGATGCGATTGAATTAGAATTATAAGATATTTTCAATTCTAATTGCATTGAGGTATGAAACGGATTGCCTAAGAAACAGGTTCTTAGGCAATCCTTATCTAAGGGAGAGAGTGAGGAGAAGGCGATGGAAAAAAAGAGTAATATCTTTCAGAAATTCATGTATTCCCAGAAGACAGCTCCGTATGTGTTCGTACTGCCGTTTTTACTGAGCTTTTGTATCTTCTGGATCTATCCTTTGTGCAGTACGGTTGTCATGAGTTTTCAGGATATCGGTCCTGCGAAAACAGAATGGATTGGGTTAAGCAATTATACAAAATTATTAAAAGATTCTGTATTCCATACAGCAATTAAAAACAGTGTTTTATATATGGTACTTACCTTAGTATTATTGATTCCGTTTCCAATGCTGTTTGCGGCATTGATGGACAGTCGTCTTGTAAAGGCAAAAGGCGTGTGGAAAGCCATTTTATATATGCCGTCTTTAACGTCTGTAGTTATTTCTGGTACGTTATTCCGTCTGATGTTTACTGAAATGGGCACTGGGCAGATGAACTTATTATTGCAGGCGATTGGCAGGTCGCCAATTCAGTGGCTGAAAATGAAAGGGACTGCATATTTTGCATTGCTGCTGTTAGCGTGCTGGCGCTGGACAGGTGTAAATATGCTGTATTTCCTGTCTGGTTTAAAAGGGATTGATACAAGCCTGTACGAATCTGCGGAGATTGATGGGGCAACCTCCTGGAAGAGATTTTGGTATGTGACGCTTCCTCTTTTAAAGCCGACAACAGTTTATGTATGTACGATTTCCGTATATGCCGGGCTTTCCATGTTCTTGGAGTCCTTTATGTTATGGAACGGAAACAGTTCTCCAAGAAATATCGGACTTACGATCGTAGGCTACCTGTATCGCCGTGGTATTGAGAAAAACGATATGGGCTATGCGTCTTCGGTAGGCTTGGTGCTTCTTGGTATTGCGCTCATCATTAATATGGTTCAGTTAGTAATGACTGGCACATTTAAGAAGGAGGAGAAGTAAATGGCTGCTAAATCGAAATCCCAGATAGGCGGGACGAAGACGTCAGTACTGACTGTGCTTGGAACCGGACTATTTGTAGTATTGTGCTTTCTCATTGTATTTCCAATATTTGCAGGCCTGTTAGCTTCCTTCCGTCCTGGCCAGCAGTTGATGCGTAACGGGTTAAGCATTGACCTTGATTTTTCTACGATGTCGCTTGCGAACTACCAGTATATTTTCAGCTTTAACGCAGATTCTATGAAATATATGAATGCGTTTAAGAACAGCCTGTTTTTAACATTTGTTACGGTAGTAGGCACGCTGGTCGTATGTTACTTTGTCGCTTATGGTATTTCCATGTATGATTTTAAGCTGCGCAACCTGCTGTTTTTCCTCGTAATTGCGACGATGATGGTTCCGTTTGAAATTCTGATGCTCCCGTTATACCAGGAGATTATCAAATTAAATCTGACGGATACGACCTGGGGCGTAATCCTGCCTGGGCTTTGCGGGGCGTCTACGATCTTTTTCTTCCGCCAGTATATGATCGGGCTTCCAAAGGAGCTGTTGGAGGCGGGACGTATCGACGGCGCGAGCGAGTATGGAATCTGCGTGCGGATTATGCTGCCGATTGTAAAGCCGGCGTTTGCTTCTATGGCGATCCTGACGTCGATGGGGTCCTGGAACAACCTGCTGTGGCCGATGCTTGTATACAGGAGTGCCGAAAAGTTTACGCTTCCGGTGTACTTAAACGGGCTATTGACACCGTATGGGAATAACTATGATATCCTGATCGCAGGGTCTATGTTTTCCATTCTTCCGGTAATGGTGGTGTTCCTCTGCTTCCAGAGCTACTTTATCGATGGTATGGTAGCGGGAGCTGTAAAGGGATAATGAGTTGAAAAATAATATCAGTTTGTCAGAAAAAAGTTAGATTGTAGTAAAATAAATAGATTGGAAGCAGGCAGCGGCTCGGTTTGTCAGTGAGGAACATAGCTGGCACCCAAAGCTGCCTGTTTTTTCGTGACCGTATGCAGCAGTGGATGGAAATGTGTTTGCGCGTAGCTGGTACAGGTTTCGTGTGAATGCATATTTGGAAAGGAAAAGCGATGGATGTAAAATTAAAATTTAATGAACCGTGGATTGAGCAGAGGGCTGACCCCTATGTGTACAGGCATACAGACGGATGGTATTACTTTACGGCGTCTGTGCCTGCGTATGACGGGATCTGCCTGCGCAGGGCGAAAAGCCTTGACAAGCTTCCAGACGCGCCGGAGGTGGAGATCTGGCATAAACATGAGCAAGGCGAGATGAGTATACATATCTGGGCGCCGGAGCTGCATTATCTGGATGGAAAGTGGTATATTTATTATGCAGGCGGAGATAAGGACGATGTATGGGAGATCCGCCCGTATGTGCTGGAGTGCCAGGGACAAGACCCGTTAAAAGATCCGTGGAAAGAGCTTGGAAAGATGAAGCGGGCGCCGGAAGATGAGTTTTCTTTTGAGGCGTTTTCTCTGGACGGTACGGTATTTGAAAATAAGGGCGAGTATTTTTATGTGTGGGCGGAAAAAGTCGGTGTCGGCAAGCAGATTTCCAACCTGTATATCGCAAAGATGGAACATCCGCACCAGCTTAAGACGGTGCAGGTGCTTTTGACGACGCCGGACTATGACTGGGAGCGTTACGGATTCTGGGTAAATGAAGGCCCGGCAGTGATTAAGCATGGAAATAAGCTGTTTTTGACCTATTCGGCAAGCGAAACGGGGGAGCACTACTGTATGGGGATGCTGACGGCGGATATGGATGCGGACTTATTAGACCCGCTGTCGTGGAAAAAAGAGCGCTATCCGGTATTGCAGACCGATGCGTCCAGAAATATCTACGGGCCGGGGCACAATTCCTTTACGACCGATGAGGAAGGAAACGACCTTATGGTATACCATCTGCGCACAGAATCAAAGATCGAAGGAAACCCGCTGTACAACCCGAACCGCCATGCGTGCCTGATGAAGGTACGCTGGGACAGCCAGGGATGCCCGGTGTTTTCCTATGAAGAATAAGTAATGTCTGCGTTAGGCAGCGAGGAGGTATCTATGGCAAAATTAGTAATTAATGAGGCAAAAAAGCAGGGCAGGATTGCGCCGGAAATCTATGGCCAGTTTTCAGAACATCTGGGCAGAGGGATCTATGAGGGGATTTTTGTAACGGAAGATTCTGGCATTCCAAATGTCAACGGTATGCGCACAGATGTCGTGGAAGCGTTAAAAGAGCTGGAAGTGCCTGTGCTGCGCTGGCCGGGGGGATGCTTTGCGGACGAATACCATTGGAAGGACGGGATTGGAAAAAAGGAAAACCGTAAAAAGATGGTCAATACGAACTGGGGCGGTGTGGTAGAGGACAACAGCTTTGGGACGCATGAGTTTATGGAGCTGTGCCGCCAGCTTGGATGCAAGACGTATATCAACGGCAACCTGGGCAGCGGTACGGTGCAGGAGATGGCGGAATGGGTGGAATATATGACGTTTGAAGGCGTCTCCCCGATGGCGCGCCTGCGCAAAGAAAACGGCCACGAAGCGCCGTGGAAAGTCGATTATTTCGGTGTCGGCAATGAGAACTGGGGCTGCGGCGGCAATATGACGCCAGAGCACTATGCCAATGAATACCGCCGTTACCAGACGTATGTTAAAAATCTGGACGCGCATAAGGATCCGATTGAAAAAGTCTGCTGCGGCGCAAATGTGGATGACTACTACTGGACAAAAGATGTAATGAAAACGTGCTTTGCCCATGTGGAAGAGAAAAACCACGGGCATATGGACTTTTTGTCGCTGCATTATTACGTCCACCCGGAAGGCTGGGAACGAAAGGGCAGCGCGACGGATTTCGATGAAGAGACCTGGTACAAGACGATGTTTAAAGCGCTGTATATGGAGACTCTGATCGAAAGGCACGGCACGATTATGGACCGTTTTGACCCGAAAAAACAAATCGGCATGTGCGTAGACGAATGGGGAACCTGGTTTACGTGCGAACCAGGCACAAATCCGGGCTTTTTATACCAGCAGAACACGGTGCGCGATGCGCTCGTCGCGGGCGTTACGCTCAATCTTTTCAATAAGCACTGCGACCGTGTAAAAATGGCATGTATCGCGCAGACCGTAAACGTACTCCAGGCGATGCTGTTGACAGAAGGCGAAAAAATGATAAAGACGCCGACCTATCACGTCTTTCATATGTACCGCCACCATCAGGGCGCGCAGCTTGTAAGCAGCGAGCTGACAGGCGTTGCAGAAATCGGCATAGGCGAATGGAAGGTGCCGCAGATCTTAGAGTCTGTATCCGAAAAGGACGGCATTCTTACGATTACGCTCAACAACCTGTCCGCGTCAGACAGCCATGAGCTGGATATACGCTTTACAGGCGACCGGGCGTATGAAGTCGTGGAAGCAAATGCCGTGTCGCATTCAGACATCCATGCATACAATACGTTTGACGAGCCTTTTCATGTCAAAGAGGAAGCGTTTAACGGCTATACGCAAAACGGCGACCGGATAAAAGTAACGCTGCCTGCTTGCAGCGTAGTCGAGATCCGTGTAAAGTAATATCAGGACGGCGCGGCGGTCATCCTGCTAATTTGTGAAAAATTATAAAATTTTAGATTTTCTGTTTCTGAAAATGCCGGAATATGTTATAATGTCTGATTATGAAAAGCTGTTTATTACATGCAGACAAAGGAGCAGAATATGAACAATATTTTTAATTATGACAATGGATTTTTCCGCGCCGTCAACAAGATCGTGGACGGGTTCTGGGCAAGCATTTTGTGGCTCGTATTCAGCCTGCCGATTGTGACGCTTGGCGCTTCTACGACAGCGTTTTACTATACGGTGCATAAGTCGCTGCGCGGAAACCGCGGGTACATCTGGCAGAGCTTTTGGAGCGCATTCAAGTCCAACTTCAAGCAGACCACCAAGATCTGGCTGATCCTGCTTGCCGTATTCACATTTTTATTTGCCGACCAGCAGATTACGCGCCAGTTTTTAGAGCAGGGCTCAAAGCTTGGAATGCTGTACTATTTCTTTCTCTTCCTGCTGCTTTACTGGGCGGTATGGTGCGTATATATTTTTTCGTATTCGGCAAGGTTTGAAAACAGCCTGAAACATACAATGAAAAACGCGGCGATTATTTCCCTGCTGAATCTGCCTTGGTCGATCCTTGTGCTTGTGCTGCTGTTAGCGGGGATGCTGCTGATCTATGTATCACCGATTGCCGTGACCTTTATCCCGGCTGGGGTGATGTGCCTGTATGATATGTTTTTGGAAAGAATTTACCGCAAGTATATGACGGAAGACGATCTGAAAAAGGAACAGGAGTTGGATTGGGAGAAACATTATTAAGATATAGGGACGCTGGGAGAAAGGATGTGCCTCCCCTGGCTGCGTCCGTTCCAGAATGCTAAGAATCCCTAAGTATCCTGCTGTAACGCTGTGGCTGTGGACGGTCGCGGCACCTAGTTCGCTGCCTGCTGGCAGCTAAAGGTGCCGCTTGGCTGCGCCCCTGGTTTTTCCGCAGAATACGAAGGGCTTCTAAGCATTCTTCCAAAGCCGCCGCCAGGGGAGGCACATCCTCTCTCCCGGCTGGTTTTCGTAAATGTTACAAAAACAAGCGCAATATGGTTTGTTTTGTAGGAAAAGAATCTATTATTTCAACCCAATTCCAAAATGAAGAAAGGTATGTCTTGAGATTTCTGCCTGTTGATGCAAAACGAATGATTGACTGTGAAAATGCAAAAGAGGTTGTTTATCAGGCTTTTATAAACACAAATAATAATTTTTTGCCCTACTATGATTTGAAGATAAGAGATGATGCGTTTAATTCGATGGAAATAAAATTTTGTTGGAAACTTTGTGTCAAAAATATAACCCTGATATGAAAATTGTTGAAAGTGCATTAAAAAACAAAGTCAGATTATAACGAATTAGATATTTAGAAATCAGGCTGATGTTATATCCAAAAGATTATATGATAATTCCGTAAAACTAATACAGTTTGCCAGAAACGTGGCAGTAAAACAAGTCAATGCGGTTCAGTTGTTAACCTATTATTCTTTGGGGCGCTGGATTGTGGAAGAACAGCAGGAAGGTAGCAGAAGGGCAAAGTATGGTCAGCAGGTCATAAAAAAGCTGTCGGTGAAGCTGTCAGAAAAATTTGGCAGGGGCTTTTCAGAGGATACGCTGAAAAACTGCCGGAAGTTCTATCTTATTTATAAAGACAGGATCAGCGAAACAGTGTTTGATCTGTTTGCGGTTGAAAAAAGCGAAACAGTGTTTTGCTTTTTCAAAGATCAGATGCCCTTTTCACTGCAATGGTCGCATTATCTGGTGTTGATTCGGATCGCCAATGCGGACGAGAGAAGCTTTTATGAGATAGAAGCGGCAAAATCTGGCTGGAATGTTCGTACACTGCAAAGATAGTAAGCCCACAAAACGAACGCTTGCCACAATCTATATTTTCTGTTATAGTAAATTTATACACGGACATTGATAACTGTATATAGGTGGTTGTGCCGAGAAATTTTATGCGAAAACCAAGCTTTCCTTCGGCACGTAAAATATACAAGGTCACATGGGAAAGGGATATTTATTTGAAGCCAGGCAAAAACGATTCACTTATGGGGAAGATCAATGCAAATGTGTTTGCATCAGAGTACCAGTTGTACTTTCTGGATAAAAAGCTACTACAGGACAAGCTGAAAGAGTGGATTGCAGAAGAAGATGAGGGTTGACGTGTTCTAGCTGCGGCTTTGGAAGAATGGTTAGAATCTCTTGGTATTCTGCTGGGCAACTAGTACAGCCAAGCGGCACCGATAGCTTACGGCTGACAGCCGGAAGCGGACAAGGTGGCGCGACTGTGCACAGCCACAGCGTAACAGCAGAATACTTAGGGATTCTTAGCATTCTGGAACGGACGCAGGCAGGACATGTCAATCCCCTCTCCTGGCGTCCCTTCCTGAAAAAAGCGTACTAATGATGGAACAACCGAATACCAGTAAACGCCATAACCATCTGATGCGCGTTGCAGGCATCAATCACATCCTGGTCACGTTTGGAGCCGCCTGGCTGTGCCACGTATTTTACGCCGCTTCGAAACGCACGTTCAATATTGTCGCTGAACGGGAAAAATGCATCGGAGCCAAGTGTGACGTCTGCGTTCTGGCTCAGCCATGCACGCTTTTCTTCTGCTGTAAATACAGGAGGCTTTACTTTAAACGTATGTTCCCATGCGCCGTCAGCAAGGACATCCATATAATCCTCACCGATATACAGGTCAATCGCATTGTCGCGGTCTGCGCGCTTAATATCGTCACGGAACTGTAAATCCAGTACCTGCGGAGACTGGCGCAGGAACCAGTTGTCTGCTTTTGTGCCTGCAAGCCTGGTACAGTGAATACGCGACTGCTGTCCGGCGCCAATGCCGATTGCCTGTCCGCCTTTGACGTAGCAGACCGAGTTGGACTGGGTATACTTTAATGTAATCATCGCAATCGCGAGGTCGATTTTTGCCGCTTCCGGCAGTTCTTTATTTTCCGTCACAATATTGCTGAAAAAGTCACTGTCAATCTTTAATTCGTTGCGCCCCTGCTCAAACGTAATGCCGAATACTTCCTTGCGTTCCACAGGTGCCGGCGTATAGGCAGGATCAATTTCAACCACATTGTAGGCACCGCTCTTTTTGGTCTTTAAAATCTCAAGCGCTTTCGGTTCATAGCCTGGAGCAATCACGCCGTCAGACACCTCATGCTTGATAAATTCCGCCGTAGGCACATCACAGACGTCAGAAAGGGCAATAAAATCGCCAAACGAGGACATGCGGTCAGCGCCTCTTGCCCTGACATAAGCGCTTGCCAACGGCGAATAGTCGATCTCATAATCATTTGCCCAGTAAATACGGCGTTCTATCTCATTTAAAGGAAGCCCTACAGCAGCACCTGCTGGGGATACATGCTTAAAAGAGGTTGCGGCAGGCAGGTTTGTTGCCTTTTTTAATTCTGAAACAAGCTGCCAGCCATTGAAAGCATCCAGAAAATTGATATAGCCCGGCTTGCCGTTTAACACACGAATCGGCAGGCTGGTTTGGTCGTTCATAAAAATTTTGGAAGGTTTCTGGTTTGGGTTGCAGCCGTATTTTAATTCTAATTCCGTCATGTTGGATTCTCCTTTTGTATGCGGTTTCGATTGGTTGTATTGGTTATGCTTGAAATTATAAAAGAGGAGACGGTGTTTGTCAATACAGCATTTTGATAAGCCTGCGGTAAATGCAAGCAAATAAAAAACACAGCGTTAGAGTCTATAGAAAACCGGGAAAATTTTATGAGAAATTCAGTTTTCAAAAGGAATTGTCCGATGTATAATAAGAGCAGTGGAAGAAGGTGATATTTTTGAATACAGTAGAGCAGGCACATAGGCAGGACTTAGAGCGTCTGAAGTCACTCCGATATATGGACGATGATTAAATCTGTTAGGACACAAGAGCCGTTGAAGAATTTGCAAGGACGTTCGGCTGTTTTGGATGTTCATGCGACTGACAGCACCAACAAGGAATTTGATGTGGAAATTCAGAGGAAGGATGCAGGAGCGGGCGCAAAGAGGGCAAGGCATAACAGTAGTCTGTTGGATGCGCACATAGTAAAGTCCGGTGATGATACGGAGAATATTCCCGACAGCTATGTAATTTTCATAACAGAAAATGATGTAATGAAAGGGAACCAGCCGGTCTATCTGGTAGAGAGGTATGTCGCTATCGGTGAAAACAAGGTATTGTTCGATGACGGTTCGCATATTCTATATGTTAATGGGAAATATAGGGCCAACGATAAAATCGGAAAGCTGATGCACGATTTTTCATGCACCAATCCTGATGATATGAATTATGAAGCGCTTGCTAAAAAAGCACGTTATTTTAAGCAAGATGAGAAAGGAGTTGCGGCTATGTGTAAAATTATGGAAGATATGAGGAATGAGGCGGCACAACAGGCAGAACAAAATAAAGCAAAAAAAATGGCTATTCGTATGATTAAAGCAGGTAAAATGTCACTGGAAGATATAGCCGATTATACAGAATTATCTCTTGATACGATAAAAGAATTATCTAACCAATCAATGCAGTTTATATAATCAGCAATTACAAAAAGATATTTTATGAAATCTATGCAAAAACACTTGCTTGTGACGTAATGTAATAAGGTATATTATCAAGCTTCCCTTCCTTGAATTCCTACAGATGCACTTTAGAGGTACGACGACTTCTTGATCCTATCCTGGCTAAACGTATAGCAGGCTTTTGAGAATTCCCCCAAAAGCCTAATTGCAGTTTTTTAAAGATATTATTGTGAAGCGTCAAATGATGTGTTATAATTTCAAAAGAGCAACCGTGTTACAGGGTGCGTTGACCTCATTCTAAAGAGAATGGGGGTGATGCTATGAAAAAGAGAAAATACAAGAAACAAAAGATACATATTTCTCTTATGGAGTTGCTGACATTTGGCATATTCCTTTTAGCATTACTTACATTCGTGTTTACGTTTTGTAAGTAGTTATACATAGCAAAAACCACCCTGATACTTTGGACGGTTAAGGGTGGCTTCGCTATCTTTTATCAAACGGTCAACCCCTTGTAGGCGGTTGCTTTATCTTTGTTTCTATAATATAACACATCTTAGTTTTAATTGCAATAGCTTTTTCAGTCTTCGATTTACAATCATGACATTACCCCGCAATCTTACCAGAGTTATCTCTTGGAACGCACATTGTGCTGAATGGTTTGGATTTTTGCGTACAAAAGGGAGAGATTTTTGCTCTGCACTGCGTAAATGGTGCAGGAAAAACCACATCTTTTGAATGTATGGATGGGTTAGCCCACAAAACAAACGCTTGCCACAATCTATATTTTCTGTTATAAAAATCCATACACGAACATTGATAACTGTATATAGGCAGTTGCGCCGAGAAATGATCATGCGAAAACCAAGCTTTCCTTCGGCGCGTAAAATATACAAGGTACGAATGTATGATATAAATCGTGATAGGGCAGGGACTATATAACCATGCGCGATTATAACATACAGTCTGCGGGGAGAAATGTAACTGGAAAATCCATTGCGCCAATTCTTGCATTGGGATTGGGAGATACCCGTTCCTATGATCATCAGGTTTATCCAAAAGAAGAGTGACATTTGATTTTATTTTTCAAGATACCTCTAAAGTAGACAGATTAAATATAAAAATCTGTTACTTTGGAGGTATTTTTCGTGCCAAGATCAAAACACTCACCCGAATTCAGAGCCAGGGTATCACAAGAATATATGGACGGGACAGGTTCTGTCATAAAAAGAACAGAACTTATTCTAAAGAATTCAAAATAAAATGCGTAGAAGCAGTCATGAATGGTGAAGGTTCCGTTGATGACATCATTGCCAGATATGGAATATTTCGGGTTTCGGGAATAGGATAAGAACCAAAAGATAAGATCTTATACATAACATTTTACAGCAAAATGTTATCTTCAAGTATTCTATACTAATTTCTCAATATTTGCAATACAAAGAATTAATTTGTCACTAATTTCCATTTTTTTCGTCTTATAAGAAGTAAATATTAGATAAATGTAACAAAACACCGGACGTTCCGATGATGTTTATCATTGTAAAAAAACGCTGCCTTTTATCTGCACTGCTTGGGCGGTGTTTTTTGTAATTCCTTATTTTATCAGACTTTCAGCCGAACAGTAACTTTTAAAAAGGATAACATTTTGCTGTAAAATGTTATGTTTTAAGAACAATAAAGGAATATGCATGACAGGAAAGTGAAAGCCAGATGGAGGGAATCATGAAGGAATTAGATTATGGCAGGATTGGCGAGAGGATTCGCCAGGTTCGTAAAGCCAGAGGCTGGTCACAGGATATCCTTGCGAAAAAATGCGGGATCAGTATGTCGTTTCTTGGCCATATTGAGCGGGGAACCAGGATTATGAGCATAGAGACTTTTGTAAATATCTGCAAGGCACTGGATACAGGGGCGGATGAGCTGCTCTTTGGAGTCGCAGGCACGTCGGATTCCGTGCTGGAGCTGTGGGAGCCTTCGCAGAAAGCAAAGAAGCAGGCGGGTACCGGGGAATCGGACAGTTATTCCATGTATGTCAGAATTATGAAGTCTGTGGCAGAGATTATGAATGAAACGTAAAAAAGTACTGCTTCTGGCGTCGGTTGCTTCGATGATCGATCAGTTTAATATGCCGAATATCCGGCTTTTGCTTCGAATGGGCTTAGAGGTACATGTGGCGTGTAACTTTGAGAGAGGAAATACATGTGATATGCGCCGCGTCTGCAAGCTGAAAAAGGCGTTGGACGCACTGGGGGTAGTCTGGCATCAGTGGGATTGTCCGAGGAAGCTTTGGGATGTGCGCAGTTTTGTACAGGCATACCGGCAGCTACGTCAGCTTATAGAGAAGCATCCGTATGCATGGATGCACTGCCATTCTCCGATTGGAGGGGCGTTGGCAAGGCTTGTCAGTCATCAAAAGGATATCCCGGTACTGTATACAGCGCATGGATTTCATTTTTATAAGGGAGCGCCGTTTCATAGATGGCTGCTGTATTATCCGGTGGAAAAGCTGCTTTCTTATTGGACGGACGGATTGATTACGCTGAATGGTGAGGATGATAAGCTGGCAAAGCAAAGGCTTGGCGCAGGGATGGTCTGCCGGATTCCTGGCGTTGGCATTGATGTCAATCGTTTTCGGGGCATGGACAGAGAAAACGAATATTCACGTGAGAGGCAGATATTTCGGGAAACGTATCAGATTCCACAGGATGCGGTTATGCTGCTGTCGGTCGGGGAGCTTAGCAGGCGTAAAAATCATATACAGGTGGTCCGGGCGCTTGCGGGGATTTCTGGCCAAAATGTGTATTATCTGGTCTGCGGGCAGGGCAGCAGCCGGGATAAGCTGCTTCGCACCGCTAAAAAGCTGGGGATAGAAAAACGAGTGCGTCTGGTGGGATTTTTGGAACAGGTACAGTTAGCTTATGAAAGCGCGGATATTTTTGTGTTTCCGTCCTTGCAGGAAGGTATGCCTGCGGCGCTTATGGAGGCAATGGCAGCAGGACTGCCGTGCGTGGTATCGGATATCAGAGGGAACCGGGAGCTGGTCTGTAAAAAAGGCGGCGGCAGATTTCCGGCAGCAGGCGGGGCGTTCTTTCCAAATGTGCGTGGCAAGCAGGCTGAACAGATCTTGCAAAAGTGCTTAAAGGAGCTGATTTTAAACCCGCAGCACCGCGTACAATGTGGACGGTTTAATCAGGAAAAAATAAAAGCATATGATCTTTCGATTGTGGAAATGTATATGGAGCATATTTATAAGCGGTTTAATAAACAGGCAGGAAAAAAACAAAAAAACAGCATGTGCAGGCAGAGGGAAAATGCACCGGAAGTCAGCGTGATTATGGCTGTGTACAATGCGAAGCATTTAAAGGCAGCGGTAGATTCCATCCGCTGTCAGACGTATCAGGGATGGGAGCTTATTATTTGCGACGACGGATCGAAGGATGGTACCTGGGAGATGCTGCAAGGCATTGCGAAAGCTGACAAACGCATCCGTATGATCCGGCATACCAAAAACCGCAAAGCAGGAGCAGCACGCAATTCTTGCCTTAAGCTGGCGCGCGGGCATTATATTGCGGTGATGGATGCGGATGATCTTTCATCGCCTTACAGGCTGGAAAAACAGCTACGTTTTTTAAAGAGCCATCCGGGTTATGCGTTTGCAGGAACGGGAGGGGAATTTTTTGTAAAAAATTCTGGAGACGATGGAGAACGCTACTGGTTTTGCGCAGTGCCGGGTGCTGAGGATTTTTTGTTTTCTCTGCCGTATGTCCATGCATCTGTCATGTTTCGCAGGGAGGCGCTGTATAGGGTTCGTGGTTATGACGCTTCTTTTCATGCAGTGCGGTCGGAAGATTACGATTTGCTGCTGCGGCTTTGTGCGTCAGGCTGCCAGGGGGCGAACCTAGAGGAAGTGCTTTATTATATCCGCAGAGACAAGCAGCAATACCAAAGGCGCAAATACCGTTACCGCTTTTTGGAAGCATATGTCAAATACCAGGGATTTTTAAGGCTTGGCATGATGCCGAAAGGACTGGTTTTTGCGATAAAGCCTTTGGTGGCAGGAATGCTTCCCTGGCGGCTTGCGGCGGTAATGCAGAAACAGTATTACAAATATAAAAACGGGAATGCGCAAAAAAATGCAGAAGGGAGCCGCGGTGGTTACAATCGGGATTGTCGTACTGAATTATCAGACCTGGGAACTGAGCCTTCGCTGTATGGAGAGCGTTCAAAAGGCGTGCGGAGCGTTTCGCTGGCGGATTTATCTGGTTGACAATGCCTCAAAACGCGCGATGCCGTCAAAGATGCAATGCTTTCTTACGAAGGAGGGCACACGCGCCTGTTTTCTTAAAGCGGATGAAAACCGTGGATACGCGTCAGGAAATAACTTAGGAATCGCACGTGCGTTAGAAGATGGATGCGGCGTGATCGTGGTTGCCAATAACGATATTGTATTTAAAAGCGGGGCGATTGAGGCGATGGCGGTATGCCTGCTGCGCCATCCAAAGGCAGGGATTGTCGGGCCGATGGTTGTAGGCAGGGACGGAAGCATTCAGCAAAGCTGCTGTTCGATGCGCACCGGGATGTGGGAAATATTTCAAATTTATACGGTGGCAAAAAAAATGTTTCCAAGGAAGCGGGCGGTATATTACTGCCAGAACCGGAATCCTTACAAGCGTGCCTATGTGTATCATGTTTCCGGCTGCTGTTTTGCGATGTCTGCCGCATGTGCAAAAGCGGTGACGCCGCTGGATGAAGGGACGATGCTGTATGGTGAGGAACTGATTTTAGGGCTTACGATGGAACGGCTTGGATACCGCACGATTTACGAGCCGCAAAGTGTGGTGATGCACTGGCATGGGGCGACAGCCGGCAGGCTTGCGCCGCTGATGTATCAATGCATCAGCCAGAGCGAGCTGTATTACTGCGGGAAATACTTAAAAGCTGCAAGGTGGCAGCTATGGGTACTGTATCAGTATCGGCGGTGCCTGTACCTGCTGCGTTGTATGAAAAGCCGTGAGCTTGCACGCAGCCGCAGCACCTTTCTGGCAGAAACGAAAAAGTCATACCAGCAGGCACGAAACGATAGAAAGCAAAAAAATAGAACATAAAAAATAAATTAAGGAAATGTTTTTGAAAGATGTTGAAAATATTACATTACCTGCCTGGACTTCCGCCAGTACAAAACGGCGGGATGATCCGGTACGCTGTGGATCTGCTCACACAGGAAGCCGCCGCAGGATGGGAGGTGCTTTTGCTGCTTCCGGGGCGGCTGCCTAAAAACAGAAACAAAGAAACAAAAATACGAAAGGCTGAAAGCAAAGGCAGAATACGCGTTTATGAGATCTTTCATCCGCAGCCGCTTCCGATGGGGAGTGGGATACTGCATACAGACGAATACACAAAACCGTGCCGCGGCAAGCCGTATCAGGTGTTTTTCAAGCAGGAGCGGGTGGATGTCATTCATCTTCATACGCTGATGGGGCTTCACCGTGAATTTTTGGAGGAAGCAAAAAGGCAGGGCATCCCGGTAGTCTATACAACACATGATTATTTTGGGCTCTGTCCTTTGGGAAGCTTGTTTGATGCAGGCAGCATGTGCGTGGATAGGAAGTGGGAACATTGTGCAGAATGCTGCAAAAACGCGTATCCGCTCTGGAAGCTGCGGCTGGTGCATACGAAGGCATATCGGCGTTATAGGAGATGCCTTTGGCTGGTACGTTTGGTTCATAAAGCGGCGGAGCGCACTGCATTTATAAGCACGCGCATTACAGTAAGAAAGCCGCAATCCGTCGTATTTTCCGATTACGGAGCACTCAAAGCGTATTATACGGATATGCTTGGGCTTGTTACGATGTTTCATTTTAACAGTGATACGGCAAAAGAGATCTACCAGTCCAGGCTTGGCGCAGTAAACGGCAGGGTGATCCCTGTTACGCACAACGGAATCCGTGACCGCCGCAGAAAGAGGAGATGTACAGGACGTCTGCGGCTTGGATATTTCGGAAACTGGTCAGAGCAGAAAGGCTTTGATGCCTTGCTGGAAGCATGTAGACAGTTGTACCGAAAAGGGCGGCAGGATTTTGAGCTGCATCTGTATTCGGATACGAAAAGGCGGGAGGAATGCTTTGTAAAAAACCATTTGGTTTTTAGCTGGCGCGGGTTTGTGCAGGCATTGAATAATATAGATGTGCTTGTCGTACCGAGCCTGTGGGCGGAAACGTTTGGCATGGTCGTTTTGGAAGCTCTTAGCTGCGGGGTGCCGTGCATTGTTTCCCGGAATGTGGGTGCAAAGGGGCTTTTGGAACGGTTTCCCAAAACCGGGTTTGTATATGACGGTACAGTAAGCGGGCTGGCGTGGACGCTTAGCAGCGTCTATGACTGTAGGGAATTGCTGGAACAGGCGAATGATGCCATTTTAAAAATGGATTATGATTTTTCTTATACAAAGCATCTGCGCAGTATTAAGGAGCTGTATCGGAAGCTGCCCAAGCAGCGTGCCAGGAAGTTGACAGATAGGAGGCAGCCATGCGGTTAGCAAAGGAGCTATGGGAATACAGGGAAATGGTGATAAGCCTTGTGAAGCGGGATTTAAAGAGCAGGTACAAAGGTTCGGTGCTTGGGTTTTTCTGGATGTTTTTAAATCCGCTGTTGCAGTTAGCTGTCTATACCGTTGTGTTTTCTACGATTCTGCGTGCCGGGATCGAGCAGTTTTACCTGTTTTTGTTTGTGGCTTTGGTGCCGTGGATTTTTTTCAATACCTGCCTGAGCGCGGGGACGACGGTGATTTTTTCACAACAGGATATGGTGAAAAAGATCTATTTTCCGAGGGAAGCTCTGCCGCTGTCGTTTACAATCAGCCAGTTTATCAATATGCTGCTTAGCTTTGCCGTTATTTTTCTCGTTGTGCTGCTAAGCGGCAGAGGGCTGCATCTGCGGGCGCTTGCGTTTCTGCCGCTTGTGATGGCAGCGGAGTTTTTGCTTGCGCTTGGAACGGTGTATTTTGTTTCGGCGCTGAATGTGTATTTTCGGGATTTGGAGCATATTTTAGGGATTGTGTCAATGGCGTGGATGTATTTAACGCCAGTCCTTTATTCGCTGGATATGGTGCCGCAGCAGTATGTTGGACTGTTTTATTTCAATCCGATGACAGCAGTGATTATTTCTTACCGGAAGATCCTGTATGACGGCGTGCCGCCGCATATGGATACGCTGCTTGGGTCGCTTGCTGTGGGAGCGGCAGTACTGCTTGCGGGACAGGCGGTTTTTGGCAGGCTCCAGCGGCATTTTGCTGAAGAATTATAAAGAAAGGCGGTTTGTTGTGGAAGGGTGCAAGACGGGTGATGAAATAGCAATACAAGTGCAGGATGTGAAAAAAAGCTTCCGGCTGTATTACGATAAAGGGCATACGATCAAGGATAAAGCGCTGCACAGAGGACGCAGGCAGTATCATGTCAGCGAAATATTAAAAGGCATCAGCTTTGCGGTGAAAAAAGGGGAAGCCCTTGGACTGGTCGGCCACAACGGATGCGGAAAAAGCACGCTTTTAAAGCTTTTGACGCGTATTATGTACCCGGACGGGGGCAGCATTGTGTTAAACGGGCGGGTATCGAGCCTGCTGGAGCTTGGCGCAGGATTTCACCCGGATATGAGCGGCAGGGAAAATATTTATATTAACGCTTCGATTTTTGGGCTTGGAAGAAAGGAAATTGACCAAAGAATTGGCAGGATCATTGAATTTTCCGAGCTGGAGGAATTTATCGACAATCCCGTGCGCACCTATTCTTCTGGAATGTATATGCGTCTGGCGTTTTCCGTGGCGATTAATGTAAATGCGGATATTTTGCTGATTGACGAAATACTGGCTGTCGGTGACGTGAATTTTCAGGCGAAGTGCTTTAGACGCCTGATGGAAATCAAAGGGGCGGGGACGACGATCGTGCTTGTTTCCCATTCGACAGCACAGATTGAGCGGATTTGCGACCGCAGTATCTGGATACAGGACGGGCTGGTGAAAAAGGAAGGAAGCCCGGCAGACGTGCATCGGGAATATCTGGATTATATGGCGCGTCAGCGTGAGGATGCAATGGGCGCCGCGCAGGCAGAGACAGCCAGGGATACAGGCAAAGATGCATCACGGGAAAAACAAGCCTGCCACATGCATATGAGAAAATCCATACCGCAGGACGGACAGGAGAAGAACCATCCAGTGGAAATCGTGTCGGCAGTTTTGAAAGACGCAGACGATAAAAAGCGCGTAGTTTTCCGGCTGGGCGAAACCGTAAGGCTGGAGCTGGAGCTAAACGCGTTGGCGCGTATGGAAGAATATTTGATAGAGATCAATCTGGTTCGTGCGGACGGCTTATTTTGTGCCGGATGCTCTACGGCGGAGGACGGGGCAGCGTGCAGCGCCTGGCTGGGGCGTAAAAGGCTGGAGCTTTGTTTTTCCAGAATGGAGCTTTTAGCCGGAAACTATCATTTTGACCTGCATATTGCAAAAGCGGACGGCGGCACGTTTTTTTTCGGCGGGAATATTGCGGCGTTTGAGGTTGCACAGCGGGAGCCGGGACGCGGGATCGTACATCTTAATCATAGCTGGATATGGGAATAGAAGGACAGGGACTATGTACCGATTAGAACGAACAAAAGACAGTTACAGGGTGGAGCCGTGGGCAATACCGTACGAGCACCGGATTGGCGTGCTAAAGGCGGCGAAAGCGGCTGGAAGGCATACGGCAGCGTTTTTATACCCGCATTTTGACAGCAGCACCTTTCGCTACCGCGCATATAATCCGTCCCAGACATTAGAATATAGTTTTTGGTGGAGCGGGGCATATTTTGTAAAGGCTGATCTAAAAAAACTTTGGAAGGATCTATGTTTTCTCGATGTGCTGGTAGTGATACGCTGCGGATGGACACAAGGGCTGGAAAGCTTCTTAAAAGCTGCAAAAGCAAAAGGAATCCGGCTTTGCTACGATGTGGATGATCTGATTTACCATCCAAAGCACATGTTAAGCGTGATCGAAGCGCTCGGGCTGTCAAATGAAACAGAGCTTGATTTTTGGTTTGGGCAGACAGAGAGAAATTGTATGACAGCAAAGATGTGTGACAGCATGATTACAACAAACCAATGCCTGGCAGAGCATTTGCAGGAGGATTTTGGCAAGCCATGTTATGTGCTGCAAAACTATTTAAATTGGGTGCAGGAAAAGGTTTCGCAGGAGTATTTTGAAGCAAAGCGCGCACTGGAGCCGGAAAAGCCGTTTATCATCGGGTATTTTAGCGGTTCGCCTACGCACGAAAAGGATTTGATGGTTGCGCTGCCTGCGCTCGAGGAATTTCTTATGGAGCACGAAGATACGCGGCTTACGATTGTAGGCTATATGGAACTCTCACAAAAATACAGTTATTTGGTGAAAAGACAGAAAATTCGCTTTGTCCCGTTTCAGACATTTGTTGGGCTACAGTATGAGCAGGCGGTAGTGGATGTAAATATCGTCCCGCTTGTGAACAATCTGTTTTCAAACTGCAAATCCGAGCTGAAATATTTTGAATCTGCGATTGTAGGTACAGTCACATGCGCTACTCCGGTTCATTCTTACGCGAAAGCGATTACAGATGGCAAAAACGGCTATTTATGCCAAAAAGATCAGTGGCTTTCCGTGCTGGAAAAGCTGTATCGGGAAAATGAGGGAAGCAGGAGCAGGCGTCAAAGCTGCATCAGGGAACGGGCACTGGAACAGTATGCGAACAGGAAGCAGCTTTCGGTATTAGAACATATGCTGGACGGTATTCTGAAAATGTGATGAGGTGCGGAATGAACGAAAGCAGAAAGAAAAATGACAATGAGAAGTATTACGATGAGGAATATTATAAAAATTTTGCGTATGCAAATGGAATGGCGTATGAGCGCGGCAATGGCTGGGAGGAAGTCTTTGGAAATCATGCAGACCGGATTGTAAAAGAAATAGCGCCGAAAAAAACGCTGGATGTAGGATGTGCGAAGGGGTTTCTGGTAGAGGCGCTTAGAGACAGAGGCGTTTTGGCATACGGCATTGATCTTTCCGAATATGCGGTTTCAAAGGTGCGGGAGGATATCCGGCAATATTGCAAGGCAAAGTCTGTGCTGGAGCTTGCGGGAGAAACATACGATTTGATCACATGCATTGAAGTGCTGGAGCATCTTCCGCAGGAACAGGTGCCTTTGGCTGTCAAACGGCTGTGCGAGGCGTCTGACGATATATTGTTTTCATCGACGCCGTTTGATTATGCGGAAGAGTCGCATCTTGCGGTTCATGTCCCGTCTTATTGGGCAGAGCAGTTTGCTTATCATGGATTTTATCATGACGTACGGTATGACTGCTCGTATATCAGTATCCAGGCGATGCGCTTTCGCAAGAGCAAAAAAAGTAAGGCGGAATTGATACGGGAATATGAAGACGAGTTCTTTCAAAAGCACCAGGAGCTTGTTGCCGCGAAGGTGCGGTATCAGACGAGCCAGGAAAATGTTGAGATTTATAAAGATGCGTACCAAAAGCATGTGGATCAGATCAATCAGGAATTGAATCCCCAAATTTTGAAGCTGGAGGCGTTGCTTGGAGAAAAGGAAGCGGAAAAAGAAAAGGAAAAAGAAAATCTGCTGAAAGTTGAACGAGTGCGGGCCGCGGAGTGTGTCCAGAAGCGCCTGGATGAGGAAGTAGAAAAAAGAAGGGCTTTGGAAGAAGAAAATAGCAGGCTGCATCAAAAACTGGAAGAAACAGTAGGGGAGCTGGCACGCGCGGCAGAGGATGCTGCGTTTCTGGAGCAGGCAGCGTACCCCAAGGGACAGTTGGAAGTGACATTAACAGGTCTGATCAAACAGTATTTCAGGAAGAAGCGGGAAGAACGTATGCTATTCAAGAAAAAGATGGAGTATTTTAAACCAGTGTTTGATCCGGTATATTATGCGCAGCACAATGAGGATATCAGAAAGGTGCTTGGGATGGATGAAGGGGCGTTGTTTCGGCATTTTATAGTTTATGGGATGAACGAGGGACGTCGTGCGAATGAAGATTTTGATGTATGGGCTTATGCCAAATATAACCGGGATGTTCTGCAGGCGCAGGAATGGCGTTGGCGGGGATGTTATTTGCATTATATAGAATATGGTAAAAAGGAAGGTCGGAGAGTGAAATAAGCATATGGGAGAAAGACAATGAAAATAAAAACAAGTAGAAAGATTTTATTGGAAGGGGTTGACAGGGCAGACTGGATTATATGGGGATTGTTTGTAATATTTTGCTTTATCAGTTATCAGCATGGGGATATCTTACATACAGGTGGATCATCCATCGCGTATTTGAATGGACATTTTGCGGATTTTTATGAGTATAATAAGGATCTTATGGGCGGAAATAACTATATGCCGACTACGTATGTTCTTTTTGCTATCTGGAATATACCAGTAAGGCTTCTAGGGCTTATTACAGAGCCTTCCATGTCTGTTGGCGCTGTAGTCAGGATGTGGTATAAATTTGGGACATTTCTTTTGTTTTTAGGTACTGGTTATGTAATCTATAAAATTTGCATTGAAAAATTGGTTCCACAGAACAAGGCTGTATTGGCTGCATTTTTATTTGTCAGTAATCCCATTGCTATTTATAGTGAGCTAATTTTTGGACAGTACGATATCTTGACGACTTTTTTTATTTGTCTAGGTTTTTACTATTATGTAAAGGAAGAACAGAAGAAATTTGTTCTGTCTTTTGCAGTGGCAATTACCTGCAAGTATTTTGCAATTCTTATATTTATACCGCTTCTTTTACTGAAAGAAAAGAATGTGTGGAAGATGATACGGGATATTGTCGGAGGATTTAGTTTGTTTGTTATTGAAACTCTGCTATATCTTACATCAGATGCATTTGTCTCAGGTGTTTTCGGGTTTGGTGCAGTAGACTATATTTTTAATGTTTCCTTGGATACAGGCTTTGCAAAGATAAGCATTGTTGTTTTGCTTTGGGGTTTGCTTTGCGCGTTTTGTTATTTCAAGCAATGCAGTGGGTATGACTGGCTTTCATGGGGTATTTATGTTTCCTGTATGGTTATGTTTTTAAGTTTTGGATTATCTATGTGGCATCCGCAGTGGCTGTTAATGGCGATGCCTTTTTTAACACTGGGGATGTTTTTCAATAAAGATATGGACATCTATTTACTGCTGGATTTGCTTTTAATGGTTTTATTTACTTTGTATGTGGTAAATACATGGACAAGGGCATGTGACCAGAATCTGTTTAATTTAGGGATTTTTGCCCGGTATACGATTGGTATTGAACAGAATATCACAATGTCGGATTTACTTGTGCTAAAAGATACAAATTTGATTTTTTCATTATGGGCTGCCGTCCTGCTTTCCTATGTCGTATACCTGCATCCAAAAAAAATGTTCCGCCCGGAAAATGCAGGCAGTAATTTTCGCAAAAGTATCTTGCGGTTACGATATATTGGAGGGTGCTGTATTTTTATTCTTCCATCGGTGTTGTCTGTAGCACTGAACACAATTCTTCCGAACGTGGTTTATGCCAGCAGCCAGGAAATTACGGAAATTGTTGGAGCTATGCAGGAGGGTGACGTGTATGAGCAGGTATTTACCGTGCAAAAAGATTCGATTACAGGAATAGCAATAAATATTGGGACTTATCAAAAAGAAAACCACAGTATTTTAAAATGCGAACTGATACATAAAAATACGGATTCCATTTGTAATACACTGGAAATAGATACATCGGAGTTGGTGGATAATCAGTATGTTCGGTTTGAATTTGAAGATGCGGTAAAGGTGATTGCAGGAGAAACCTATGCGGTCAGAATCAGCGGTAAACGAATATTTGCCGAAGATACGTTTACATTTTACAGAATGGGTGAAAAACCAGAAAGCACTGTGGAATCGGGAAATTATGCAATGATTAACGGGATAAAGCAAAACTATGACCTTGCAATTATGATATATGGCAAATAGGGAGGAACTAACAGATGAAAGTAGTTATATTGGCAGGAGGGTTCGGCACAAGAATCAGTGAAGAGAGCCATTTAAAGCCAAAGCCAATGCTTGAAATCGGCGGAAAGCCCATTCTGTGGCATATTATGAAGGAATATTCCTATTATGGGTTTCATGATTTTATTATCTGCTGCGGCTATAAGCAGCATGTGATTAAGGAATGGTTTGCGGACTATTACCTGCATAACAGCGATGTGACGTTTGACTTTCGCAAGCACAATGAGATGACGGTACATAACAATGTGGCAGAACCGTGGAAAGTGACACTGGTAGATACCGGGCTGCATACTATGACAGGCGGGAGGGTGAAGCGTGTCCAGAAATATATCGGCGAAGAGACGTTTATGCTTACTTATGGAGACGGGGTCGGTAATGTCAATATAACCGATTTGCTTGCGTTTCACCGTTCACATGGCAAGGCGGCAACCTTGACAGTGACAAGCGCGGCGCAAAGGTTTGGCGTGCTGGATATTGCATCTGACCAAAAGATCACTTCTTTCCGGGAAAAAAGCGCGGATGACGGAGCGAAGATTAATGCAGGCTATATGGTTCTGGAACCGTGTATTTTCCAGTATATCCAGGATGATGCAACAGTGCTTGAAAAAGGGCCGCTGGCGCGCCTTTCAAAAGAAGGGCAGCTAATGGCATACCTGTTTGGCGGTTATTGGCAGTGCATGGATACAAAAAGGGAAATGGACGGGCTTAATGCATTGTGGGACAGCGGACAGGCACCGTGGAAATCCTGGGATGACTGAGCCGGAAGGGAGGCAGTATATGTTTGAACATGATACAGAACAGGAAGCAAGACGAAAAATCCTGCAACAGGTGAAAGCGTACTGTGATACGTTTCATAAGCAGCGGGAATATAAAAAAGGGGACAGGATTGCGTATGCGTCCCGTATTTATGACAGTGCGGAAATGTGCAGCCTGGCGGATGCCGCGCTGGATTTCTGGCTGACGGCGGGCCGCTATACGCAGATGTTTGAGGAAAAGTTTGCCAGGTACCTTGGGATTAAGTACTGCTCGCTTGTAAACTCTGGCTCTTCTGCAAACCTGCTTGCATTTATGGCGCTGACGTCCCCGTTGCTTGGGGAACGCCAGGTGAAGCCAGGCGATGAGATGATTACGGTAGCGGCAGGGTTTCCGACGACGGTCGCGCCGGCTGTCCAGTACGGCGTGGTTCCAGTGTTTATCGACGTCACAATCCCGCAGTACAACCTGGATGTGTCAAAACTGGAAGGCGCGCTGTCTGCGAAAACGAAAGTGGTTATGGCCGCGCATACGCTGGGCAACCCGTTTGACCTGGCGGCGGTCAGGAAATTCTGTGATGCACACGGGCTGTGGCTGGTTGAGGACAACTGCGACGCGCTTGGCTCTGTTTATACAATAGATGGAAAAGAAAAGCTGACCGGCACGGTCGGGGATATCGGGACATCCTCTTTTTACCCGCCGCACCATATGACGATGGGGGAAGGCGGGGCAGTTTATACGGACAATGCCCTGCTGCATAAGTGCGTCCGCTCGTTCCGCGACTGGGGGCGTGACTGTGTATGCGCGTCTGGGAAAGATAACCAGTGCGGGCACCGCTTTGACAGGCAGTATGGGGAGCTTCCTTTTGGATATGACCATAAATATGTTTATTCGCATTTTGGCTATAACCTCAAGGCGACGGACATGCAGGCAGCGGTTGGGTGCGCGCAACTGGAGAAGTTCCCATCATTTGCGCAGCGCAGGAGGCATAATTTCGCCTATCTGCGCCAGGCGTTAAAAAATGAGGGGGATAAAATAATACTGCCGCAGGCGTGCGCAAATTCTGACCCGTGCTGGTTTGGGTTTTTGCTCACATGCAAAGAAGGGGTCAGCCGCAACAAGGTCGTTTCCAGCATCGAAAGCGCGGGAATCCAGACACGTATGCTGTTTGCGGGAAACCTAACGAGGCATCCTTGTTTCAGCCAGATGAAGGCATCCGGCAAAGGATACCGGGTCGTTGGAGGGCTTTCCAATACAGACCAGGTGATGAACGATTCCTTCTGGGTAGGCGTGTACCCGGGATTGACGGATGAGATGCTGGAAGATATGGCGCGGGCAATTAAAAACGCACTGCGTCCATAAAATGTCAGGAGGGTAGGATGGACAGTAAGGAGCTGGCTTTAAGAATACGTAGGGATACCATTGAAATGGTACATGCAGCCCATGCATCGCATATTGGATCGGTATTGTCAGTGGCGGATATGCTTGCGGTTTTATATACGGATGTACTGAATGTGGATCCAGGGTTTCCACAGATGGAAGCAAGGGACAGGTTTGTGCTGAGCAAGGGGCATGCGGGCGCAGCGGTTTACGCGGTGCTTGCGGAATGCGGTTTTTTCCCGGTGGAAGAATTAAAAAAATATTATATGGATGGAAGCGTATATTCTGGGCATGTGTCAGGAAAAGGCGTCCCGGGAGTGGAGCTGTCAACCGGAAGCCTGGGGCATGGGGCATGTGTTGCATGTGGGATGGCGCTTGCAGCAAAAAGGATGCATAAGCGGCACCAGGTGTACACCATTGTGGGCGATGGGGAATGTGAGGAAGGCTCAATATGGGAAATGGCATTGTTTGCGCATAAATACTGCCTGGATAATTTTACAGTTATCGTGGACAACAACAAGATGCAGGCGATGGGAAGCTGCGAAGAGGTCATTGCGCTGGGGAGCCTGGGCGAAAAATGGGGATCGTTTGGCTGGAATGTCCTGGAAGTTTTGGACGGGCACGACCATGACCTGCTTCGGGCAGCGTTTGCAGGGCGCAGAAAAGGAGTGCCAAATGTGATTATTGCCCATACCGTGAAGGGAAAAGGGATTTCTTTTATGGAAGGAAGCCTTGCCTGGCATTATAAAGACCCGCAAGGAGAGGCATATGAGAACGCGGTAAAAGAACTGGGGGAGGCGGGAGTGTGAGAAACCATTTTGCAGCAGAACTGTTACGAATGGCGCAAGAAGATCCAAGTATTTACGTAATGACGGGAGATCTTGGGTATGGCGTGTGGGACAAATTTGCAGAAACATATCCAGACAGGTTTATTAATGCGGGAATCAGTGAGGAGCATATGACCGCGGCAGCGGCGGGGCTTGCGTTAGAAGGCAATACAGTCTATACCTATTCGATTGGCAACTTCCCGGGAATGAGGTGCTTGGAGTGGATACGCAATGATATTTGCTATCACCATGCGAATGTGAAAATTCTGGCAGTCGGCGGGGGTTTTGCTTATGGGCAGCTTGGCATGAGCCACCATGCGACGGAGGATATTGCCATTATGCGCGCATTGCCGGGGATGAGGGTATATGCGCCGGCAGACGCAAAGGATGCGGTAGCCACGGCAAGGCAGGTCAATGCGTGGAAGGGGCCATGCTATATTCGGCTGGGAAAGGGAAAAGAGCCAGACCTTTCCCCGGGGCGTGTCCGGCGCGGTATTGAAAAAATAATAGAATTGGAAAAAGGGGAGGATATTGCAGTCGTGTCCTTCGGCCCGATTCTTGCAGAAGCAATCAAAGCTGCCAGCATTTTGAAAGAAAGCGGCATAAAAATAGGCTTGTACCAAGCTATCACGATGAAGCCGCTCGATGAAAGGACAATACTTGCAATCGCGCAGGCATACAAAAGGATTCTGGTTTTGGAAGAGCATAATAGGATTGGTGGCTTGGGAAGCGCTGTAGCAGAACAGGTTGCCGGGCTGCAAGGGGCAAAGGCTGTTGTAGAATATATGGGGCTGCGTGATGTATATCCATCCATTGTTGGGAGCCAGGAATACCTAAGGGATTTTTACGGCTTGTCAGCAAGGCATATTGTAGAAAAGGTTGAAAAACTAAGGAAGGAGGAGTTCAAAAGATGATTTCACAGAAAACAAAAATGTTTAAGGGGGGGGGGTAGACGGTATCTAAAAAATGTCTTCCCTATCTCGGAAAGGAAGGCAGCATGAACCGAAGTATCATAGAACAGGATTTAAAAGAAGTGTACCAAAGAAAGATTCCCTGGGAAAAGCTGGAAGGCAAGACGGTGCTGGTAACGGGCGCATATGGAATGCTGGCATCTTATCTGGTTTATATGCTGATTTATTTGAATGAAAAAGCAGGGATGCACATTCAGATCCTGGCTGTTGTCAGGTCAGAGGAGAAGCTGAGGGAGAGGTTTTTGGAGTTTGCGCAGCGCAGTTATTTTAAAGTGTACAAAAGTGAGCTGGATGCGCCCATTTCTATTGCCGAGGACATCCACTATATCATACATGCAGCAAGCCTGGCATCACCGCAGTATTACAAAGTATGCCCGGTAGAAGTGTTAAAGCCTAATACGGTCGGGAACTATTACCTGCTGGAGCTTGCCGCTGAAAAAAAGGTCGAGGGCTATCTTTTTTTCAGCACAGGGGATGTTTATGGCGTAGTGGAAGGGAGAAGCTCCATAAAGGAAAATGATTACGGAAGCATGGATACGCTCGATATCCATAACTGCTACAGTGAGAGCAAGCGCATGGCGGAGACAATGTGCAGGGCATGGCAGCAGCAGAAAGAGGTTCCAGTTAAAATCGCGCGGATCTGCCATACTTATGCGCCTACGATGGATGTGGAGCATGATACGCGGGTTTTTGCTTCCTTTGTAAATGACATAATAAGGAAAAAAGACATCGTCATGAAAAGCAGCGGGCGCTCCAAACGGACATTTTGTTACATTGCAGATGCGCTGGCGGCATTTTTTCTTATCCTGTTTTGCGGGGAAAAAGGAGAAGCATACAATGTCTGCAATACGGAGGAGTTTTACAGTATCGCCGACCTTGCGCAGATACTGGTGGGCTTGTATCCTGACCGCCAGTTAAAAGTAGTGCGTAAGGACAGGGAGAAAGGCGATGTATATGTGGAAAACAGCGTGGCAAACAGTGTCCCATTTGACAACAGCAAATTAAAGCGGCTGGGATGGGAAACAAACTATGATGTGCGCACAGGGTTTCGGCAGGTAATCGAGGGAATCGGGCAAAAAGAAGAGGACGAAAGAGGGGATGCTTATGCGGGCAATCAGTATTTTGATACCGACATACAATGAAGCTGAGAATGTAAAAGCATTAAGCGCTGCAATTATCAGCGAGATGGAAAAACTCCCGGAATACGGTTATGAAATTATATTTATTGACAATGATTCCAAAGATGGGACAAGAGAGCAGATCAGGGAATTGTGCGCAGGCTGTAAAAAGATAAAAGCTATTTTCAATGCAAAAAACTTTGGCCAGAACAATTCGCCTTATTATGGGCTGACACAGACAACCGGGGACTGTGCCATACTAATGTGCGCGGATTTCCAGGACCCGGTAGAAATGATTCCCATATTGGTGCATGAATGGGAGAACGGCTATAAGATCGTAAGCGCCATCAAAACCACAAGCAGGGAAAACAAGGCGATGCGCCTGCTTCGCACCTGTTATTATAAGCTGATTAAAAAATTTTCGCAGGTGGAGCAGATCGAGCATTTTACCGGGTTTGGGTTATACGACAGGTCATTTATACAGGTGCTGCGGGAACTAAAAGACCCAACGCCTTTTTTAAGGGGCATTGTGGCGGAGCTGGGATTTCAAAGAAAGGAAATCCCCTATGAGCAGCAGCGCAGGCGGGCGGGCAGCACAAAGAATAATTTGTATACTTTGTATGATATCGCAATGCTGAGCTTTACGTCTTATACAAAAATCGGGCTGCGGCTTGCTACGTTTTTGGGATTTGCCATAGCCGTTGTCAGTATTGGCATAGCAGCGGCTTATTTTATCTTAAAAATCCGATACTGGGATACATTCCTGATGGGAACGGCACCGATACTGATCGGCATGTTCTTTCTGGGAGCAGTACAGTTAATTTTTCTGGGCTTGTTGGGAGAATATATACTGGGTATAAATGCAAGGATTATGAACAGGCCGCTTGTAATAGAAGAAGAGAGGATTAATTTTGCAGAAAAATGATTTTGAAGACCTGGACCGCTCTTATGAGCTGAATTTCCATTTAATACAGCTATGCCGCTCTTTTGCGCAGGAAAAAGAATTCTGGCAGTCTATGTATTATGAGATACAAAATTCCACGAGCTGGAAAATTACAAAACCACTTCGCCTGCTTGTCGGCTTCCTTAGGCGGATCAAATAAGGACATTACGATGAAAAACGAATGCTATCATATCGAAAAATTACAATATGACAAACAAATACTTTCTGTACAGGGCTGGATCTTCTCCGGCACGAAGGACAAACAAAACGCTGTCTGCCGGCTGAGCCTTTTGCTTGTCTCTTCCGACAGGCGTGCGGTCAGGTGCAGGCTTAGGCTTACACCTAGGCAGGACGTGGCGCAGGTATATGGGCTTTCTTATGACAGTGTGGGATTTTCTTTTCAGGAACAGCTAAAGATTCGTCGTGGGCGAATCCGTGTTTACTTGTCTTACAGCAGGAACTGGCAGAGTAAACAGGTCTTTCTTTTTGAAACAGAAGACAGTATGCAGGCAGAAAAGGCTGCAACAGAAGATGCAGATATCGAGGTTGTGTTTCCAAGGCTGGGAGCGTATGAATGTATGGACAATTTTTGGCTGCTCAGAAAACAATATGCCCTGGTTCGCCCGGAAAATGCCAGGGGCGTGGATGTCATTCTGCCCGTATATAACGGATATTCGTATCTGGAACCGCTGTTTGCTACAGTGTTTCAGACGGAGCTTGCTGTGCGTCTGATTGTGGTTAATGATTGCAGCACGGACCACAGAGTGCACGATTTTTTTAAAGAGCTTTGCAGGAAAGATCACCGTGTGGTATATGTGGTAAATAGACAAAACGAGGGGTTTGTAAAAAGTGTAAACCGGGGCTTTCGGATGGCTGAGCGGGATGTGGCGCTGATTAATACGGATATTGAGCTGCCGGCATACTGGCTGGAGCGGCTGATGCTGCCGATATTTACGGATGCGAAAGTAGCAAGCGCGACGCCTTATACAAATTGCGGGACACTTTGCAGCTTTCCTCAAATCGGTATGGACAATCCGCTGTTTGACAATCAGACGGTTCGTTTTGTGGATGATGTATTTCGCACGTTAAAGCCTGTATATACGACGCTTCCAACGGGCGTCGGTTTTTGTATGGGCATCCGTAAAAAAACACTGGATCAAATCGGTCTGTTTGATGAAGAGAGTTTCAAAAAGGGGTATGGGGAAGAGAACGACTGGTGCCAGCGTGCCATACAGGCGGGCTATCAGCATGTGCAGGTGGAAAACCTGTTTGTGTATCATAAGCATGGCGGGAGCTTTTTGCCTGAAGAAAAGAA
Source organism: Eubacteriaceae bacterium (assembly GCA_910574915.1). Classification (GTDB taxonomy): domain Bacteria; phylum Bacillota; class Clostridia; order Lachnospirales; family Lachnospiraceae; genus Eubacterium_J. Next base: position 30,670 of record CAJTCR010000007.1, read on the forward strand.
AAAGCTGGCAGAGGAAAATATGCAGACGCTAAAGCGCAGATATCCGCATTATCTGGAGGATGCGGCGCGTTATCTGGAACGGGATGCCAATCGTATTTATCGTACATATGCGTTGTGGCGATGCCTGATACAGACGGACGCCCGCACGATTTTATATTTCAATCATGTGCTTGGTGGCGGAGCGGATGACTATCTGCGCAGGCAGAAGGAGGAACTGGCAAAGACCAATGCGATGGTGATGGAATTTTGCTATGACGCATATGAGGATTTGTACAGGCTTAAAATAAACTATCACGGATATGCGCTTAAGCTTTATGCGGAACATTTTGAAACGGTATATTATGGGCTTAAGCAGATGCATCTGGATGAAATTTTGATCAATGAGCTTGTGGTCTATCCAAATCTTTACGACGTTCTGGAGCGAATTGTGCAGTTAAAGCGGCACAGCGGCGCAAAGCTTGTGATGCTGCTGCACGATTATTTTTGCGTTTGTCCGACGATTACCCTGGTGTCTGGGAAAGGAATTTACTGTGGTATGGAATGCGGCGGCTGTGATTTGAGAAAGCATCCGCGTTTGTGCAGCCCGTTGTATGTGGATATCCATGCATGGAGAGAACATTGGGGGAAGTTTTTAAGACAATGTGACAGCATTCGGGCATTTTCAGACGATACGGCAGCCAGAGTACAGACCGTTTATGGCCGTCTGCCGGAAATTCGTGTCAAAGGACACCAGACAGAGCAAATGTACAAGGTAACGCGCAGGTATAAGCTTACAGATACGGTCAATCTAGCGGTTTTGGGAGTGCTGGGCAGGCACAAGGGTCTGCATATTGTAAAGGAGATGCTTGCGTTAATCGAAAAAGAAAGGCTTCCGGTCAGGATCGTCGTGGTTGGGATCAGTGAAGAAACAATGAGGAGCAAACATCTTGTAACTACCGGAAGATACTGTAAGGAGGAGCTGCCAGGGCTGATGTACGTATATGATATTGATATGGTATTCGTGCCCTCGGTATGTCCTGAGACGTTTTCTTATACGGCACAGGAGGCGATGAATATGCAGATGCCGACAGCGGTTTTTAACCTGGGCGCACCAGCGGAACGGGTAAAACAATATGAAAAGGGGCTGGTCATTTCTCAGATCAGCGCACAGAAGGCATTAAGAAAAATGCTGGCATGGGTGAAACAAAACGGGCTGCCACAGAACCCGTTAAAAAAGAATATCCTGTTTGTGACCGAATACGAATCCTTTTCTTCACGCTACCGGGTCAGCCATTTCAGAGAGCATCTTTCTGTCATCGGAATTTGTTCGGATTTGGTTGCGCTGAAAAAGTATCGTCTATCGAGAGTGAAAAAATATGATGTGATTTCTTTTTACCGCTGCTCAGATACAAAAAAGCTTGCCGCCGTTTCTAAGCAGGCGAAAAAATATGGTGTCCGGCTGTTTTATGATTTGGATGATTTTATTTATGATTATGATAAAATACAGCATCTGGAGTTTTTAAAAGGGGAGGATTACTGTGATTTTGAAGCATATTCCAAAAATATCCGTGCCTGTATGCAGCTATGTGATGTGCTGACAACCTCGACGGATCATCTGGCGGATGCCATGCGGGAGAGCTTTCCAGGGAAAGAGGTACTTTTATGCAGGAATGCGGCAAGCCTTGCCATGCAGCGCTTGTCTGAATCGGCAGTCCAAAAGCGTGCGCAAAAAAAAGCTGCGGACGATGCGGTGGTGCTTGGTTATTTCAGCGGTTCTAAGACACATGAGCGTGACTGGCAGATTGTGGAGCGCTGCATTCTTGCGCTGATGGAGCAAAATCCGAAAGTGGAGCTAGTTTTGGCGGGAACCATCCAGGTGTCGGAGCAGCTTCTGGCATTTGGGAACCGGGTCAGGCGGGTGCCGTTTATGGACTGGCGCAGGCTGCCGGAGCTGATTGCCAGCATAGATATTAACCTGATGCCATTGGAAGATCATTTTTTCCAGTGGTGCAAATCGGAAAATAAGTGGATGGAAGCGGGACTTGCCGGGGTTGCGACAGCCGCAAGCTACAATCCTGAGCTTGCAGGAGTACTGAGGGATGGGTACGATGTTGTTTTCAGCAGGGACAAGGCGCAGTGGCAGGAAAACCTGCACAGGCTGGCAGCGGATCAAACGCTCAGGCAGACAATCGGACGCCATGCAAGGGAAGCGGTGTACCAGACACACCTGGTGACGTGCGAAGAGAATTTCAGGCAGGTTGTCTCGCGGATGTGCGGCACCGGTGAGGGGCTGGCAGAGAAACGGTAAAAATGTGGAAAAGCAGGAGATGCTGTATGAAAAATGTAACCATTATTGTTCCGGTCTATAAAGACTGGGACAGCCTGAACGTTTGTTTGGATTCTTTAAAAAAATATGTGGAGCCAAGGCACCAGATCATCGTCGTTAACGACAAAGCGCCTGACTGGGAAAATATGGAGCGGCAGATTTTAAAAACGATCCAGGAATGCTCTAATTTCCACTATTTTTTAAATCCTCAAAACCTTGGCTTTGTAAAAACATGCAATCGGGCAGTATTTGAACTGGATACTACAGACAATGATATTTTGCTGCTCAACTCGGATACCAGGGTAACGGAAGGATTTTTGCAGGAGATGCAGCAGGTGCTTGCGGAAAGCGCAAGCCACGGCGTAGTATGTCCAAGGAGCAATCATGCGACGATACTGACCATTCCTTTTTCGCTCAGCATGGATCCGTCGCTCGTCGAAGCGGTAAGCTATGGGGTGTTTTTGCAGATGAAGCAGATACTTCCGCGCTACACAATTATTCCGACGGGAGTTGGATTTGCGTTTTTGATCCGGCGAAGCCTGGCAGATGCGTATGGGCTGTTTGATGAAATCTACAGTCCAGGTTACGGCGAGGAAAATGATTTTTGTATGCGCCTGCGCTGCCACGGATATCAGTCGGTTATGGCAAACCGTGCGTATGTTTTTCATGAGGAGTCCCGGTCGTTTGGGAAAAAACGGGAGATGATAGCAGCGGCACATCATAAAATCCTGCTTGCCAGGTATCCTTATTATGACCTGCTTGTTCAAAACTATTTGTATGAACAGATGCATCCGGCGGAGCACTTTGCGGATGTGATCGCGGATGGCGTTTATGAAAAAAAGAGAGTTTTATACAGCCTTTACGAGTTGCCGGTACTGCACATGCGCAGATGGAAATATGCGCGGCAGCTACTTGACGATTTTTACGCGAAATATGGAGGCGAATACGAAATCCACCTGCTGGTTACAAAAGCGGCGGATCTGTGTTTTGGCGTGTCGGCGTCTTATCAGAATGTCTGGTATCCAAAGGAGCTGTCAGGGCACTTTCATCTTGCCTTGATACCGTTTCCCATTTTTAACCGCGGACATTTATGCTTGCTAAATCGCGTGTGCCTGGATTATGCATTTTGTATCCGACAAAAAAGCTGGTGCCGGAAGGTTGCCAGGACGGCTGCGCGTGGAAAAAACGCGGTATTTTTAAAGTCAATGCAGTATTGCACTGGCATTTTTTATGCGCCGCAGCTTGGAATACTTTTGCAGGATGTGCAGCGCAAAAAACTGGATGTGAGCTTGCTTGCCAAAAGGTGGACGGATTTGCGTGGAATGGAAGCAGACGGCTGTGGCAGTGTGCGGGTGTTTTTCAGGAAAGCAAAGCGGTTTTTACATCGTATTTGGATACGCAGGAATTAATCATTGTGTGCTGTTAAAGTGTGTGCTGATTTTTATATTCAAACAGGCGGTTTTATGATACAATAAACAAGAGCAGGCGTACTGTAAAGTAAAAACTGACATGCGCCGTCAGGTCTTGTCTGGTATATTACAGCAAAAGATATGCTCGATCAAAGAGACGGGGGAATTGCGCATGGAAGTTCCAAAAGCGGATGCGGCGGGAAAGACCGCAGAACTGGACAGGGAAAATACACTGGCAGTACAAAAAGAATATGAAAATGATGGAGACATTACCTTCGATACACGGTTTAAAAACGTGTTTTCCAATGAAAAGATCCTTGCCACAGTCATAAAATATACGGTAGAGCAATATAAAGACCTGTCCATCGAAGAAATAGTGCCGCTGATCGGCAAGGCAGAGCTAGAGCGTGTTTGAAAAATCATTCCCGTGATCTGCACTCCCCACTTTGCGGAGAATTTATCCCCAATTTAGTCAACATAGCCCGCTATGACTCCTAAATTGGGGATAAATTCACCACAAACTGTGAAGCACATCTCACAGAAAGCATTTTTCAAACACGCTCTAGAACGGGAGGTATCAGCTGGTATGACGAATGTACCAGGCAGTGAGCTGTCAGACATAAAGGAACATACGGTGCGGTTTGACCTTTTTGTTCCGGTAAGGCTGCCGGAAAGTGCGGTGTGTACAGGCAGTACAGCAGACAGTATCACATTCAGGATCTTTTATGATTTGGAAATGCAGCGGGAATGGAAGCCTGCATATTTGCTGGAGAAGCGTGTGCTGTATTACGCAGCACGTATGGTAAGCGCACAGAAAAAAATTATCACGGACAGTACCGTATATCAAGATTTGCAGCAGGCGCACACGGTATGGATTGTGCTAGCGCCGGAAACATATGAGTTAGTGAACCAGCGTATCGGCTTTGGGATAAAATGTATCAGTGATATACAAGGATATACAGACAGGCAGAAGCAGGCAGTTGCAGAAGCTGAGTCAAAGATGGATCTTATACGGGCGACATTTTTATATATAGATAAGTCTATATTAAGAACGAGGATTGTAAAAGGCGGAATCGATGAGGCAGTGGAATTTGTCTCCTTAATGTTTGCGAAAGCATTAAACAGCGAACGAATGAAGGAAAAGTATATCAATTTCTGGGATGCTGAGGTAGAAAGAGAGGTAGATAGCATGGTCACACATTTGAATGAAATGCAGCGCGAACGGGCAAAAGGCAGGGCAGAGGGCAGGACAGAAGGCAGGGCAGAGGGCAGGACAGAAGGCATCATAAAAAGCGGGCGTCGCCACGGGTTCAGCAATGAGGTTATTATAGAGGATATTATGGCTGAGACCGGATGCAGCCTACAGAATGCGAAGGAAGTATTAAAACATTTTGACCTGTATGCGCAGGTTTGACCTAGTACTACAGCGTGTTTGAAAAATCATTCCCGTGATCTGCACTCTCCACAAACTGTGAAGCACATCTCACAGAAAGCATTTTTCAAACACGCTCTAAGCGCACGATCGGTAAAGACAGGAAAAACATCTGTATTTTATGTACAGGTTTTTTTATTCGCAGACTTTATTTTCTTCGTTTTTCCACTCCCAAAACCTCCAAATTCCCCCATTTATCCTTATGCCCCAAAATCCGCCCTCCAAAAAAGGTTGAAAAACTCTCTATGATATGATACACTTTTTACAATTTAAGCAAGTTTTGATTTCAGATGGCAAAAAAGAGAGAATTCTCTTTTTTTTTGCCATCTGGGTCTATGCAAGGAGCATGTGACAGCGAATTTTTGCCAGGAAGAAAGGACGGGATGAGATGAAAGCGTTTCTGATACTTGAGGACGGGCGTGTGTTTGAGGGGAAGAGCATCGGTTCGAAACGGGAGGTTATCAGCGAGATTGTATTTAATACGTCGATGACAGGTTATCTGGAGGTGCTGACGGACCCTTCTTATGCGGGGCAGGCGGTTGCTATGACGTATCCGCTGATTGGGAATTATGGGATTTGTTTTCAGGATATGGAGTCGAAAAAGCCGTGGCCGGATGGATTTATTGTCAGGGAGCTGTCCAGGATGGCGAGCAATTTCCGCTGTGAAGGCTCGATTCAGGATTTTTTGGAAAAGCATGATATTCCGGGGATTGCAGGGATTGATACAAGGGCGCTGACGAAGCTTTTGCGGGAAAAGGGCACGATGAACGGGATGATTGTGACCGAAGATCAATTTTTGCAAAAGTATGGTAATAATATAGAAGAAATGCTTCCAAAGATCAAGGCGTACACGGTTGGAGACGTGGTGGAGCGGGTCACTTGCAGGGAGACGCAGGTGATGGAAGGAAACGGGCTTCGGGTGGCGCTGCTGGATCTTGGGGCAAAGGACAATATTGCAAAATCGCTGCATAACAGAGGATGTGAGGTGACGGTTTATCCGGCGCATACAAAGGCGAAGGAGCTGCTTGCGGGGCATCCAGACGGGATTATGCTGTCAAATGGGCCGGGAGATCCAAAGAGCTGCACAGGGATTATTGCGGAAGTGAAAAAGCTGTATGATGCGGATGTGCCGGTATTTGCGATCTGCCTTGGGCACCAGTTGATGGCGCTTGCGGCAGGTGCGGACACGCACAGGCTGAAATATGGGCACCGGGGAGGCAACCATCCGGTAAAGGATTTAAAGACCGGGCGGGTGTATATTTCTTCGCAGAATCATGGGTATGTCGTGGATACGGACAGGCTGGACGCGTCTGTGGCAAAGCCTGCGTTTATAAATGTCAATGATGGGACAAATGAAGGGCTAGCGTATACCGGGAAGCCGATTTTTACAGTGCAGTTTCATCCAGAGGCGTGCCCTGGGCCACAGGACAGTTCGTATTTATTTGACCAGTTTATCGAGATGATGGGAGGGAACAGGTAATGCCAAAAAGAGCGGATATTCAAAAAGTACTAGTGATCGGTTCCGGGCCGATTATTATCGGGCAGGCGGCGGAGTTTGACTATGCGGGTACGCAGGCGTGCCGTTCTCTAAAAGAAGAGGGGATTGAGGTATGCCTGGTGAATTCCAATCCAGCGACGATTATGACTGATAAACAGATCGCGGATGAGGTCTATATCGAGCCATTGACGGCAGAGGTGCTAAAGCAGATTATTTTAAAAGAAAAGCCAGACAGTATTTTGCCGACGCTGGGCGGACAGGCTGGGTTAAATCTGGGCATGGAGCTGGCGGAATCGGGGTTTTTGGAAGAAAACGGGGTAAAGCTGATAGGCACGACCGCGGAGACGATCAGAAAGGCGGAAGACCGCCTGGAGTTTAAAGAGACGATGGAGCAGATCGGGGAGCCTGTCGCTCCTTCCCTTGTCGTAGAGGATGTGCAAAGCGGGATTGACTTTACAAATACGATTGGCTATCCAGTCGTTTTGCGCCCTGCATATACGCTGGGCGGCAGCGGCGGCGGGATTGCGCACGACGAGCAGGAGCTTGTGGATATTTTAAAAAACGGGCTGCGGCTGTCGCGTGTCGGGCAGGTGCTTGTGGAGCGCTGCATTGCAGGCTGGAAGGAAATCGAGTATGAGGTGATGCGGGATGCGGCTGGAAACTGCATTACCGTCTGCAATATGGAAAACATTGACCCGGTCGGTGTCCATACGGGGGATTCGATCGTGGTGGCGCCTTCACAGACGCTTGGCGATAAAGAATACCAGATGCTGCGGACTTCTGCGCTCAATATTATTTCTGCGCTGCATATTACAGGCGGGTGCAACGTGCAGTACGCGCTGCATCCAGACTCGTTTGAGTACTGCGTAATCGAAGTCAATCCGCGTGTCAGCCGTTCTTCTGCGCTTGCTTCAAAAGCGACCGGCTATCCGATCGCAAAGGTGGCGGCAAAGATTGCCATAGGCTATACGCTGGATGAGATTAAAAATGCGATTACGCACAAGACATATGCCAGCTTTGAGCCGGTGCTGGATTACTGTGTTGTGAAACTGCCGCGGCTTCCGTTTGACAAGTTTTTGACAGCGAAGCGCGCGCTGACGACACAGATGAAAGCAACCGGAGAAGTCATGAGCATTTGCGACAATTTTGAAGGCGCTTTGATGAAGGCGCTGCGTTCGCTGGAACAGCATGTAGACAGCCTTTTGTCTTATGATTTTTCGGAATTGTCCGAAAAAGAGCTGTTAGAGCGGATGAAAACGGTTGACGACCAGCGTATTTTTGTGATCGCAGAAGCATTGCGCAAGGGGATCAATTACCGGGCGATTCATGACATTACTAAAATTGATGAATGGTTTATTGATAAGATCGCGATACTGGTCGAGATGGAGGAGCGTTTAAAAAAGGAAGCGCTGACGGCTGCGCTTTTGGCTGAGGCAAAACGCATGGAGTTTCCTGACCATGTAATTGCAAAGCTTACAGGAAAGACACAGGCACAGATCCGCTCGATGCGTGCTGCGCATGGAATTGAGGCTGCGTTTAAGATGGTAGATACGTGCGCGGCAGAGTTTGAGGCTGCGACGCCGTATTATTATTCGGTCTTTGGCAGTGAAAATGAAGCGGTGCGTACAAGCGGCAGAAAAAAAGTGCTGGTGCTTGGCTCAGGCCCGATTCGGATTGGTCAGGGAGTGGAATTTGATTATTGCAGCGTCCATGCGACCTGGGCGTTTGCAAAAGCAGGCTATGAGACGATTATTGTAAACAATAACCCGGAAACGGTCAGTACGGATTTTGATATTGCGCATAAGCTGTATTTTGAACCGCTGACTGCGGAGGATGTGGAACACATTGTCAGGCTGGAACAGCCGGACGGTGCTGTCGTGCAGTTTGGCGGACAGACGGCGATTAAGCTGACGCAGAGCCTGATGGAGATGGGCGTGCCGATTCTTGGCACGGCTGCAAAGGACGTCGATGCAGCGGAAGACCGCGAACTGTTTGACCAGATTTTGCAGGAAACAGGGATTCCGCGTGCGGCGGGCGGTACGGTCTATACGACGCAGGAGGCGAAGGAGGTCGCAAACCGCCTTGGCTATCCGGTACTTGTGCGCCCGTCTTATGTACTGGGCGGGCAGGGGATGCAGATTGCGTATTCTGACCAGGAAATCGAGGAGTTTATGGCGATTATCAACCGCTATTCCCAGGAGCACCCAATTTTGGTCGACAAATATTTAATGGGCAAGGAGCTGGAAGTCGATGCGGTCTGTGACGGGACGGATATTTTAATCCCTGGCATTATGGAGCATATCGAGCGTACGGGCGTGCATTCGGGCGATTCGATCTCGGTCTATCCGGCTTGGACGATCAGTGATCCGGTGCGTGAACGGATCGCAGAGTATTCCAGAAGGCTTGCAAAGGCGCTGCATGTAAAGGGGTTAATTAATATCCAGTTTATTGCGGTGGGAGAAGAGGTCTATGTGATCGAGGTCAATCCGCGTTCATCCCGGACAGTGCCTTATATCAGCAAGGTGACGGGCATTCCGATTGTAAGCCTGGCAGCAGAGGTGATTCTCGGGAAAAAAATAGCAGAGCTTGGCTATACGCCGGGCTTGCAGCCAAAAGCGGATTATTTTGCGATCAAGATGCCGGTATTCTCGTTTGAAAAAATAAGGGGCGCGGAAATCAGCCTGGGGCCGGAAATGAAGTCAACCGGAGAGTGCCTTGGCATTGCAAAGACATTTGAAGAAGCGCTGTACAAAGCGTTTTTAGGTGCCGGCGTCATCCTGCCAAAGCACAGGCAGATGATTATTACCGTAAAAGACGCGGACAAGCCGGAAGCGGCTGAGATTGCAAGGCGTTTTCAAGCGCTGGGCTATAAGATCTACGCGACGAGAAGCACCGCAAAGTTTTTAAATGCCAGTGGCGTTCCTGCGCTGCGCGTACGCAATATCCACCAGGAATCCCCGACGATTATGGATCTGCTGCTTGGGCATAAAATAGACCTGGTCATCGATACGCCGACGCAGGGCAGGGATAAGGGCAGAGACGGTTTTTTGATCCGGCGCGTGGCGATTGAGACAGGCGTAAACTGCATAACGGCGATGGATACGGCAAGGGCGCTGGTGTTAAGCCTTGAGACGGCACATCAGGAGATGACGATGATTGATATTGCCAAGATTTGAAAGCCATAAAGGCACCGCCTGGCTGCGCGTTTGGTTAACATTGTTCCAAAGGTGCAGCCTGCGGTGCCTTTGCGGTTTCTCAAGCACGCTCTAAGCGGCGTTTTTCGATTTGCAGTTTTTTAAACTGGTATTTTTTTATCATTTTCGAGCTGTTTTCATCAGTGGTAAACTGCTTTAGCGTCTCGTCATCCATTTTTACGCGGTTGTCCATCGTATGCATAACGTCTGCGATCTGGATGTTTCTGCTGACGTTCGGGTCGCTTAAGTCAATGATCTGGTTATGGCGGAAGCTCAGTACGACCGGATGGTTAAAGTCGCGCTCATTCGTCTCAAGCACAAGCCCTTTGTCGCCGTTTGTAAGGTCTACGCAGCAGCCGACCGGCATAATATGGATGCATTTTGCCAGAGCGGAAACGACGTTTTCCGGGTAAGATTCTGGATGGTCAATCAGGTAGCGGATTGCCGAAATCTCAGAATTCGGCTTGCGGCTTAAGCTCATGGCAGTCATACGGTCGAAGCGGTCAGCTACGGTTAAGATTGCCGTACCGGTCAGCCATTTGCTGCGGTCTACCGCGTCGCCTTCGGCGCGCCCGGTCTTAATCATCTGCGTCACCATTGCAAGCGCATCGGACGGGATGCTGTAAGGGTTCGTATCCGCATGGAGCAGCGCAAACGCTTTTTCACGGTATTTTGTAATCGTGGAGTTTTCAATATCTGTAATGTCCTCGCCTTTTTTCATAATCTCAGCAGGTACGTATAAATAGCCGAAATCATATAAAAACGCAGCCGTCACAACAGAAAGCAGCGTGCTTTCACGTAAGCCCATCGCATGGCCGATCATGGCGGAAATAATGGAAACGCCGACAGAATGCTTGTATACAAAATCCGTGTTGCTTCGGATCGTCTGGGTAAAATGTACTTTGTGGTCTAAGGTGCCAAAGTGGTCTACGACGTCTTTTGCAAGGCCAGGCAGATCCTGCGGCATCTTTCCCTTGCTGATGTTTACCAGGCTGTCGCGCAGCCGGAACATATAAAATGTCTGTAATTGTTCAAATTCCTGTTCTTCTCTTGTAATTGGCGGCAGCGGTTCTGCCGGCTCCAGAATAAAAATTCCAATCAATCCGAAATTCGTCAGGTTCACGATATTTTGTACAGTTAGTTTTGTATTCCGGTCAAACAGCAATACCCCGTTGCGGTTGTATACTGGTTTTGCCAGACGCATTCCCGGCTTGATGTCTTCTGACTCTACAAATAACATAGTACCATTGCTGCTCAAAATAAGGGCAAAGATCTGGTTGCGGATGTTTTGCCTAGCAGCTTCTCCTTTCATTCTTTCTGGTTGTCTGTCGCGTATTAGAAAATGCAGACATTGTTCAAATACGCGTAAGCGCTGGTTGCTCCTTCCGTATTTCCTCGAAAGGCGGCGCTGGTCTGTGGTAATTATTTATTAGGAATAAACGGAAATTGTCAACTACACCCCACTCTTTTTTATGATAGCATAAGTTACCAAAAAAAACAATCAAAAACACAAGGAAAATATATACATTGTGTAATATAAATGATATAATATATTAATAATCTTGTTAAATTTGCATTAGCCTTTTGGGTAAAGCGCAGAAAAAGGAGCATATGTTGTGATGAAGCAGACGAAACAAAAGATAAAAGCTTGTCTGGCACTGCTGTTAACTGCGGGAATGCTGTTAAACCGGCAGGTATCTGCGGGTGCCATTCAAAACCAGATCGATCGCACCGGACAAAAGATCAATGACTTAAAAGACGCCGTGGATGAGACTGATAAAAATATCAGTGTCTGGCAGATCCAGCAGCAGGCATTGGAACAAGAGATTGCCTATCGGCAGGATAAGATCAGCCGGCTGTCCGCAGAGCTGGATCAGACGAAAGCGGATATGAGCCATACGCAGGCAGAGATCAAAAAGACACAGAAAGCACTGGAAGCTTCGATAAAAGACAGTGAGCAGCAGTATGAGCAGATGAAGCAGCGGATCTGCCTAATGTATGAAAACAGTACGATGGACATCCTGATGTATGTGCTGGATGCCGCATCGTTTTCCGAAGCGCAGCGGCGTATGGATTATTTTCAGGCTGTGATGGCATATGACAGGCAGAAAATGGAAGAATATAAAGCGGTAACGAGAACCATCAAAAAGGAAAAGTCCAAGCTGGTATCAAAAAAGGCAAAGCTTGACAGCCTAAAAGCAACGCAGACAGAACAGTTAGGCAAGATCGATAACGCAGTCGCAGACCTGAAACAAAAGCTGGGAGATAAAATCTCAAAAATCCAGGCTTCCGCGGCGTTAAAAGAACAATACGAACAGGAATTGGAACGGCAGAAGCAGTATGAAAAAGAGCTGGAACGGCAAAAAGCAGAGGAGGATCAAAAGCGTGAGGAAGAGATCAGAAAGCAGGAGGAAGAACTTAAACGTATCCGTGAGGAGGAGCAAAAGCAGCGCAGGAGAGAGGAAGAAGAGCGCCAAAGAAAGCAGCAGGAGCAAAAACAAGACAGCGGGCAGCAGGGCGGCGGCTCCGGCAGCGGTGCTTCTGGCGGTAGTACTGGCAGCAGTACTGGCAGCAGTTATGCAGCAGGTGCTGGTGATCTGGAACTGCTATCGACTATTATCTATTGTGAAGCTGGCAATCAGTCATACGAGGGACAGCTCGCGGTAGGAAGCGTGATTTTAAACCGGGTGGAAAGCAGCAGCTTTCCAAACAGCATCAGCGGCGTGATCTATCAGAGCGGTCAGTTTTCACCGGTAGCAAGCGGGCGCTTTGCCCATGCACTGGCGGCAGGGCTGGGGAGCCAGTGCTTGTCTGCGGCGCAGGCGGTATTAAATGGCAGCCGAAATGTAGACTGTCTGTATTTTAGGGTTGACAATGGGCTGATTGACGGTACGGTCATCGGAAACCATGTGTTCTATTAAATATGAATGATACGATACAGCACTATTTCTAAGACTAAAATCTGCCTAAATTGGTATTATAGGCAGATTTTATAGTTTTTATTCTATAATTTCCAATATTTTAGGAAAAATCGGAATTATTATGAAATTTTTAGTTGCCAAAACCGTATACTTGTGGTATCCTAAATACAACAGTTGAGTCTTACATTTCTAAGACGTTTATTTTTTTGAAAAGATTGTTAAATTTTTAACATCTTATTTCATGACAAGTTTGTAAAGGAGACGAGAAAATGGCAAACAAAGTAGTTTTAGCAGGCGCATGTCGTACCGCAATTGGTAAAATGGGTGGAGCATTAAGCAATACTCCGGCAGCAGAGTTAGGAGCAATCGTAATTAAAGAAGCGTTAAACAGAGCAGGTGTAAAGCCGGAGCAGGTTGACGAAGTATTAATGGGATGTGTCATCCAGGCAGCTCAGGGACAAAACGTTGCACGCCAGGCTTCCATCAAAGCTGGTTTACCAAACGAAGTACCGGCAGTTACATTGAATGTCGTATGCGGTTCCGGTCTGAAATGCGTCAATGAAGCAGCAGCTCAGATTCTTTCTGGACAGGCTGACATCGTTGTTGCAGGTGGTATGGAAAACATGTCTATGGCGCCATATGCTATGACAAAGGCTCGTTTTGGTTACCGTATGAACAATGCGACAATCATCGATACAATGGTAAACGATGCGCTGACAGATGCATTTAACCAGTATCATATGATGATTACAGCAGAGAACATCTGTGATGAATATGGCCTTACAAGAGAAGAACTGGATGCGTTTGCAGCAAACAGCCAGCAGAAATGTGAAAAAGCGATTGCTGACGGCAAATTTGATGACGAGATCGTTCCAGTACCGGTTAAGGTGAAGAGAGAGATCGTTGAATTTAAGAAGGATGAAGGCCCGCGTGCAGGAACAACGGCTGAAAGCCTTGCAAACTTAAAATGCTGCTCCGGCAAGCAGGGCGGACTTGTAACCGCTGGAAATGCTTCTGGTATCAATGATGGTGCGGCAGCAATTGTAGTTATGAGCGAAGAAAAAGCGAAAGAGCTTGGTGTAAAGCCGATGGCTACATGGGTAGCAGGCGCACTTGGCGGTGTAAGGCCGGAAGTAATGGGTATTGGCCCGGTTGCTTCTACAAAGAAAGTACTGGCTAAGACAGGGCTTTCTATCGATGATATGGATCTGATCGAAGCAAACGAAGCATTTGCAGCACAGTCTGTAGCAGTTGCTAAAGATCTTGGCTTCAATATGGACAAGGTAAACGTAAACGGCGGCGCAATCGCACTCGGACATCCGGTAGGCGCGTCAGGATGCCGTATCCTTGTTACATTGTTACATGAAATGCAGAAGAGAGATGCAAAGAGAGGCCTTGCTACGCTTTGTATCGGCGGCGGCATGGGCTGCTCTACAATCGTAGAAAGAGATTAATCGCAAGACAGATTTTAAGTCAGGCATGAAAAATACAGATTTACCCGGGCTGCTTTCGCTCTCGGGTAAATCTCTTGCATAAGTTTGTGAATGAAAATAGTTAAGGAGGAACTACAATGAAAGTAGGAGTTATCGGCGCAGGAACTATGGGTTCCGGGATCGCACAGGCATTTGCACAGACAGAAGGATATGAAGTATGCTTATGTGATATCAACGAAGAATTTGCTGCAAACGGCAAAAACAAAATTGCAAAGGGCTTTGAGAAAAGAGTTGCAAAAGGAAAAATGAACCAGGAAGATGCAGACAAGATCCTTGGCAAGATTACAACAGGCGTAAAGGACATTTGTACAGACTGTGACCTGATCGTTGAAGCAGCTTTGGAAGTGATGGATGTAAAAAAACAGACATTCAAAGAATTACAGGATATCGTAAAGGCAGACTGCATGTTTGCTACGAATACTTCTTCTTTATCTGTTACAGAAATCGCAGCAGGGCTTGACCGTCCGGTAATTGGTATGCATTTCTTTAATCCGGCTCCAGTCATGAAGCTGATCGAAGTGATCCAGGGTGAAAACACACCGGATGAAATGAGAGATAAGATTGTAGACATCTCCAAAGCAATCGGCAAGACTCCGGTAGAAGTAAAAGAAGCTCCGGGCTTTGTTGTAAACAGAATCCTGATCCCGATGATTAACGAAGCGATCGGCATCTATGCGGACGGCGTTGCTTCTGTAGAGGGCATTGACACAGCTATGAAGCTCGGCGCAAATCATCCGATGGGGCCTCTTGCATTAGGCGATTTGGTAGGTCTTGACATCTGCCTTGCAATTATGAACGTATTATATGATGAAACAGGCGATCCTAAATATCGTCCGCATACATTATTAAAGAAAATGGTACGCGCAGGCAAATTAGGTATGAAGACAGGCAAGGGCTTCTACGATTACAGCAAATAAAAGCAGTGTTTGAAAGCTTTACATAAAAGCCAGAGAAAAAAGTAAAAAATACAGGCTGCGGACATTTTTCGGATACCGCAGGTGTCCTAAGAGATATGCCGCAGCCTGTGATTAAGTAAATGGAGGAGTAAGAATCATGGAGTTTTCTTTAGATAAGAAACATGAAATGGCGAGAACATTATTTAAAGATTTCGCTGAAACAGAAGTAAAGCCTCTTGCTCAGGAAGTGGATGAAACAGAGGCATTCCCGGCAGAAACAGTTGCAAAAATGGCAAAAGCAGGATTTTTGGGAATTCCGGTGCCAAAGGAATACGGCGGACAGGGCTGTGATCCTCTTACATACGTAATGTGCGTGGAAGAATTGTCAAAAGTTTGCGGTACAACCGGCGTTATCGTTTCTGCGCATACATCTTTGTGCATTGATCCGATTATGACATACGGCAATGAAGAACAGAAGAAAAAATATGTAACTCCGCTTGCAAAGGGCGAAAAGCTCGGTGCATTCGCACTGACAGAGCCAGGTGCTGGTACAGACGCGCAGGGCTGCCAGACGAAGGCTGTATTAGAAGGCGACGAGTGGGTATTAAACGGCTCCAAATGCTTTATCACAAATGGTAAAGTAGCGGATGTATATATCGTAATTGCAATTACAAGCGTGACAGAAGACAAGAGAGGCAGAAAGAAGAAAAACTTCTCTGCATTTATCGTAGAAAAAGGTGCTCCGGGCTTCTCCTTCGGTACAAAAGAAAAGAAGATGGGTATTCGCGGTTCTTCTACTTATGAATTGATTTTTGAAGATTGCAGAATTCCAAAGGATGCACTGTTAGGGCCGGAAGGCAAAGGTTTCCCGATTGCCATGCATACGTTGGACGGCGGCCGTATCGGTATCGCTTCTCAGGCACTTGGCCTTGCAGAAGGCGCTTTGGAAAGAGCAATCGAATATACAAAGGAAAGAAAACAGTTTGGCCGCTCTATCGCACAGCAGCAGAATACACAGTTTAAGCTGGCTGATATGGCAGCACGTATCGATGCTGCAAAATTCCTGGTATACCGCGCAGCAGTAGCAAAAGCAACACAGAGAGTATACTCTGTAGAAGCAGCAAAAGCAAAATTGTTTGCGGCAGAGACTGCTATGGCAGTTACGACAGAAGTTGTACAGTTATTCGGCGGATACGGCTACATCCGTGAATACGATGTAGAACGTATGATGCGTGATGCTAAGATCACAGAGATTTACGAAGGAACATCCGAAGTTCAGCGTATGGTTATCTCTGGTGCGTTATTAAAATAACAGGCAAATTTTAAATAGAGTATAAGGAGTGAAACTACCGTGAAAATCGTTGTATGTATTAAACAGGTACCAGATACCAAAGGCGGCGTGAAGTTTAACCCGGACGGTACGCTGGATAGAGCAGCCATGCTTGCGATCATGAATCCAGATGACAAAGCAGGACTGGAAGCAGCACTTAGAATAAAAGATGAAATGGGCGCAGAAGTTACCGTACTTACAATGGGACTTCCAAAAGCTGATGATGTACTCCGTGAAGCAATGGCTATGGGTGCAGACAAAGCAATCCTTGTGACTGACAGAGTATTGGGCGGTGCCGACACATGGGCTACGTCTTCTACGATTGCAGGAGCGCTTAGAAATATTGACTATGATTTGGTAATTACAGGCCGTCAGGCAATCGACGGCGATACCGCACAGGTTGGCCCGCAGATTGCAGAGCATTTGAACCTGCCGGTAATTTCCTATGCAGAAGAACTGAAAATCGATGGAGATTCTGTCATTGTAAAGAGACAGTACGAAGACAGATATCATGAATTGAAAGTTAAAATGCCATGTCTTGTGACAGCACTTTCTGAATTAAATGTTCCTCGTTATATGACACCAGGCGGAATCTTTGACGCATATGATGAAAAAGAAGTAACGGTTTGGGGAAGAAATGACTTAAAAGACCTTGACGATGCAAATATCGGCTTAAATGGTTCCCCGACAAAGATTGCGAAAGCATCTGATAAGGTACGTAAAGGTGCCGGCGAAAAGGTTACACTGGATGCGACAGAATCCGTGGCATATATCATGGGTAAGTTAAAAGAGAAACATGTAATCTAATAAGATGAAGGAAAGTGGTGAAAAAAATGGGTTTAGAAGAATATAAGGGCGTATATATCTACGCACAGCAGGTAGATAATGAATTAAGCAGTATTGCCTTTGAATTAATCGGAAAAGCAAAAGACCTTGCAAAAGATTTGAATACAGACGTAACAGCCGTTCTTCTTGGATCAAACGTAAAAGGGCTGGCTGACCAGTTGGCTGAATATGGTGCAGACAAGGTAATCGTTGTAGATGACCCTGCATTGGAAGTATACAAAACAGAGCCGTATGCACATGCATTATCTTCTGTAATCAACGAATACAAACCAGATATTATGTTAGTCGGCGCTACTGCAATCGGAAGAGACCTTGGGCCAACCGTATCTGCAAGAGTAGCTACAGGTCTGACAGCAGACTGTACGCAGCTTGAAATCGGCGACTTCCCATTAAAAGCGGTAGAAGGCAAAGAGCAGAAACACAATCAGTTGTTAATGACTCGTCCTGCATTTGGCGGCAATACGATTGCTACGATTGCATGTCCTGATAACCGTCCGCAGATGGCTACCGTACGTCCGGGCGTTATGCAGAAAATTGAGCCGATTGCTGGTGCAAAAGCTGAGATTATCGAATACAATCCTGGCTTTGAAGTAAACCACAAATATGTAGAGATCTTAAATGTAATCAAGCAGGCAAAGAGCGCTGAGAACATTATGGATGCAAAGATTCTCGTATCCGGCGGTCGCGGCGTTGGCTCTTCTGAAAACTTTAAGATCTTACAGGATCTTGCAGACGTACTTGGCGGAATGGTAAGCTGCTCCCGTGCCGTTGTAGAAAACGGCTGGAAGCCGGTAGACTGCCAGGTAGGGCAGACTGGGAAAACCGTTCGTCCAAACTTATATTTTGCAATCGGTATCTCTGGTGCGATCCAGCACGTAGCAGGTATGGAAGAAGCAGATATTATTATCGCAATCAATAAAGATGAAGACGCTCCGATCTTCGATGTAGCTGATTATGGTATCGTTGGCGATCTGAATAAGATCGTTCCGGCACTGACGGCTGCTTTGAAGGAAGAGCTTGGAAAATAAGCCATTAAAAAATATAGAAAGCGTCAGGTGCAGTGAACGTTGTGCCTGGCGTTTTTTCTTCTGTTTGATAAGCCTGCGGAATCTGGAAAAATAAAATGTTTGTAAAAAAATACTGGACAAATAAGGGAATCTTGTGATAAAATTAATTAAATTAAGAATTTCATAAGTATTATAAAAAAACGAAGGCGTTTTGCAGAATATGCAGGGCGTTTTTTTGCTTTTTTGGAGGAAAACCGTATGAAACGAAAATTAGATTTTATTGACCACCAGATCATCAGCTTGTTACAGCAAAATGCCAGAATGTCGTTAAAAGACCTGGCATCCCAGATTTATTTGTCATCTCCGGCGACATCCGCAAGGCTGGAAAAGCTGGAGCGGGAGGGGTATATTACAGGCTTTCATGCCAGCATTAACCATGAGATGATGGGGTACAGCATTAAGGCGTTTGTGACGCTGGCAGTTGATGCCAGGCTGAAAGAGGATTTTTTGGAACAGATGCGCCGATGCAGAAATGTGATTGAATGCAACTGCATTTCTGGTGATTATGCGATGCTTTTGGAAGTCGTATATCCAGATACCGAAGCGCTGGAACGGTTTGTCGGAAAGCTGCAAAAATATGGGAAAACACAGACACAGATTGTCTTTTCCACTGCGGTAGAGCATCGGGGAATCGTGCTGGGGGTGGAAAAAGCCGGCTGAGAAAGTATGGGATAGTAAGTTGTTACATAGAAAGGCATCAGATAGGAAGCTGCCAGGTAGGAAGCTGCTGAAAAATGGAATTTCTGTTTTTCAGCAGTTTTTTGAATTGACAAATTTTATAAATCATTTATAATAGAGGTTGTCAAATAGTCAATCAATACAAGATGGAGGTTAACAATATGAATGAAGAATCTGCAACTGTATTTCCGATTCGCCAGTTATGTTTCGTTGCACTGATGTCAGCCGTAATGTGCCTGCTGGGGCCGCTTGCGATCCCGATTGGGCCGGTGCCGATTTCCGCTATGACGTTAATTATTTATTTAACGATGTATGTACTTGGGATGAAGCTTGCAACGGTTAGCTGCATGATTTATCTGCTGCTCGGGTTTGTCGGCGTTCCGGTGTTTGCCGGCTATACCGGCGGCGCTGCAAAGCTGCTTGGCGCGACAGGAGGCTACCTGGTCGGATACATATGCCTGACCCTGATCGGTGGGTTTATTATGGAACGGTTCTCTTATAAGAGGATCTGGTGCATCGTCGGGATGGTTTTAGGGACAGTGGTGCTGTATGCGTTCGGGACGGTATGGTTTATGATTTTGATGGAATGCGGGCTGGGATATGCGCTGTCTTCTTGCGTAGTTCCGTTTCTGATCGGAGATCTGGCGAAGATCGTGCTTGCGGAGCTGGTCGGGCAGGAAGTGCGCAAACGGCTGAAAGCGGCAAATTTGATCTGTGAATAAGGAAAGCGTATGAATAAAATGTCTGTCAGGAAATAAATCGAATGATTTTCTGGCAGGCATTTTTGCGTTTGCCTGAGATGGAATGGATTATTTTGCAGACATATGGTAAAATATTCAGGTGCAGCAAAGGCATAATATTACGAAAACAGAGGGTAAAACGATGAAAATATTAATTATCAGACATGCAGATCCTGATTATGCACTCGATTCTTTGACAGAACAGGGATGGAAGGAAGCGGAGCTTTTGGCACAACGGATTTCGGCGATGGATATCCGCAGCTTTTATGTGTCGCCGTTGGGCAGGGCAAAGGATACGGCAAGCCTTACGCTGAAAAAAATGCAGCGGGAAGCAGAGGAATGCGAATGGCTGCGGGAGTTTGCGCCGTCGATTGTAAGGCCGGACAGAGAAGGAAAGTCGATTACATGGGACTGGCTGCCGAAAGACTGGACAAGTGTGGAGGAATTTTATCATAAACAGCAGTGGATGGAGCATACGGCGATGCAAGGCGGAAACGTGGCGCAGGAATATACCTGGGTAACGGCCTCTTTTGACGACATCCTGGCGCGTCATGGATATGAGCGTGAGGGAAATTATTACCGCGCCGTTTGCAGCAATATGGACACGATCGTGTTTTTCTGCCATTTTGGGCTGGAGTGCGTGCTGCTTAGCCATCTGATCGGGGTTTCGCCGATGGTGCTCTGGCATGGCACGTGTGCGGCGCCGTCTTCAGTTACGACGCTTGTAACAGAAGAGCGCAGGCGGGGGATCGCGTCCTTTCGCATGACCAGCTTTGGGGATGTGTCGCACTTAACTGCGGCAGGGCGGCAGCCGTCACCTTCCGCACGTTTTTGCGAATGCTTCGCGAATGAACAGGAACGGCATGATTAATTGCTATGAAAATAAAAATATCCGTAAGAAACCTTGTGGAATTTATTCTGCGCAGCGGGGATATTGACAACCGCGGCGCGGGCGGAATGCAGGCAGATGCGATGCAGCGGGGCAGCCGGATACACAGAAAGCTTCAAAAGCAGGCTGGCGCCCTGTATCATGCCGAAGTCCCGCTGAAAATGGAGTTTGCGGAGGAGCATTATACGATCCTGCTGGAAGGCAGGGCAGATGGGATTATCGATCCAGAGCCAGAAAGCGGCGCCCAGCCGGTGATCGATGAGATTAAGGGCGTGTTTGCGGATTTGTCGCAGATAACGGAGCCTCTGATCATGCATCTGGCGCAGGCAAAGTGCTACGCGTTTATCTATGCGACGCAAAAGCATTATGACAGGATTGGCGTGCGGATGACGTATGTCAACCTGGATACGGAAGAGGTGCGGTATTTTTCCGATGTGTATGCGTTTGACGAGCTGGAAGCGTGGTTTCTTGCCCTGATGCAGGAATATAAAAAGTGGGCGCAGTTTCAGTATGACTGGCGGGTAGTCAGGCAGGCTTCGATTCAGGGGCTGTCGTTTCCGTTTCCTTACCGGAAAGGGCAGAAAGAGCTTGCAGCGGATGTGTACCGCACGATCCTGCGCAGGAAAAATCTGTTTATTCAGGCGCCGACCGGGACGGGCAAGACCGTTACAACGCTGTTTCCGGCGGTAAAAGCAGTCGGGGAAGAGCTGGGCGACAAGATTTTTTATCTGACGGCAAAGACGATTACGGCGGCGGTAGCGAAGGAAACGCTGGATTTGTTTTATCGAAACGGCTACCGGGCGAAAACGGTGCAGATTACAGCAAAGGAAAAGCTGTGCCTGATGGAAGAGCCGGTGTGCAATCCAGACGCCTGCCCTTATGCAAAGGGGCATTTTGACAGAGTCAACGAAGCGGTCTATACGCTGCTGCACCAGGGCGATGTATTTACGAGGGAAGAGCTGCTTATGCAGGCTAAGGCACATATGGTCTGCCCGTTTGAACTATGTCTGGATACGGCGTCCTGGGTGGACAATGTGATCTGTGACTATAATTATGTATTTGATCCGAGCGTATATTTAAAGCGGTTTTTTGCAGAAGGCGTGCGCGGGGATTACCTGTTTTTAATTGATGAGGCGCACAATCTGGTAGAGCGGGGCAGACAGATGTACAGCGCGTCTTTATATAAGGAAGATTTTCTGTCGGTTAAAAAGCTCGTCAAAAAAATGAGCCAGAGCCTTGCAAAAGAGCTGCAAAAATGCAATGCAATCTTGCTGGAATATAAAAGAGCGTGCGGGCAGTTTCAGTATCATGAAAATATTTCTGCGTTTGTGTTTGCACTGATGCGCCTGGCAGGGGAATATGAGGTTTTTCTGCAAAAATACAGGGAGTTTGACGGCAGGGACGAGGTATTGGAGCTGTATTTTAACGTGCGCAGCTTTTTGGATACGAGTGAACGGCTGGATGAAAACTATGTGATATACTCAGAGCATGAAGGCGAGCGCTTTCATATCAGGCTGTACTGCGTCGACCCTTCCAGAAATTTGCAGCAGCGGCTGGACAAAGGGAAAAGTACGATCTTTTTTTCTGCGACGCTGCTGCCGATCCAGTATTATAAAACGCTGTTGAGTACGAAAACGGATAATTACGCGGTCTATGCAGAGACGGTATTTCGCCCGCAGCAGCAGCTTTTGCTGATCGCAGGCGATGTCACAAGCCGCTATGCGCGGCGCGGCGAGCAGGAATATGCGCGGATGGCGGATTATATTTATCAGACCGGGATGCAGAAAAAAGGGAATTATATCGTCTTTTTTCCGTCTTATAAGATGATGGACGAAGTGTATGCGCAGTTTCTTTTGCAAAATACGGCGCAAATGGACTGTATCGTGCAGAAAAGCGGCATGAAAGAAGCAGACCGGGAAGCGTTTTTGGCGCAGTTTGCAAAAAAGCGCGAGCGTTCTATGATAGCGTTTTGCGTAATGGGCGGTATTTTCGGAGAAGGGATAGACTTAAAGCAGGAACAGTTAATCGGTGCGCTTATTGTTGGAACCGGGCTGCCGCAGGTCGGCAATGAGCGGGAAATCTTAAAGCAGTTTTATGACAGGCGCTGCGGCTTTGGATTTGACTATGCTTACCGGTATCCTGGCATGAATAAGGTGTTGCAGGCGGCGGGGCGCGTGATTCGGACAGTTTCGGATATCGGCGTGGTCGTGCTGCTGGACGAAAGGTTTCTGCGCAGAGAATACAAGGAGCTGTTTCCGAGAGAATGGGAACATTGTGAGGTGTGTACGGCAGAAACTGTGGCTGAGAAGCTGCGGCAGTTTTGGGATACGCAAAAAAACAAGGCATGACCGTTTGATTCATGCCCTGTTTTTTTGCGTTTTTTAAGACCGTTCTTCCAGATATTCTTCCAGGCAGATGCCTTGTTCATAGATTTCCTTTGCCGCTTCTACCCCTACAAACCGGTAGTGCCACGGCTCATAGATAATTCCGGTCAGGCTGCTTTTTTCGCGCGGATAGCGCAGGATAAATCCGTATTTCCAACTGTTTGCCAGCAGCCATTGCTGTACCGGAGTCTGCTCCTGGGTGGCGTCTAAGAGCTGGTGGCTGCTGTCTACGATGTCGACGGCAAGCCCCGCCTGGTGTTCGCTCGTGCCAGGGCGCGCGACGGAGGTGGCAGCTATTTGGCGCGCTTCTTTTTTGGAAAATCCCTGTGCGGCCAGCTCGTCGATCCGTTCCTGAAACAGCAGGCTCTGTTTTTCATTCGTACGGTAAGAGGAGCAAATAAGCGGTTGCAGCCCTGCTTCGCGGCAGGCGGCAAGCATTTCGGTCAAGGCTGGATAGCAGCGGCTGTCTATGGAATGGCCGTTTGGCAGGCTTGTAAGCTCGATTTTATAATCGTCTGGAATCTCATTCCACGGATTGACAAGGATCAGGTTCCATTTTATCGAAGCCTGCTGATAGTGCTCCGTTTCGGTGTCGTCGGTCGTCGTGTCAATGCGCTGTTCTTCTGGCGTTTGTTCCGGGACAGCCTGTATCGATTGTCCGGCATTGGAAGAAAACTGTAATTCGTTTTCTTCGTAAGTATAAGAAATATCTGTATCCGGGTTGACCGAATACAGTGTACGCTCGTCTGTTCCAGGCGTTTGCTGCGGCTTTGCCTTGTCAAATTCTGCAAACGCGGGCGGGCTGCCAGCCGCCTTGCTGGAATCAGAAGCTTTTTCTGTCTGGTTTTTTTGGCTGTCAGACGGCTCCTTGCTGGAATCAGAAGCGTTGACCGTCTGTTTTTTTTTGCTGTCAGACGATGCTTTTCTGCGGCTTTTGGATGTGTGCCCTGCTGCCTGCTTGTCAGATGCCTTGCTGCTTTTTGTGTTCTCTTTTGCAGGATTTTGTTTGTCTTGCTCGAAAGAGGATGCGTGCTGCGCAAAGCTCCAGTGGTCGGACTGCGGATTTTGGATCGTCCATTCGGAGGATACGAGCAGCGTCAGGGTAAAGACAGAGGTGCACAGCGCAGATTTGGCGCACAGGCGGCGCAGCCTGCGGACATTTGCAAGCTGCTTTTGGCGCCTTGCCGTGTAAGAAGCGTGTTTCGGGTGTGTTTTATGTAGATGCTTTTGTGTATGCATGAGCAGTACCTCACTTTCTTCAAAAGGGATATTTTGCTAAAAAATGTAAAATACCCCATATAGATATCGGAATCTATGAGATAATTATAATAGCAGGAGGCAAAGAAAAAGCATGATTTTGGCATATTTTTGGCTAATTTAAAATCATGCATTCCTGGCGAAGCTGCAAGGGGATCTGAATCAGGTTTCCGTTTTCTTCTTTTAACTGGATCATATATTCTGCTTCGATCATGCTGACGATCTTATTGAGCGAGTGGATGGTGGACTGCTCTAACAGGGTGGCAGGCAGCTCGTAATAATCTTCCAGATAGGCAGCCACAGAAGAAGCAAGACTGTCTAATTGGGACTTATTGCCGGAGGATGTAAGCATGTTGATCTGCTCGGTAAACATGGAGCAGGCAACCGCCTTGCCGCTTTTATCATCGATCCACAGATTGATCCAGTAGCCGGAGTCATAATAGATGGAGCATTGCCAGACGACGGCGGTTGTAATGTCCAAGGAAGTTTCATTTTTCTTTTCCTGGGTACTTTTTGCATCGGCAGCGTCGGTAACGGACAGTGCGCTGTCTACATAGGGATAATCTACAGATACGATGGCAAGCTGGAGGGTCGCCGAGTAGCTGGACGCGGTTTCTTTCAGCTCAAATCCGTATGCATTTAACGAGTCGATCAGTTCCAGCGATTTTTCACAGATTTCTTCGGGTGTGCGTTTGCTGCCTGACGATGGATAGTTGACAAAATAGTGTTCTTTGGAAAGCAGCCGCAGCGTGTCAAACAGGCTGGAGCTGTAAGTAAGCTCCGGCGGTTCCATCGCGGTATGTTCGATTTTGGAAAAAATCTGGCGGTCCTGGTAGCTGTTTAAGACAGAAGGCAGCAAAAATCCTGCGGTACAGACGGCAAGCGTCAGTGCCAGATAAAAGCAGGTCACAATAATCTTTTTGATGTGAAACATTTTTTTCATGCCCGCCCTCCTTTCAGGACGACCGTAACCGTTGTTCCGCATCCCTGCGTGCTTTCAAAGGAGATCGAACCGTGGTGCATCCTTGCGATCTCCGAACAGAGCGTCAGCCCGAGGCCGGCGCCGCCCTCCGCTCTTGAGCGTGATTTATCCACGCGGTAAAAGGCTTCTGTAATATGGGCGAGGGCGCTTTGCGGGATGCCGCTGCCGTTGTCCGTGACGGTTACGATGCATCCGTTGTCTGTCATCGTTAAGCCGACCTTTATCATGCCGCCGCTCGTCAGTGCTTTTCTTGCGTTTTCAATCAGGTTGACAAGCAGCGAGCCGAAAAAATCGGTATCCAGCATACAAAATCCCGGTTCGCAGTCACAGGTCAGTGTAATCTGCTCTTTTGCAAGCACGGGTTTTAAATGGGCGACAAGGCTCGTAATAATATCCGCGGCACAGGCTTTGGTAAGGGTAAACGATTCATGTTCAGACACGAAAATATCGAGCAGCTTTAACGACAGGCGTTCTAACCGCTTTCCTTCAGAAAAAATGTATTTTGCCGCGTCCGCCTCGTCCTCTTTGGAAAGCGTCTGGCTGCGCAGCAGGTCGGCGTAGCCGATAATGGATGTCATCGGCGTTTTCAGCTCATGCGTAAAGTTTCCGATAAACTGGTTTTGGCGCTCCATCGCATCCTGAAGCTGTTCAATGCTGTTTTGCAGATGGTCTGCCATCAGGTCAAAATCCCTGGATACGGCGCCAACCTCATCGTTGCTCTTAATCCTGCTGCGGTAGTCGTAGTTGCCGCAGGCGATTTCACGCGAGGCTTTGGATAAGCGCGCCAGCGGCCTGGTCAGGAAAAAGGCAAGAATATAGGATAAGCACGCACATGCTGCGATCAGGATAATAAAAATCTGCTGAAACAGCTCCTGCTGCTGGGTGCGCGACTCATAGACAGAAGAAATATTATAAGCTGCTTCCAGATAATAAACCTCCTTGCCGACAAAAAAAGAACCAGATAACTGGAGGTAATAACAGGTATCCGGCGCTGAAAAAATCGTGCAGGCAAGGTGCGACGTGTCGATTTGGCCGGAGAGGTCTTTAAAGTGTGCGGCGACAGCGCCTTTGGAATACAAGATCCCGGACTCCGAATGAAGCTGCAGTGCCGCTCCAAAGGCATCCTGCGCGGAGAGCTGCTCCAATATTTTTGTAATGTCCTTTTCGTCTGTCCATTCGTCCATATGGTTCACGATTTGCAGGGTATTTAAGATCATGCGGTAAGATTCGTGCGCGGTTTTCTTTTCCTGCTGCAAAGAGGTGTAAAAGGTAGTGGAAATCAGGGCGCTTCCTCCTGCTCCGAAAAAAAGCGCCATCAGTATAATCATGCAGCAGGTAGCTTTCAGCCGGAATTTCATATGGATACCTCAAGACGGTAGCCGACTTTATTGACGGCAAGCAGTTCTTTTTCCAGATGTGCCTTGCGGCGCAGCCTCTGGATATGCAGGTCGACCGTTTTGCTGCCGTAGATAAATTCTTTTTCCCAGATCCGCTCGTAGATCGTCTCGCGGTAGAGCGCCGTATTCGGATTTTGCACAAATAATAATAACAGCTCGTACTCTTTTGGAGTCAGGGCAATATCGCAGCCGTCTCTTGTGACTTTTCGGGATTTGGTATCGATGGTAAGCCCGGCTGCGTAGATGATTTCTTCGGTTTTATGGTAACGCCGCAGCACGACGTCGATGCGCGCCAGCAGCTCAATAATTTCAAACGGCTTTACGATATAGTCCTCGGCGCCCATGCGCAGCCCTTTGACTTTGTCGGCAACAGAATCTTTTGCAGTAATAAAAATCACGGGGATGCCAAGCGGCCGGATGTATTCTAGCAGCTCAAAGCCGTCGATATCCGGCAGCATAATATCGAGTAAAATAAGATCGTAGCTGCCTGTTTCGATCAAATCGGCAGCTTCGGTGCCGTTAAAGGCACAGTCGCACAGATATCCGGCATTTTTTAAGCTCAGCCTTATCAGGTTGGAGATCGGTTTCTCGTCTTCTGCGATCAGTATATGAATCAAGGTAAGTTCCTCCGCATTAAATTTGGTGTAATTATGCGCCTTTACTTTACGACATAAAAGCATCAAAACGGCAAATAATTATTATGGAAATTGTAGCAAAGAACTATAGAAAAAGCAAACAGAATGCGTTATACTCTCAGTAGGATTTTATTAAAAGCATACAGGAGGAAAACAAAATGGGAAATGTAAGACGTGTATTTGCTGAAAAGAAGCCGCCGTTTGCGGTAGCCGCAAAGTCGCTGCTGCATGAGATCAGGCATTATCTGGGCATTGCAGGCGTTACGGGTGTGCGCGAGCTGATCCGTTATGATGTGGAAAATATTTCAGACAAGACGTTTGAGATAGCAAAAGTAACTGTATTTTCGGAGCCGCCGGTGGATTGGATCTATGAGGAAACGTTTGACGAAAAAGGCGCCAGGGTATTTTCGGTTGAATATCTGCCGGGGCAGTTTGACCAGAGGGCGGATTCGGCAAAACAGTGTATCCAGCTATTAAACAGTAACGAGGAGCCGGTAGTGCGTACAGCCGTTACGTATGTGATTGACGGGGACATCAGTGACAGCGAGTGGGAAGCGATTAAAAAACACTGCATCAATCCGGTGGATTCCAGAGAGAGCGGCATGGAAAAGCCGGGCACGCTGATCCAGCAGTTTGACGAGCCAGGCGACGTGGCTGTATTTGACGGCTTTATCCATATGCAGGATGCGCAGCTTAAAGAGCTGTACGATTCTTTAAACCTTGCGATGACGTTTCAGGATTTTTTGCATATCAGGGGCTATTTTGAAAACGAGGAAAAGCGCGACCCTTCTGTGACCGAAGTGCGCGTGCTCGATACGTACTGGTCTGACCACTGCCGCCATACGACGTTTTTAACCGAGCTTACGGACGTATCGTTTGCGGACGGCTATTACCGCGCGCCAATCGAACAGACGTATGCGCACTATCTGGATTCGTTTCAAAACCTGTATGCCGGCAGGAGCGACAAGTTTGTCTGCCTGATGGATCTGGCGCTGATGGCGATGAAGCGGCTGAAACAGGAAGGAAAATTACAGGATCAGGAAGAGTCGGATGAAATTAATGCCTGTTCGATTGTCGTCCCGGTGCAGGTCGATGGAAAGACCGAGGAGTGGCTTGTAAATTTTAAAAACGAGACGCACAACCACCCGACCGAAATCGAGCCGTTTGGCGGGGCTGCCACTTGCCTGGGCGGAGCAATCCGTGACCCGCTGTCCGGGCGTACGTACGTGTACCAGGCAATGCGTGTGACAGGCGCGGCAGATCCGACGCTTCCGGTCAGCGAGACGTTAGAAGGCAAGCTGCCGCAGAAAAACCTCACAAGGGGCGCGGCAAGGGGCTATTCTTCTTATGGCAACCAGATCGGGCTTGCGACTGGCTATGTAAAGGAAATCTATCATCCAGACTATGTGGCGAAGCGGATGGAGATCGGTGCCGTAATGGGCGCTGCGCCAAGGGCAGCCGTACAGCGGCTGACGTCTGATCCGGGCGATATGATTGTGCTGCTCGGCGGGCGTACCGGACGCGACGGATGCGGCGGCGCGACGGGCTCTTCTAAGGCGCATACGACGCAGTCCATCGATACGTGCGGCGCAGAAGTGCAAAAAGGCAACGCGCCGACCGAAAGAAAGCTCCAACGGCTGTTCCGCACGCCAGAAGTATCGAAAATCATAAAAAAATGCAATGATTTCGGCGCGGGCGGCGTATCGGTCGCAATCGGGGAGCTGGCGGACGGGCTTCGCATCGAGCTGGACAAGGTGCCGAAAAAATATGCCGGGCTGGACGGTACGGAGATTGCGATTTCCGAATCACAAGAGCGTATGGCATGTGTGATTGCGCCGGAAAATCTGGACCGGTTTTTAGCATATGCAAAAGAGGAAAACCTAGAAGCCGTTCCTGTAGCGCAAGTAACGAAGGAGCCGCGGCTGGTGCTGCTGTGGCGCGGCAGGAAGATCGTCAATATATCCAGGGCGTTTTTAAATACAAACGGCGCGCACCAAAAAGCAGCCGTTGCCGTAGAGATGCCGTTGAAAGAAGAAAATTTTTTCGGGAAGCTGGAGCTAGAGCAAGTCAAAAGCGACGTGGAAGCAGGCGATATCCGTGCCGCATGGCTGCATACGCTTTCCGACCTGAATGTATGCTCGCAAAAAGGGCTTGTAGAGATGTTTGACGGCTCAATCGGCGCAGGCAGCGTCTTTATGCCGTACGGCGGGCGCTACCAGCTTACAGAGACACAGGCAATGGTGGCGAAGCTTCCGGTACTGCATGGCAGGACAGACACGGTTACGATGATGGCATATGGGTTTGATCCGTATTTATCGAGCTGGTCGCCGTACCACGGCGCTGTCTATGCCGTATTGGAGTCGTTGTCAAGAATCGTTGCAGCAGGCGGCGATTACAGCAAGGTAAGGTTTACGTTCCAGGAATATTTCCGCAGAATGAGTAAGGAGCCGTCCCGCTGGAGCCAGCCGTTTGCCTCGCTGCTTGGAGCTTATGCGGCGCAGATCGGGTTTGGACTGCCGTCGATTGGCGGAAAGGATTCGATGTCTGGGACGTTTAACGAAATTGATGTGCCGCCGACACTCGTTTCGTTTGCCGTAGACACGGCAAAGCAGCAGGATATTATTACACCGGAGTTAAAGGCTGCGGGAAATAAGCTGATCCGCTTGTCTGTGGAGACAGACGAATACGACCTGCCAGTATATGAGCGTGTAAAAGTATTGTATGATACGGTGCATACGCTGATCCAGCAGGGCGTCCTGCTTTCTGCCTATGTACCAGACGGCAAAGGGATTGCAGCGGCAGTAAGCAAAATGGCGTTTGGCAACAAGCTGGGCGTGTGCCTGGATGCCAATGCCGTATCCGCGCAGCAGCTTTTTGCACCGGATTTTGGCAGCTTTGTGGCAGAAGTGCCAACAGACCGGCTTTCCCAGGCGAAAGAGGCTGTCCGCGGCGCAGGGCTTCTGGATGCGTACACAGTGATTGGCGAAGTGACAGCAGACGGCGCTTTTTGCTATGGCGACGTGCGCATTTCTATGGACGAAGCGCTTTTGGCTTGGACGCAGACGCTGGAAAAAGTATTTCCGACCGTTGCACAAGAAGGGAAAGAAGAGGTGCGTACGCAGGTATACAAGGCGGACAGCATCTATGTATGCAGGCAAAAAAACGCGCAGCCAACGGTATTTATCCCGGTATTTCCGGGCACCAACTGCGAGGATGACGCTGCAAGGGCGTTTGTACGCGCAGGGGCAAAGACGATTGTAAAAGTGTTTAAAAACCTGGACGGCGCGGATATCCGCGATTCGGTAGAAGAATTTGCGCGTGCCATTCAGCAGTCCCAGATCTTAATGTTCCCGGGCGGATTTTCCGCGGGCGACGAACCGGAAGGCTCCGCGAAGTTTTTTGCCAATGTATTTCGAAACGAGCGGATCAGGGAAGCGGTTATGCGCCTGCTAAACGAAAGGGACGGCTTGGCGCTTGGCATCTGCAACGGCTTTCAGGCGCTGCTCAAGCTGGGGCTTTTGCCGTACGGCGAAATCACACAGCAAAAAGCGGACTCGCCGACACTGACCTACAATACGATCGGGCGCCATATTTCCAAGATGGTATATACAAAGGTCGTATCCAATAAGAGCCCGTGGCTTAGTAAGGCAGCGCTTGGCGGCGTCTATACAAATCCGGCGTCCCACGGCGAAGGGCGGTTTGTCGCCAATGAAGAATGGCTGCAAAAGTTGTTTGCAAACGGGCAGGTTGCCACCCAGTATGTCAACGAAGCCGGCGTGCCGACGATGGACGAGGAGTGGAATATTAACGGCTCGTATCTAGCGGTCGAAGGCATTACCAGCCCGGACGGGCGCGTCTTTGGAAAGATGGCGCATTCTGAGCGGCGCGGGGAGTCGGTGGCTGTAAATATTTATGGGGAGCAGGATCTTAAGCTGTTTGAGTCTGGGGTGGCTTATTTTCAGTAAATAAGCGCCGGATTCTGTGCAAGATGTTGAAAACAGATAGGTTTTATGGTATGCTTTAAAAGCTGTTGAACCTCCGGCAGAAAGGAGGTGAAGTATTTATGATAGATTTCTTGGTCGAAATCATTGTCTCTGTTGTGGCAGAAGTAGCAACACATTACATCTGCAAATGGCTGGACAGGGATGAAAGCGACAGCCTGGAATAGCTCACCGTAATGAGCGAGAAAACCCCCGAAGTGGCTGCTCCGGGGGTTTTCGTTTGCCATACGGCATTTGTAACACTGCTGTCGTATTTATGACAGGCTTTCTTGGTCGTTGTTTTAGACTTTTCGTCTAAAAGCATTATAGCATATGCGGTTTCAGATTGCAATATTCTAAAAATTTTTCAAATATAGATTCTTATTGAAGTCAAGATCGCCTTAAAAAAAGTCAAATACACCCCTTTTATCAAAACCGATAAAGCGGTATTATCATCTATGTCAGGAACGCCTGACAGACACAACAAAAAAACATAACATAGAGGATACGACAAAAAGGAGTGAATCATAAAATGGCAGCAATGACAAATCATACAGGGTACAAGACAAATGACAGCCAGCAAACAGGCGGCATCAAAGAACGTTTTCCGAATTATCTGCGTGCATATGGCACACAGCCGGTATGCGGCGTATTGGCGGTAAACCGCAGTGCGGATATGTACCGAAATTTTTCCGTATTAAATAGCGGCAGATAAAACAGGGCGCTTTTTCTGTCTATATCTTTTCATAAGATATAGGTGAGATGGAAAGCGCCCTGTTTTTTGCCGTTAAGAATTCAGCGCTACAGCTCTTCGAGATCTTCCTTCCAGTGCATTCGCTGGTCTTTTGCATCATCCCGGTATTTTCTGCGGTACTGCGAGGGCGTGATGCCTTTTTTTTGTTTGAACGCTTTTGAAAAGACCAGCGGGTCTTGGTATCCGCAGGAGAGTGCAACGCCGCTGATTGGCAGCTCGCTGACGGTTAAAAGCTCTGCGGCGCAGGTAATCCGGCAGTTGGTAAGGTAGTCCTGCGGCGATACGCCAAGGTTTCTGCGAAACAGGGTGTACAAATAGCTGCGGTCAATGCAGACATAGGCGGCAATGTCCGCAACGTGGATCGTGTTGGAATAGTTGTTATGTATATATTCGAGCGCCCTGCGAATATACAGGTTGTCTCCGTCCGTACGTGAAGTCGGGAAGGCTGAAATGTCCCGGGCAAGTACAGCAAAAAACGAGTATAAAAGGCTTTGCATGAAAAATTGATCCGTAGGGCTTGACGTATTGTTTTTCAGCATATTGAAAACGATCTGTTTCAGCTCGCTGCTGTGGCTGCTCCGGTAGGTCAGATGGCCGCTGCTTAAGCCGATGGAACGCAGGTATTCGCCTGCCTTGTCTCCGTGAAACCCGATCCACAAATAAGTCCAGGGTTCTTTTTCATCAGCCTGGTAAAAGGTCTGTACATTGGGT
Source organism: Eubacteriaceae bacterium (assembly GCA_910574915.1). Lineage (GTDB taxonomy): Bacteria > Bacillota > Clostridia > Lachnospirales > Lachnospiraceae > Eubacterium_J. Next base: position 63,468 of record CAJTCR010000007.1, read on the forward strand.
TCGATTAAAAAGCCCTGCCCTGCCTGCAAGGCGTACTGGACGTCTCCTGCGTGGTAGCGGCCTTTTCCTTCGAGTATATAGTGCAGTATATAGTTCGGACGTACAGCGGGGCCGAAGCTGTGCAGAGGCTCGCATTTGGAATATCCGCACAGGCATAAGTACAGGTCGTTAAAGTTGTGGTCTGATAGATGCAGTACATATGAATTTTCCATAATCCTGGCGTCCTTTTTGATATCGATATCATTATAGCTGAACGATAAAGTCCTCTTTATGGTCGGTCAACTGCTTTTCGTTGTACAAGATCGCATCCGCCTTGTGCAGCCGGTAGTTTCTAGGACTCATGCCGAACTTCTTTTTAAAGGCTTTGGAAAAATTCAACTGGTCTTCATATCCGATGGCGTTCGAGATCTCTTTGATGGCGTCAGGCGTGCTGACTAAGAGGTTTGCCGCCTTGTGCATACGAAAATCAATCAGGAATTTTTGTATGGACATGCCAAGCTCCTTTTGAAAGGCGCAGTTTAAGTACGCCCGGCTGATGCCAAGATGCCCGGCAATATCGGATACATTGATCCCGTCCTTGTAATAATATTTGATATGCTCAATCGCCAGTTCCACATAAGCTTTTGTGCCGTAGTTGTTGCTGTCTGAGACACGCTTGTGGCTGAGCTTTTCATGGTTGTCTGCAAGCCTGGAAAAAAGCATAAGCATCCATGCTTCCCGGCGCAGGTCATTTACAAAAGTAAGCGCCTTGCAGTCTAAAATATTGTTAATGCAGTCCATAACGATATCCGGCTGGACAGGTGACGGAAGCACCCATTTATTCGCAGAAAAGCCGCATTGCCGCATAATCGTGTCTGCCCGGATGCCGTTAAAGCCGATCCATGCGTAATGCCAGGGATCAATGGCGTCGGAGCCGTAAGTAACCGGCTCGCCCGGACGGATCAAAAACATCTGGCCCGCGGACAAGGTAAAAATATTCCCGTTTTTCATAGAATAAAAGCCTTTGCCTGAAAAAATAAAGTGCAAAATAAATTCGTCCCGCGCGCCGGAGCAGATATGGGATGGTTCGCATCGCTCCTTTCCGGCGTGAATCAGGCTGATATCCAGGGATGTTTCCCGAAGGTGCTCCAGACAACGGAAAGTAACACTATCAGTATATTTTACATTGCGCATAATCGGTTTCTCCTTTATTTTATAATATTTTTCTGAGTGTAAAGCTTTAAGTTAAAAATATAAAATAAATAAAAACATGTAAAAAAGATAGGAACTGTAGATCATAAAAAAATAAGACTCTAAGTAATTTTGTAAAAAAACGTTACTTTTTCGTTGTTTTGCCTAAAGTACTGCGTATTTTTTTGTTGTCTGGAGTAAAATATCTATAAATATCGCTGTGATTTTAGCGGAACGATTCAGCCTTTTTTTATTATACCATATAATCTATGATTTTGCTATAACGAAATTAACATAAAAAGATTAGATTATTCCATTTATGAAATATGCACAATAAAGTACAATATCATCGAGCAAAAAAGTACTTAAATCATAAAAGGAGGAAGTAAGTATGAAAAACAAAAAACGGCTCATTGCACTTGGACTTGCGGCAACGATGGTGGCTGGAATGGTCACAGCCTGCGGCGGCGACAATGGCGGAAGCAGCAATGGCGGCGGAAGCAGCGAAGGTACGGAACAGGGTTCCGGCACAGAAGGATCTGACGGCGGTTCATCCTCAGGAGGGGGGGAGCTTCAGGTCAATATCTGGGATAACTATCAGCTTGACGGCTTACAGGCGATTGCGGATGCATGGACTGAAGAGTCTGGAATTAAGGTTAATATCAATGTCGTTACATGGGACAGCTACTGGACATTATTAAGTTCCGGCGCACAGGGCGGCGAGATGCCGGACGTTTTCTGGATGCATTCCAATACGGCGCAGATGTATATGGAAAACAACCTGCTGTTAAATCTGGATGACTACATCGCAAAAGACGACAAGATCGACATGGCAAACTACTATGAAGGAATTGTAAATCTGTACAATTCAAACGGTTCTCAGTATGCGATCCCGAAGGATCATGATACGATCGCACTGCTTTATAATGAAGCGCTGTTTAAAAAATATAATGTAGACACCCCTACGGATGACTGGACATGGGAAGATGTCTATGAAGCAGCGAAAAAGATTACAGAAGCAGGCAAAGCAGACGGCGTATACGGCTACGGCGTCAATGTATCAAACAACCAGGACGGCTGGTATAATATTTTAGAAGATTACGGCGCACAGGTAATTACAGATGACCATAAGGGAACGACGATCGGTTCAGAAGAAGGTAAAGCTGGTATGGAAATGGTACGTAAGATTCTGACAGTTTCTGCTCCTCAGAGCGTGGTAGCTGAATCTGGTACAGATTCCTTATTTACTTCAAACCTGCTCGGTATGATTACACAGGGTTCCTGGATGGTAAATACATATTATACAGCAGAAAATTCTGCGGATTACAAGTGGGCGCTGCTTCCATATGCAGACGTGAACGGAAACGGCCAGTGTGACGAAGGCGAAAGAAAATCTGCATACAACGGCCTTGGCTGGGCAGCATCTGCAAACTGCTCAAATCCAGACGCGGCATACTCTCTGATTTCTTACTTCTGTTCTGAAGAAGGCCAGAAGAAGCAGGCAGAGCTGGGCGTTACGATGGCTGGTTATGTAGGTGCGTCCGATGCGTTTATCAATGCGTTCGAAGGCACAGACCTTTCTGCATTTACAAAAATTGAAGAAGAAGGTACGCTGTTCTTCCGTCCTTATACGCGCAACACAACGGTATGGGAAGATGCGCTCCAGCAGGCAGGCGGCTTCTTAGAGCCGTGGCAGAACCCGGAAGATCCAGAACTGATGTCCAAGGCATGTGACAATGCGCAGACAATTATCGAAAATGCGATTGCAAACGAATAAGTAATGTATAGAGGTTCACCATATCATACAGCAGTCCGGCACTGCCGGATTGCTGTATGCAGATTGAGATAAGGAGGGTGACAATGAAGCAGAAAATGACATTGGCTGAAAAAAGAGAGGCAGTATGGGGATGGGCATTTATCATTCCTACAATGTTAGGGCTTTTAATTTTGAATTTCTATCCGATTTTTGATACGATCTACCAGTCCTTCTTTAAGACGGGTGATTTCGGACTTGGAAATGTATTTATCGGCCTTAAGAACTATCAGGATATGCTGTTTGGATCAGGCAAAGCAGAGTTATGGCAGTCGCTTTGGAATACGATCAAATATGCAATTATCGAAGTACCGTTTTCGGTTGTAATTTCTATTACATTAGCGGTATTCTTAAATCGTAAGATGAAAGGCCGTTCGGTATACCGTACGATCTTCTTCCTGCCTATGGTCTGTGCTCCGGCAGCCGTAGCGATGGTATGGAAATGGCTGTACAACCAGCAGTTTGGTTTATTAAACAACGTATTCCATACAAATATTGCATGGATTTCCAATCCGAATATTGCATGGGCATGTATCGCTATTATCGGTGTATGGTCAATTATCGGTTATAACATGGTACTGTTTCTCGGCGGACTTCAGGAAATACCAGGAGATTATTACGAAGCGGCAAGGATCGACGGTGCCAGCGGTATCCGACAGTTCTTTAGCATCACAATGCCTCTTCTTTCACCAACTACATTTTTTATTGTACAGACCCGTATTATCGGTGCGCTGACAATCTTCGATTTGATGTTCATGGTTATGGATAAGACGAACCAGGCGTTAAATAAGACACAGTCTATCGTATATGTATTTTATCAGTATTCGTTCACAAACGGAAACAAAGGCGTGGGCGCTGCAATCGTAGTGATTCTGCTTGTATTTATTATGATCCTTACGGTCATCTTGCAGAAGTTGGAAAAGAAACTTGTATACCATAACTAAAGGGAGGAAAGAATATGGAAAGCTATGAAATGAAACAGAGGCTGACATCCATTCTCATTCATGCGATTCTGATCATCTTTTCGATCATTATGATCGTACCGTTTGCATGGATGGTCCTCACAGCATTGAAGACAAACCAGGAAGCGATTTCTGTAAATCCGTTTTACATATTCCCGCAGAGCGGCTGGCACTGGGAAAACTTTGGGACGGTATGGAAAAACTATAACTTTGTCATCCTGTATAAAAACACATTGCTGATGATTTTCTTCCGTGTATTGTGTGCCTGCCTGACGGCAACGATGGCTGGCTACGCATTTGGGCGGCTGAATTTCCCTGGAAAGAAGATTATGTTCTCGCTTGTACTCGTACAGATGATGGTTCCTGGACAGATCTTTATTATTCCGCAGTACCTGATGATTTCTAAGATGGGAATGATGAATACTACGTTCGGCCTTGTATTTCCGGGTCTTGTTACGGCGTTTGGCACCTATTTGTTAAAGACTGGCTACGAAGGGCTTCCAAAGGATCTGGAAGAGGCGGCATCACTGGACGGCTGTAATATCGGACAGCGGTTCTTAAAGATTATGATGCCTTTAACACGTTCTTCTATGGTATCACTCGGTATCTTTACAGCGGTATTCGCGTTTAAAGACCTGATGTGGCCGATGATTGTCTGCACAAAGGCAGAGACAACGACACTTTCCGCAGCACTTGCAAAGATGCAGGGACAGTTTACGAGCGATTATCCTGCAATGATGGCAGCGGCAGTGCTTGCAGTTGTACCAATGCTTGTTATTTATGTAATCTTCCAGAAGCAGTTCGTGGAAGGTATTGCAACTTCCGGCGGGAAGCTGTAAAGCAAATAAATTTGTGGCAAAGAGGCCGGGTGTTGACAGGTGTTGGCATCCGGCCATTTATGAACAGGTTTTCATAAAACAGGAGACAGAAAAAAGCGAGAAACCGCGATATGAAACAGAGGTGTTGAAAAATGGATGGACGGAAAGTATATTTAAAAGCATTGCTGGCTGAAGAAAAAAAGAAGGTCGCAGGACTTGATTTTCGCAAAAAACTGGAGTATATTTGGGAGTATTATAGATTATGGATTATTGGTGTCGTATGTGCGGTTGCCCTGCTTATTTCTTTTGCCGTCCATTTTTTGTACACACCAAGGGAAAACTGGTTTTACGGCGTTTTTGCAAATACGTATGCGCAGGTCGGCGAGCATTCCGCGTTTTGGAACGGATTTGTGGAATATGCGCAGCTTGACACAAGGGAAAAAAATGTGGTATTTAATAATAACTGCTATTTTGACCCTGCAAAGGACAGTTATAATCAATATTATAACGCATTTGTGGCATATGTGGATTCAAAGACAATGGATATTGTAACAATGGAGACAGAGGACTTGCGGGCGCTGGGGGAAAAGGGGCGGCTGATGGATCTGTCGAATAAAGAGATCGCCGGCTCTTTGGCTGAAAAATATGCAGACAGGCTTATTTATGCTACTCCAAAAGATAAAGAGTACAGTACACAGCCGATACCAATCGGCATCGACTTAAGCGATACTTGTCTGGTCACAGAGTTTGGCTTGTACACACAAAGCTGTGCCCTGGGAGTATCGTCCCTTGCACCGCATTTAGATAAAATAGAACTGTTTTTGGAGTATGTATTGAGCTGGGAGGAAGCAAATGAGTAATCTGCTGGGTGGTTTTTTATCAAATGACAGTACCTTTGGGAGAATCATGGCAAGGATCTGGGTGGTCGTTGCGGCAAATATCCTGTTTGTGCTCTGCACGGTTCCAGTTATTACGGCAGGGCCTGCGTTTGCGGCGCTTCATTTTACGATTATGAAGATGCTGCGCGGAGATTTGGATTTAAATCCGTTTGCTACGTTTTGGGAAGGATTTAAGACGAATTTTAAGCAGGCGGCAGTGACATGGCTGGCGCTGCTGGCACTTGCTGTAATGGTGCGGCTGGAATGGTTCTGGTGCGGGCAGTTTGGCGGTGTTTTTAAGATCTTTCAGATTGGGCTTGCGGCGATTTCAGGAGCAGCGCTGGTGATCGGGCTGTATATGTTTCCGACGATGGCTGCGTTTCAGGCGGGCTTAAAAGAGCTTGTAACAGACAGCCTGTTTTTTGCGTTTCGCAAGCCGCATTATTTGATCGTCGTTTTATTTTTCAGTGTGTTTCCGATGTTTTTGACATTTTTGGATATCCAGATGCTGCCGCTTTATGCGTTTATCTGGGTAACCTGCGGGTTTTCGCTTGTATGTCTGGTAACGGACAGCCTTCTTTTACGGGAATATGAGCCATACCTGCCGAAGGTGGATGAATACGGCAACAGGGTGGAAGACTAAATATGTGAGAGGTGACAATATGAAACATATTACTTACAATGAAAAGACAAAAGTGTTTAAGCTCCATACGAAGAACAGCGTATATCAAATGCAGGTGAGGGATTATGATACGCTTGCCCATTTATATTATGGATCGGATATCGGGGACAGCGATGCGTCACACCGCATTATCAGTCTGGACCGGGGGTTTTCCGGCAATCCGTATGAAGCAGGGGATGACCGTACGTTTTCTTTGGATGTGCTGCCACAGGAATATTCTGGATATGGAAACGGGGATTACCGGATCAATGCGATCGAGATGACGCATGAGGACGGCAGCGATGCGATCCATCTGCGCTATGAGTCTTACCGCATGTCGGAAGGCAAATATTCCCTGCACGGGCTTCCTTGTATGTTTGGCAGCGAGGAAGAAGCAGAGACGCTTGAGATCGTGATGTACGACCGCATTACAAACCTTAAGGTACACCTGCTTTACGGGGTGTTTTATGACCTGGATGTAATTACGCGTGCGGTTCGGATTGAAAACCAGGGAGACAAGACCGTGACAATCCAGCGTGCGATGTCAATGGAGATGGATTATCCGAACAAGCATATGGATTTGATTCATTTTTACGGCAGGCATTCGATGGAACGCCTGACCGAGCGGCTGCCGCTGTATCATGGCGTGCAGTCTGTGGAGAGCAAGCGCGGGATGTCCAGCCACCAGCACAATCCGTTTGTGATCCTCTGCGATAAGCCGACGAGTGAAACGCACGGGGACTGCTATGGATTTGCACTCGCCTACAGCGGCAACTTCCGCTGTGAGATCGAGGTTGACCAGATGGAACAGACAAGGCTTGTCATTGGGATTCATCCGTATCATTTTTCCTATCGGCTGAAAACCGGGGACATATTTGAGACACCGGAAGTCATTATGGCTTATTCGGCAAAAGGGCTGTCGGGGCTGTCGCATATTTACCATGACGCGTACCGCTCCAACTTAATCCGCAGCAAATACGTGACCGCGCCAAGGCCGGTGCTTGTCAACAACTGGGAAGCGACGTATTTTGACTTTAACGAAGAGAAACTGTTTAATATTGCAAAGAACGCCAAGGAAATCGGGCTAGATATGTTTGTGCTCGATGACGGCTGGTTTGGCAAGCGTGATACCGACTATTCCGGGCTGGGCGACTGGGTAGTGAACGAATCCAAGATCAAGGGCGGCCTGCCGCAGCTTGTAAAGCGTATTAAGGGGCTTGGCATGAAGTTCGGCCTATGGATCGAGCCGGAGATGGTATCGGAAGACAGTGATTTGTACCGCAACCATCCAGACTGGATCCTGCGTATTCCGCAGAGGAATATGACAAGAAGCCGCCACCAGCTCAATCTGGATATTACAAGGAAGGAAGTGCGCGACTATGTCATGAAGCAGATCTTCCAGGTACTGGATAGCTGCGGGGTGGACTATGTCAAATGGGATATGAACCGCAGCGTTGCAAATGTCTATTCCTCAGCGCTGCCAAGAGAACGCCAGGGCGAGGTGTTCCACCGTTATATGTTAGGCGTCTATGAGATGATGGAGCAGCTTGTGACCAGATATCCTGATTTGCTGTTTGAAAACTGTGCGGGCGGCGGCGGCAGGTTTGATGCCGGGATGCTGTATTATTCGCCGCAGATCTGGTGCAGCGACAATACCGATGCGATTGACCGCTTAAAGATCCAGTACGGCACTTCTTTTGGCTATCCGATCAGTGCGATGGGAGCGCATGTGAGCGTATGTCCGAACCACCAGACCGGGCGTACGACGCCGTTTGAGACAAGGGCAGTTGTGGCAAGCGCAGGAACGTTTGGCTATGAGCTGGATTTGGAGCATTTGACAAAAGAAGAAAAGGAGACGGCAAAAGCACAGATCCAGGAATATAAAAAGATGGAGCACCTTGTGCAGACCGGGGATTATTACCGGCTGTCCAGTCCATTTAAAAACGATGACTATGTGATCTGGCAGTTCGTGTCCAAAGATAAAAAAGAGACGATTGTAAACGGGGTACAGCTCCGCAATGAGCCAAACCCGCATATCCATCTGATTTATCTGGAAGGATTAGACGCACAGGCGCATTATAAGGACGAGGCAACTGGAAGTATCTATACTGGCGCAGCGCTTATGAAGGCGGGAATCCCGCTGCCGGTGGGCGCCGGTGACTATCAGCCGATTAAGTTTCATTTTCGGATGGCTTAGGCTTTGCATGTGGCGGAAGCACTTTTACTGGAAGTGCCTTCCGCCATTTCCAGTTCTATTCTGCAAAACCACGAAAAATCTCTGAAAAATATTGATTTTGGTCAGATTGTCCGATATAATAAACTCAGCTTATGACGAACACGAGCGGATAAGAAAGCGAGGAAGATACGATGGGATTGTGGAAGAACCTGAAATACGTATTATCAGATGAATGCAACGGATTGCTGCGCCTGCTGGTAGATCATTATAATAGAAGGTCGGATAAAAATGAAAAAAGCATACGGGAGATTCTTGTAAAGGTACAGCAGACATTGGACGCACAGGAAGTATTGGACAACAATATGAGCGATTCCTACCAGGAGCTGAAAAACAGCCAGGAGTCGTTTGTCAAGGTGTCTGAACAGTGTGATAGTGTGCTTTCGCAGTGTGATACGATCGTATCGCAGATCACCCAGATCGAGGCCGATTCTGCGGCACGCGGGCAGGAGATCAAAGACCTGATCGGCGAAGAATTTGAAAAGCAAAAGGAAGAGATGAAAAAAAGCAGCCAGATGCTTGCGGCAAGAATCCGCGATGTACACATGTACTTAGAGGAAATCAATGCGCCAGACCCGGATGCGCCGAATGTCAATGAGCTGCTTGCGCGCATTGACGTGCTGGAAAAGAAAAACGCGGAGTACGAAAACAAGCTTGCTGCCGCGTTAAAAGAACTTGACGAGGCAAAACAGGCTTACGATACCGCGGATCAAAGCTTCCAGGAAGAAAAGCGCAAGGTATTTAACCTGTCCAAAAAGCTGGCACAGGCAAACAGCAAGATCAGCGACCTTTTAGTAAGGGTCAAAGACCGTTCCCTTGAGACGATGCTGCAAAGGGATGATATACAAAACCCGTTTGTCATTACCGAAAACAAAGAAAAGTATACGATTACAGCAGGCAATATCCAGGTGATGGTGACAAGGTTTGCAAATATGGCAGTGTTAGACCGCTTTTTCGAGAGCGTCCCGGATCACGATCCGTACAAAAAGATGTATGGCCAGTACCAGAGAGATATCCGCAGTACGGCAAGGCAGTTTACGCCAAGGTCAGAGCTGGAAGATGTTTTGCAGGCGTTTGTACAGGTCGTGCAGGAAGACTTGATTGCAAAGATGGTCGAAGCGATGTACCGCAGAATGCGTTCCGGCAACGCCGAGTTTGAAGAAAAGCTGTTAAGCGCGTTAAACCAGTATTTGGAAGCAATCGGCTTTTACTGCCGCGACGGGCTGAAGGTCGGAGAGGTCTTCCAGGAAGAAGACTTAAAAGATATGGAATGTGCAAAGGATGCGCGCGCGCAGGGCAGAGAGCAGGGAGAGATTTTAGAGATCCGGTTGTATCCGTATTATATCAATTTTATTGATAAATATGGAAAACGAAGAAAAATGCATACAAAAGGGATGATGACAGTAGCGGCATAGCGGCAAAGATCAGGCAGGAAAGCATTCGTCTGGAGCGGATGCTTTCTTTTAATTTTAGGATTCCGGTGTGAGGTGTGATTTGCGTTTCCAGAGTGATATGTCTATTCAGGAGAGATGGGCGGCGGAAATACGCTGCTTCCGCTGTATGCGGCATGGAAGTGCGGGCTGCCGGTGATCGATACGGACGGAAACGGGCGCGCCGTTCCAGAGCTGAATACCGGGCTGCTGCCGGTGCATGGCATACCGACCAGCCCGGTGATTCTCTCAAGCGAAGCGGGGGATACGATGGTGGCGGTGATTACCGATATCAGCATTGTTTCACAAGGCGGATTTGACACAGGGGTAACGACTGTCCGTGCGGACAGCGGAGAGACATACAAGGCAGCGAGACGTATGTGGGACAAAGGATCGCCCTTACGCAGACAAAGGCAAACGAGCGCTGGTACGATCTGCCGGAATGCTATAGCTGTTGGGATGAGGTAATGGTCAGTGCCGGATACCGCAGTGTAAAGCCAGAAGTCAAATTTTGGTAAACGATCGTCGGCACTTCCTGTCGGCGGGCATCCAAAAGACTGCTGCTACAGGGACAGCGCCCACGTAGATCTGCGCTGTGGTACGAATCACATAAAGCGGCTCTAACAGCAGATTGTAATGCTGCAACTTAGAAGCGGCAAGCAACGGGGATGAATCAGGCTGATATAAGTAAATTAGAAAATGGTACGAGAAATTAAAAAGGCGGCTTTGAGAAATCAGAGCTGCTTTTCGTATGCTCAAAGATCTGAAAAGTTTCCTAACGGTTGATTTTATTTACTAAAATATCGTGATGGTTGATTGCATTTTTTGAAACGTTCCTGTTATAATTGAATCGTAAAGGGAAATCGTAAGATTATATAAAAAGTAATGCAGTATCATTGTTTAGGCAGCAGAAAAAATTTCAGGAGAATCGACAATGAATAAACTGAATTTACCGGAAAACCTTGTAAGGCTTCGGCATGAAAAGAAGCTGACGCAGGAAGAGCTGGCGGATTTTATGGGTGTGACAAAGGCATCCGTGTCAAAGTGGGAGAAGGGGCAGAATACGCCGGATCTGCTGCTATTGCCGCAGCTTGCGGCATTTTATGATGTGACGGTTGATGAACTGATCGGTTATGAGGCACAGCTTTCTGCGGAGCAGATTCGATATCTGTATGCAAAGCTGTCCAAGGATTTTGCGAACCTGCCGTTTGGGGAGGCGGTGGAGAAAACGAAGGCGCTTGCGCATCGGTATTATGCCTGTTATCCGTTTTTGCTGTATCTTGGCATTTTGTACTGGAATCACTATATGCTGGCAAAGACGCCGGAGCAGGGCAGGCAGCTTTTGCAGGAGGCGGTGTGCTGGTGTGAGCGGATTTTGCAAAATTGCGGTGATGTGGGTGTGTGCAACGATGCGTTTACGCTGAAGGCTGGGCTGAATTTGCAGCTTGGAAAAGCAGAGGAGGTAATCAAAGATCTGGAGCCTGTCGCAGATCCAAGCCGCCTTTCTGGACAGAATGGGGGATTTTTGGTGCAGGCTTACCGCATGGCGGGGAAAAAGGAGCAGGCGAAACACTATGTGCAGGTGAAGCATTATATTGATCTGGTCAGCCTGACAGGAGACGCGATGCAGCTTCTTTCTCTTTATGAAGAGGATGAGCAACGGTGCACGCAGACGATTCGGCGAATGCGCGGGGTTATGGAGCTCTACCAGCTTGAAGCGCTGCATCCGAACCTGTCGGCACAGTTTCACTACCAGTGTGCAGTCTTTTATTGTGCAAAAGGCAAGGTGCAGGAAACGTATGATACGCTCTGGCGTTTTCAAAAGTGCGTAGAACAGCTTTTGCAGGCAGATGAAATCAAGCTGCATGGAGACGCTTATTTTGATCTGCTGGATGCTTGGATCGCGCAGCTTCCGTTTGGCAGTGCTACGCCCAGGGATAGGAGCTTTATCAGGCAGAACCTGAAAGATAGCTTTGCGCATCCGGTTTTTGACAGCATTCGAAATCAGCCTGAATTTCAAAAGCTGATGCGCATCCTGCAATTTAGATAAATGTATGGTAACAAGAAATATGAAATGATAAAAACAGGAGGGTTTGGAATGTTAAAAATTGAGCATTTGACAAAGCATTATAAAGGAAGCAAAAAGGGTATTACGGATCTGAGCCTGCATATTGCTCCCGGAGACCTTTACGCATTTATCGGACATAACGGCGCGGGCAAGACGACGACGCTGAAATGCGTGACGGGCATCCAGGATTTTGACGCGGGATCGGTTCAGATCTGCGGGATCGATCTTACCAAAGATCCGGTGCTGTGCAAGCAGCAGTTTGCTTATATCCCGGATAACCCGGATATTTATGAATATCTGACAGGGATTCAGTATTTAAATTTTACCGCGGATGTCTTTAAAATCGGGGCAGCGAAGCGTGCAGAGCGGATCAGGACGTATGGGGATCTGTTTGAAATAACGGCGTCCTTGGGAGACCTGATTTCCTCGTATTCGCATGGGATGAAGCAGAAGCTGGCGCTGCTTGCCGCGTTGGTGCATGAGCCAGGGCTTTTGATTTTAGATGAGCCATTTGTCGGGCTTGACCCGAAGGCGTCTGTGCTATTAAAAGACTTGATGCGCGGGATATGTGCAAAAGGCGGCGCGATCTTTTTTTCCACGCATGTGCTGGATGTGGCGGAAAAGCTGTGCAATAAGGTGGCGATTATTAAAGACGGTGCGCTTGTAACCGCAGGGGATATGGAAACGGTATTAAAACAAGGGCAGTCTTTGGAATCTGTCTTTATGGAGGTGGCAGGAGATGACAAATACGATGCGGCAAATTAAAAACCTGGCAAAATTGGAGCTTTGCAACTTATATGGGATAAATGTGTTTCGTTTTACAAAGCAGCAGGGGAAAAAAAGAAAGTATGCCTGCCTGTTCGTACTTTGGTGCCTGCTGCTTGCAATGATGGCATTTTATCTGGGCAACCTGTCGTATGGGCTGATCGTGCTTGGACTAGAGGAAGTAGTTCCTGCTTATTTGCTTATGATTTCCAGTACAATGATTTTTGTATTTGGGATGCTTAAGGCAGGGAGCATGATTTTTCGCAGGGAAGGCTATGATGTGCTGTGCGCGCTGCCGCTGCCAAAAGGCGTGATTGCGGTGGCAAGGCTGTTTCGGATGTATGTGGAAAACGGTCTGCTGACGCTTGCCGTACTGCTTCCTGGCATTGCGGTATATGCCTGGAATGCCAGGAAGGGCGTCGGTGCAGCTTTTTATGTTATCATCGTACTGGATATTTTTGCCGCACCGCTGATTCCGATGTCTGCGGCGGTTTTGGTAGGTGCGCTTGTTACCGGGATATCCTCGCGTATGCGCCATAAAAGCCTGGCGGCGTCCGGGCTGTCTGTTTTGATGGTGTTTGCCATTTTGTATGGGACTTCCCGTATGGCGGCGCTGGAAGGCAATCTCGATGCAGAAATGCTAAGAGACCTGTCTGCAATGGTAACGGGGATGCTGGAAAAGGTATATCCGCCTGCGGTATGGCTTGGCATTGCCGCTGTGCGCGGTGACCTTTGGATGGGATTGTTTGGCTTATTTGTGTCCGTGGCTGTTTTTGCGGCAGTATCGGCAGGCGTTGTCCTTTGCTTTGCGAATATTTGCGAGCATCTTTCTGGCAGCTTTGCGACGCACCGTTACCAGCTTGGAGAGCTGAAAGCAGGCTCTGTGGCAGCAGCGCTTATAAGGCGGGAGTTTCGGCGGTATTTTTCGTCCAGTGTGTATGTGACAAATACAGTGATCGGGCCGGTGATGGGGTGCATCTTTGCCGGTACGGTATTTGTTATGGGAGCGGACGCGGTCGAACAGCTTCTGCCTGCTGGCTTAAATACGGAAATGCTCATTCCTTTTGTGCTGGCGGGTGCTTTTTGCATGATGACGACTACGGCAGTTTCGGTCTCGATGGAAGGAAAAAACTGGTGGCTGGTCAAAAGCCTGCCGCTGTCAGTCAAGCAGGTTCTGGATGCGAAAATCGGAATGAACCTGCTGCTGATCCTTCCGTTTTATGCCGTGTCCGAGGTGCTTTTGATGTTCGCATTAAAACCAGACGGACGAGAGCTGCTCTGGCTGGCGCTGGTGCCGCTTGTGATGATCGTATTTTCCTGCGTATACGGCATTACGGTCAATCTGCATTTTCCGGTGCTGCAATGGGAAAACGAGGTCAGCGTGGTCAAACAGAGCGCCTCTTCCATGCTGGGCGGACTGGGCGGATTTGTAGCTGCGATTTTATGCGCGCTGGGAGCCGTCAAAGCAGGCAGTGCATACAGCGATCTTTATAATGGAGGGATTTGTGCGGGAATTGTGATTTTGACAGCAGGGCTGTATTGGAGCAACAATCGGTTTGATCTTTGTGGAAAGATTGGGTAAAAGGGATGAAAATGGAGGCGTTTCAGTTATCATTAAAAGCGCATTATTTATTGCCGGGAACAAGCTGCAAACACTTTTTGACAACCATATTCCAGAGGTATCGTTAAAGCATTTTTCAAACTTGAATTGCTTTGGTATATTTTTACTGGAAGGGACGCCGGAAGAGAGGATGTGCCTCCCCTGGCTGCGTCCGTTCCAGAATGCTAAGAATCCCTAAGTATCCCGCTGTTACGTTGTGGCTGCGCACGGTCGCGGCACCTAGTTCGCTGCCTGCTGGCAGCTAAAGGTGCCGCTTGGCTGCGCCCCTGGTTGCCCCGCAGAATACTAAGGGATTCTAAGCATTCTTCCAAAGCCGCAGCCAGGGGAGGCACATCCTCTCTCCCGGCTGCTTTTCGTAAATGCTACGAAACAAGCTCTAGTACTAGCTGATGTTTTGATGAAAAGACTTTTCTAAATATTAAGAGGAACTGATGTATCTTTTTGAAACTTTTATCAAGACTGTATGTAGGAATAGAAAATTTGGAAAAGAGGGTGTTTATTGCAGGAAATTATCATAAAAGCTGTCGAAAATGAAAGAGGGAGATTTATGCCGATGAAAACAATCGTAATTTACACTTCACAAACAGGATTTACAAAACGCTATGCTGAGTGGATAGCGGAAGCAACGCAGGCTGATTGCTTTGAATTGTCAGCCGCAAAAAAGAAAGATTTGGCTGCATATGAAGCAATTATTTTTGGTGGTTGGGCTTGTGCGGGCAGTATCAGTAAAATTAGTTGGTTTAAGGGAAATATAGATAAATGGGCAGATAAGAAGCTGATTGCATTTTGTGTTGGAGGAAGCCCGATAGACAACCCGGAAGTTGACATCGCTCTGAAACGGAATTTTAACGAGTCGGAGCAGAAAAAAGTCAAGGCATTTTATTGTCCGGGAGGGTTCAATTATGAAAAAATGTCTACACCTTCTAAACTGCTGATGAAAATGTTTATAAAAAAACTGAAAGCACAAAAAGATAAGACAGAAGCGGAAGAAATAATGGTGAAAATGATTTCTTCGTCTTATGATATTTCAGACAAAAAGTATATTGAACCGATTTTGCAATATTTGAAAAAATAGCTTTTTAGAAGCAGGCGGAGGCAAAAAGAAATATCCCCCTTAATAAGTACGTAGCGAAATCCGTGTTGTTTCGCCTTTGTGTGAAAGCTGTAGACAAAATGAACTACAGTTAAAAAAGGATATTGCCCGATAGAGAAATATGTGTTATATTGACGATGTGGGAAAACCATAGAGCCAGGCGGCTTTATCCCTCTTATTTTTCGGATGCTTCAAAGTAGCCCTCCAGATATCATGCCCTATGGGCACGAAAGAAAGGAGGGTGATTCAATGTATGTTACATATTAGGATTTAATTCAGATAGGTATACGCATTGTTGCCCTTGCAAATTTGTTTTATCAGATTTACAAGGGAAGATTGTTTGATAGATTGCGTTTTATAAAAAGCGGTTGCTATTTTTTAGATCTTTGCGTATACTAATAGATGAGTACATGTTGGCAGTGGGACGGATTTTTCCGTCCCATTTTTAAAAAGGAGAAAAAAATGGGGAAACAAGCGTATTTATTTGTACATTTTCGGGAAAAGGATACCCCGGACGGGGAACAGGTGTATTTTGCCCTGAGCAGAGACGGCTTTCAATGGGAAGCTGTGAATGAGGGAAAGCCGGTACTGTGGGCGTACTACGGCGACCGGGGCGTCAGGGATTTTACGATTGTAAGGTGCAGGGAAAGGGAAAAATTTTATATTTTTGCGACGGATTTAAGCCTTGCTTATGGAATGCGCGGAAAGTACCACCAGTCCTGGGACGAGATCGGGCGGTGCGGCAGCAAATATTTTTCTGTATGGGAGTCGGACAACCTTGCAGATTGGACAGAGCAGCGGCTGGTAAAGCTTGGAACGGAGGAGATGGGCTGTCTGTGGGCGCCGGATGTCATTTATGATGAACAAGAGGGGGACTATCTGCTGCACTGGTCTTCTTCCCATAAGAGCGACGGATACTTGAGAAAAAGGATTTATTTCAGCCGGACGAAAGATTTTGAGAACTTTACCAAGCCAGAGGTGCTGTACGAAAAGGAAGACAGCAGCGTGATCGATTCAGCTATTTATTATGAGCAGGGCACATATTATATGTTTGTAAAAAGCGAAGCGGCACCGGCAAGAATTATGCTGCTTAGATCCAGGCAGGCGGCAGGGCAGTATGAGCGGATCGAGGCATTTGATGCCTGTATGCAGGCGCAGGCAGAAAAAAAGCAGATTGACGACGGGGTCTATGAGGCGCCGACGGCGGTGCAGCTTGCAGACGGCAAGTGGTGCCTGTTTTTGGATTATTACGGGGTGCCGGGCGCCGGTCAGGGGTATGTGCCGTTTCTTGCAGATAGTTTAAAAAGCGGGGAGTTTTGGCGCGCCGACAGAGAGTTTTACTTTCCGTATGGATTTAAGCATGGGACGATACTTAAAATCTCATTGGAGGAGTATGAGAGGATTCAAAAGATTGCTTTATAAAAATTTTCTTACATTTGTTACAAGGTTTTCTTCCAGGCTGACGAGTTTTCTTGCAATGTCTTTGGAAGCTTCGTCGGCTGCTTTGTATTCGTTTAGAAATTTGTGCAGCGATTTTATGCCCATATTGCAGCCGTCTGTCATAAGATCTGCAATCGTGCTGTCTGATTCGTCGAGCACGAGTTTGACGTTGGTCTTTAGCCAGGACATGCTTTTAGCCATGACAGCGGGCTCTTTGCCGCTGTCGTGATAGTTGTCCAGCAGTGTCTGGATCTCGCTTTTTAATGCGGTATGGCTGTTTTTGCAGGCTGATAGGTTTTGTTTCAGGTCGGGGCTGCTGACATAGGGCAGGACGTCGTCGATGGAGGTGATGCCCATTTTAATTCCGGCGTCGCATTCACGCAGCAGCCGGATCGTATCTTGTTCGATCATGTATTGTGTCTCCTTTTTCTTTTTGTTAGTATGCCTGGATTTTTGGTTTCTTATACAGGCAGGACTTTACAAATGGGAGAGAAAATAATAGAATCGTTTTGGAAGGGGAAAAATATTTAGACAGACTAGAGCGTGTTTGAAAAATGATTTCTGTGAAGTGCAGATCACGGGAATGATTTTTCAAACACGCTCTAGGTAGAGAAAGGAAGTTTATTATTTATGAAAACAAAAGTTTTTATTGACGGAAGCGAAGGAACGACGGGATTAAGAATTTATGAACGGTTTCAAAACCGTGACGATATAGAGCTGTTGCACATTTGTCCCGAGCTGCGAAAAGATCCGGCAGAGAGAAAGAAAATGATAGAGGCGTCTGATCTTACGTTTTTATGTTTGCCGGATGAGGCGGCAAGGGAATCTGTTTCTCTGGTAGAAAATAAAGATGTGGTGATTATCGATGCGTCGACGGCGCACCGTACCGCTAAGGGATGGGCATACGGATTTCCTGAGCTGTCAAAAGAGCATAAAACGGCGATTCAAAAGGGAAAGAGAATCGCCGTTCCAGGATGCTATGCGACAGGCTTTATTTCCCTGGTGTATCCGCTGATTGCAGGAGGGATTTTGCCAAAGGATTATCCGGTAAGCAGCTTTGCCATTTCAGGATATAGTGGAGCAGGCAAAAAAACGATCGCGGCTTATGAAGCAGACGAACGGCCAAAGGAATTGTCGGCTGGAAGAGAATATGCGCTGACACAGCAGCACAAGCATTTAAATGAAATGCAAAAAATCACAGGGCTTGTGCGCACTCCGTTATTTTCACCGATTATCGACGACTATTACAGCGGCATGATCGTTTCGGTGCCGTTGTATACGGATTTGCTGGCAAAAGAAGAAACACCGGAATCGCTGCTGCATTATTATGCAGCGTATTTTAAGAACCAGCCGTTTCTAAAAGTAAGCGACGCGGAGGATCCGGTTGCAGCCAGCGGATTTTTAGCCGCGAACGGATTGTCCGGCTGGGATGGGTTAAAAATATATGTGACAGGAAATAAGGAGCGCGTGGTAGTTTCCGCGCAGTTTGATAATCTGGGAAAAGGCGCGTCTGGTGCGGCGATTGAGTGTATGAACCTGGTTCTTGGGTGCGAGGAGACAAAAGGACTTGTTTTATAGCAGCCATTCTTCCAAAGCCGCAGCCAGGGGATGCCAATTTTCTCTCCTGGCTGCGCTTTGTAAAGTGTTGTTTTTATTATGTCCGCACGCGGAACATGCTGATCAGCCGTCTTAGAATCCTTGCCTGTGAACTGAGCTGCTCGCTTGTGGCGGCGCTTTCCTGTGCAGTCGCGGAGTTGGTCTGTACGACTTGCGAGATCTGGCTGATGCGGTCTTGTACCTGGGCGATATGGTCTGCCTGTGTGCGGGAAGCCTCGGCGATGACGTTGGTCGTCTCTACGATGCCGGAGACGCCGGAAGCTGCGGCTTCTAACATACTGGCTGTTTCATTGGCGATCTTGGAGCCGCGTTCTACGGCTGCGATGGAACGCTCGATCAGTTCGGAGGTCGTTTTGGAAGCCTCGGCGCTTTGTCCGGCAAGATCACGTACTTCTTCTGCCACGACGGCAAAGCCTTTGCCGGATTCGCCGGCACGGGAAGCTTCTACGGCGGCGTTTAATGCCAGTATATTTGTCTGTGAAGCGATCGATTCGATCGTTTTGATAATCTTTCCGATCTCATTGGAGCTGCTGCTGATCTGCTTCATCGCATGGATCATTTCCTGCATTTTCTGGTTGCTTTCCAAAATCTTGCCGCCGACACTGCCGACATTTTGGCTCGTTTGTATCGCGTTTGCCGCGGACTGTTCTACTTGTCTGGAAATATTTTGTACGGTTTCTTCCAGCTCTTCGACAGCGCCTGCCTGTTCTAACGCGCCCTGGCTTAGTGCCTGGGAGCCTGTGGCAACCTGTTTGGAACCGCTTGTTACATAGTCGGAGCTTTCGACGATCTGTGACATCGTGCTGTTTAACCGGTCTAAAATGCCGTCTAAAGAATGCTTAATGGAAGTAAAATCGCCTACATAGTCCTGTGTCGTGTACACAGCCAGGTTGCCTTCTGAGATCGCTTCCAGTATCGTGGAGATCTCGCCTATGTAGCCCTTTAAGCGATGGATCGTGCGGTCAAAAATATCTGCCAATACGCCGATCTCGTCATTGGAGTGCTTTGTTTTTCCAGAAGCGGTGCTGGCATTATTTGAAAGCCCAAGCTCTCCGTGCTCCATAGTAGTCGCGATGCCGGTCAGCCTGGAAAGCCGGCGCGTGACTGTATGATGGATAAAAACCGTCATAAACAGGATGCTGATTATGAGCATAATCGTGCCTGCCACAATGGATACGATAAGCGTACGGTTTAGCTGCGCATAAGCGTTGTCCATAGAGATACCGGAAAAAAGCAGGCCGGTGGTATTGCCGTTTTCATCTTTGACAGGGACATAGGAGCAAAGATGCTTTACGCCTAAGATTTCTGCGTTTCCAATATAAGACTGTCCTTTGGTCAGTACGATGTCGGCGATCTCCTCAGACAGCTTTGTGCCGATCGCACGTTCTCCATTTTGCTGGATCGTCGTGTAGGCGCGTGTATCTCCTTCGAAGATTGTAAATTCGCATCCGAGCTCTTCTTTCAGCTCGTCAAGTACGATGGATTTGTCTTCCGGGCCTACATAGCCGTCCAGCTCATAAGCGAGCATGTTTGTGCCGCTGATACACTGTCTGCGCAGCAGATCCATCGTCAGCCGATAAAACATCGCAATGCATATGCTGACAACAACTGTGATGCTGAGTACAAGCAGACAGCCCGTGACAAGGTTGACCTTGCCGCCAAGATGTTTGTGTTTTTTGTTGTGTTTGTTGTTCATTTTTCCTGCCTCAGTAATGAATATATTTTTTTGGTGCAGCAAAAAAGCTGTAACCTTCTTTCTATAATAATGGGAATTGAGCGAAAATGCAAGCCCTTGTTCACAAGAAAATTTATTATGACAAGCGGCTGTGAGTGTGGTATGATGGAAACAGAAAAAATGTGGCAGCATCTGCCCGATTTTTTCTGTACAGGAGGGGGAGCTAGTAAAATGTTGAGGGAGGAAATTTGGATGTTTACGCATGAGATGGTAAAATCGTTTAATCAACTTGAAATGGATGTCTATAATTATATTGTGCGCAATGAGGACAAGGTGGTCTATATGAAAGTACGAGAGCTGGCGGATGCTGTGCATGTATCGACGACGACTGTGCTTCGGTTTTGCAAAAAGGCGGGATGCGAAGGGTATTCGGAGTTTCGGCTAAAGCTAAAGCAGCAGTTAAAGGACGACAGCAGGACAAAGCTGGATATGGATATTACAACGATGTGGGATTTTTTTCAGCGTGTGCAGACAAAGGCATTTCAGGAAACTCTAAAGGAAGCAATGAACTATTTAATCAAGTCCGCCTCCGTGATCTTTGTCGGCGTCGGCAATTCTTCGATTATGGGCAAATACGGCGCGCGTTATTTTAATAATGTAGGTTTGCTGTCGTTTGCGATCGACGATCCTTTTACGCCGGTCTTTCGCGGAAGGAACGAAAAAACGACGGTCATCGCCCTGTCGGTATCTGGCATTACAAAAGAAACGATCCAGTTGGCGGAGCGGCTAAAGCGCAGGGGATGCTGCCTGATCTCGATTACCAACCGGGCAGACTGCCCGCTGGCAAAGATGAGCGACTGTAATATCAACTATTACATACCATGCTATAACAAGCATAACTACGACCTGACCTCGCAGATGGCAGTTGTCTTTATTATCGAGTTTCTGGGCAGGCAGCTAAAGGGCGTCCATAATACGGCGGAAGACTTAATTGGCTGTGAAGAGCAGCAAGACAGTAACAAATAAAACAAAATCATGTAAATATGTGCATATTTTCTAATATGAACCGAAAAAAACAGTGCATTTTTCACAATAAAAAAGAATGCCCTGTTTTTTGTTTGTAACAAAATCTATTCGTTCGTAACAGATTCCTTTCAAGGGGCAAGTGGCTGACAAACGAAAGGTGCACTGTTATAATAAGCGTATCAAATAAATATTCGAGGAGGAATTCATTATGGTAATTCGTTTATTTTGTGCAGCAGGGATGTCAACAAGCGTGCTTGTAAAGAAAATGCAGGAAGCAGCAAAGGAAAAGGGAAAAGACGCGGATATCGCAGCATTTCCGATCTCTGAGATGGAGCGGCTGACAGACGGCATTGACGTAGCACTGTTAGGGCCGCAGGTAGGGTTTGAGCTTGGCAGGGCAAAGCAGATCTGTGATCCGAAGGGAATTCCGGTAGATGTGATCCCGATGCAGGACTATGGCATGTGCAATGGGATGAACGTCCTGAAATTTGCGTATAAGCTTGCAAAAAACAAGTAAGAGGAAAGGCGGAAGAAGGCAGTGAATCAATATCTGAGTGAGAAAGTGATTCCTAAGATTATTAAGTTTATTAATACCAAAGGGGTACAGTCGATTAAAAATGGTATGGTCTATTCCATGCCGCTTCTGATTATCGGTTCCATTTTTTTGATTCTTTCCAACTTTCCGGTGCAGGCAGTTGTGGATGTGCTGGAGCAAACCGGGATCAAGGAAGTCATGGATCAGGCGTATGGAGCAACGTTTAATATCAGTGCGATGATCGCGGTAATCGGCATCAGTTATACGTATATCAAGTTAGAAGGCCAGGAGCCTTTGAGCGGCGCTATGATTGCGCTCGCAACATTTTTACTTTTAATGCCTTCGCATCTTACGACCGAGAGCGGAGAAGTTGTCGGCGGCATTATCGATAAGAACTGGACGGCAGGCAAGGGTATGATCGGGGCGATTATTATTGGGCTGATCGTACCTGTGATCTATTCGTGGTTTTTGAAAAACAATATTAAAATTAAAATGCCGGCGGGCGTTCCAGAGGGCGTGGCAAACTCCTTCTCAGCGCTGATTCCGGCAGCGGCAATTATTACCGGGGCAGCCGTAATTCACGGCATCTGCTCCTTGGGATTCCATACGACGATGATGGAAACGATCTACAAAGTCATCCAGACGCCGTTGCAGGGCATGACGGATTCTTTGGGCGGAGCGCTTTTGATGTGCTTTGCAGGGCCGTTTTTATGGATGTTTGGCGTACACGGCTCGACGGTTGTCGGCGGCATTATGTCCGGGCTATTAACGGCAAACAGCCTGGAAAATCAGGCGATTTTAGACAGCGGGTTAGAGCTTACGCTTGAAAACGGCGGACATATCGTAACACAGCAGTTTTATGACCAGTTTATTAACGTAACAGGCGCAGGCATTACGATCGGCCTTGCCATTTTCCTTTGCTTTTTTGCAAAGTCCAAGCAGCTTAAGACGTTAGGAAAAGTAGAGATCGTTCCGGCAATTTTCGGAATTAACGAGCCGATTTTATTTGGTATACCAATCGTTATGAACCCGATGATGGCAGTACCGTTTGTCGCGATGCCGCTGATCTCTTGTGTGATCCAGTATTTTGCGCTGTATTTCGGGATTTGCCCGCTGTATGCGGCAACACAGGTACCGTGGACGTGTCCGCCGATTATTTCTGGATTTTTAGTTGGAGGATGGAGGAGCGCACTGCTCCAGATTATTATCTTTATTATTTCCTTCTTTATCTATCTGCCGTTTATCAGAAAGATCGACAAGATTGACTTAGAGCAGGAGCAAAAGGCTGAGTCTGG
The DNA here is from genome assembly GCA_910574915.1 of Eubacteriaceae bacterium. GTDB lineage: Bacteria > Bacillota > Clostridia > Lachnospirales > Lachnospiraceae > Eubacterium_J. Next base: position 86,568 of record CAJTCR010000007.1, read on the forward strand.
CGATGACGATGATGACGACTGGTAAAAAGACTACATAACAAGCAGAAAGGAAGAGTAACTATGGGTGAAGTAAGCGAACAATTTGAAATGCTGTGCTTTCAGGTAATTACATTTGTTGGTACTGCTAGAACACATTTTATCAATGCCATCCAGAGCGCAAAGGCTGGTAATTTTGAAGAAGCGCAAAGACTGTTAAAAGAAGGCGACAGTGCGTTTTCCCAGGGACATAACGGGCACGCAGACCTTCTGACGATGGATGCAAACGGGGAATTAAGCGGTGGCCTGATGCTTTTAATGCACGCGGAAGACCAGTTGATGAGCGCGGAAAATTTCCGTATTCTTGCAGGCGAGTTTATAGACCTTTATAAAAAGATCGGAAGCTGATTTTGGAAAGGAAAACGTATGGGATTTCAAAAAGAATTTCTCTGGGGCGGCGCCGTAGCTGCACACCAGCTTGAAGGCGGGTACAATAAAGGCGGCAAGGGACTGAGCATTATGGATGTGGTGACCGCCGGAGATGTGAATACAAAACGCAGGATTACGGACGACATTCTGGAAGGAGAATATTATCCGAACCACGAAGCGATTGATTTTTACAGCCATTATAAAGAAGATATCCAGTTGTTTGCGGAAATGGGATTTAAGTGCTTCCGTACGAGTATCGCATGGACGCGTATTTTCCCAAACGGGGATGAAGAGCAGCCAAATGAAGAGGGTTTGCAGTTTTATGACGATATGTTCGATGAATGCTTAAAATACGGCATCGAGCCGGTCATTACATTAAGCCACTTTGAAATGCCGCTGCACCTTGTGAAAAAATACGGCGGATGGCGCGACCGCAGGCTGATTGACTTTTTTGTGCGGTTTGCCGAGGTGTGCTTTACCCGCTACAAAGACAAAGTAAAATATTGGATGACGTTTAACGAGATCAATAACCAGGCGGATATTGGGGACGGATTTATGCTTTTCGCAAATTCCGGCATCCTGCTCAGGGACGGAGAAAATGAACAGGAAATCATGTACCAGGCGTCCCATTACGAGCTGGTAGCAAGCGCAAAGGCAGTAGAATGCGGGCATAAGATCAATCCTGATTTTATGATTGGCTGCATGATCGCGATGTGCCCGATCTATCCGGCGACCTGTAAGCCAGAAGACGTGCTGATGGCGGAAAAGGCAATGCAGAAACGCTATTATTATGCGGACGTCCATGTAAACGGCGTCTATCCTGCGCATATTTTAAAATACTGGGAGAGAAATAAGATCCGGCTGGATATTACAGAGGCTGACTTGGACGCGCTAAAAGCAGGCTGTGTGGATTATATTGGATTCAGCTATTATATGTCATTTTGTACAAACCATAAAGAGGATAACCCTGCGTTTGATTACCGCGGGCATGTGGATTACAGCAAAAATCCATATGTGCAGGCAAGCGACTGGGGCTGGCAGATCGATCCGGTTGGGCTGCGCTATTCGCTAAACTGGTTTACCGACCGCTATCCGGTGCCGCTGTTTATCGTAGAAAACGGTTTTGGCGCTTACGACAAGCTGGAAGAGGATGGCAGCATCCACGATTCTTATCGCGTGGAATATTTGCAGAAGCATATTCGCGAGATGAAAAAGGCAGTCGAAGAGGACGGCGTCAACCTGCTTGGCTATACGCCTTGGGGCTGCATTGATCTGGTCAGCGCAGGAACCGGAGAGATGGACAAACGGTATGGATTTATTTATGTCGATAAACACAATGATCAGACCGGAGACTTATCCCGCAGGAAAAAGGATTCGTTTTACTGGTATAAAGATGTCATCGCCTTAAACGGGGAGACGTCAGATCTGTAGAGAATAACAGGGAGGAGACAAAAGTCTGTGAAGATTAAGGGAGTGAATCTCGGAAACTGGCTGGTTTTGGAAAAGTGGATGAGCCAGGAACTGTTTGACGGGCTGGAAGCGGAGGATGAAAGTGCGTTTTATGAGGACTTAAGCAAAGAGGAAGCAAAGCGCAGGCTTTACATGCACCGAAGCTATTATATCCAGGAGCGGGATTTTCAACATATTGCCACTATGGGGCTGAACCTGGTGCGGATTCCGGTACCGCATTTTATCTTTGGAGATTATGAGCCGGGCATTGGCTGTATCGAATATCTGGACAATGCATTTACATGGGCGAAACGGTATGGGCTAAAGGTGCTGATCGACCTGCATACAGCGCCGGACAGCCAGAACGGTTTTGACAACGGGGGCTTGTCGGGCGTGGTCAAATGGCATTTAAAGCAGGAAAATATTGACTTTACGCTGTCTGTGATAGACCGTCTGGCAAAACGCTATGCAGGGCACAGCGCACTGTACGGCATTGAGCTGTTAAACGAGCCGATTTCCGAGGAAATGCTAAAGACTGTAGGGCCGCGCTATCAGCCAAGGCATCCCGAGCAGGCGCAGGGCTCTGAAGCGGTACCGACCGATTTGTTAAAGGAGTTTTATAAAAAAGGATACGAAACCGTAAGGAACTATTGTTCGCCGGAGACAATGGTTGTCCTCCATGACCAGTTTATGCTGGAAATGTGGGAAGACTTTATGCCGCCAAGCGAATATCCGGGCGTAGTCATTGATACGCATATGTATATCGGGATGGAAGAGGCAAAGCTAGAAGACCGCCGTCTCGCAGCATATGAGGGAATGATTCAAAAATCGTTTAAAGAACGGCTGGAGCGTGCAAAGAAATTTCACCCGGTGATTGTAGGCGAATGGTGCATCGCCAATAAGAGCGAAGGCATTAAGGAGCTCTCAGAAGAAGAAAAGGCAAAGGCTTACCGCACGATCGGCGAGTGGGAGATGGATGCCTGGAGCGTATGCGACGGATGGATTTTCTGGAGCTACAAGCTGCATACACAGGGACGCAACGACTGGGATTTTGAACGTGCGGTAGATAGTGGATGGTTGAAGTTTTAGATGAATTTTCTGGTGGCTTTTTTTGGATAGATAGGAGGGACGCCGGAGGATGGGGAACGGGGCTGGCTTCCTATTCCTTTTCCAAAATGTAAGGAGCCCTAAGCAGCCTGCTAAGGGCTCCTAACCATTTTTCCAACGGAACCGAAAGCCAGCCCCGCTCCCGGCGTCCCACCACATCAAAAAACGATCACCCCTCCAAGCAAATCCCATCCTTTATCACCATCCGCACCGTTAGCGAATCATCCAAAAGCACAAGGTCTGCCTTTTTTCCTACTTCAATCGACCCGCGTTCACCAAATACGCCGAGCTGCTTTGCCGGATGGATTGTAGCGCAGGCGACGGCTGTTTCCAGCGGAATGTCCATCTGCGTCACGACGGTTTTTAAGCATTCCATCAGGTTGCAGACTGAGCCTGCGATGGCGCCGTCGCTGGCAAGGGTGGCTTTTTTGTTTTGGACATTGACATTGAGCCCGCCGAGCGTATAGCTGCCGTCTGGCATACCTGTGGCGCGGATGCTGTCGCTGATTAGTATCATGCGGTGTTCGCCCAGCATCTGGAACGTGGCGCGTACGGCGGACGGGTGAATGTGGATGCCGTCGCAGACAAGCTCGGCGTATACGTGCGGGCTGTCGCTTACGGCGCCGATCACGCCAGGCTGTCTGTGGGAAAACGCGGGCATTGCGTTGTATAAGTGCACCGCGTGGTCGGCGCCGGCGTGGAAAGCAGCCATAGCCGTAGGGTAATCTGCGTTTGTGTGTGCCAGTGAAATGTGCACCCGGTTTTTTAACTGGGTAATAAACGGGATAAAATCAGGATTGTCCTCAGGTGCGACGCCGATAAATTTGACAAGCCCGCCGGAAGCTTCGATAAATTCCAGTGCCGTCTCTACGCTGCATGGGACGATATGCTTCGGATTTTGTGCGCCTTTTTTGACGCTGCTGATAAACGGGCCTTCCATATTGATGCCGATCAGGTCAGCGCCTTTGCCGCGGTGGTTTTGCCTGGCACACCGCTTTTGGTATTCGTCTGCGGTGCGCAGGATGCGCACAAGCGCCTGCTTTGGAAGCGTCATTGTGGCAGGGCAGATGCCGGTGATGCCGGCGTTTGCCTCGTACTGCGCAATGCCTTCTAGTGCGTTTAGCGTGCCGTCGCACAGGTCATAGCCTGCGCAGCCGTGAAAGTGTATGTCAATCAGTCCCGGGATCGCATAGCAGCCGTTTGCGTCGATGGTGGCCTGATCGGCTGACTGGCGGGAAAATACACCGTCCTGCATGTAGATTTCACCTTTTTGAAAGGACTGGCCTTTTGTATAGACCATCGCGTTTTTAATAATCATTCGTTTCCTCCTTTGGTAAGGGCTTTCAGCGTATTGCTGTGCAGGCTGTCTTTCGTACGTTTGTCCAGCTCGCTGTAGCACGAATAAAGAATGTCCAGGATAATCAGGATCGGAAACTGAGGAGAGATGACATGTCCCTGGTTTAAATGTGCAAGCGACGGAATTTGTACGACCTCGGTGCAGTATTCATAGAACTTTTCCTCATTTTGCGCGGTAATCAATACGGTTTTCGCTCCGCGCCTGTGGGATTCCCGCAGCAGGTAGAGCACGTCTTCGGTTTCGCTGCTGATACTGATGCCGAATACAAGGCTTTGCCTGTCCTGAAAAACAGCCCTCATGCGGATGAGATCGTTGTCCTGCAAGGAATCGATGTTGACGCCGATGCGCATAAACCGCATTTCCATCTCCGCGGCGGCATGTCCCGAGCTTCCGCGCCCGCAGGCAAGTACATGCTCCGCGGTGCTTAAATAGTGGGCGATGCGCGCAATCTGTTCTTCGTCTACAAGCTGGTACGTCTTATTTAACAGCTCCTGGTAAGTATTGAGGATCATCCTTGTATTGCCGGTCATGGAATCGCTTTCTGCCATGAAAGTCATCTCGTACTGGTACATAAATTCCCGGTAGCCACGATACCCGCATTTTTGGGCAAACCGGGACAGGGACGCTTCCGACACATAGAGCCTGTCAGCGACAGACTTCGAGGAAAAATCCACCTTTGTCTGATTATGAATAAAAAAATCTGCGATGCTTTTCTCGACAGCCGTAAAATTGTCGTAATTGCGTTCAATCACGGGTACGACTGATTTAATGTAATATTCCATATGATCGACCTCTTTGAGCAGCCAGTACAGCTTGTTTATGAATCTGGATGACATGCTTTAAAATGGTAAAATGCGCCGAGCATTCCGGCGTGGTTTTTATGTTTCGCAAAAGCAATGCGCACGGCGGATGCTATGTGCTCTAACAGATAAAATCTGACTGCTTTTTCAATCCTTTCTGATAAATAGCTTTCCTGCGCCATAATGCCGCCGCCGAGTATCACAGCGCCTGGATTTAGTACATAGCACAGGTTTGCGATGCCAAGCCCCAGGATATCCACCATTTCATCAATGGCATGGATACAGATACGGTCTCCATGCGCGGCTGCGTCAAAGATTCGCCGTCCGTTCCAGTCGTCTAATGGCTCGTGCTTGTTTTCCGATACCCGCCTGCACAGGCTGCTTGCAGAGCCAAGTGTCTGAAAGTCGCTGCCGCGCATACGCAGGTAGCCGACCTCGCAGGCGCTGTAGGACACTCCGCGGTAGAGCTGCCTGCCGGTCACCAGGCATCCGCCGATGCCGGTTCCGACCGTCAGCATCAGCATAGGATCAAAGCCGCAGCCCGCACCAGACAGATATTCGGAAAGCCCGGCGCAGTTGACATCGTTTTCCACCTCGCAGGGAATCTGGAACTGTTTTTCCAGAGATTCTTTCAGGCAAACGCCGGTATATCCAGGGATTAAAGGCGCTGCGTATAAAATGGCTCCTTTTTTCGTATCCACGATCCCGGCTGTCGAGATGCAGATGCCGGATATCGTATGTTCCTTTAAAAGCTGTCTGATAATCTGGGCTGCCTTTTCCAAAATGGAGGCGCCGCCCTTATGCGCTTCTGTCGGCATTTCCTTGTGAACCAGGATGCCGCCGTCTGCACAAATGATCCCATATTTTATGGCAGTTCCGCCAATATCAATGCTTACGTATTTTTTCATAGGCGTACCTGCGCATTCGTGTCATATTTAATTTTAAAGATCGCTTTTTTTATCGTTTCTGGTTCGCTCACCTGCAATGCGGTCTGATGGCAGTCATTCGGATAACAGATTAAAAAATCGCCTTCCTGCAAAACGACGGAGCTGTTGCAGATGCCTTCCAGCGGCAGAAAGTCCTTGTCCTGCTGATAGGCAAGCTGTTTCATATTTTCAATAAAATTTACATTAATCATCTCAGTGCCGCGAAGCATCAGGTGCAGGTCAAGGTACTGCCTGTGCGCCTCCCAGACACGGTTTTTGGGTGCCGTTGTTGTATACTGCGTGATATTTACAAACAGGCGCTTTTGATCGATCTCATAGGTGCCGGCATCCAGTTCCAACAGGTCATGGCTTGCCGCATAGGTAAAACAGTCTTGCAGCGCCTGTGGTAAAAATGCATATTCCTTTAAGTTTTGTATATTTCCAAAGATCATAAAATCTCCTTTCATGTTGTCTATTTGCGATCACACGGTTTTGGCAGCAGATTGCCGGTACCGATGCCCCGCGGCAGGCAGGGCGTGCCCGAAAGGTAAAAGGTTGTAAGAGAAATCGTTTTTTATTTTCAGGGAGAAGGTTGTTTTGGGCACGTCCCTGCGGCTTTTGCAGGAGTTAACGCAGATACACTTCTTTTGCCGCGCGGATCATCGCGGCAGCCTGGCCTGCGATCAGCAGATCGTCTTCATTCAGTGCGGGGAGCGGCTTTCTGACGCCGCCTAAGTCAAGATCCTCGTTGATTTTAAGGACTTCTTTGATGACGCCGTACAGATTTCCGTGTGCCGTGCACATTTTGTATATAATTTCGTTTACGGAATACTGGATTTTACGTGCTTGTTCCAGTTCTCCAGCTTTGATGCATTCGTCCATTTTTAAAAACAGCTCCGGCATTGCGCCGTAAGTACCGCCGATGGCGCCTTCGGCGCCGATCACCCTGCCGCTGATAAACTGCTCATCCGGCCCGTTAAAAATAAGATAAGAATCGCCTGCTGCCTGCTTGAACATCTGGATATCCTGCACCGGCATCGAAGAGTTTTTTACGCCGATGACCCGCGGGTTTTCCCGCATTTTTGCAAACAGGCTCATGGTCAGGGAAACGCCTGCAAGCTGCGGAATATTGTAGATAATAAAATCTGTGTCAGGCGCGGCGTCGCTGATATCGTTCCAGTACTGCGCAATCGCATGTTCCGGCAGATGAAAATAGATCGGAGGGATCGCGGCGATCGCGTCCGCGTGCAGGCTCTGCGCATGTGCCGCAAGCTCCATGCTGTCTTTGGTATTGTTGCATGCGACGTGCGCAATCACGGTCAGCCTGCCTTTTGCCTGAGCGGTAATGTTTTCCAGAACGAGCTTTTTTTCTTCCACGCTCTGGTAAATGCATTCCCCCGAAGAACCGTTGACGTATACCCCTTTTACGCCTTTTTCGATATAGTAGTCAGTCAGTGCCCTTACCCCGTCGGCGCTGACGTTGCCGTCGCTGTCATAACATGCATAAAATGCGGGGATGATGCCCTTGTACTTTTCCAAATCTCTCATCGTTTTCTTCTCCTTTTTGAGTGTTATGCATAAAGCGCCTGCGCAAACGCGCGTGTCACAAGCTGCGGCCTTGTAATGACAGAGCCGACGACGACACAGAACGCGCCAAGCTCAATGACCCGCTTTGCCTTGGCTGGCGTGTCGATATTGCCCTCGGCAATGACCGGGTGCGAGGCATGTTCGACAATCTGGCGCAATATGTAAAAATCATCGGCTTCGATTTTCATGCCCTGGCTCTGCGGCGTATAGCCGACCATCGTCGTTCCGATAAAATCAAAGCCAAGCTGATCCGCATACATCGCTTCTTCTACCGTCGAGCAGTCAGCCATCCATAGCTGGCCTGGATAGGCTTCTTTCAGGCGGAAAAAAAAGTCGGAAAGCTCTGTCTGTCCCGGGCGCAGCCGTCCGGTCGCGTCCAGTGCGATAATCTCTGGCCGTACTTCCATCAGCTCTTCGACTTCTTTGAGCGTCGGCGTAATATAGACGCTGCTGTCAGCGTAATCACGCTTTACAATTCCGATGATAGGAAGGTTTACCTGAGACTGGATTTCCAGGATATCTTCTTTTGTATTGGCGCGTATGCCAAAGGCGCCGCCTTGTTTTGCAGCGAGTGCCATCCTGCCCATAATGAAAGAGGAATGCAGCGGTTCGTCAGGAAGTGCCTGGCAGGATACAATCAGCTTCCCCTGCAGCCGCATAATTTTTTCGTTTGTTTGCTCGTTCATTTGTAATCACCTCCTTGGTTGTGGTTAACAGTATACCTGGAAAGGAGGGAATTTCAAGCAGTTTGGAAGCTTCTGAAAGTACTTGTCGCGATTTTTATCCCGTTGGCTAATTTATTGAAAATCCTTGCAGTCTTTTTGTGAAAATAGACAAAGGTTTTGATTCTTCTTTCGGAAACGTTTTTTGAAATTCAGTATGGCTTTGAAAACAGCAAATATGCAAATGAAATGAAACTTGCACGATAAAATGGATCCCGGACGATAAGGCTTGTGTTCCCTGCCTAAATGCAGTATAATTTGAACAGCAAGCTTGATGGATCGATTTGAAGGAGAAAACAAAATGTATCATTGTCAAATAAATTTTTATTTTACAGGCATTCCATGCCAGGCTTTTGAGCAGATCAAAACTGCCGCGCCGCTTGCGCATTTTACGCATACGTTTTCACAAAGCAGGGAGCTGGACGCGGAACTGTTAGCGGACGCGGACGCGGTATTTGCAAATCTGGACGGAATGGACGAAAAGGGGGCGCTGCGCCTGCTGCTTACGCAAAAACGCGCGGATGCGCAGGTCATCGTGCTGGCGGACAGCAGCCAGGCGGATAGGACCGGCGCGTATTTAAACGAGCTTACCGACCTGTGGATCTGCCCGATGTCCGAGCAGATGATCCGATTTCGGTTTTTAAAATGGCAGCAGGCGTACAAAACAGACAAGGATTTTTGGCAGACAAGCCAGTATTTGGAGACGACGATCGACCATGTGCCAAACCTGATCTGGTATAAGGATAAAAACGGGATTCATGAAAAGGTCAATGAAAGCTTTTGCAGGACGGTCAATAAGACGAAGCAGCAGGTGCAGGGAAAAGGCCACGCCTATATCTGGGATGTGGAGGAGGATGACCCGGTATGTACTGCCTCCGAGCAGGAAGTGATGAAAAGCAAAAAGACGCGTGTTGCAGAAGAGAATGTAAAGACAAAGGAAGGGATGCGCAAGCTGATGACTTACAAATCCCCGCTGTATGATTTAGACGGCAGTGTGATGGGGACGGTGGGCGTCGCGATCGATGTGACAAAGGAGCGTGTGTATGAAAAGGAAATAGAGCGTAAAAACCGGACGCTTGAGAAGATCTTTACGACGCTTGACTGCGGCGTGATGCGCCATTCCCTGGACGGGTCGCAGATCTTAAGCATTAACCGGGCGGCGCTTAATATATTGGGATATGCGTCCCAGGAAGAGCTTGTTCAGGACGGCTTTCAGATGTGCGCGTCGACGATTTTGGAAGAAGACAAACAAAAGCTCCACCAGTGTATGCGGCGCCTGAAAAACGAAGGGGATTCGGTCAACCTGAATTACCGGGTACAGCATAAAAACGGGGAGATCCTGCATATCATGTGCAATATTAAGCTGCTAAAGGAAAACGGCAAAATGTTCTACCAGCGTTTTCTTTTAGACTGCACAGCGCAAAAGCAGCAGGAAAAGAAAAAAGAACGGCGGCAGATGGAACTTGTGCAGGCTTTGACCGTAGACTACAGTACGGTCTGCTTTTTTAATCTGAATACGGGCAAAGGCATTTCGATCCGGTGTGATGAAAAAGACAGCCGTGCGTTTGCGCCGAATGCCGATGGAAATATATATTTTCATGAAAGCATGGAACACTACATACAGACGACGGTACATGAGGAAGACAGGGAAAAGCTGCGTCAGTTCGCATGTGCCTCGTATCTGGTGCAGGGGCTTGCAAACGCGGATGTACAGCATGTCAATTACCGCGCGGTGATTGACGGCGAGATTTTATACTATCAGCTTAAGGCAGTGCGTGCCGGAAAATGGGAGAAGCAGCAGGGCATTGTGCTGGGCTTTCGCAGCGTAGACGTGGAAATCCGCAGGGAAATGGAACAAAAAAGCCTGCTGGAAAACGCGCTTTTGCAGGCAAACCGGGCAAGCAAGGCGAAAAGCGTGTTTTTATCGAATATGTCGCATGATATCCGCACGCCGATGAATGCGATTGTCGGATTTACCGCGTTAGCGATGACGCATATCGATCACCGCGACCAGGTAGAGGAATATTTGAAAAAGATCATGACGTCCGGCAACCATCTGCTCAGCCTGATTAACGACGTGCTGGATATGAGCCGGATTGAAAGCGGCAAGATGCATCTGGATGAAAAGCCGTGCTGCCTGCCGGACATCCTGCATGGGCTGCGCAATATTTTGCAGGCGGATATTCATGCCAAGCGGCTGGACTTATATATGGACGCCGTGGACATTACAGACGAACAGATCTACTGCGACAAGCTGCGGCTGAACCAGGTACTGCTAAACTTATTAAGCAATGCCGTAAAATATACGGCTGCGGGCGGCATTATCAGTATGCGGATTACGCAGAAGGCAGGAGCGCCTTTTGGGTATGCCAACTATGAGTTTGCCATCCGCGATACCGGCATTGGTATGAGCGAAGAGTTTGTATCGCATATTTTCGAACCGTTTGAGCGCGAAAAAAGCAGCACGATCAGCGGCATTCAGGGTACCGGGCTTGGAATGGCGATTACAAAAAATATCGTAGACCTTATGAACGGTACGATTGTGGTAAAAAGCGAGCAGGGCAAAGGGACGGAGGTGGCGGTCAGCTTTACGTTCCGCCTGCACAGCGGGGCAAAGGAACCGCAGGATATCCCGAAGCTGAAAAACTGCCGGGCGCTTGTAGTCGACGATGATTTTAATACATGCGACAGTGTAACGTATATGCTTGGGCAGATCGGTATGCGGGCGGAATGGACGCTGTCAGGAAAAGAAGCGCTGCTGCGTACGCATCAGGCGGTTACGCGGGGGGATATTTATACGGTATATGTCATTGACTGGCTGCTGCCGGATATGAACGGCATTGAGGTGGCGCGCAGAATCCGCAAGGAAATGGGGGACGACGTGCCGATTATCCTGCTGACGGCATACGACTGGTCGGATATAGAGGATGAGGCAAAACAAGCCGGGATTTCGGCATTTTGCAGCAAGCCGCTGTTTTTATCGGAACTGCGTGGAACGCTGCACCATATTGTAAGCCAGGAAAGCAGACAGGAGGCTGTAGCGGCGGAGGCGGTCAGGCGGCATACCGGACATATCCTGCTTGCAGAAGATAATGAGATCAACCAGGAGATCGCCCAAGCGATCCTTGGGGACGCCGGATTTACGACAGAGATTGCAAGAAACGGGCAGATCGCAGTGGATATGCTTGCCAATTCTGAGCCTGGGTACTACAGCCTGATCCTTATGGATGTACAGATGCCGGTGATGGACGGTTATACGGCAACGAAAAATATCCGCGCACTTGCCGATCCCAACCTCGCTTCGATCCCGATCTTTGCCATGACAGCGAATGCGTTTGAGGAAGACAGGCAGGAAGCGCTAAAGTGCGGTATGAACGGGCACCTGGCAAAGCCGATCGATGTGGAGGTGCTGCTTGCGACATTAGACAAAATCTTGTCTTAAAAAGGTATGGGGTATATGGTAAAACTGAAATTAAAGAAAAAAAGAAACAGCAGCGCGGTGTTTATGGCAATGATCCTGCTTGTATTTTGTATTATGGGAGGGGTCGTATTTTCGGTGGAGCGAAGGATTTCTCTGGAGATGTCGAAATCAGCCATTGAAAACCTGAGTGAGAGCCTGGAGCTGATTAAAGGCACCATACAGGCGATCCTGCAAAAAGAAGCGGAATTTCAAAGAATGCTCGCAGAGGAGATTGCGCTGATGGACGATCCGCGGGAATTTATCCGCTCTGAGCATATCAATAAAACAATGGTGAAGCTGTCGCTGGTTCCGTCTGGCGAGACGACGGGGATATCCAGTACAGGAAAGCCGTTCCGTGAAAAGGAGCTGGATTTTTCTGCCGGTTATACGGTTGACGGGCTGCCGTTTTCCCAGACGTATGTCAACGATATGGGCACCTGGGCATATACGATCAAATGCCCGGTCATAAAGGACGGGAAGGAAATTGCTTCTTTTTATGTAGAGTATATTTACGATACGTTTGACGATGCGCTGCCTGAGCGTTTTTACAACAGCAGTGCGACGCTCTATATTATGGATGCGAAAAACGAGCGCTTTGTGTTAAAGCCAAAAGGCATCGGCGACAGGGAGGCAGGCAATCTGGATTTGCAGGATTTTTACCGGGCAAACCAGATTCTGGAAGAAGAGATCCAGCGGGAAGTCAAAGAAGGAATTCAGGCAGGCGACGACCTGATGTTTTATCATGACGTCCGGGGCAAAAGCTCGCTCATTTATATGTGGGCGGTCAATCATGCCTCGGTCTATCTGATTGGATATGTGCCGGTAGAAGCCATTCAGCGGGAAGGAGACGCCGTCAACCAGAATATTTTGGCGGTGATTACCGTAACGCTGGCAGCTTTTTTTATCTGTCTGATTTTATATTATTTTACCCAAAGGCAGCAGATCAGGCTGCGCAGGGAAAGGGAGAAGGAGCGTGAGATCCATAATAAGCAACTGATTGAGGCGCTGCAGGCTGCGCAGATTGCCAGCAAGTCAAAGACGATGTTTTTGTCTAATATGTCTCACGACATCCGTACGCCGATGAACGCGATTCTTGGATTTACCATTTTGCTGGCAAAGGATGCCCACAACGAGGAAAAGGTGCGGGAATATACGAAAAAAATCACATCGTCAGGCAAGCACCTGCTGAGCCTTATCAATGACGTGCTGGACGTATCCAAGATTGAAAGCGGCAAGGTCGTGCTTTCCATCGGCGAATTTACGCTGAACAGCATGATTTCTTCGGTAGACGCGATTATCCGGCCGATGGCAAAGGCAAAGAAGCAGAAGTTTTCCGTACTTGTATCCGGCATCCATCACGAATGCCTGATCGGGGATGAGACGAGGCTGAACCAGGTATTGATCAACCTGCTGTCCAATGCGGTCAAGTATACCCAGGAGGGCGGTACGATCTTTTTGCGGCTGACCGGCCTTGCGCAGCGTTCCGAGCAGTATGAGCATATCCGCATCGAAGTGGAAGACAACGGGTTTGGCATGACGCCGGAATATTTAAAGGTAATTTTCGACGCATTTACAAGGGCGGAAAACAGTACGACGAACAAAGTGCAGGGCACCGGGCTTGGGATGGCGATTACGAAAAATATTGTAGAGCTGATGGGAGGCACGATCGAGGTCAAAAGCGAGGTCGACCGCGGGACGCTGTTTACGGTGGAGCTTGAGCTGCGCATCCCCAAAGAGGCGTCAGACGAACAGTTCTGGCAGGAAAGCGGCATCCGGCGGATTCTTGCCGTAGATGATGAACAGCAGATCCTGGAAAATATCGCACTGCTGATGCAGCGTACCAATATCGGCATCGAATTTGCATTAGACGGGCAGGAAGCGCTGCGCAGGCTAAACGAAGCGCAGGCAGCCGAGGGGTACGACGTGATCCTGTTAGACTGGAACATGCCTGGAATCAACGGCATTGAAACGGCAAAGCGGATTCGTGAAACAGCACACGCGCACATCCCGATTTTGCTGCTCACGGCGTATGACTGGGAAGAGGTGGAAGAAGAAGCACTGACGGCGGGCATTGACGGGTTTCTTGCAAAACCGTTTTTTGTATCCGCGTTTAAAGAAAAGATAAAGGAAATCCGGTCAAAACAGGAGGCAAAACAGACGCAGCCGGACGAACCGGACACAAATATTTTAAAAAACCGCCATTTTCTGATCGCGGAAGATAACGAGATCAACTCCGAGATCTTATTGGAGCTTTTGCATATCGAAGGCGCGGACGCGCAAGTGGCGGAAAACGGAGCGCTTGCCGTAGAGCTTTTTTGCAATACGCCTCCGGGACATTTTGACGCGGTGCTGATGGACGTACAGATGCCGGTAATGAATGGCTATGAGGCTACAAAGAAGATCCGCGCTCTGGCGCGTGAGGACGCAAAAACGATACCGGTTATCGCAATGACGGCAAACGCGTTTGCAGAAGATGTAAAGGATGCAAGGGACGCAGGGATGAACGACCATATCGCAAAGCCGATTGATATGGACGTAATTCGTAAGACACTGTATAAATATTTATAAAAGAGGGAAATCAGTTGAGAAATAGAAAAAAAACAGCAGCCGCTGTACTGGCAGCGGCAGTGGCTGCCTGCACAATCACAGCCTGCGCTGATCCAAAACCACCGACAGGAAACCTGGTCAACAAGCAAGAACAAGAGAAAAAGATTGTAAATATGTTCAGCCCGATGGGAAAGACAGCGGCGAATGCAGAAAACGTGGCAAGGACAGCACAGGAGATGACGCTTGACATGGCAGAAAAAGAGCTGGGCTTAATCATCGAGTACAATACTTATACCGCACAGGACTACAAAGAAAAGACGTACGACGACGTATGCACCGAACGGATTCGCAGCAACCTGGATGACTTTTACCTGCTCAATCCAGACGTGTTCCAGCAGCTTGGCAGAGAAGGGCTGCTTGCCGACTTATCGGGGTTAGAATGCGCAAAAAATTTAAGGGAAGTCATAAAAACGGCAAACACCGTGGACGGAAAGCTGGTAGCGATCCCGCATGAGGTCGTCGCTTACGGGCTGTTTATCAATCAGGACTTATTTGACAAGTTTGAACTAAAGCTTCCAGAGACACCGCAGGATCTGCTGGAGTGCTGCAAAATATTAAAAGAAAACGGATATGAAACGCCAATCGGTGCAAACCGCTGGTGGCTGGAGACGTTTGTCTTTGCGGTATCGTATGCCCAGCTTTACAACGGCGGCAGCACCCAGGAAGAAATCGAGGCGTTAAACAGCGGCAAGGCAAAATACAGCGATTACCTGCGCCCTGGCTTTACGTTTTTAAAAGAACTGATCGATAAAGGATATATTGATGCTGAAACAGCATACACCTACGAAGCGATCGACGGGGAAGGGCCTGACTTTCTCGCGCAGAAAACACCGATCGTAATGGCGTACTGGGGAGCGGCAAATACAGATACGCTCTACGGCAAGGCAGATTTCAACATGCAGGTCATCGGCTTTCCAAGCAGCCTTGGCGCCATGCCGGTTGTCTCCATGACCGGCTACAGCGTATGCGAACAGGCACAGCACCGGGAGGATGCGATGGACGTGTTAGACGTGATGCTGTCCGATGAAGCGCTTCAAATATTTGCAGAGAAAAAACAAGTAATTTCCGCGTCTAAAAATGTCGAAACGTACTGCGTCGATGCGTTAAAGCCGCTGAATGACAGGATCAATGAAGGCGTCTATGTGCTTGCCTCCAACGCAGGAATGAAGGTTGAGCAGTGGGGCAATATGTGCCTGGTTGTACGAAAGATGCTGCAAGGCGCGGGCGTGGAGGAGTGTCTGGAGGAGTTTGATCAGTTGCAGGAGGAGAGTTTGAAGGAAAAGTAAGAATGCTTTTGCGAGGGGACGCCGGGAGAGAGGATGTGCCTCCCCTGGCTGCGTCCGTTCCAGAATGCTAAGAAGCCCTAGGTATCCTGCTGGTACGCTGTGGCTGTGGATGGTCGCGGCACCTAGTTCGCTGCCTGCTGGCAGCTAAAGGTGCCGCTTGGCTGCGCCCCTGGTTGCCTAGCAGAATACGAAGGGCTTCTAAGCATTCTTCCAAAGCCGCCGCCAGGGGAGGCACATCCTCTCTCCCGGCTGCTTTTCGTAAGTGTTACGAAACAAGCTCAATGTGGTTTGTTCGTTGTAGTGCTAGAGCGAACAAGTTTGGGTTGCTTTGGTAAACTTTTACAAGAAGGGACGCCAGGAGAGAGGAGGGGTACACTCTGTCTGCGTCCGTTCCAGAATGTTAAGAATTGCTAGGTATCCTGCTGCTACGTTGTGGCTGTGGACGGTCGCGGCACCTAGTTCGCTGCCTGCTGGCAGCTAAAGGTGCCGCTTGGCTGCGCCCCTAGTTGTTTTGCAGAATACCAAGCAATTCTAACCATTCTTCCAAAGCCGCCGCCAGAGTGTACCCATCCTCTCTCCCGGCTGTTTTTCGCAAGTGCTGCCAAACGAGCCCGATATGGTTTGGTCACTGTAGTACTAGGCATTTTTTAGAGCTTGGAAGAAACATCCAGAGGAAGGGGAGCGGGACTGGCTTGCAGAGACGTTGGTAAAATGTTAGGAGTCCTTAGCATTCTGCAAAACAAACCAGGGGCGCAGCCAACCGAAACCTATATCTTTCGGCAGGAAGCCAGAAGCAGACAAGAGTCTGTCTTATAAATGTTTTCTGTCAGATGTATTTCACAATTTATGGGAGATTTGCGCCGAATAAAGGGCGCATAGCGTACCATGCAACCTGAATTTGGCGTAAATATCACGCAAAGTGGGAAATGCAGATAGCAGGAATGATTTTAACACAGGCTCTTGTACTACAGCGAACGAACCATATCGAGCTTATTTGGCAGCATTTACGAAGAACAGCCGGGAGCGGGAATTGGCACCCCCTGGCGGCGGCTTTGGAAGAATGGTTAGAATCTCTTAGTATTCTGCACGAAAACCAGGGGCGCAGCCAAGCGGCACCTTTAGCTGCCAGCAGGCAGCGAACTAGGTGCCGCGACCGTCCACAGCCACAGCGTACCAGCAGGATACTTAGAGATTCTTACCATTCTGGAACGGACGCCGCCAGGGGGTGCCAATCCCCGCTCCCAGCGTCCCTTCCTTTAGCGCCCCTTTCATCAAAAAAATTTCAAAAAAATCCCCCACCAAAACCGAACCTCTACCGCCGCTGTTCGAAAAAAAGCAAATCCTACCGCTTCCTGTTCCGAAACCAGCGTCTGCCGAGGTTCTTTTTATATACATTTTTCGAATCTTTTTGTAGCATTTTGCCAGCCTGCGGGGTATTTAAAGTGAAAGGGGGATGAAACAGCATGGAACAGGCGCCATTTGATTTGAACGGCAGTGCAGAACAGGTGATTGGGTATTATGCGAATATGGTATACCGGCTTGCATTTGCGCGCACAGGGTCAAAGTATGATGCAGACGATATCTTTCAGGAAGTGTTTCTTAGATACGTAAAAAAACATCCGGCATTTACAAGTGAAGAGCACCGCAAAGCATGGCTGCTGCGTGTAACGGTGAACTGCTCGCATAAGTTTTATTATGCGTTCCGGCGGAAAAAGGAATCGGAAATCACCGATACGGCGCAGGCGTTCGGATCTTTGCGCGAAGATTACGCCTTTTTGTACGAGCAGCTTCGCAGGCTGCCGCCAAAATACCGGGAAGTTGTGCATTTGTTCTACTACGAAGACCTGCCAGCCGAACAGATCAGCCATATTTTAAATCGTAAGCATTCTACTGTCCGCACGCAGTTGACGCGGGCGAGGGCAATGCTGCGGGAGTTTTTAAAGGAGGAAGATGATGGATAAAAAATGGGAACAGGAAGCGTATGGAGATTTTACACAGACATGGAAGGAAAGCTATAAAAATCTGAACAGCCAGATCGCGCCAGGCGACCGTCTGCTGCGCGATACAATTACAAAGGCAAAACGCCTGGAACAAAAACATGCAGGCAAAGGCAGGGTGCTGCTGTACAAGACGGCGGCTGCGACTGCGACTGTCTGCATTTGCCTGTATGCGGCGATGCCTGTGCTGGCGTCTTCTTCGGATTCGATTTACCGTATGATGTATCTTGTATCGCCTAAGATCGCGCAGTATTTTATGCCTGTGCAGTTGTCGGATGTTGTAAACGGCATTAAAATGGAAGTCGTCTCAGCATCTGTCCGCGGTAAAACTGTACAGGTGTATCTTACGATGCAGGATCTGGAAGGAGACAGGATCGATGAAACGATTGACTTGTATGACAGCTACAACATCAACCTTTCTTTTGACGGGTGGTGTAATTGTGAGCTTGCCGGATACGATGAAAGCACTAAAACAGCTACTTTTTTAATTACGATTGAACAGTACGAAAATCAAAAAATTGACGGAGATAAGATTACATTTACCGTAGGAAAATTTTTAAGCGGCAAGAAAACTTACGAGCAGGTTCCTATTCCGGTGCAGCTTCCGGCAGATACCACCGTACAGGAAGTAGAGGTTAATGGTTTAGGCATTGCGGATGAGAAATGGATGGATACACTGTATAATGCAGATCATCTGACTGCATTAGTCCCAAAAGCCCAGGTGCAGCAGCCTCTGGTGGACGGCATTGACCTGACAGGCATCGGCTATATAGACGGAAACCTTCATATCCAGATGGCTGTCGAAGACGTGTTGGAAAATGACAATCACGGGTTTTTCTATTTCAAAGACCACGCAGGCAATAAGATCAACAGCGCTTACAGCTTCTCTTTTATTGACCAGGCAGCACAGGGGACGCAGATCAATTATAGAAATGAAGTGTTTGAAATAGACAAGGAGGCGTTCAGCGAATATGAGCTGTTTGGAGATTTTGTAATCACAGGGAATAAGACGGATGGGAAATGGCAGGTGACGTTTCCGGTGGAGAAAGGCGAGTAAAAGGCGGTGTGTTGTTAATATTTTTGTTGGAAGGGACGCTTGATTGCGTCCCTAGAGCGAACAAATTTGAATTGCTTTGGTAAATTTATACAAGAAGGGACGCCAGGAGAGAGGAGGGGTACACTCTGGCGGCGTCAGTTCCAGAATGTTAAGAATTGCTAAGTATCCTGCTGCTACGTTGTGGCTGTGTCCGGTCGCGGCACCTTGTCCGCTTCCGGCTGTCCGCCGAAAGCTATCGGTGCCGCTTGGCTGCGCCCCTAGTTGTTTTGCAGAATACCAAGCAATTCTAAACATTCTTCCAAAGCCGCCGCCAGAGTGTACCCCTCCTCTCTCCCGGCTGTTTTTCGCAAGTTCTGCCAAACGAGCCTGATATGGTTTGTTCGCTTCCAATACTACAGCGAACAAAGCATATTGAGCTTGTTTTTGTACCACTTTGTAAAGAGCCGCCAGGGCGTGCCAATTCCCGCTCCTGGCGTCCTTTCCAGTAAAAATTTACCAAACCAATTCAAATTTGTTCCATCTAAGGGCTTTAGCTTGAATCCGCTTACACACAGGTGTATACTAGTACTACAGCGAACAAACCAAACCATATTGAGCTTGTTTCGTAACACTTACGAAGAGCAGCCGGGAGGCACATCCTCTCTCCCAGCGTCCCTTCCCGCAAAAATACACCAAAGCAATTTGTAAAATACATCTGTCAAAAAGCATTTTTCAACCACGATCTAAAACAAAAACCTGGAAAAGAATCAATGATAACAAAGGAGGAACAACACACAATGAGCAAATATACAAAGGCATACGCCAAAAAACTAGTAAGCGAGATGACAACAGAGGAAAAGCTGTCTCAGATGCTGTATGCATCCCCGGAAATTGAGCGGCTGCATATCCCGGCATACAACTGGTGGAATGAGGCGCTTCACGGCGTTGCGAGGGCAGGCGTGGCGACGATGTTTCCGCAGGCAATCGGAATGGCGGCGTCGTTTGACCCGGATCTGCTATACCAGATTGCGGATGTAATATCTACAGAGGGGCGGGCAAAGTTCCAGCAGTTTTCCAGCAAGGGCGACCGCGATATTTATAAGGGGCTGACGTTCTGGTCGCCGAATATTAATATTTTCAGAGATCCCAGATGGGGGCGCGGCCATGAGACATACGGCGAAGACCCGTATCTGACGGCGGAGCTTGGCATTGCGTATATCAGGGGATTGCAGGGGGAAGATGCAGATCATCTGAAAGCGGCAGCGTGCGCCAAGCATTTTGCCGTGCACAGCGGGCCGGAAACACTGCGGCATGAGTTTGATGCGCACGTATCGGAGCATGACTTGTACGATACCTATCTGTATGCGTTTATGAGATGTGTGAAGGAGGCGAAAGTCGAAGCGGTAATGGGTGCTTACAACCGGGTAAACGAAGAGCCAGCGTGCGGCAGCCGGCGCCTTTTGCAGACGATTTTAAGGGACGAATGGCAGTTTGAAGGGCATGTTGTATCGGACTGCTGGGCAGTCAACGATTTTCACCTGCATCATGGCGTAACCAAAACCGCCGAGGAATCAGCGGCGATGGCGGTCAATCACGGATGCGATTTAAACTGCGGCAATGCTTTTTTGCACCTTGGAAAAGCACTGGAGCAGGGGCTTGTCCGTGAAGAAATGATTACAGCAGCAGTGGAGAGGCTTATGGATGTACGTATCCGCCTTGGCATGATGGAAGGCTATCCTTCGCCGTATGCGCAGATTCCTTATGAAAAGGTAGAATGCAAAGAGCATATACAGCTTTCGATAGAAGCAGCAAGAAGAAGCCTTGTATTATTAAAAAATAAAGACAATATCTTGCCGTTAGACAGGAAAAAACTGCACACGATTGCGGTGATCGGGCCAAATGCCGATTCCAGGGAAGCGCTGATTGGCAATTACATGGGAACATCTTCGGAGTACATTACGCCGTTAGAAGGCATTCGCCAGTATGCCGGAGAGGAAATAAGGGTGCTGTACGCGCAGGGCTGCCATCTGTACAAAGACCAGGTCGAAGCGCTGGCGGCAAAAAAAGACCGTTTCCAGGAAGCAGTGTTTGCTGCGGAACGTGCAGATGCCGTGATTATGTGCCTGGGGCTGGATGCTACGCTGGAAGGAGAAGAAGGCGACGCAGGCAATGCATACGCCGGAGGAGATAAGCCGGATCTTCGCCTTCCGGGACTCCAGCAGGAACTGTTGGAAACAGTTGCAGCAACAGGCAAGCCGGTTGTGTTAATTTTACTGTCTGGAAGCGCCATAGACCTAAGCTGGGCAGACGAGCATATAGACGCCGTGCTTCAAGCCTGGTATCCGGGCGCACGTGCAGGAAAAGCGATTGCAGAAGCAATCTTTGGAGCATATTCCCCATCCGGCAGGCTCCCGGTCACCTTTTATGCAGATGCAGCGCAACTTCCAGATTTTAGCGATTACAGCATGGAAAACCGCACATACCGCTATACAAGCTGCAAAATCTTATATCCGTTTGGCTACGGGCTGTCGTACACCAAAATACGCTATTATGACGCAGCCATAAGCCATACCAGATGCAGTGTCAAAGATACCGTTACGATCACGGCAAAAATAACAAACGAAGGCAGCTATCCGCTGCACGAAAGCGTCCAGGCATATATCCGGCATAAGGACAAAAAAGCATACGAACCAGGCTTTCAGCTAAAAGGCATCCAAACCTTCTATATAAAGCCAGGCGAAACAAAGCAGGCTGAAATAAAATTGCAGGCACGGGATTTTGCGGTAATTACCGAAGAAGGCACATGCGTGCTCTGTCCAGGCACTTACGAAATAAGTATCGGCGGCTGCCAGCCAGACGGCAGGAGCAGGGAACTGCTTGGGTATGAGACGGATGTTTTCTTGGTGCAGCGAGAGGGAGAAGAGGAAAGAATTGGTTACTAAAACAAGAAAAATTTAAGTGGAAATCTAAAAAGTAGAAAATTTAATCCTCAGGCAGCGCAGGGGATTACAGATAAATATTTTGATAGATAATTCGACAGACGCCAAAAGTCTCCCAGATTTAAATAATTTGGGAGATTTTTTATATCACTTATATAACAATTCAGACAAAAATATAATAGTTTTCTATATCCAATACTGGGAAATCATAGAAAAAACTATCAAAAAGTGTACTTTTTGATAGTTTCGTCTTCTTTTTAAATTTACCATATTATACCTTTAGATGCAAGTTTTTTTATGCAATTAGGTGGAATTTTACAAAAAAATATAAAAAAATTGTTGTATTGAATATGTATCCTATAAATCAGGCAACCCGGAATATGTTTATTATACAGAATGCAATAAGGATGGAAATGGGAGGTTTGATCCGGGTGTAGACTGTATCTTAAAAAAGAAAACTTATACGGACTTTGTCAATCAGGACCGGCCAGCAGGTTATATTGTAGCAAGATAATAAAAAAGTGTGTCTACAGTGGTTATGAAAAGGTTATATCTAGTGGTATTTTAAAAATTGGTCAGCAGTGAGATCCATACAAGAAAGAAGATGAAAACGATGCTCATATGGACAGCAGAAGAAAAAGCTCTACGCAGCATTAAAAAAATTATAACCCGCGTTTGGCGTATGAATCACGCACAGCTTTACACTTTTTACAAAAAGCTGCAAAAAAACAGCCAGGAGCTGCTTCCTGGACAGATCGGCTGCGCATTTCTTAAGGTTTTGCAGCAAATAGCGCTGGAAGAAGAGACATCGGCAAAGGTATGGGCGCAACTGATGCGGGATGCGGACAATCTGCTAAATCTGATACAAAAGCAGCGCCGCGCGAAAGAGCAGGCATGGCTTGGCGTGCTGCGCAGGCTGGAAGCACAGACAGACAGGGCGTTTCAGACAGAGCTTGGCAGGGCGTTTGTGCAGTCTTTAAAGGGGAAACTGGGTATTGACAGCAGCCAGGAGCTGGAAAAAATAGCGGACTGGCTGATGAATGAACCTAAGCAGCCGTCAGGCAAAAAGCAATCGCCCGCGTTGCTGTTTGCCTGTCTGTCCGCTTGCTTTATGGGGATCTGGATGTATGGTCAAATCGAAAGAAACCAAAATCAATGGGAATTACAGCAGATGAAAGTGTTCGCCTCCAAAGAAGCAGACATGTATCTGGCAGACAGCCCAGAAGCCCGGCAAGATACAACAGCCCTCAGGCAGGCACAGCCAGATACAGCGGCAGGGAAAGCCAGCCGGATCAAAAACGAGGCTTCTGCAACCAAAACTACCGCGGCAGAAAACATCTGCCAGGGAAAGAGCGAAAATGCCGCAGGCAGACAAAAAAAGCTGCCGCAGTACGAGCAGATGTCGAAAGAATACCCGGACTTATTCGGATGGCTGTCCATTCCAAAGACACAGATAGATGCTCCGGTTATGCAGCCGCAAAAAGAAAGTGATTTTTACCTTTCTCATGATTTTAAAGGGTCAGCTTCGGTGGAAGGAGCACTGTTTGTAGATGCAAAAAACAGTCTCATGCATCAGGATCACAACACTGTCATCTACGGGCATAATATGAAAAACGGGCATATGTTCGGCACGCTGGATTTGTATAAAAATGCAGATTATTTTCAGGCGCATAAAAAGATCCATTTCGATACGATTTATGAAACAGGTATTTACGAAGCGGTTGCTGTTGTAAAGACAAGGATTTTGCAGGAAGAGGAACCGGGATTTCGGTATTATCAGTTTTTTGAATATGACGATCAGCAGTCCTTTCAGGCATGTCAGGACTTTGTAAAGGCAAACCAGTTGTTTGATGCGGGCAGCTCTTTGCAGTATGGAGACCAGATTCTGATGCTGTCTACCTGCGAATATTCACAGGAAAATGGAAGGCTTGTGCTGGTTGCCAGGAAAGTTAGCTAGGGTGCGGCATAATAAAGGTGCTGCCAGATAAAATATACCGCTGCATTTCGCAAGATTGTCGAAGCAGCGGTATAAGTTTAATCAGAAGTATCTTTTATGACATATACCAAAGTACTAAATATTCAAAGCTTTCAGTTCAATTTTCCCATCTGTATTATAGCCTATTTCACTATGATTCGTGAGTGGTTCCCTTCAATAGATGCATTTATCAGTACACATAAGAGGCTTCTAAAAAAATTTCCCCATTTAAGGATTATTTAACAATCTCTCTATTATACTCCTATTAAAAGTAAACATCATGCAGCAAAGAAAGGAGCAGTGAACATGTATCTACAGATTTTAAAAAAGGATCTAAAGAGGAAAAGGACGATGAACCTGATCTTGTTTCTCTTTATTATTCTTGCCGCGACATTTATCGCGGGTAGTGTCAACAATATGGTGTCTGTTATGACGGCGCTGGACACTTTTTTTGAAAAGGCGAATGTCCCTGATTATCTGATTACATTTGCAGACAAACAGCAGGCAGAACAGTTTGCACAGATGGCAGAGCGGGAGGATTATACGTATCTTAGACAGGAGGTGATTCAGGTAGACCCGAAAAGTATCGAAAAAGAAGCCGCAGATTCAGGTGACGGAGCAGGGGAGCAGGGATGGCGGAAAATCGATTATAATAATACGGTTGTGCTGTCGCGGCTTGGCGACACGATCAAGGTGTTTGACAGCGAGGACAAAGAGGTCGTTTCGGTGCGGGACGCAGAGGCATGTTTGGCGGTAAAAGTGTCTGAATCGGAAGGGATACAGGCAGGGAGCGGTATAAAAATCAGTGAAAACGGCAGGACGAAGCAGTTTACGATGGCAGACAGTGTCAAGGATGCGATGTTTGCTTCTGAGATGGCAGGCATGACGCGGATTTTTGTCAGTGACAGCGATTATGATGAGTTTAATACGGATAGCGCCGTTCACCTTTATCTGACGTCTGTGTATACGCAGGATCAGGATTTTTTGGAAAAATTTAACCGGCTGGGGCTTTCGGTGCTGATGCAGGTCGGGCGGGATGAGATGCGCTTACTATATGTCGTCGATATGGTGATTGCGGGCGTAATGCTCGTTGTCAGCGTGTGCCTGATATTGATTTCGATGGTGATTTTGCGGTTTACAATTCATTTTACAATGAGCGAGGAGTTTCGCGAGATCGGCGTGATGAAGGCGATCGGCATTACGAACCGGAAAATACGCGGGCTTTATATCGTTAAATATTTTGCGGTCGCCTTTGCAGGAGGCATGGTCGGGCTGGCACTCAGCATTCCGTTTGGCAGATTAATGCTTGGCAGCCTGTCGCAGAATATGATGATGGAAACAGATGGAAATATTGTATGGAACGTTGTGTGCGCGGCAGCAGTCGTTGCGGTCGTCGTGTCGTTCAGCTATTCGTGCACGCGCAGGATCAAGCGGATCTCGCCGATGGATGCGATCCGCAACGGGGAAAGCGGGGAGCGGTATGCGCGCAAGAGCATCCTAGCGCTGCACCGGTCGCGTCTGCCGGCAGTCATGTATTTGGCGTTAAATGATATTTTCAGCGGATTCAGACGGTATGCGACGCTTATTTTGATTTTTACGATCGGGATCCTGCTGGTTGTCGGCCCAGTGAATACGATCAATACGTTGCAGTCAGACCGGTTAATTACCTGGTTTAGCATGGCGCAGTGTGACCATGTAATCAGCAGGGAAATGTTGTTTCACACAGATGAAAATAACAAAAAGAAGGTCAATGACCAGTTGGATAGGATCAAAGAAAAGCTTTCCGCGCATGGGATTCGTGCCAAAGTGTACCAGGAGATGTTGTTTCGCATGGGCATTACTTACAAAGGGAAGCAGGAATCTTCGCTTGCCTTTCAGGGAGTCGGTGATATTACGGCTGACCAGTATGCATATTTAAAGGGGAGCGCGCCGCAGGATTATGGAGAGGTCGGGATTTCACACCTGATCGCAGACCGGCTGGGCGCACAGATCGGGGATACGGTATCGATTCAAAACGGGGATACGAAAAGCAATTATCTGGTGACGGCGATTTTCCAGACAATGAACAATATGGGCGAGGGCATTCGCTTTTATGAAAAGGAAGAGCTGGATTACAGCTATGTATTTGGCAGCTTTGGCATACAGATCATGTATCAGGATGCGCCTGACGACAGCGAGCTGGAACGCAGAATGGAACAGCTTGCCGCATGGTTTCCAGATTTTAAAGTGTATACGGCAGGCGGCTATGTCAGTGAGATGATCGGGGATATCAGCACACAGCTCGAAGGGATGAAATATCTGATTTTAATTGTGGTATTATGCATTAATATGCTGGTGACGGTGCTGATGGTAAAGAGCTTTCTGACAAAGGAGCGAGGAGAAATTGCCATGCTAAAGGCGATTGGGTTTGCGGATTTCTCGCTTGCGCTCTGGCAGGCGATGCGTATTGGGGTCGTGCTGTTTTTAGCGGTGATTGCCTCGGCGCTTTTGGCGACGCCGGTTTCTGAGCTTGCGATCGGCCCGGTGTTTCAGATGATGGGTGCGCAGCGCATTGCGTTTGAGGTAAACGTCTTAGAAATCTACGTGCTGTATCCGGCGCTCGTATTTTTGGTAACCGTTGCTTCGGGACTGCTTGCGGCTATGCAGGTTAAAACGATTCCGACAGCCGATGCTTCAAATATAGAATAAAACGAAGTGTTGCAATCAGAAAGGAAAATAGTTAAAATAAAAGGAGGATCGCATGGAACCTTTAAAACCATTATTAGAAGTGAAAAATTTATGTAAGACGTATATTATAAACAAGCAGCAAAACCACGTACTGCGCAATGTCAGCCTGACGATTCAAGAAGGAGAGATGACAGCGGTGATGGGCCCTTCCGGTTCCGGGAAATCCACGCTTTTGTATACCGTATCCGGCATGGATACGATTACGGCGGGCGAGGTGCGCTTTTGCGGCAGGGAGCTTGCGGGGCTGTCGGCAAAGGAGCTTGCCAGGCTGCGGCTGGACGAAATGGGCTTTATTTTCCAGCAGATGTATTTGTTAAAAAACTTAACGGTGTTAGACAACATTATCCTCCCTGCCTGCCAGTCCAAAAAAAATCCGGCGGGCAGAAAAGAGCATGTGCGCTACGGGCAGGAATTAATGCGCAGGCTGGGCATTATCGAGATTGCTGACCACGATATCAACGAGGTGTCCGGCGGGCAGCTCCAGCGTGCCTGCATTTGCAGAAGCATGATGAACCACCCAAAGATGATCTTTGCGGATGAGCCGACCGGGGCGTTAAATCGCGGCGCTTCCGAAGAAGTGATGGAGGAGCTCTTGGGGATTAACGCCGACGGTACGACGATTATGCTTGTCACCCATGACGTGCGGGTGGCGGCAAAATGCTCCAGGGTGCTGTATATTGTAGACGGCAATATTCAGGGAGAATATGCGCTTGGAAAGTATGCGGGACAATCTGGGCTGCGCGAGCGGGAGCGGACGTTAAACCACTGGTTAATGGAGATGGGATGGTAGATATTTTAATTGTAGAAGACAATGAGGAGCTTGCACAGTTACTGTGCAGCTTCCTTCATGCAGAGCATTATACGGCATGTATTGCAAAAAGCGGAGAAGAGGCGCTTTGCCTGTATGAGCAGTGTGCGCCCAGGCTGGTGATCCTGGACGTGATGCTGCCTGGCATGGACGGGCTTGCGGTCTGTAAAAGGATCCGCGACGCGTCCGATACGCCGATTTTGATGGTCAGCGCCAAAAACCAGAAGCAAGACCAGCTAAGCGGGATTGTGCTCGGTGCGGACGACTATATTGAAAAGCCTTATGACATTGATATCCTGCTCGCGAAGATCAGCAATATTTTCCGGCGCAGGTATGCGCAGGATGAGATCGTTGACGGGGACTTAAGGCTGGATAAAATCAGGCGCACGGTGTATAAAGGCAGCATCCTGTTAGAGCTTACGGCAAAGGAATTTGACCTGTTGCAGCTTTTTATGGAACAAAAAGGAAAGGTGCTGCGCAAAGAATACCTGTTTGAGCAGGTCTGGGGGCTTTTGAGCGTTTCAGAGCCGCAGACGCTGACCGTACATGTCAAGTGGCTGCGCCAGAAGATCGAGGAGGATCCAAAGCATCCAAAGCGGATCGTTACCGTATGGGGCGTGGGATATCAATTTTTATGAAAAGTTTTTATCGGTTAGCCGCAGTGGTCTGTTTGATTGCCGCGGCAATTTTTATCGGGACAAATATCAGTATACAGGCTGGGGGAAGCCAGGCAGATGGGCGGATGTACCGCGTGGAAGCGGCAAGGCTTGCAAATCAGATCCGAAAAGGAGGCGATAAGCAGATCGATCTGTCCGGCTGCCAGTATGTGTATCGGGTCACACGGGGTGCAAAGGCAGGAGGGGACGAGGAGGCTTTGCAGGCATTTTTCGAAGAAACGGACAGTGACTATCTGGTCAAAAGCATTGGCGGGACGCTCTACCGGTTTGATTATCATACGTACACAGGGGCGTATGAGAAACGCAGTATGGTGTATAGTAACCTGGGGCTTGCCGCGATGGCGCTGTTAAATGGATTCCTACTTATTTATATATGGCATAATATTTTAAAGCCGTTTGAAAAGCTCAGAGAGATTCCGTATGAGCTGTCCAAAGGCAGGCTTGCCGCACCGCTGCCGGAGCAAAAAAACCGCTATTTCGGCAGGTTTATCTGGGGTGTGGATCTGCTGCGGGAATATATGGAGGAGCTAAAGAAGCGGGAAATGGAGCTTTTGCGCGCGCAGAAAACGCTTGTGCTGTCCGTATCGCACGATATTAAAACGCCGCTGTCCGCGATCAAGCTGTATGCAAAAGTGATCCTTAGGCATATGTACGCGGATACCGCGCAGCTTGACGGGATTGCGGCAAGCATAGACGCAAAAGCGGATGAGATCGGGGAGTTTGTCTCGCAGATGGCAAAATCCTGCTGCGGGGATTTTTCAGGCATGGAAGTGACAAACGGGCAGTTTTATTTGTCGGCGCTTGTGAAAAAGACATCTGCCTACTATGAAGAGAAGCTAAGGCTTTTGCACACACGGTTTCAGGTGGAAGCATACACAGACCGCCTGCTGCGGGGAGATTTTGACCGCAGTGTGGAGGTGCTGCAAAACCTTATGGAAAACGCGGTCAAATACGGGGACGGCGGCAGCATAGCGCTTCGGTTTGCACAGGAAGAGGACTGTATGCTCATTACGGTGGCAAACAGCGGCAATACGCTGCCGCAGGCAGAGCTTATGTATATATTTGACAGCTTTTGGAGAGGGTCAAATGCAGGCAGCAGCGCGGGAAGCGGGCTGGGGCTTTCGATCTGCCGCCAGCTTATGCACCGGATGGGAGGAGATGTTTTTGCACAGGTGCACGACCAGCAGATGTGCGTGACGGTTGTATTTCCGATGTAATTATCTTTTGAATATTTTCATACCAGCCTTGACCCGTCACTTCTGGTTGAGTATAATAGATTTAGTATTTCGTTGTTGAGTCTACAAGGTGAGGAGAAAAGGGAATGAAAAGGATAAAACACGATAAACTGAGAAAAAACAGTCAGGAAGCACAGCTTCGCGAGCTGGTCAGACATGCGTTTATGGTCGTGGGAGCAGGCATTGTCTTATTGCTTGGCTCAGCGGTCTTTAACCTTGTGCTGTCTAATATGCAGACCGTGCAGTTAAACGCGGCGCTTGCGCTTGACCAGTACCGCGTCGGCTCCAAGACGCTGACGTATGACGTACGTTCGTATGCGGTAACGGGAGATCAGAAGTACTGCGATGCTTACTGGAAAGAGCTGAACGAAGACCAGCACCGTGAAAAAGCGAGGGAAGCGCTTAAAAAGTGCGGGCTTACCAGCCAGGAATGGGCAAGCTTAGATGAGATCGCGTCCTTGTCCGAGCATTTGGTGCCGCTTGAGGAGCAGGCGCTGGAAGCAGCCGGAAAGGGGGATCTTGCCGGTGCGCAGGCAAGCGTGTTCACCTCCGAATATGGAGACGCCGTGGACAGAATTAATGCGCAGACGGATGAGACGATCCAAAAGATCAATGACCGCAAGAGCGGGCAGCAGAAAATATTAAAAGCGATGCAGATTTTGCTGGCAGTGCTTTTGATGATTTCATTTGCACTGATCGTATGGCACATTGTTAAGATTATCCGGTTTGCGACATCCGAGCTGCTAGAGCCGATCAAAAAGGTGTCTGACCAGATGGCAGCGCTTGCTGACGGAGATTTCAGCGAACCGCTGGACTTAAAAGAGGACGACAGCGAGGTCGGCAGTATGGTGACGGCGATTGCGTTTATGAAGCATAACCTGTTGCATATGATACAGGAAATCTCGGACGTGCTTGAGCAGATGGGAAACGGCGATTACAATATCAGCCTGCAACAGGAATATGTCGGAGAGTTTATTAAGATCAGGGAATCCTTGACAGTGATTATCGGAAAAATGCGCGAGACGCTCACAACGCTTAAGGAAGTATCCGTACAGATCGACAGCGGTTCCGAGCAGCTTGCCTTTGCCGCGGAGGATCTGGCTGAGGGAAGCACAGACCAGGCAGGGCAGGTATCGGAGCTTGTAAAAACGTTTGAAGAGATGACGCAGACGATGGAGCGAAATGTGGAAAAGGCACAGGAGTCCGTAGAGATTGCCTCCAGAGCAGGCGCTACTTTGGCACAGGGCAATACCAAGATGCAGGAGCTAAAAAAAGCGATCGGGGAGATCAGCAGGTGTTCCGAGCAGATCGGCACGATTATCGGCACAATCGAAGATATTGCGTCACAGACGAACCTGCTGTCGTTAAACGCAGCGATTGAGGCGGCAAGAGCCGGAGAAGCGGGCAAGGGCTTTGCGGTCGTGGCAGATCAGGTAAAAAGCCTGGCAGAAGAGTCGGCACGCGCGGCAGGTGAGACGACCAAGCTGATTGAGACAGCGATTGCCGCGGTAGACAGCGGGATTGCGATTGCAGACCAGACCGCGCAAAATATGGACGCGGTTATGGCAGACGCAAGCGATGCGACGGAGACAATGAGCCAGATTGCGGTCATGCTGCAAAACGATGTCGAGCATATGCGCCATGTAAGGGGCAATTTGCAGCAGGTATCTGCGGTAGTGGACAACAATTCAGCGACCTCACAGGAGACAGCAGCGGTCAGCGAGGAGCAAAAAGCGCAGGTTGAGGCGATGGTAGAGCTGATGGACCACTTTAAATTTTAGTGTTATAGCAGGCATGTCCTGACGGGAGAGGAGAATTCGTATTATGGAAACAATGGACGGAGTAAAAGATCGGGTCAACTTTTTTCATTCGATTACTTTTAAGATTATGCTTGTGGTAATTCTGTCATCGATGCTTTGTATTTTAGCAAACGTGGTCAATGCCGAATACAGCGCGGAAAAAGCGATACGCGGTTTGAATGATGAATATCTCTTAAGCGTGGCGTCGAATTTGTCCGAATCGATCAGCAGCATTCCAAGAGGGCAGATGACGAATGAGACGTATACAGAAATGGTCAGTTCTGTAAAGATGGAAGGCATTGAGTCTTCCTACAGCTATTTGCTCGAT
Source organism: Eubacteriaceae bacterium (assembly GCA_910574915.1). GTDB lineage: Bacteria > Bacillota > Clostridia > Lachnospirales > Lachnospiraceae > Eubacterium_J. Next base: position 117,795 of record CAJTCR010000007.1, read on the forward strand.
GTAAACGGGAAGATGCTCTATCATCCAAACACTGAAAAAATCGGGCAGCAGTCAGAGGTGCAGGAAGTCAGAGACGTAGTCGGGCAGATCAAAGCTGGTACGGCGCAGGACCGTGGAATTCTCAGTTATGTACGGGAAGGCGTAAAAAAAAGCGCGGCTTATGCAAAGACAGACCAGGGCATGATCGTTGTGACAACGATTGACGAGAACGATATTATTGACCCGGTGAAAAAAATGGTTGCTTCTATGATAGTGATTTCCCTGGCCAGCTTTGCGGTATGCGTGATTGCGGCTTTTATTATCAGCAGGCTTTTATGTGTACCGATTATACGGCTGACAAACATTATTTCGGATACGGCAAAGTTTAATTTTAGAGCGAGCGATTTCAGCGGGTCTTTGTGCAAGCGTAAGGATGAGACTGGCAAGATGGCAAGGGAGGTGCGCCTGATGCGCGTCCAGCTCCGCCAGATTGTAAATGATATTGACGTAGTGGAAAAACAGATTACTACCAATGTAGGACAATTACATACAGCGGCGGATACTGTTAATACGATCTGCGCCGACAATTCCGCAACGAGCGAGCAGCTTGCCGCGGGAATGCAGGAAACGGCAGCGACAGCGGCAACGGTAAATGAAAATGTCAATACGATCAAAGACGGGACAGAGAGCTTGAATTCGATGGCAAAAGAAGGCGCAAAGACCTCCGGCGAGGTTATGGAACGAGCAAAGGATCTGCGTACCAAGACGGTAGAAGCGAGCGGCAAGACGATGCAGATGTACCAGAATGTAAAGGTGAAGGCTGACCGGGCAATCGAAGACTCCAAGGCGGTGGAAAAGATCAATGCACTGACGCAGACGATTATGGAGATCTCTTCTCAGACCAGCCTTTTGGCATTGAACGCTTCGATTGAGGCAGCGCGTGCCGGGGATGCAGGGCGCGGATTTGCGGTTGTGGCGACAGAGATCGGCGGGCTTGCCGAACAGACGTCCCAGGCGATTGCCAATATCAACGAGATTGTATCTGAGGTCAACCATGCGGTTTCCAATATGTCAGGCTGCTTAGAGGATACGACCGATTTTCTGGAACATACGGTTTTAAAAGAGTACAAGGAATTTGAACAGGTCAGCGAGCAGTACCAGCAAGATGCAGACGTGTTCCGTACGAATATGGATACCGTAAGAGACGCGGTTATGGAATTGACAGATTCCATCGAAATTATTGCCCAGGCGATGAACGGTATTAACGATACGATCGGGGAATCCTCGACGGGGATTACAGAAATCGCGGAGAAAACGAGCGATATGGCGCAAAAGACAGGCTCGGCAAATTCGCTGGCTGCGGAATGCTTTGATTCTGTAGGCCATTTGCGCGAAATTGTAGGACAGTTTGTGCTCGAATAAGAAAAGCGAAAAAGACAGCATATTTTATTTGTGCGGTGCAAATAAAATGTGCTGTTTTTGCATCCTGCCCGGATCTGTTATAGACAAAATTCGAATCGAATCGGATGTCTGTTTATGTTAGAATAAGCAGACAGAACATGTAGAAAGGAAGTTGCTTATGAATTATTATGACTGTCACGCGGATACGCTTACAGAGATCGCAATGTCAGAAAACTTAAAGAAAAATACGTGCTGCGTGGATTTGGACAGAGTGCGTGGCTTCGCGGATCATTACACACAGATCTTTGCGCTCTGGAAAGACGCTTCGTGCGCAGATGTTAGGGAAGAACCAGAAGAAGCATTTTGGAATATGTACCAGCGTGCACTCCGCCTGCTGCTTGAGCAGTCTGCATATGTAAAGTGGTGCGAGAACGCCGCGGATATGAAGGAAGCACATGCACAGGGAAAAGCGGCTGTATTTCTCTCGGTGGAAGACCTGTCCGTGATGGGATGCCTCGCCAGCCAGATCCAGAAGTTTGGCATTCGGTTTGCGACGCTGACCTGGAATTATGAAAATACATACGGCTGCGGCGCGGTTACCTCCCAGGAAAAAGGGCTGACCGAGGAAGGGCGCGAGATGGCGGCGCTGCTTGACAGCCAGCGGGTCATCCTGGATATTTCCCATTTATCCGACCAAGGGGCGGACGATGTCTTTGCGCTGACCGAAAGCCCGGTGATCGCTTCCCACTCCAATGTGCGCAGTATCTGCGGCAATGCGCGCAACTTAAGCAAAGAGCAGATCAAGGAGCTGATTCGCAGAAACGGGCTTTTGGGGCTGAATTTTTATAATGAGTTTGTCGGGCACGGACAGGCTGCCGCAGATTTGTGCAGGCATATCGACGCGGTATTAGAGCTGGGCGGAGAACAGATCCTTGCTTTGGGAAGTGATTTTGACGGCTGCGGCAGCCAGCTTGCGGCAGGCATCCGGGGCGTGCAGTCCATCCCGTATTTCCGGGAGGTGTTAGAGCGGGAGGGCTTTGCACCAGACCTTATCGATCAAATCGTTTGGAAAAACGCGGAGCGGTTTTTTCTGAATTGTGTGATATAGTGCACAAAATCCTACGCTTGAAATTAGATATTATATACAAAGTGTAAAATCCCTATTGCAATCTTTGAAAATAAATCGTACACTTTAATAGAAGCTAAAATAATTTACAAAAATGTAAATAAAACAAGCGAAGGGAGAACAGGTAATGATGAGGAAAAAAACGTATTCCCGTTTATTGGCGGGGGCAATGGCTGTGATGCTGACGGCAGGCGCTGTATGCACGCCGCAGGTTGTATGGGCGGCAAAAACAGTGGCGTCAGAGACAAAGACGGAAAGCATCAAAAGGGTGACGGTGCATGACCCGTCGATTGTAAAAGACCGTGAAACAGGCACGTACTATGTATTTGGTTCCCATATGGCGACGGCGAAGTCGGACGACCTTGTCAACTGGACGCAGATTGCAAAGGATTATGAATTTCCGTTAGCAGGCAAGGACGATCCGGTCTATGGCAATGTAGTGGAAAATTTTGCCGAATCGTTCCGCTGGGCAGGCTATAACGACGGCGACTGCGCGACGACAGATTCCAAGCTTGCCGTCTGGGCGCCGGATGTATTTTGGGATGACGCTTACGAATGGGCGGACGGTACAAAAGGAGCATACCTGATGTACTATACGGCGTCCTCTACCTGGAAGCGCTCCTGCATCGGCGTTGCCGTATCCAAAACGATCGAAGGGCCGTATGCGCATCTGGATACGCTTGTCTATTCCGGCATGACGTCAAAGGAGGGGACAGACGGCAACAGCAAGCGGGATACGAAATGGGACAACGATTATCTGAATTTTAACGAGCTGCTAAAAAAAGGCTCTAAAGGCGGCGGCATTGACGCGGTAAGCGACGACTGGTTTAAAGCGGACGGCAGCTATAACACCGCGGTCGCGCCAAACTGCATTGATCCTGCCATTATAAAATCGACGGACGGAAAGGTTTATATGTCATACGGCTCCTGGTCGGGCGGATTGTTTTTATTAGAGATTGATCCAAAGACCGGGCTTGCGATTTATCCTGGCACAGACGGGACGGACGCTGCGTCCGGCAATCGCATCGACCGTTACTACGGCATTCATATCGCGGGCGGCAACCCGACAGGCGATAACATCGCCTCCGGCGAGGCACCGTATCTGACGTATGATGAAAAGACAGGCTATTATTACCTGTATGAGACTTACGGTGGGCTGACAAGGACGGGCGGCTACAATATGCGTCTGTTTCGTTCCAAAAACGTTACGGGCCCTTATGTGGACGCCGCAGGCAACGAAGCGCAGAACAGCTCTAAAGACACGTACAAATACGGCGTCAAGCTGATCGGCAACTATGCGTTTTATAACCAGCGCGGCTACTGTGCCGCAGGCCATAACTCTGCGCTGATTGATACGGACGGCGCGCATTACCTCGTATCCCACCAGCGCTTCGACGAAGGGACAGAGTTCCACGAGGTCAGAGTCCGCCAGCAGTTTATAAACGAAGATGGATGGCCGGTAACAGCCGTATATGAAAACCGCAACGAAGCGATCGCTTCCTACAAAGACGACCAGGTCGTTGGCACGTACGAGTTTATCAACCACGGCGACGGTGAAAAAGACGGCGCTATGCTTGAAAATAAGATTGTGCTGTTAAATGCGGACGGCACCGTATCCGGCGATGAAACAGGCACATGGAAAAAGACAGATTCCGGCAGCGGCTACGACTATCTTACAATGACGCTTGGCTCTGCGGTATACAAAGGGGTGTTCTTTGAACAGACGACGGATTTGAACGAAAAAGCAATGACCTTTACCGCGATTGGCAACAACAACCAGTCTGTCTGGGGCAGCAAGCTGGACGCTTCGGATGAAAAAACGGCAGAAGTGATCGCTTCGAGAATCGCGCTTCCGGCAGCTGCCAGAGAAAAGCTGTCGCTTCCGACGCAGCTAAGCGGCGCAGAGATCTCCTGGACATCAAGCGATGCCAGCGTGATTGCACCGGACGGCAAGGTAACCTCTCCGAAGGCAGAGCAGACCGTGACGCTGACCGCTGCGGTTACATACGGCACAGCATCTGTAAAGAAGGAATTTAAAGTAAAAGTCTATGCAAAGCCGCTGCTGATCTACGGCTACAACTTTAACAAATCGACAGGGACAAGCGTGACAGGCTACAGTAAGCTTGGCGAAGGCAAGGAAGCAGTACTTAAGGGCAGCGCAAAAGTGGTAACCGATCCTGTGAGGGGCAATGTACTGGAAATTGCAAACGAAGCAGGCGCAAAAGGCGTGAATTACTTAAGGCTGCCAAAAGACACATTCCAAAATGTAACAGACGCCGGCTACACCGTAAGCATGTGGGTGAATTTGTCTGAGGATACGTTTGAACACAGCGCCCTGTTTGAAGCAGACGCAAAAGCAGCATATCCTATGACCAGAATAGGCGCGAACCTGATCGCCCGCATTAACGCGACTGACTACAGCGACGCGATGGGCAACAAGCCGGTTCCGGCAGGCGAATGGCATATGGTAATGTATTCCGTCGGCACAAAGGGAATCCGTGTATACTTAGACGGCGAGCTTGTAACTGAAGACAGCAAAGACATCAGCGGATGCTTTGACCAATCAAACGATGCATGTATCCAAAAAGCGGCTGACGTTATGGTAGGCGCAGGATTTATCTGGAACGACGAAGATGTCCGCGGCGGCAAATTTGACCTTGTAAAAGTTTACAATGGAGTATTTACCCAGGAAGAAGCAAGGTCTGCTTATCAGAAGTCTGTAAAATAGTGCAGATAAATGCCCGCATGATCAGCGATCAGCCGGTCATGCGGGTTTTGGAGGGCATATGATGAAAAAGAAGATCGTTTCCGGCGCAGCCGCAGTGCTGTTTGCCGCAGCGCTTGCCGCGGGCGCTGTTACAAATGGCGGCGCGGAGCCAAAAAAAGCACAGATGAAGGATAAGCCAGTCGTAACAGCCGGGCATTATGAAATCGAACGGGCAAGCGTGCATGACCCTTCGATTGCAAAGGATATGGATACGGGGATGTATTATGTATTCGGCAGCCACCTTGCAACGGCAAAATCAGAGGATCTTGTCAACTGGACGCAGATTTCAGCGGATTATAAAAATACAGAAAATCATCCTGTTTACGGCAGGCTTGCCGAAAACTTTGCCGAGTCGTTTGCCTGGGCAGGGCATGACGACGGCGACTGCCTTGGGCGCTTTGCGGTCTGGGCGCCGGACGTACACTGGTTTGATCAATATACGTGGGAAGACGGCAGCAAAGGCGCATATTTGCTGTATTACAGCGCGACTTCCACCTGGCGCCGCTCCTGCATCGGCTTTGCCGCTTCAAAGACGATCGAAGGGCCGTATGCGTATGTGGATACGCTTGTCTATTCCGGCATGACCGCGGACGGTACGCCAGACGGCAACAGCAGCCGCAATACAAAATGGGACAACGACTACCTGAATTTTAACGAGCTGATCGAAAAAGGCTCCGAAAACGGCGGTATTGACGAGGTCAGTGAAAAATGGCTGAAAGGCAGCGAGTACAATACCGATTACGCGCCAAACGCCATTGACCCGACGATTGTACGCGGCGCAGAAGGAAAGATGTACATGGTATACGGCTCCTGGTCAGGCGGCCTGTTTCTGTTGGAAATCGACCCGCAGACTGGACGGGCGCTTTATCCGGGCAAGGATTCCACCGACGAGGCAAGCGGCAACTTTATCGACCGCTATTACGGCTGCCATATCGCAGGCGCAAACCACGAGTCCGGGGAAGGCGCGTACATTCTCTACGACGAAGAAGCAGGCTATTATTATCTGTATGAGACTTACGGCGCGCTGCAAAGAAAAGGCGGCTACAATATGCGCCTGTTCCGCTCCGAGCATATTTACGGCCCATACACAGACGCAGCAGGAGGAAACGCGGCAGACAACGGCGTGGACAACTATAAATACGGGATCAAGCTGATCGGCAACTATGCGTTTGAAGGACAGCGCGGCTACCGTGCCGCAGGGCACAATTCCGCACTGATCGACGGCGACGGCAGCCGGTACCTGATCTACCACCAGCGTTTTGACGAAGGCACAGAATACCACGAGGTCAGAGTCCACCAGCAGTTTTTAAACGAGGACAAATGGCCGGTCACTGCCGTATACGAAAACAGAAATGAAACAATCGCAAACTATGAAGATACGCAGGTAACCGGCAGCTATGAGCTCATTAACCACAGTACCGGAAACGAAACAAACATGCAAAAAACCGAAATGATCGAGCTGCATCAAGACGGCAAGGTATCCGGCGCCCTGACAGGCATCTACTTCAAAATCGATTCCGGCAAAGGGTATGACTACTTAACGCTCGATACCGGGTTCGTCGTTTACAAAGGAATATTTTTTGAACAGACCGACGATGCCGGAGAAAAGGTAATGACATTTTCAGCGATTGGCAGCGACAATACTTGTATATGGGGAAGCATGTAGACTGTCCGGGGATTTTCAAACGACTTTCTTTTAAAAATGGTACACAAGCTTTGCCAACCCAAATTCATAATAAGTAAAAAACCTGCAAAAAAACAAGAGCATCACAAACAAAAGGGCTTCATATGGAAAGGCAGCCGCCGGATCTGTTATTCTGGCTGTTTGTTTTCTCACACAAAAATACAGCCGGAAAAGCAGCCAGCCCAAAGCCGTGCCAAGTGTATTCAGGAGCAGGTCATCCACATCCGTTGACCGGATATTCAGCAGTTGGCTGGTTTCCACCAACAGTGACAGCAAGAAGCCAAATACTAAGGCGTGACGCAGCGCGTGATACTTTTCCCAAAGAAACGGCAGCAAAAAGCCAAGCGGCAGAAAAAGCACGATATTCAGTCCGTAACCAATCGGATCCATCGAGTCGGCGGAAAATGGAATCAGGTTGATTTCATCCATCCGCAGTTCAAATCTGTACTGTTTGATATGATAGACCGTCCCGGAACCGGTGAAATGAAAGACGCCGTACAGATAAAAAGCAAATACAAGCAAACACAGGCTGTGCCAAACCGCTGTTTTTGGGCACAGCCTTTTCTTTGACCGGTAAAAAATGCCTGTAAAAAGTATAGCCGGCAGCATAACTGCCATCAGTTCATATGCTGTGAAAATCCATTGTTCCATTATTGTAAGATTCCTTTCTGTTTTTCTTAAGGATACTCCAAAAGCTGCGTATATTTGTTTGGTTATTTATGAAATTTTTTTAAGAAATTCTTACGGACTTATGGAGATTTTACCGAGGGCGCGGTACACGCAGGCTTTTGTGTATTCGGTCTTATGCTTGGAAGGATGCGCAGCAGAGAAGCTTGCGTTTCCGTGTGATCGATAAAAATTTATATAGATATTTTAACTTATATATGATATACTAAAATGCAAGAATAATTATTGAAAGGAGGATTTGCTATGTATACTGAAAAAGAGAGAAGAGAAGATTTTAATTATTTTATAAAGCATTACCAAGAACTATACAATAAATATGGTCATAAATTTATTGCTATAAAAAATAGTAAAATCCTCGGTGTATTTGATACAGAAATTGAAGCAATTACGGATGTATCAAAGGAATATCCTCTTGGCACGTTTATTGTACAGGAATGTAACGGAAATGAATCTGGTTATACAAATTATATATCTTCTTGGCAATTAGTCAGTATATAAGGTGATGATGTACTTATGATAATATCTGTTTTTACTGAAAAATATAAAACAATCCAGAGAAAGTTAATCAACGTAGCTGTTATAGAATATGATGGGAATTTTATCCCTGCAACAGCACAATGGGATACAGGAGCAACAGGAACATGTATTTCGAAAGGAATTGTTTCACGTCTTAATTTACAGCCTACTGGAATGATAAATGTACAAACTCCATCAGGTATAGGAACCATGAATAAATATATGGTTAATCTTACTTTGAATAATGAAGTTACAATATTAAATTTACCAGTTATGGATTCTGAAATTGGCAACCAGGGAATAGATGTTTTAATTGGCATGGATATAATTTCAATGGGAGATTTTGCAGTTTCAAATTTTAGCGGTAAAACACAGTTTTCTTTTAGAATACCATCACAAGAACATGTAGAATATCATAGGTAACAAAAAGACACCTTAATCAAAAAGTGAACTTTAGTAGCCGGATATGCGAAAGGATATAGAACTAGAAAAAAGGAGAGAAATATGCCGTATATTGATTCAAAAATTACACTGAAAGTATCAGAAGAAAAGAAGGAAACAATCAAAGCAGAGCTTGGGCAGGCTGTTTCTGTATTAGGTAAACCGGAAAGCTTTTTAATGGTAGGGTTTGACGATGAATACTGCCTGTATATGGGAGGAAACAGGCTGGAAAAAGGAGCGTTTGTCTCTGTCAGCCTGTTTGGAAGCGCATCCTCTGGCGCGTATGAAAAAATGACGGCTGAGATCTGCCGTATTTATGAGCAGCAGCTTGGCATTCCAAAGGATAAAGTATATATTTCCTATACCAGTACAGGTGATTGGGGCTGGAATGGAGCAAATTTTTAAGATAAAAGGAGAATAAGCACAGATGAAAAAGATGGAAGAATATGTAAGAGCGATTCCCGATTTTCCAGAACCGGGCATTATATTCCGGGATGTAACAAGCGTCCTGCAAGATCCAGACGGGTTAAAGCTGGCGGTCGATTCGATGATCGGGCTGTTAGACGGTGTGGAGTGTGATGTAATTGCAGGTACGGAGTCCAGAGGATTTATGTTTGGTGTACCGATTGCTTATCAGTTGGGAAAAGGATTTATCCCGGTACGCAAAAAAGGCAAGCTGCCTTGTGAGACGATCAGCGCTTCTTACGATCTGGAATATGGCTCCGCGGAGATTGAGATGCATAAGGATGCGATAAAGCCAGGACAGAAGGTCGTACTGGTCGATGACTTGATTGCAACCGGCGGAACGCTTGCGGCAAGCATTGAGCTGATTGAAAAGCTTGGCGGAAAGGTTGTAAAAGTCGTACTGCTGATGGAGCTTGCCGGATTAAAGGGCCGTGAGAAGCTGTCCGGCTATGAAGTAGCGTCCGTCATTACATATGAAGGAAATTAGGGCAAAAACAGCAGCCACACAAGATGTGGATTTCGAATAGGACGTTGGGAGGAAAATAGATGGTTATAGTAAATACCGATTACATTTCTGGAAAAGAACTGGAAATGCTTGGAATGGTCAAGGGCAGTACGATTCAAAGTAAAAATATCGGACACGATATTGGACAGGGATTTAAAACGCTCGTAGGCGGAGAGCTGAAATCGTATACAGAGATGATGAATGACGCCAGGGCGCTCGCAACGAGGCGCATGGTGGAAGAAGCAGAAAAGCTCGGCGCAGATGCGGTAGTCAATGTGCGGTTTGCCTCTGCGGCTGTGATGGCAGGCGCTGCCGAAGTGATGGCGTACGGTACGGCTGTAAGGTTTAAGTAAGAAAAGAGTGTGGAATGATCGAATATGGAACACTATAAGACGATCAAACATACCTTTGAGCCGGTTTGGAACGAACAGTCCGAAATCCTGATCCTTGGAACCTTTCCATCGGTAAAATCCAGGGAAAACCAGTTTTATTACGGACATCCCCAAAACCGTTTTTGGAAGCTGCTGGCAGGCATCTATGAGGAGCCTGTGCCGGAGACGGTCGACGCAAAAAAGGAGCTGATTTTAAAGCACCATCTTGCCGTTTGGGATGTGATCGGGCAGTGTGACATTACAGGCTCGTCTGACAGCAGCATCCGCAATGTCATTCCCTGCGACCTAACGAAGATTCTCCAAAAAAGCAGCATTCATACGATTGTAGCCAATGGAGCTAAGGCATACGATTTGTACCAAAAGCACCAACAGCCAAAAACAGGCATTTTGGCGCAGAAGCTGCCGTCCACCAGCCCGGCAAACGCGGCATGGTCACTGGACAGGTTGCAGCAGGCGTGGCGCGCGGTGCTACGGTAAGCTGCGGCTGCTGAGTTTTTTATTTTATGGTTGAAATGTGCCGGCAGGTATGTTATAATAAATTTAAGTTTAGGGATGGTAATCGCATTAGCCGTATTGGATGTGAGCTTGACCCATTTATGTATACAAATGTATACATAAATGGGTTTTTTGGTGTGCCCGGTGGGCACACGTTCTAACGGGTGAAAGTCCCCAATCCGCCCGGCAGTGGGAAGGATACAGCCGAAGCCAAGGGTGTCCATCGTGAGGTGGAATCTGAAGAAAGGATTAGGC
>CAJTCR010000008.1 GCA_910574915.1 Eubacteriaceae bacterium
AGCCTTTGGCATGATTGAAGAATTGAAAACACTTGATAGCAGCAGCTTTTAAAGATATTTCGATATTTTTTATTTTTTTTTTTAAAACAAGTCCGATATGGTTGAAAAAGGTAGTATATGATCCAAAAACAATACAATTTCAACTGTGACGTAAAAACAAACAGGTTTGAAAGCTAATTTTTTGTGGTAATTTACTGATTTTATGGGATATAAATATTTAATATTTAGATGATATTACCGAAATTTCCGATTTGACTTGCAAAAATCATAAAAAGCGAATAGAATACTTACAGGCAATATTTAATATAAAAATGCACACTAATAAGCCACATTCAACATAACAATTCCTTATAAAATGTTATGTATGAAAAAGGTAGTATATGATCCAAAAACAATACAATTTCAACTGTGACGTAAAAACAAACAGGGGATTAGCGCTACTCCAAACAAAAAATGCCACACTTATTTTCGTAACACATAGAAAAGCCAGCCGGGAGAGGGAATGGGCACGCTTTGGCGGCGGCTTTGGAAGAATGTTTAGAAACCCTTGGTATTCTGCGGGAAAATCAGGGGTGCCGCGACCGGACACAGCCACAGTGTACCAGCAGAATACTTAGGGATTTCTTAACATTCTGGAATGGACGCCGCCAAAGCGTGCCCATCCCCTCTCCCAGCGTCCCTTCCTATAAAATATGGAAAAAAGCCACACCCTAATCCACCTGAACTTCCCATAAATCCGAAACAGACAGCACACATGCACACAAAAGGAGCCAGAAAGAATGCCAAAATTAGATTACACAAAAACAGGAGAAAGAGTCCGACGGTTTCGAAAAGAAAAGGGCTGGTCACAGGAAGAGCTTGCAAGGAAATGTGGTATCAGCCAGAATTTTGTCGGACAGATTGAGCGCGGTACAAGGAGCATGAGCTTGGATACGTTTGCAAGACTGTGCACAGTGCTAGAAATAGGTGCGGATTCTTTGCTGTGCGAAAATACTGAGCCTTCGTCTTATGCGATGTATGTAAAGATCATACAGTCAGCGGCTGGGCAGTGGAAGGATCTGCTGGACAGGGAGACGATACCGAAAAAGAACCGATGCGGCAGGGAAAATAATGAAAATCATTCAAGCGTTTAAAATCTATTGGCCAGACAATGGCGGTGGCATTGCCAAAGTAATGGAAAGCATTGCAGATGCGTTTGCAGACTGCCGGCAGGAAATCATTGTCTGCCAGAATGACAGGTATAAAAAGAGTGTAGACGATATGTACAAAGGCATACCTGTACATAGGTGCAGGCAGTTGTTTACATGTGTATCTACGCCGGTTTCTATAGAGTTTCTGCGCAAAATAAAACAGGATACCACAAATTCGGACCTTTTGATTTATCATTTTCCTTATCCGATGGCAGACCTTGCCGTGCTGCTTGGGATATATTCCGGCAGACTGGTTGTGTGGTGGCACTGCGGTTTTGAAAAATATAAAAAACTGGCGCCTTTTTACCGCCTGCTTGTGCGGCACACTTTAAAAAAGGCAGACCGGATACTGGTATCCTCCAAGGGAAATCTAAACCATTCTGCCCTGCTTTTAAAGTACAAAAGCAAATGCAGTGTCATCCCGTTTTGTGTCAGTGAAGAATGTAGGAAAAGAGGACTGGAGTACGCTGCAAAGCAGCACAGCAAAAAAGATAAAATTACAATTTTATTTATCGGAAGGCTTGTGTGGTACAAAGGCTGCGATGTTTTACTGCAAGCTTTCGCACAAATGCAAAAGCCTGCGCAGGCAAAAGCTTGCAGGCTGGTGCTTGTCGGAAGCGGGCCGCTGGAAAAGGAGCTGAAACGGCTGGCAGCGTCCTTGGAGCTTCAAAATGTGAGATTTGCCGGAATGGTTAGTGAAGAAGAAAAAATAAAATGGCTGGAACGGTGTGATTTTTTGGTACTGCCGTCTGTTTCAAAGGCAGAAGCATTTGCGGTCGTTCAAATCGAGGCAATGGCATTTGGAAAACCAGTCGTTAACACAAGGCTTCCAAGCGGAGTGCCGTACGTCAGCCGGGATGGAATAACCGGAAAAACAGTAAGCCCTGGAAGTATCTGCGAATTAGCGGCAGCCATGCAGGAACTTGCTGAAAACGACAGCCTTCGAAAACAGTACGGCGAAAACGCGAGAAAAATGGTGCAGAAAAAATATACGCAGCAGGTTATGGCAGAAAAGTATCAGAAACTATTTGCGCAACTGCTGGCAGAAACTAAATAAAATCGAAATAGTAGAAGGAAGATAAAAGTGAAGATTGCCTTTGACGCCCAATTATTTTTAGGCGGAGATAAGACGGGGATCGCATGGAACGCCCATAACCTGTTGAAAGAACTGTTAAAATATACGGAACATGAGTATGTCTTGCAGTGTATGAAAGGCCGCCGCGCCACAGGACAGTTGCACCAGCTTTTGGAATATCAAAAAGCTGGATGTACAGTTGAATATTGCAGCAGATGCAGCTACACACTGTACAAGCTGTTATGGATCCTTATTCCCGTGCCTCACCGGTTCTTTTTTCGGACAAAAGCGGATATTTCCCAATTTTTTAACTATGCGGTACCGCCGGGTGCCAGTGGAAAACGAGTGACTTTTATTTATGATATGGCATACAAGGCGTGTCCCTGGACAATGAACAAAAAAACGCGCATCTGGCTAAAGCTCTGCATGAAAAAGACATGCAGGCACGCGGAACATTTTGTGACGATTTCCAGATTCAGCAAAGACGAGATCATAAAATACCTGGGTATTAAAAAAGAGCAGATCAGCATTGTGCCGTGTGCACTTGACCATAAAGTCTATCATCCGCACTATACAAGCACACAGATCCAGGAGGTACGAAACAGGTATGGAATTTCATCGGAATATTTTCTCTATGTCGGCACGATTGAGCCGCGCAAAAACTTAGAACGCCTGATTGGTGCTTACGCAAAGCTGTGCCGTATCAAAAAACAGGTGCCAAAGCTTGTCCTCGCAGGAAAAAAAGGGTGGCTTTGTGATGGCATTTATAAAAAAGCGCAAAGCCTTGGAATGCAAAGGCAGATTTTATTTATCGGATATGTACCGCAGGAAGACAGCCCTGTGCTGATGTGCGGTGCAAAAGCATTTGTATTTCCTTCTTTGTATGAAGGGTTTGGAATGCCGCCGTTAGAAGCAATGGCATGTGGAGCACCCGTCATTACGTCTAATACGACAGCCTTGCGGGAAGTGGCACAAGATGCGGCAATCACTGTAAATCCGAAAAGCGAGAAAGAGATTTGCCAGGCAATGCAGCTTATTTTAGAAGACCGCGCATATAGGAAAGAGCTTCGCAGGCGCGGACTAAAAAGAGCAGCAGGTTATACGTGGGCAAAGTCGGCGGCGATGCTGCTTGAGGTTTATCAAAAGCTGGAAAAAAATTAAAACGGAAGGAAGCAGGAAGGCAGAAATTATGCTGGAAAGACTGAAAGAAATCTATGCCTATCGTGAAATGATCGTTTCACTCGTCAAAAGAGACTTAAAAGGGAGATATAAAGGTTCTGTCCTTGGATTTTTATGGACATTTTTAAATCCACTGTTGCAGCTCGCCGTTTATACAATGGTATTTTCAACGATTATGCGCGCCGGGATTGAGGACTATTATTTGTTTTTATTTGTGGCACTGATTCCTTGGATTTTTTTCAGCACATCGCTGACCGGAGGTGCAAGCTGCATCCTGGCGCAGCAGGACATGGTCAAAAAGATCTATTTTCCACGGGAAGTGCTGCCGGTTTCCTATGTGACGAGCCAGTTTGTAAATATGCTGCTAAGCTTTGCCGTTATTTTCCTCGTACTGCTCTTCGCAGGATATCCGCTGCGCATAGAAGCCGTGCTCTGCCTGCCCTTAATTATGGTTGTGGAGTATGTGCTGGCGCTTGGCTTTACAATGATTATGAGCGCGGTAACCGTTTATATCCGGGATTTGGAGTATATACTGGGGATACTTACGATGGCATGGCAGTTTTTGACGCCGATCTTATATGCGATCGACCAGGCGCCGGAAGAAGTACGCTGGATTTTTTGGATCAATCCGATGACGTACGTGATTATAGCATACCGGGATATTTTATATTATGGAAAAATGCCAAAGCTGGAAACGCTGGCGTCCGCGGCAGTCACAGGCGTAGTCATGCTGTTTGCCGGATGGTTTGCGTTTCATCGGCTGCAAAGGCGCTTTGTAGAGGAATTGTAATGGATGCCATTAAAGTAGAGAATGTAACAAAAAAGTTTAAAGTATATTTGGACAAAGGGCATACACTGAAAGAAAAAACGCTGTTTAAAAAAAGAAGGTCTTACGAAGAGCGTGTTGTGCTGGACGGGATCAGCTTTACGGTCAAAAAAGGAGAAGCCGTTGGACTGATCGGGCACAATGGATGCGGCAAAAGCACGACGTTAAAGCTTTTGACAAAAATTATGTATCCTGACAGCGGGACAATACAAATGAGCGGGCGGGTATCCAGCCTGCTGGAGCTTGGCGCGGGGTTTCACCCGGATTTAAGCGGCAGGGAGAATATCTATATTAATGCTTCGATCTTTGGGCTGACCAAAAAAGAGATTGATCTAAGGGTCGGAGAGATTATCGCGTTTTCAGAGCTGGAGGAGTTTATTGACCATCCGGTGCGGACGTATTCTTCCGGGATGTATATGAGGTTAGCCTTTGCGGTGGCGATTCATGTGGATGCGGATATTTTGCTGGTGGATGAGATTTTGGCGGTGGGAGATGCAAATTTCCAGGCAAAGTGCTTTCAAAAACTGCGTTTTCTAAAGTCAAATGGGGTTACGATCGTAATCGTCTCTCACGCCCTGTCCCAGATTGAGCAGATCTGCGAGCGAAGCATCTGGATTGACAAAGGAAAGATCCAGGCAGAAGGAAAACCAAGAGAGGTACATCCGGTTTATCTGGATTATATGGGCAAGCAGCGCAAGACAAGGGCAGAAAAGGATCTCCAAAAATCCGTGGAAACTGCCGCAGATGTTTCAGATGAGACAGAAAAAAATGCAGGTGAGCAAAAATCATTTGGAAACTTAGATGTTGTAATTGTAAAAAGTGAACTATTGGATAAAAACGGAAACCACGCAAGTATTTTTGATGTCGGAGATAAAATTACCTTAAAAGTAACATATGAACGCAGAAATGAAAAACTGACAGAAAGCGCATTTGGATTTCATATTTTCAGAAGTGACAATACAGACTGCTACGGGACAAATACAATTCTGGATAAGGTAGAGAATATCAAATTAAAGAAGCACGGAACGGTCATGGTTACATTTGACGACCTGCTTTTATTGCAGGGAACTTATAAAATCGATCTGGCATTTCAGGATGATACAGGGTTGACGTTTCAGTATGTGTATCAGGCAGTATCATTTGAACTTATCAGCCAATATGAAGAAGCAGGGATCGTGCGTTTGGGGCACAGGTGGATCTTTGATGGGATAGAAGCACAAAGGAGATAATATGGAACCGATAAAAAGTTTTGGAAAATTGGACTGGAGTAAGCCGCTTGATCCAGAAAAGATGCGCCTGGATCAGGCGACCGATTATCTGATTCGGGTTTTAGACATGCTGGACGAGACATATGGGCTAAAAGGAAAATGTGTGGCAGATATTGGCGGAAGCAATATTTCTCCTGAAATTGCATCTTTTTATGGGATGAAAAAGATGGTTTGCGTAGATCCGGTTACGAGATGGTATTCGGATCTTGGCTATGATATTCAAAATACACGCTATGCACAACTGGATCTTGTTACAAATGCGCATTTTCAGAATGCATGGGAAAATAAATCGTATTTTATTATGGATGAGCCTGCGGAACAGCTCACGCATGATCTTGATTGTAAATTTGACATTATAGTATCGATGTCAACATTTGAACATGTAGATTCTGTTGAAGAAACGATGAACAGCATTTATCGTATGCTGCATTCGGGGGGGGGGTATTTTGTTTGCGAGCTATGAACCTTTATTTACGTGTGCAAAAGGCCACCATGTATGGGTGAATGAGGAATTATGTTTTGCGAAACTCCCAGAACTGGATTTCTTTCATTTGAAATATACTTACGAGGAAGCAAAAGCATTTTTAAAAGGATTTGAAAAATTTGATGGATTTATAGATACGATTCTGGAACAAACGTATCATTCACATGTAATTAACAGAAAAACCTTTCAGCAGCATATCGACGAGATTTCGAGAAGCCATTTTCATAATTATGTGATTGATTACTGGTATCGCGACCAGGAACCGTCACCCGAAGACCTAGCAAGAATAAAAGAACGTTTTGGTGAGCAAAGATATGACGTGAGAGGAATTGCAGTGACTGCATTTAAAGATTAATACGGCAAACATTTCATTAGATAAAGAGGGAATATGAAAATAGCAATTACAACTGTCCAGGCTCCTTTTGTCAAAGGAGGCGCGGAGCTTCTGGCTGAAAATTTAAAAAAAGCTTTATTACAGGCAAAACATGAGGCGGAAATTGTAACCATACCTTTTATGGACAGTACGCCTGAAATCATTGAAAATCATATGATTGCCGCAAGGCTGTTTGCGCTGGAGCATTCCTGGGCAGGGAAAATTGACTTAAATATTGCATTGAAATTTCCGGCTTACTATATCCCGCATCCGAATAAAGTCGTATGGGCGCTTCATCAGCACAGGGCAGCTTACGATTTGTTTGATACTGCGTATTCTAATATCAAAAACAATTCAGACGGCAACGCTATCCGCCGTATGATTAAAAATGCGGACTGCCGTTACCTGTCGGAAGCAAAGCGCGTTTATACGATTGCGGAAAACGTTACAAAGCGTATGAAAAAATATAACGGTATCCCTGCACGCACACTTTATCATCCCTGCCCGGATATGGAGCATTTTTATTGCCAGGAATCTCAAAATTATATTTTAATGCCGAGCAGGATTAATATTACGAAAAGGCAGATGCTTGCCTTAGAAGCAATGCGTTATACAAAATCTGATATACAGTTATATATTGTAGGCAAAGCAGATCATGTGCTTGAACGGACGAAAATGTTTCAATTTGTGAAAGAACACAAGCTGCAAAAGAAAGTCAAATATTTTGATTATGTTACACAGGAACAGAAATTTGAACTATATGCCAATGCAAGGGCAGTGCTGTTTATTCCCTTGGATGAAGACTATGGATATATTACGCTGGAAGCGATGGCATCTTCAAAAGCTGTGATTACCGCAAAGGACAGCGGAGGTCCCCTGGAATTTGTGATAGATGGTGAAACGGGATACGTTGTCAAATCCGATGCGCAGGCGATTGCCCAAAAGATCGATGCCTTTGCCAAATCCGATGCGCAGGCGATTGCAATGGGAAAGAACGCAAAAAAACATTTGGTGCAAATGGATATTTCATGGACAAATGTAGTGAAAGAACTATTGAAATAAGGAGTGTATCAGCCGGTGAGTGCCTCAGGTGAAAAAGTAAAGAAAATAATAAAAGAGCTTGAAACAGATTGTGAAAATAAATGGAATCAGGAAAAAACAATGGATGAGGTCTTAGATATATTTTTAAAAGATTCTGCAATTTCCAAGCCTTTGGAAGATGGCTTCCGTTCGGAACGTACAGAAACATATTTTGATATGAAAGAATTAAAGCATTGGAAAGAACAGATGAATCAGACGTATGAAATACATTACGATCGGGAAATTGTTTGTTTTCGAACATATTTCCGTGCAACCATCATTTTTGTCAAGCGGTTGATACGGAAAATCTGCCGTTCGCTGATACAGCCAATCATAGAAGAACAAAATTCTTTTAATGCCAATACAACGGCTTGCATCAATACTTTATTTAATAACGAAGTTGTAACAGAGGAATTTTTATCAGAAATAAAAAGCAAATTAGAACAATATCAGGACAGATTGTCAGAAATGGAAGATGCGTTTCGGGATAGAGAAACAAGGGATCATAAAGCAGATTTTCATGAAGAAATGGATAGTGTTTTAAAAAAATTATTGCATGAAAGTAGAGAGCTTAAACAGGATATTGTAAAAGAAATTAAAAAAGAATATACAGAATATGCACAACAGGAAATTGGAAAAATCAAAGATGAAGTATTTGGACAGATCCAAAATTATGAATCTGAATTAAAAAATAAATATGAACAGATAAAGGCAGAAAATGATTGGCGTTATACACAGGAAGAATTGAAGTTATTTCGAAATATAAGAAAAAATTCAATAAAGGCACAGAATCATCGTGAGCTGCCTGATTGTCCAAAAGAACAAATCAGCGCCTATGGTGAGATCGATTATTTTGATTTTGAGAATTATTTCAGAGGAAGCCGCCAGGATATTAAACAAAGACAATCCATCTATATTCCCTATTTTACCAATAAACATAGGGTTATAGATTTAGGATGCGGCAGGGGAGAATTTTTAGAATTATTGAAAGAAAACAATATTTCATACACGGGAGTTGACAGTTACCAGGAATTTGCTGATTATTGTGAAGCAAAAGAGTTAAATGTAATATGTGCAGATGCGGTTCAATACCTTGCATCGATAGAAAACGGAAGTTTAGGAGGAATATTTGCAGCACAGATTATTGAACATTTATCCAATGAATATTTAATTTATCTATGCCATCTTGCATATGAAAAGCTGGAAAATGGAGCTTTTCTGATTATGGAAACGCCGAATCCGATGTGTTTATCGATCTATACAAATTCCTTTTATATGGATCTGTCGCATCAAAAGCCGGTTCACCCTAAAATGATGGAATACCTGTTAAAACGGGAAGGATTTCGTAAAATAGACATTTTATATACCGAAGAAAGTAAAAGTGGATACCGACTGCCGTTGCTAAAATCTGACGGTGCACATAATATAAGCGAATTTAATAGCGGGATCAATGTGTTGTCTGATCTTTTGTTTGGAAGTGAAGATTATGCAATTATTGCACAAAAGTAATATTTTAATTTAATAAGATAATGTTTGAAAGAAGGATCAGAAAATGAAAATAGCAGTCGTAGGTCCAAGTCCAGTACCTTTTACTATTGGAGGTGCAGAAAACTTTTTATGGGGATTGTGTGAAGCAATTAATAAAGAAACGAAGCATCAGGCTGAGCTGATTAAGCTTCCGTCCAGGGAGTTAAGCTTTTGGGAGCTGATTCATACTTATTATGAATTTTATAGACTGGATTTAAGCCAGTTTGATATGGTGATTTCTTCTAAGTATCCGGCGTGGATGGTTCAGCATGAACATTGCATTTGTTATATGCTACATACTCTGCGTGGTTTATATGACACTTATTATTTGACAAAATTGCCAGAGTGTACAGATCGTAAAAATCAAAGTATTAATAAGATATTGGACTTTATGGAAAAAGATATAAAAATGGAAGAGCTGGAAATCTTTTTTCAAATGCTTTTTGATCTAAAAAAGCAAAGGGATATACCAGAAAGCTATTTTCGTTTTCCAGGTTCCTTTATCCGTTCCATTATTCATTTTCTGGATAACTGTGCATTGTCGCAAAAAGGAATGAAACATATTTATGCAATATCTGAAACTGTGAAAAACAGGATTACATATTATCCAAAAGCATCGAAAGTGAGCGTAATCTATCCACCAACAGTTTTAAAAAAGAGAGAAAGCAGAAAACAGAGCCATTTATTTGTTGCCAGCAGGTTAGATGCACCAAAAAGAATCGATCTGCTGATTCGTGCAATGAAATATGTGAAAGGTGATATTCCACTTTATATTGCAGGTAACGGCCCGCAAAAAGAAGAATGGGAAAGAATGGCTTCCAATGACCCACGGATACATTTTCTTGGATTTGTAGATGAAGAGACATTAGAGGAGCATTATGCAAACAGCTTGGTTATTCCATATTTTCCATATGATGAAGACTATGGGCTGATTACGATTGAGGCAATGCTGCATAAAAAACCAGTAATCACAACAACAGATGCCGGAGGGCCTACAGAATTCGTAATAAATGGTGAAACAGGTTTTGTAACAAAGTTTCATGAGAAAGCAGTGGCAGAAAAGATCAATTATCTGATTGAAAATCCACAGGAAGCAAAACGTATGGGGGAGAATGCCTATCACAAAGTAAAAGATATTACTTGGAAGCGTACAGTAGATAAATTGTTAAATCAGGAAAATAGTAATTATAACTGTTTAATAAAAAATACAAATAAATCAAAAATTACAGTAACATCAACATTTCCGATTTATCCGCCGCAGGGAGGTGGACAAGCAAGGATATTTCATTTATACAGAAATCTGGCAGCAGACAGGGAAGTTGATATTGTATCATTCACAAATACTGATCAGCCAAGATATGAGGGATATATTTCGGAAAATTTAAAAGAAATCCGCATTCCAAAGTCCAAAAAACATCAGGAAGCAGAGTGGGAGATGGAAAAAAAGGCGAAGATTCCTGTTAGTGATATTGGGATGATTCATTTGTTTTCACAAACGCCTGAATATGAAGAAGTGTTGCAAAAGTCTATTCAGTCGAGTTCTCTTACCGTAATCTCACATCCATATTTATATTATGCAGCAAAAAGGCATTTGAATGGAGAACCGTTTATTTATGAAGCTCATAATGTAGAATCTTTAATGAAACATCAGATGCTTCCTGACAGTAAAATAAAGAAGGAATTAGTTGCACAAGTGTTTCAGATTGAGCAGGAATGCTGTGAAAAGAGCCTTTTTATTATGACCTGTTCAAAAGATGACCAGATCTTGTTAAACCAGAAATATGGCGTTTCTATGGATAAAATGATCGAAGTGCCAAACGGAGTTGACTGTGAGGAGATTCATTTTACATCCATTTCTGAGCGAATCGAAAACAAAAAAAAGCTGGGTTTGGATCAAGAAAAACTAGGTGTTTTTATGGGGAGCTGGCATCAGCCGAATTTGGAAGCATGTGAAACCATATTTAAAATTGCGTTGGATTGCCCAGATACAAAATTTTTGCTGATGGGCAGCCAGTGTGCGTATTTTAGAAATAGAAAGCTGCCGAAAAATGTTGGACTGCTTGGGCTGGTTAGTAAAGAAGTGAAAAATAAAGTATTTGGAACAGTTGATTTTGCGCTGAATCCGATGGCTTCTGGTTCTGGGACAAATTTGAAGATGTTTGAGTATATGGCAGCAGGGATTCCTGTGATTACGACAGAGTTTGGGGCGCGTGGGATTGAAAATACAGAATCTCTTGTTGTTGCGGACAAAAAGGATATGGCAGAAACGATCAATCATTTGAGTCTGGATCATATGGAAATAAAAACTAGAAAAGGAAGGGAATATGTAGAACAGGATTATGATTGGAAGAATATCAGTATACTTATCAAAAATAAAGTACAAGAATATGGACTTTAGATGGAAAGAAGAGGATAAGCTGCCTTTAAATAAATCGTTTGTATTGTTTATCAGTGTATTGAGTTTTGTATGGTGCGAATCTTTTTTTCGATTTCTGTTCAGCATGACATCAAATGGGAATGTAGAACAGGGTAGGTTTTGCTTTATAGCTGGAGGAATCGTATTTTGCTTAATGGGAATGATTGCTTTTCGGAGAGTGACTTTTCATACGGTTCCTTTGTATTGGATTGATCTGATTGTAGTTTTATATGGTACTATGCTTTTTGCATTATCTTTTCCATTTCCAGATTCAAGTTTTGACACGGTTGCTTATGGGTTGTATCTCCAGGAAAATTCATTTGTTGATGTAGCTCACACACAGATTTCATTCTTTGATAAAGCTTATTTATTTAATTTGATCGAAAGAGTGTTTTAC
The DNA here is from genome assembly GCA_910574915.1 of Eubacteriaceae bacterium. Classification (GTDB taxonomy): domain Bacteria; phylum Bacillota; class Clostridia; order Lachnospirales; family Lachnospiraceae; genus Eubacterium_J. The sequence goes on from CAJTCR010000008.1 coordinate 11,816, forward strand.
TATTTACGGCATGTCTTTGGATATCGTTTTGCAATTATAGCAAATTGGTTTTGCTTTTTAGTTACTTATATTAAGGTCAAGGAGATTTTACTTCTGTTTACAAAAAATAAATTGAAAGAAAATAAATTCTATGAAGAACTGATTTTGCCAGCAGCAAGTGCTGCAATCATATTGACAGAATTTTTTGTTTTTGGAATGCAGATTATGAAACCGGATTTGTTTATTATTCCGATAGTTTTAGAAAGCTTAAGATTTGTATATGTTACGAAAGAAATGAAAAGTATAGGATACCTTTATCTGTCTGTTTTAATAGGCTTAGGGACGTCATTAAAAGTTATAAATGCAATATATTTTATTCCGATGGTTTTGTGGGCGATAACAAAATATATAAAAAAAGCGAAATGGAAAGATTATATATGTGCCTTTTGTCCGGCAATCATGATAGTCTCAATTTATGTGATATATAATTATACCTGTGTTGAAAATCCTACATATCCTTTTTATAACCATATTTTTAAAGGAGGATACACCGCCTTAGATTATACTGGAATAGACTTAAGATGGGGACCAAAAAGCTTAAAGGAATGGTTGTTATGGCCTCTTATTGTGTTTTTAAATCCAGAGAGATATGGAGAACTGCCATGTAACTCTGGAAGAGGACTAATAGGTGCGTTTATTTGCTTAGTTACGTTTGGCTATGCTGTTTATATAAAAAGTAAGAAGCAAATTTTTGTGAATTTGATAGCAATCATATACACATTGCTTTTTAATAAAATGTTGGGTTATTGCAGATACGGTATTTTAGTTGAGATAATTTTAGGATGCTGCATGGTAATGAATCTTTTGTTTCTTTTCGAGGAAAAAAATAAAAAGAAAAGATTGTCAGGAATCTTATTTAATGTTTTTTTTATAATGTTTGCTGCACAGATATTATATTCACAATTAATTGTTACAAGTGCGAACCTTGGATGGACAAATGACCAATCTATAGCATTATTTGCAAGTGACCGAAATTATGCGCTTAAAAATTGGATAGATAATTTTAAACTGGTATTTCATGATAAGGGAAATGTTTTAGAGGAAAATGCGCAAGAAATTGAAACAGAATTAGAAAAGGTCGAGTTATGGATAGATACAGGATCAGGGTATACTAGTATTCTGAATCCAGAAGCAGATTTTTGCTATTTTAATGCTGCGGCTACAGGTGAAATGAACCAGAATACAGTAAAAGATTTGTATAAACAATATGCAGGAAATGAAAATATCTATGGTATTTTAAATTCTGTTTTAGGGCAGGAATTTGCATATAAAAGATTTGAGGAACTTGGATTTCAGATAGAGAAAATCATGGAGTTTCATGTTGATTTTTTAGATCCAAATCAAACAATTTCGCTTTGTAAGCTGCGTTTTAAGTGAATGAAATTTTAAAAAAACTGTCTATGATATTGGGATCTTACTGCCAGTAAATGAGATGTTGAAATATTAAATGCAGGAGAAGAAAGGATTGGAAGAAATAGAAAGATGGATAAGATTGCTGTATTAATCCCCTGTTATAATGAGGAAAAAACGATTGGAAAAGTTATTTCAGATTTTAGATCCATTATACCAGAAGCAATGATTTATGTATATGATAACAATTCTTCTGACGATACAGCCAAAATAGCAAGAGATGCAGGAGCAGTTGTCAGGTATGAATATCAGCAGGGAAAAGGCAATGTGATACGCAGGATGTTCGCAGAAATTCATGCAGAATGTTATATCATAGTGGATGGTGATGATACTTATCCGGCAGAAAATGCACGACAGATGGCAGATTGCATATTAAATCGTAAAGCAGATATGGTGGTTGGTGACAGGCTTTCTTCTACGTATTTTAAAGAGAATAAAAGGCCGTTTCATAATTTTGGTAATGATTTAGTTAGAAAGGTAATCCATTTTTTATTTAAAAATGATATTAAGGATATTATGACTGGGTACAGGGCGTTTAGTTATCGTTTCGTTAAAACGTTTCCAGTATTGTCACAGGGGTTTGAGATAGAAACGGAAATGAGCATCCATGCGATTGATAAAAATATGTTTATAGAAAATATTGTGTGCAGCTATAGAAATCGTCCGCAAGGAAGCGAATCCAAATTAAATACATATGTTGATGGGATGAAAGTAATTTTTACAATTATTAAGCTCTTTCGGATATACAGGCCAATGAAATTCTTTAGCATGATTGCATTGCTATTAGCTGTTGTTTCGACTGGATTTTTGTTTCCTGTATTAGACATCTATTTTAAAACAGGACTTGTTCCTAATTTTCCGACATTAATTGTATGCGGGTTTGTCATGCTTGCGGCTTTATACTCTTTATTTTCTGGAATAGTTTTGCAGACAATTTATCAGAAAAACAGACAAGATTTTGAGATAGAACTGTATCATGTAATGAAAGAATTATCTTATAGAGAAGAAAGGGGGGGGGGGTAATGAAAGAAGAGAGCAAAATGATCTTAACAGACGAATAATATGGATTATCGGAAATAGGGAGCAATACTTTATAAGGACGATAGCAAAGGATAATCATAGACTGAAACACTTATATATTTAAAAGAGACGAGCGAGGAAAATGGATGTTTGAGAATATGACGGAAGATCAGGCAAAAAAGCAGATTTTAAAAATAACAAAAGAATATCATGATATATATCATAAAAAGAAATTGGATGAAAACGAAAAAATTTTTTATGCGTCTCGAGTGTATGATAGTGCGGAAATGTGCAGTCTGGTAGATGCAGCACTGGAATTTTGGCTTACAGCAGGACGTTATACAAAACAATTTGAGGAAGAATTTGCCGCATACCTTGGAGTAAAATACTGCTCGCTTGTAAATTCAGGATCTTCTGCAAATCTGCTTGCGTTTATGGCGCTAACTTCTCCACTCTTGGGAGAAAGGCAGGTAAAGCCAGGGGACGAGATGATTACGGTGGCGGCTGGATTTCCAACTACGGTGGCACCAGCAATCCAGTACGGAGTAATACCTGTTTTTGTGGATGTAACAATCCCACAATATAATATTGATGTATCAAAACTGGAAGGGGCTTTGTCAGAGAAGACGAAAGTTGTCATGGCAGCACATACGCTTGGAAATCCATTTAACCTGGACGCAGTCAAGGAATTTTGTGACAGGCATTGTCTCTGGCTGATTGAGGATAATTGTGATGCGCTCGGTTCGCAATATTATTTCCAGGGGGAAGAAAGATATACAGGTACGGTTGGGGATATTGGGACATCATCGTTTTATCCACCGCATCATATGACAATGGGAGAAGGCGGGGCTGTTTATACAGACAACGATTTGCTTTATAAATGTATTCGTTCTTTCCGGGATTGGGGACGAGACTGCATATGTGCAGCTGGACAGGATGGGTTGTGCGGACATCGATTTGACAGGCAGTATGGAGAGCTCCCAGCAGGATATGACCATAAATATGTGTATTCTCATTTCGGGTATAACCTAAAGGCAACAGATATGCAGGCGGCGGTTGGTTGCGCGCAGCTTAAAAAGCTTCCGGGGTTTGTAGAGAGCAGGAGGCATAACTTTGAATATCTTTACAATATGCTTCTGGATACAGAAGACAAACTAATCCTGCCGTCGGCATGTGAACGTGCGATGCCAAGTTGGTTTGGATTTTTAATGACCTGCCGGGAGAAAGTCGACAGGCGTAAGGTTGTTTCTTATATTGAAGACAATGGTATACAGACAAGGATGCTTTTTGCCGGAAATCTGGTAAAACATCCATGCTTTGACCAGATGCGCAAGTCTGGTGTTGGATACCGCATAGCTGGAGGATTAGAAAATACGGACAGGATCATGAGGGATTCGTTTTGGGTGGGAGTGTATCCGGGATTGACGGATGAGAAAATAGAGTATATGGCAAAAGTGATCCGGGATGCAGTTCTAAAGTAGATGATGTGTTAAGTTGGAATATTAGGATAAACACGAGAGGGGGCATATTATGTATTATGAGCTGTCGGATGCAGCATATCTTTTGCAGGGACAACCAATGTTCCAGATTTTAGCAAGGATTAAAGAAATGGAGCGGGCTGGGGAGGATATTGTTCATTTTGAAATTGGAGATCCTGACTTTTCAACACCGCGAAATATTATAGATGCAGGAACGGATGCTTTAAATATAGGATACACACATTATTCGGATTCTATGGGAGATCATGATTTTCGGAAGGTTATTGCAGAAAATAATTTGCATACAAGAGGGTTTCGACCAAATCTTAATCAAGTACTAGTTGTACCAGGAGCAAATATGATGATCTATTATGCGGTTCGTTGTCTGGTGAATCCAGGGGATGAAGTCATTGTGCAAGATCCATGTTTTCCGACATATTTATCTGTTTTTAATTTTTGTGGTGTAAGACCTGTTGGTGTTCCGTTATATGAAAAAAATGGGTTTCGGCTCGATCCAGCAGATCTGGAAGAGCGGATATCAGACAAAACAAGGTTGATTATTTTGAACAGCCCACATAATCCAACAGGAGCTGTTATGCGGCGTGAGGAGTTGGAAACAGTTGGAAGGATTGCATTAAAGAATCGTATTTATTTGTATTCAGATGAAATCTATGCCAGGATGAACTATGGAGATACCCCATTCTACAGTCCATCTGTACTGGATCAGTGTAAAGAGTATATTATTGTAGCAAATGGGTTTTCAAAGTCATTTGCAATGACAGGCTGGCGCTTGGGAGTTGGAATTGGACCCGAGAAAGTAATGGAAAAAATGGGGTTATTGTTGCAAACAACGTCATCTTGTGTGCCATCTTTTATACAAAAAGCTGGGATTGAAGCAATAACTGGGAACCAGGATGCAGTAAGGAAGATGATGGATGAATACAAAAAGCGCAGAGATATTCTTGTGCGGGGTTTGAATGAGATAAAAGGCATTCAATGCCTGCTTCCGGGCGGAGCATTTTACGTATTTCCAAATATTACAGGAACTGGCCTTAACAGCAGGCAGTTTGCATATCAACTTTTGGAAAGAGGTAAGGTAGGTGTATGTGCCGGGAGTGATTTTGGAAAATGCGGGGAAGGGTATATCAGGATCTGCTATGCTGCATCTCGGGAAGATATTGTAGAAGGGATTAGAAGAATCCGAGGATTTGTAGAAAGCCTATAATACAGGAGGAATAGCATATGAGAGTATGTGACTTAGTTGCAGACTATATTTATAACAATGGGATTGAGGATGTTTTTGTAGTTTCTGGGGGAGGGCTTATGTTTCTTACAGATGGGCTTGCATGTCAGGAAAAGCTGCACAAGATTTGTTCCCATCACGAACAGGCTGCGGCAATGGCAGCCGTTGCATATGCAAAGTATAACGGATTTGGATGTGCGTATGTTACGACAGGCTGCGGTGGAACAAATGCAGTGACAGGAGTCTTACACGCATGGCAGGATAATGTCCCATGTATTTTTATATCTGGTCAGTGTAAGAAAAAAGAAACGATAGGTTATATGGAGCTGCCTCTTCGCCAGGTAGGAGTGCAGGAAGCGGACATTGTTTCGATTGTTAGTTCTATTACGAAATATGCTGCAATCGTAAGTAAAACACAGGACATATTATATCATTTGGAAAAAGCAGTTTATCTGGCAAAAAGCGGTAGGCCAGGTCCTGTATGGCTGGATATTCCGATGGATGTTCAGTCAGCGGAAATAGACGGCATAAAATTGCGGCAATTTGATCCGGCAGAATTAAAGACTGTTAAGACAGAGCCGCATGTGAAAGAAATAGATGGGCTGGTTTATGATTTTGGATATGCCAAACGTCCAGTTATTATTGCAGGGCATGGGGTCAGGCTTTCAGGTGCGGTTAAGGAACTTAATGAATTGGCACACAATCACTGGATACCAGTCGTATGTTCACGTCTTGGTATGGATGTAATGCCTACAGCAGATGATTTGAATATTGGCAGGATCGGAAATAAAGGAACAAGGGCAGCAAATTTTGCAGTTCAGAATGCAGATCTTGTTCTTTCTGTTGGGAGTCGGTTAAGTGTAAGCAGTACTGGACAAGAATATGGGTATTTTGCAAGAGAAGCAAAAGTAGTAGCAGTAGATATTGACCAGTATGAACATTTAAAAAATACGGTTCATATAGATCAGGTTATAAATGCAGATGCAAAAAAACTGCTTTTAGGTCTTCTTCAGGCGATGCCAGATGTAAATTACCGTACATGGGCAGAGAAGTGCCTGGTATGGAAGAAAAAATATCCTGTCTGTTTACCAGAGTATTATGAGCATGATGCCCGTGGAGTGAATATGTATCTGTTTGTAGAAGAACTTTCTGGTTACCTAAAGGAGGATTCTGTCGTAGTTACAGATGCAGGTTCAGCCGTGTATGTACCAGCACAGGGACTTTGGACGTATAATCAAAAACAGAGGTATATTACAAGCGGAGCACAAGCAGAAATGGGTTTTACATTACCTGCATGTATCGGAGTATGTGCAGCGCGAAAAGGACAAGAAGTAATCGGGATTACAGGAGACGGAAGTTTGCAGATGAATATACAGGAATTGCAGACGCTTGTATTCCACCAGTATCCGGTGAAGCTTTTTGTGTGGAATAACGATGGTTACCTGTCAATCCGGGCAACACAAAATAAATTTTTTAATGGACGGTTGCTGGGTACGGACAGTACATCTGGCGTTTCTTTTCCAGATATTGATAAAATCGCTCAGGCATATGGCATTGCTTATGTTAGGATGGAGAATATACAGGATATTCGTAAGTATATGCCGCAGGTCATGGAAGCAAGTGGACCTGTATTGTGTGAGGTAAAAACAATAAGGGATCAGAAAGTAATACCGGCTGTAAGTTCAAAAAAGAACCAGGAAGGAATGCTAATGTCATCACCGATTGAAGATATGTATCCATTTCTGCCAAGGGATGAGTTTTATGGCAATATGATTGTGGAACCTGTGTCACAGGAAGAGGAGAACAGATGAAGCAGTTGTCGAACAGGACAGATGGACAGAATATACGGCGGGTTATTGTAACAGGAGCAACCAGCATGGTAGGTATTGCGCTTATAAAAGAATGTATAAAACATAATGTTGAAGTACTTGCTATTGTTAGGAAAGGCAGCACAAAAAGAAAAAAAATTCCAAAATCTGGAAGCGTTGAAATTATTGAATATGATCTTAAAGATTTGGCTGGCTTCACTTCTGAAAGAAGCGGAAAGATTTACGATGTATGTTATCATTTCGCATGGTCACATTGATCCAGATACATATGTTGAGCCGCAGGTAGCCTATGGGATTTCAAAATATGCGGCAGGATTACTTAGCCAGAAATTATGCAGGCGGTACGGAATGATCCATATTTGGGGGCGCATTTTCAGCGTTTATGGAAGTAATGATAAGGAAGAGACGATGTTATCATATGCAATAGGCCAGTTTATAAAAGGAGAAACGGCAAAGTTTTCATCTGGCGTTCAAATGTGGGATTATCTTCATGAAGATGATGCAGGAAAAATTTTTTATCTACTTGGGGAACGTATTATGCAAGACCGTGTTTATTGTATTGCAAGTGGTAAGCCTAGGCAGTTAAAGAAGTTTATTCTGGAAATGCAGGAAGTCTATGGAGCAGGGGCTGAATGCGAGTTTGCAAAGGAGGACGGGCAGCAGGTATTGCAGATTCAGGCAGATGCCAGCAGTTTGTTCCGTGATATTTCATATATGCCAGTAATATCTTTTAAAGAAGGGATAAAGAAAATGATAAATGATAAGCTAAAAGATGTAAGGGGGGGGGCTGAACTAAATATTATAAAATGCCGCCTATTGAAAAAAAGGCTGGTGGCAGCATGAAGTACAGCATTATTGAAGAGGATTTAAAAGAAGTTTACCAAAGAAATATCACATGGGAAAGGCTGAGAGGAAAAACTGTACTTGTTACAGGTGCATATGGAATGCTTGCATCGTATATTGTCTATATGCTTCAATATTTGAACGAAAAAATGGCAATGAATATACAATTAATAGTTGTGGTCAGGTCAGAAGAAAAGCTAAGGCAAAGGTTTGGGGACTTGGTGTCCAACGATTATTTCCATACATATATAAGCAATTTAGATAAACCTTTGGATATCAGCGAAGCCATTCATTTTATTATACATGCTGCAAGCCTGGCAAGCCCAGGATATTATAAAACTTGTCCTATAGATGTATTAAAACCGAATACAATCGGGAACTATTACTTACTGGAACTTGCCGAAAAGAAAAAAGTGGAAGGATATCTTTTTTTCAGTACGGGTGATGTATATGGGGTAGTAGAAGGAAGAGAAACGATACATGAATGTGATTATGGAAGTATGGACACTCTGGATATACACAACTGTTATAGTGAGAGTAAACGTATGGCGGAAACAATGTGCCGTGCGTGGCAGGAGCAGAAGAATATCCCTGTAAAGATTATACGTATTTGTCACACTTATGCGCCTACAATGGATGTGGAGCATGATCCAAGGGTTTTTGCATCTTTCGTAAATGATATTTTAAAGAAAAGGGATATTATAATGAAAAGCAATGGAGTATCGAAAAGGACGTTTTGTTATATAGCAGATGCGCTTGCGGCTTTTTTTCTGGTACTTTTTAACGGAAGATCAGGGGAAGCATATAATGTCTGCAATACAGGTGAATTTTATAGTATTGCTGAATTGGCAAACATGCTTGTGGAATTGTATCCTCAGCTTGATATTAAAGTAGTATGCCAGAAAAGAGCAGAAGGAGAAGCATATGTGGAAAACAGTGTTGCAAACAGTATTCCACATGACAATGAAAAATTAAGAAGATTAGGATGGGAGCCAAAGTATGATATTAAAAAAGGGTTTGGACGGGTAGTAGATGCAATCATGCAAATGGAAGGCATGGACAAAAAAGGAGAGGCTTATGCAGATGATAAGCATTTTGATACCAACTTACAATGAAGTCGGTAATGTGGTGGAATTAAGTGAAGCGGTCAAAAATGAGATGAAAAAACTTCCGGCATATGCATATGAGATTGTCTTTATTGATAATGACTCTATAGATGGGACAAGGCAGCAGATCAGGAAATTGTGTTCAGAAGACAGGCGGGTTAAGGCGATTTTTAATGCTAAAAATTTCGGACAGAATAATTCACCGTATTATGGGCTGACACAGACAACAGGGGATTGTGCAATTCTGATGTGCGCAGATTTTCAAGATCCGGTAGAAATGATTCCCGTACTGGTGCATGAATGGGAGCAAGGCTATAAAATCGTAAGTGCAATCAAAACAACAAGCAGGGAAAACAAATTGATGCGTTTACTTAGGACTTGCTATTATAAGCTGATTAAAAGGTTTTCACAAGTGGAACAGATTGAGCATTTTACTGGATTTGGGCTGTATGACCAGGCATTTATACAAGTAATGCGGGATTTAAAAGATCCAACTCCTTTTTTGCGTGGTATTGTAGCAGAACTTGGTTTTAAAAGAAAAGAAGTTCCATATGAGCAACAGAGGCGTCGTTTTGGGAAAACCAAAAATAATCTATACACGCTGTATGATCTTGCAATGCTTAGTTTTACGTCTTATACAAAGATTGGACTTCGGCTTGCTACGTTTCTTGGCTTTATAATATCACTTGTTAGTATTGTCGTAGCTGCTGTTTATTTTATCTTAAAGGTTAGGCATTGGAATACTTTTACGATGGGAACTGCACCGCTTTTGATAGGAATGTTTTTGTTGGGTGCTATACAGCTTATTTTTCTGGGGTTGATTGGGGAGTACATCCTTAGTATAAATATGCGTATTATGGACAGGCCGCTGGTGATTGAGGAGGAGAGGATAAATTTTAATGAAAAGAAGTGATTTTTTTCAAAGTAAAAAAGCAGATCTTTTATTCTATTTGCTGCTTAGTTTTACTGCACTTTCCATTGGCTATATATCTTTGGGTGAAAAATGTAATTTTGATGTATATTACAGCTTTCAAGGGGATGGCACTTTGTTGTCTGCAATTATAAAGGGGATTCAGGAGAATGGAATCATTGGTATATGGTTTAATGAAAGAATTGGTTCTCCAGAAGTAGCAGCACTCATTGATTTTCCTGCTCAAGATATTCTGATGACGATTATAATATGGTTTATAGCTGCTTTTACAACAAGTACTTCTAAAATTGCTTATGTATACATAATCCTCACATTTTTATTAGATGCGTTAAGCATGTCATTACTACTTCGAAAAATGAAAATAAGCTATGTAGTTTCGTTTGTTGTATCCATTCTTTTTTCTGCTGTGCCATTTCATTTTTTCAGGTATTTAGGACATGCTGTGTTGAGCAATTATATGTCTTTTGCAATCACTATGTTTTTAGCTTTTGAGATTTTGGGAATCTTTGATGAAACAAATAAGAAATGGAAAATTTGGGTATGTAGCTTTTTGCTGGGATTAGGATATGGTTACTATTATGCATTTGGATTAATTATTTTATCAATAGCATATTTCATTAAATTTGTTAATTTGGAAAATAAAAAAGAAATCATTCATAAGATCTGGATTTTTTTCTCAGTTTTTGTGGCGATATGCATAAGCTTGCTGCCTAAAATAGCATACAGTATCTTATATGGAAGTAATTTGTTGGCAGGAAAAAGAAGTTTTGTTGAACAGGAAATATATGGTCTGAAAATTATTCAATTACTTTTACCACCAAGTTATTCCAGGTTTTCAAAATTTCGTGAACTAAATTATGAATATAGCTCACAGGCACCGCTTGTGAATGAGAATGCAACAGCAAGCTTAGGGATTGTAGCATCCGTTGGTTTTCTTATATTATGTATCACATTCCTTTATTCATTTTCTTATAGAAAACAACGTGAAAAGAAAGATTGGCTGATGATTGATTTTTTATCATTGTCAACACTTACATTAATTTTGATGGGAAGTATTGGCGGATTTGGAGAAATTTTTAATTATCTGGTAACTGCTCAAATACGTTGTTATAACAGAAGTTCAGTTTATATTGCAGGGATTTCATTTATATTTATAGCATTTCTTTTAGATAAACTACGTAACAAGATGAAATGGGTATCATATTTGGTAAGCGGATTTATTCTTGTAGCAGGCGGCATAGATCAAGTTCATATATATGCAGACAACTGGCAGGAAAATACGATATATATGCAGAGTATATATAATGATTTTTTTTCAAAAGCAGAAGAAAGCCTTTCAAAAGGGGCAATGGTTTATCAGCTTCCATATTTGGATTTCCCAGAAGTCAGTTCAACATATGATTATAAACATTTTATTGGGTATTTGTTTACAGATACATTGAAATGGAGTTATGGAGGGGTGAAAGGAAGAAATGTGAAGGCAGGAGAGCTTAATATCGATCAGGGGATGAGTTACAGATTTTTGGCGGCAATTAAAGATGCCGGATTTGAAGCAGTTTATATTGATTTAGACGGTTATGAAGATGGTGGAAACCAGGCATTGCTTTTTTACAATCAGCTTGGCGTTAAGCCGTTGATTTCAGATGATGGTAAGTTGTATTTATTTGATATATCTGCAATAGAAATTCCTATTGAAAAAACGATTGCTGGTTTTTCGTTTGTAAATTCCTGGGCAGACGAATATGATATGGACCTTGATACAGATGAAAAAGTAGAAATTGCAAAAGGAATTGGAAATATGGAACGGATCGCATATACAATGTTGTATTCAGGTATTTCAAATGCAGATATTATAAACGATTACTCAGATGCTGAATTTATTGATTTTCTTTATTTGTCTTTATTAGGAAGAAAGGAATCTGATGAAGAGAGAAATACATGGATAGAGATAATAAAAGATGGAAGCAGCAGAGAAGAAATTTTTTATAGTTTTTTGAGTTCTAAAGAGTTTCAGAGTAAAATATGAGGGATGCGCAATGAGTGAATGGAATTGTTTGGACAGATGGATTGCTCGGATACGGTACAAAGCGATGGAGCGGTATATTCCAAAGGGGGGGGGTAATTGCAGATATAGGATGCGGGCAGGAAGCAGCATTTCTTATGCATTGTTCACCATTTATTCAAAAAGGATATGGATTTGATTTTAGGATTCATAATAGGAAAATTAGAAATTTAAAACTTGTAAATAATAAGGATGTAGATGGATTGGATGTAGAAGAACAATGTTGCGATGCTGTATTTATGCTTGCCGTATTGGAACATCTGGATCATCCATATAATCTCTTAAAGGAGATACATAGAATTTTAAAAACAGGAGGGACCTTATGTTTGACCACCCCGACTCCGATTGCAAAGCCTGTTTTAGAGTGTATGGCTAAGATGCGGATGATAAACAGAGAAGAAATTCTTGAGCATAAACATTACTATACAAATCAAGAAATGCAAATATTAATGAAACAATGTGGTTTTTTATATTGTAAGTATCAACGATTTTGTTTTGGATTGAACAGCCTTGTAATAGTACAAAAGAAGTAGCTAATTGGGTCAATAAAATGGTGAAACTGAAGAAAGGGATCAAGATGAAAGTTGTAATTTTGGCAGGTGGCTTTGGTACTAGAATTAGTGAAGAAAGTCATCTAAAACCAAAGCCGATGATTGAGATAGGCGGAAAACCTATTTTATGGCATATTATGAAGGAATATTCCTATTATGGATTTTATGATTTTATCATTTGCTGCGGTTATAAACAGCATATCATCAAAGAATGGTTTTCGGATTATTATTTGTATAACAGTGATGTAACTTTTGACTTTAGTAATGATAATCGAATGACAATACACAACAATGTTGCAGAACCTTGGAGAGTGACATTAGTGGATACAGGATTGAATACAATGACTGGCGGACGTATAAAACGTGTACAAAAATATATTGGAAATGAGCCATTTATGCTTACCTATGGGGATGGAGTATCTTCGGTTGACATTCATAGGTTACTAGAATTTCACCAGTTACATGGGAAAATAGCGACAATCACAGCCGTAAATATTGGTCAGCGATTTGGGATTTTGGATATCAAAGAGGATCAGTTTATCAATTCTTTTCGTGAGAAAAGCGACCAAGATGGAAGTATGATAAATGCTGGATATATGGTACTTCAGCCTGATATTTTTGAATTTATTAATGGTGATATGACTGTTTTTGAAAAGGAACCTTTGGAGCATGTTGCGCAGATGGGAAGTTTAAAAGCATATTGTCATAAAGGGTTTTGGAAATGTATGGATACGCAAAGGGATAGACAGCAACTGGAGACAATGTGGGAAAATGGACAAGCACCTTGGAAAATGTGGAATGACTGATGAAAGTATAACGAAAAGTAAGACAACTATAAAGTATGATATTAACGTGACAGGGAGGCAAAGAAGAAAATGAAGCAAGCACTCATCACCGGCATCACAGGACAAGACGGCTCCTACCTTGCCGAATTATTATTACAAAAAGGCTACAAAGTCTACGGCATTATGCGCCGAAAAAGCATTGTAGACTACGGCAACGTCGTACATATCAAACAAAACATTCACTTTATCTACGCAGATATGACCGACCTTGCATCTTTAATTCATGCTGTAAAAATCTCTCAGCCGGATGAGGTGTACAATCTTGCGGCACAGTCTTTTGTAGCGACAAGCTGGGAGCAGCCGTTTGCGACGGCGGACATTGATGCGATCGGCGTTATGAATATTTTAGAGGCGGTTCGCCTCGTGAAACCGGAAGCGCATTTTTACCAGGCGGCGACATCGGAGATGTTTGGCAAGGTGCAGGAAATGCCCCAGACAGAGCGGACGCCGTTTTATCCGAGAAGCCCGTATGGAGTGGCAAAGCTGTATGGGTACTGGATTACGAAAAATTACCGTGAGAGCTTTGGCATGTTTGCGTGCAGCGGTATTTTATTTAACCATGAAAGCGAGCGCAGGGGGCTGGAGTTTGTGACACGAAAGATTACTTATGCGGCTGCGTGTATCAGGCAGGGCGTGCAGGACTGTTTGGAGCTTGGCAACCTGGATGCAAGGCGCGACTGGGGACATGCGAGCGATTATGTCTATGCGATGTGGCTGCTGCTGCAAAATAAAAAGCCGGAGGACTATGTGATCGCTTCGAATGAGACGAGGACAGTGCGGGAGTTTGTGCAGGCAGCGTTTGCCTGCGTGGGAACCACGCTTGTATGGGAAGGAGAAGGAATCCATGAAGTAGGAAAGGACAGGGAAAGCGGCAGGGTGCTTGTTAAGGTGAATCCGAAATTTTTCCGTCCGGCAGAGGTAGAAGTGCTTTGGGGAAACCCGGCAAAGGCGGAAAAGGAACTTGGCTGGAAGCGGGAGGTATCGTTTGAAGGGCTGGTTGAGCGTATGGTGAAAAGTGATATGGAGCTGGTGGAAAATAAGGCAAAGGCAGGATGTTATAGATGAAGTCTTTGATTATTGGAGGATCTGGATTTGTAGGCGGTTATCTGGCACGGCATTTGAGAGCGCTTGGACATCAAACAGCCGTTACAAAAATGCCTGGGGAACAGGCAGGGATTTTTGGAACAGATACCTGTGGCATAACTGTTTTTGATCTGGATATTCTTGCGCAGGATGCGGTTTCTAAACTCATACATGATATTAATCCTGATTATATTTTCCATCTTGCGGCGCAGAGCTCAGTGGCAGCTTCCTGGGAAAATCCGGGGCTGACCGCAGATGTAAATATTAAAGGGAGTATCCATGTATTGGAGGCAGTACGCAGGCAGGAGAAAAAAATCAAGGTTTTGCTCGTTGGTTCCGGGGAAGAATATGGAAAAATAAGTCCAGAAGAAATTCCTGTCCGGGAGGAACATATGGTAGTGCCCGGCAATATTTACGCAGCTACGAAAGCCTGCCAGAACCAGATCGGGGCGATTTATGCGAAGGCATATCAAATGGATGTCAGGATGGTGCGCGCGTTTAACCATATCGGGCCGTATCAGACGCCGTGCTTTGTCGTTTCAGATTTTTGCAAACAGGCAGCAGAAATTGAAGCAGGATTAAAGGAACCTGTCATATGGACGGGAAACCTGGAAGCAAAGCGGGATTTTACGGATGTGCGTGATATTGTGCGTGCCTATGTCCTGCTTGCACAGAGCGGACAAGCCGGGGAAACGTATAATGTAGGAAGCGGGCGTGCCGTCAGGATCGGAGATATTTTAAATATGGTATTGTCTTATGTGGAGACAAAGATCAGCGTAAAGGAGGATTCCAAAAAGCTGCGGCCTTTGGATGTGCCAGTAATTGAAGCGGATATCAGCAAAATACAAAGAGCTACCGGCTGGAAGCCCGAGATCAGACTGGAGCAGACAGTGTCGGAGACACTAGAGGCATGGCGTACGGCAGTCCGCAGCAGAATGTGCGAAAGACTTTCCTAATGATAAAAAGCAGGTTTGAAACCTGTTTTTTATTTTTTTGGGCAGATACGAAAAATATCCCCTGTGTCACAGCCGTACAATGCACATATAAAAATTGCACTGCCCCAAATCCTATGGTATAATGCCTATACGCGAAGAACGAAACGTTTTGACAGCAAACAGGAGAAAGGGGTTTTATGAGCAGTGGGAAAACATGCCGTCCAGTCCCTGGGCTTAGCAGGGAAGCGGAAGAAAAGGAGCTGGAAAAAATCATAGGCATCGCGCAGGAAAATCTGACGAAGACAGAGGCGTATATCCGGCAGCTCACGGATGAACTGGACGATCTGATGGAAGTCTATGGGACGAAGGATAAGGAAGCGATGGTGTTGTTTCATAATACGCATTCCCAGATCCAGGAGCATAAGCGCGCGCTGCTGCGGTGCCAGAAGGCGCGGCGTAAGCCGTATTTTGGAAGGATTGATTTTAAAGATCCAAAGCAGCCGCAGACAGAGTCTTACTATGTGGGGCGAGTCGGCATTGCGGATAAGGACGCGCAGCCGCTTGTAATTGACTGGCGTGCGCCGGTGGCTTCGGTTTATTATGAAAACGCGCTGGGCGTGTGTACGTATAAGGTGAAAAACGAAGGCAGCTTTGCGATTGACCTAAAGCGCAAGCGTACGTATGAGATTGAAAACGACAGGCTGAAAGATTTTTATGATTCGGATGTGGTGGCGAATGATGAGCTTTTGACGCAGTATTTGGCAAAAAGCAAAAGGGCGGTGCTTGGAGAGATTATTGCTACCATACAAAAAGAGCAGAACGCGATTATCCGCCAGTCGCCAAAGACAAACCTGATCGTGCAGGGAGTGGCAGGTTCCGGGAAGACGACGGTTGCGATGCATCGGATTTCTTATATTTTGTATAATTATGAGGAGCATTTTCGCCCGCAGGATTTTTATATTATCGGGAGCAACCGGATTTTATTGAATTATATCACGAGTGTGCTGCCTGACCTGGATGTGTACGGCGTATCGCAGATGACGATGGAAGAGCTGTTTACAAGGCTATTGTATGAGGACTGGGATCCGCTGCATCACCGGATCGGTGCGGTGAACCAAACGAAAAAAGGTGCCGCTGTCAAAGGAAGCTCTGCGTGGTTTTACGATTTGGAGCGGTTTTGCGCAGAGTATGAACAGCAGACGGTTCCGAAAACAGAAGTGCGTATTCAAAAAAATGGAGTCCTTTTACTGACGGAAGCGGAGATAAACAGCTACCTTAAGACCGTGCCGCACCTTTCCATGCAGTGCCGGATCAATATGCTTAATGAGATCCTGCTCTCCAGGCTGGAAAATGAGCTTGCCGGGAAACATGTTTCCTATACCGCGGCGGAGAAAAAAGAGCTGCTGCGGGTGTACCGGTGGCATTTTGGAAAGGAGATCTGGAAAGGCTCGGTATTTGAACTGTATGAGCAGTTTTTGCAGGCGCAGCGGCAGGCGGGAAAGGATGTGCCGTATCAGAATCATACGTTTGATGTGTATGACCTGGCGGCGCTTGCGTATCTGTATAAGAGGATCAAGGAGACAGACAGCGTCTGTGAGTCGACGCATATGATTATAGACGAGGCACAGGATTTTGGCATGATGGCGTATCGGGCTTTGGCATACTGCCTGCGGGGCTGTACGTATACAATTATGGGAGATGTGTCGCAGAATATCCATTTTGGCTATGGGCTCAACGACTGGGGTGAGCTGCAAAAGCTGATCCTGACAGGGACATACGACCACTTTGGGCTGCTAAAGAAAAGCTACCGCAATACCGTAGAGATCTCGCATTTTGCGACGGAGATCCTGCGCCACGGGAGCTTTGCAATTTATCCGGTGGAGCCTGTGAACCGCCACGGAACGGATGTGCAGATGACGGCGTGCAGCAGCAAAAAAGAGCTGGATCAGGAAGTGATGCGCACGATTGCGCACTGGCAGAAAGACGGGCGGGAGACGATTGCCGTGATTTGCAGGGATGAAGCAGAAGCTTTTATGGTAAGTTCTTTTGTAAGTTCTTTGATAAATCCCTTGACAGGTGCTGTGATAAACGCTACAGAAAACGGCAGCTTTGATACGGCGCAGTTTGGCAGCGGCGTGATGGTGCTTCCGGTAGAATATACAAAAGGGCTGGAATTTGACGCCGTGCTTTTGTATGACCCTTCGAATGAAAAATATCCTGCCAATGACGCATACGTAAAGCTTTTGTATGTGGCGGCAACACGCGCGCTGCATGAGCTGGCAGTCGTCCATCTGGGAGACTTAACAAGGCTGATTACAGAGCCGGTATCCGAAGAAAAGCGGATGGAGTCCTTGGAGCAGGAGGTGCATAAAGAAGCAAAGCGTTACCAAAAACAGGAGATGACGGCAAGAGAAGAAGAGCTGTTAAAAGCATTCCAGGGTGAAAAAGAGCGTACCGCACGCAAAACGTTTGGGCCAAAGCCGATCGTCGTGCAGGCGGGATTAAAAAAACAGGAGAAAAAGATATCTTCCGTTCCGGCAAAAGTTTACAGGCAGGTATCTACCGTGCCGGCATCTACCGGGAAGACGGCAGGCAAACAGGCATCTCCTGGAAAGGTGACAGGCAAACAGGCATCTTGCGTGCCGGCGCCGCACCATTTACCGGGCGGCAAGGCGCCTTTTGGCGGGGAGCTTCCGGTAAATCCGTCGCCATATCGTTTTGGGGAATGCCCGGACAGCAGCGTGCTGCGTCCAAAGGGGCACAGCCGGATTGACAA
Source organism: Eubacteriaceae bacterium (assembly GCA_910574915.1). Taxonomy (GTDB): domain Bacteria; phylum Bacillota; class Clostridia; order Lachnospirales; family Lachnospiraceae; genus Eubacterium_J. The sequence goes on from CAJTCR010000008.1 coordinate 29,967, forward strand.
CAGCGTGCGCATGGTAAGGAAGACGAAGACATATGTGGATTGTATCAGCAGCTATGGTACCCTGCGTCTGACGCCGTTGGAAGACGCGCTGGTGCGCGTGCAGTTTCAAAAGGGCACCGCGGCGGAGTTTGCGCCTGGACACTGGAACCTGGAGCCAAAAGCAGCGGGTTTTTGCAGGATCAAAGAGCAAAGGAGCATCGTAGAAGCTGAGACCGGAAAGATCGTTGTGCATATAGATAAAAAAACAGGGGCGCTGCGGTTTTATGACCGGCAGCAAAAGCTGCTGTTAGCGGAAAACGCAGAGCTTCCGCGGCAGGTCGAAACCGCAGAGGAGCAGGAAGGCTGGGTGTATTTTGACTGGCTAAAAAATGAAAAGCTGTTTGCAAAAGGGCTCTTGGCGGACGAGCTGGAAAGCGTCAACCGCAAGGCAAGATATATCAGCTTTGGCGGGAAAAAGATGCGTATGCCGCTGCTTGTTTCTGAGAACGGGTATGGGATCGGAGCTGCCAGCGGTACGACTGCCATGTGCTGTACGATCCCGATGTATGGGTCGTATTTATATACCAAAGGAAGCGGGCAGCTTGACTACTATTTTCTGTACGGGGAAAACAAGGAAGCAGTGGTGCAGTTGTACCTGAGATTACAGCGCGGATGAGCACGTTTATAACAAGGAGAACGAAACAAATGAAAAAATATTTAAACAAAACAGGACTGCGGCGCGTCATCGGCATGGTGCTTGGCAACTTTATTTTAGGAATCGGCATTGCGGTGTTTCGCACATCCCTGTTAGGAAACGATCCATACAGCGCGATGCTGATGGCGGGGGCTGACCATCTGCCGGTTGCATACAGTACCCTGCTGTTAATTGTCAATGCGGGGGTGTTTTTGATTGAGTTTTTGTGGGGCAGGCATTTGATTGGGCTTGGTACGTTTGTGAACTGGTTTTTGTTAGGCTATGTGGCAAGCTTTTTTATCGAAGTATTTGCGGTGATGCAGATTCCGCAGCGGGGGATGGCAGTACGCTTGCTGACCGTTGCTGTGGGCGTTTTGATTGTGAGCCTGGGAGTGTCGCTGTACCAGTCCGCGGATCTTGGCATTGCGCCGTATGACAGTGTGTCGATGATTTTAAGCAGGCATTGTCCGCTGCCGTATTTTTGGTGCAGGCTGGCGACAGATGTAATATGCACGGCGATTTGCTTTGCGCTTGGAGGCATCGTCAATGTCGGGACGGCGGTGTGTGCGTTCGGGCTTGGGCCGTTTATCCATTTTTTTGATCAGCATATTTCTAAAAAGGTGTTTGAAACTGGCGGAAATTAAGGCTGTAAAATTAGCACTTGTCATAGCTTTCACTTTTTGTTATCATTTATTTATACACGGACGTTTAGAAGTCCTTAGTACTACAGCGTGTTTGAAAAGACAGGATTTAAAATTAATATAAGTATCAGGAGGTGTATGCATATGCCGGCAGTATATGGGATAGATTTAATTGCGAAAAGAGACAAGAAAATCAAAATGGACAGAAGTATTGTAAAAGGCTGGAACGTACATTATCAGACACTGGAAGAGGTGGAAGAAGCAGCGCGCAAAAAAAAGCAAAAAGAAGAGGAAGAAGCGCGAAAGCAGGCGGAGCGTGACAGTGAAGAAGAGGAGGAAAGTGCCAGGCACCCACGGGCGCGAAATGAAAAAAAGCAGCAGATAGATGAAGCTTATAATCGCAAAACCGGCGCGTATTCCGGGCATTACGGGACAACTCCGGTAAAGGACGAGGGGCAAAAGCAGCAGATCCACGCGATTTTAAACGAAAAGCCAGAGCCTTTTGAAGCTGCGATGTCAACGATCCAGGCACAAGATAAAGGAGAATAAAGAAGAAACAACGATTAAGGAAGGCAGAAAGCATGAAAAGTTTAATGGAACAGATGAATGAGGCGGTTGTCCATGCATTTGAAGTGTGTGGCTACGACGGCAAATATGCACGGGTTACGGTATCAAACCGTCCAGATTTGTGTGAGTTTCAGTGCAACGGAGCAATGGCAGCCGCAAAGCAGTACAAAAAGGCTCCGATTGTGATTGCGCAGGAAGTGGCAGGATATCTGGTGCAAAGCCCGATGTTTGCGATGGCGGAGGCGGTAAATCCAGGATTTTTAAATCTAAAGGTCAAGGAAAGCTGTCTGGCTGATTATCTGTGTGAGATGATGGATGCGGTCGATTATGGGGACGAACAGACCACGCATCCGAAAAGAATCATGATCGACTATGGCGGGCCGAATATTGCAAAACCGCTGCATGTCGGGCATCTGCGTTCCGCGGTGATTGGCGAGAGTATCAAGCGTATGGGACGCTATGTCGGCCATGAGATGATCGGCGATGTGCATATGGGCGACTGGGGGCTGCAAATGGGGCTGATTATTACAGAGCTTGAAGCACGACGCCCAGACCTGCCGTATTTTGACGAAAGCTTTGCAGGTGAATATCCGAAAGAAGCGCCGTTTACCATTTCAGAATTAGAAGAGATCTATCCGACGGCAAGCGGCAAATCCAAACAAGATGAGGCATACAAAGAGCGTGCCATGCAGGCAACTTACGAATTGCAGCATGGCAGGCGCGGATATGCCGCATTATTAAATCACATTTTAAATGTATCGGTAACAGATTTAAAGAAAAACTATAAAAATTTAAACGTATCGTTTGAGCTTTGGAAAGGGGAATCCGATGCGCAGCCTTACATTCCTGCGATGGTGCAGAAGATGAAGGATGACGGGTTTGCCTATATTTCCAAAGGTGCGCTTGTGGTAGATGTAAAAGAGGAGACGGATACAAGGGAAGTCCCGCCGTGTATGATTTTAAAATCAGACGGCGCTTCCTTGTACAATACGACAGACCTTGCAACAATCGTAGAACGTATGGAAAAATGGCATCCGGCAAAGATCATTTACGTCGTAGACAGGCGCCAGGAGCTTTATTTTACGCAAGTTTTCCGCTGCGCGAGAAAGACCGGGCTGGTTGAAGCGGATACGGAGCTTGACTTTTTAGGATTTGGAACGGTCAACGGCAAGGACGGCAGGCCGTTTAAGACGCGGGACGGCGGCACCATGCTCTTGTCCATGCTTCTTTCGGACATCAATGAGCAGATGTATCAAAAGATATCGGAAAACCAGACAATGAGCGATGAAGAAGCAAGGCAGGCTGCAAAGGTCGTAGCGTTGTCCGCCGTGAAATACGGCGACTTGTCAAACCAGGCATCCAAAGATTATATTTTTGACATCGAGCGCTTTACCTCTTTTGAAGGAAATACGGGGCCGTATTTGCTGTATACGATTGTAAGAATAAAATCTATCTTAAAGAAATATGAACAAACAGGAAAATCAGCGGACGGAAAGAAAATACTTCCTGCAGCGACAGAAAGTGAAAAGGCGCTGATGCTGGAGGTAAGCAGGTTCCACGGCATGATTGCGGCAGCATTTGAAGAACTTGCGCCGCATAAGGTGTGCGCTTATTTATACGGGCTTGCCAATGCGCTGAACCATTTTTATCATGAAACGAAGATTTTAGCGCAGGAAGACAGCGAGCAGCAGGCAGGCTATATCCAGCTTTTGCGGCTTTGCAAAGGGATTATGGAGACATGCATCGACGTACTTGGATTCTCAGCGCCAGAGCGGATGTAAAACTTAAAATAAACAAAAGCAGGAGAAGCTGCTGTATCTGGCTCCTCCTGCTTTTTATGTATTTTGAAACATTTTTAATATCCGAGCGTTTCTCCGACAAACAGCACCTTAATCCTGCCAACAATGCCGCTGCGCCTTGTAATCACCGTCTGGCTGCAAATACAGTCGTCGCCAAGGCAGTGCCCGCACTTTCCAGTAGCTGCGCATGGTGTCTGTTTGTTCAGCCGGACGCAGTTTGGCGGCGAAGCGAGATTGCGTACCCGCTGAATGGCGTCTTCCACAGTAGACGTGACTTTGTTCATACCGGTAACGATAATTACCTGGTCAGGCCCATAGATCAATGCGGCAACCCGGTTGCCGTTGCCGTCGACATTGACAAGGTGCCCATCGAGCGTAATCGCGTTTGTACTCATAAAATAAGTATCTGCACTGAAAGAATCCCGGTATGCCTGCTTGATTTCCTGCGGTGTTTTTGCCATGCCGCGGTCAATCAGGCGGAGATCCTCTCTGCTTTTTAACGCATCCAAAATGCCTGTTTCTGAAAGCGTCACAGACCCGCCAAAAGAAACAGTCGTGCCCGCCGCGGTCAATGACATGGCGGTTTTTACAGCGTCTTCTTTTGTCGGGCAGTAATAGCCTTCCATACGCCGTTTTTTCAGGTTTTGGATTATGGTTTCTGCCTGTGTCTGGTAAAAAGTTTGTTTTGGATTCATAGCAGCCTCCTTTCGAGCTATAACATCCTAGAGCGTGTTTGAAAAATCATTCCCGTGATCTGCACTCCCCACTTTGCGGAGAATTTATCCCCAATTTAGTCAACATAGCCCGCTATGACTCCTAAATTTGGGATAAATTCTCCACAAACTGTGAAGCACATCTCACAGAAAGCATTTTTCAAACACGCTCTAATGAAACGATAAAATAAATGATACATCGGGGCAAAATATTTGTCAATATTCCAGGTGGAGATTCTTCTGAATTGTGGAAGATGACTGATGATCAAAATAATACAGTAGCATGATATTCGCATTTGTGGTAAGATCAACAGGAACCGTTTCAAAAACAGGGACAGAATATGACAGACAAGCTGGAGGAATGCATATGCCAAGGAAAGCAGCAATCGGATTGCAGGATTTTGAAAAAATCATTACAAGAAACTGCCTGTATGTAGATAAAACGGATTTTATTAAAGAGTGGTGGGAAAATGAGGACGATATCACGCTGATTACACGTCCGCGCCGTTTTGGAAAAACATTGACGATGAGTATGTTGGAGTACTTTTTTTCCGTAAAGTATGCGCAAAAGGCGGAGCTGTTTGCAGGATTGAAAATCTGGCAGGAAGAGGCTTACAGAAAGCTCCAGGGAACTTATCCGGTGATCGGCATGAGTTTTGCTATGATCAAGGAAACTGATTATCAGGATGCAAGAAAAAAGATCGGATTTATCGTTGCGAATGCATATTCGGATCATTATTACTTGTTAAAGAGCAGGAAGCTGACCGACGCGGATAAGGAATTTTTTAAAAAGGTATCCTTTGATATGGATGATGCGACTGCTACGATTGCCCTGCATCAGCTATGCAGGTTTTTGGCACAGCATTATGGAAAAAAAGTGCTGGTGCTTCTGGATGAATACGATACGCCGGTGCAGGAAGCGTATGTATGCGGATACTGGAAAGAAATGACTGGATTTATAAGGGCAATGTTTCATGCGTTATTTAAAACGAATCCATATTTGGAACGCGCGGTTCTGACTGGGATTACGCGGGTGAGCAAGGAGTCGGTTTTTTCTGATCTAAATAATCTTAAGGTAATTACAACAACGTCCAAAAAGTATGAGACAGTATTTGGATTTACAGAGGAAGAGGTATTTGATGCACTAAAGGAATTTGGATTGGAAGATCAAAAACAGGAAGTAAAGAAGTGGTATGATGGATTCAAATTTGGAGATTGCGACAATATTTATAATCCGTGGTCAGTCATAAATTTTCTTGATGAGGGATTGCTCAAGGATTATTGGGTCAATACAAGCTCCAACAGCCTGATCGAAAAGCTGGTTCGGGAAGGCAGTGCAGATGTTAAGCGGGTAACGGAATGCCTGCTGCGCGGGGATGATTTTTATACGGAGCTGGAAGAGGAGATGGTTTACAGCCAGTTGGAAAGCGAAGAAAGCGCCATATGGGGAATGCTGTTGGCGAGCGGGTATTTAAAGGTAAGGCGGTTTTTTATTCATAAGGAATCTGGAACGATCACATATGTGCTTGCGCTCACAAATAGAGAAGTTGTGATGATGTTCCGCAAAATGGTGCGTCAGTGGTTTGGCACCTGCAAAAATGTGTATCATGTGTTTTTGGATGCATTGCTGTCTGGGGATCAGCAGACGATGAATGAATATATGAACGAGATTTCGCTTGCGGTATTCAGTAGCTTTGACTCTGGTACGAAGCCATCGAAAGATACACAGCCAGAACGGTTTTATCATGGCTTTGTGCTGGGGCTGATGGTTCATTTGGATGGCAGATATGTAATTACGTCCAACCGGGAAAGCGGGTTAGGCAGATATGATGTGCTGCTGGAGCCGCGCAGCAGGGAAGACGATGGGATTATTTTGGAATTTAAGGTATACCGCGCGAAGACGGAAACGACGCTGGAAGATACTGTAAAAGCTGCACTTTCTCAGATTATCGAAAAGCAGTATGCGGCAAGCCTGGAGGCAAGAGGAATCGCAAAGGAACGAATACGAATCTATGGATTTGCGTTTCGGGGAAAGGAAGTGCTGATTGACGGCGGAAAGATCCTGGAATATGCGCCTAACAGAAACGAAGAATCAAAAGGAAGTTTGTAAAATTCTGCCAGCATTGCTGTAAACTATCTGCAAAAGAATGACGATATTATGTTAGAAAGGGATTTCCAAATTGGTCTCAAGGAGGATAAAGCGATGAATGGAATAAGCGGATACAGTGCTGTGCAGGAGAACTATGCAAGCAGTACGTATAAAAGCAGCAATCAGGCGAAGACAGGTTCTAGTAAAAAAACTTCCGGCACGCAGGGCAGGAGGGAGCTGTCTGACAAAGCGCAGGCTTTGCTGGAAAAGCTGAAAAAGACGCACAGCAATATGGACTTTATGGTAGCGGATAAGGGCGACGATACAAAAGAACTCCTTTCGCGCGGAACAAAAGAGTTTTCGGTGATCTTCTCTGCCGAAGAGTTAGAAAAGATGGCGGCTGACGAAAAATTTGAGAAAAAGAACATGGACAAAGTGTTTGATGCTGTGCGTATGACAGAGCAGATCAACAAGCAGTATGGCTTTGGGCCGGCGTCTGAAAAGGGTGAGATTTTAAAGGTCGGTATTTCGTTTAACGATGACGGTACGACTTCTTATTTTGCAGAGCTTGAGAAAATGAGCGAGAGCCAGAGGGAACGTCTGGAAAAAGCGATCGAGCAAAAGAAAGACCTTAAGGATCTGTCGATCCGTTCTAAGCGGACGCAGGTATCGGCTTCGTCTATGAAGGAGCTTGTAGAGAAGATGAACAAGGTAGACTGGTCAAAGATCCAGGAGCAGGATTTGCGAAATTACAAGCCTGGGTTTGATTTTAGCATTTAGCCGGATTTTGTTGACATCTATTTATCCTGAGTTTTGCAGATGATTGAGTAAAAAAAGCTCTGGACTCCTTATAAATACTGGAGTTTGGAGCTTTTTTTAAATGCATAGAGTTGTTGTATTTTTTCGCTTTTTTGAGTTTATAAAAATTTTATATTTTTATACATCCTTATACATAGATATTTTTTTGATTTCCGAAAGCTGCATGTACTTTTTGCTTAGGTCTAATCCAAATGTCTTCTCCATAGTCAAAATTACATCGTCCCGATAATCGAACACATAATAATTCCGGTCTAAGTACGAACAGCAATAGCTTGCCAGGGAATTCCGGATTTGCCTGACAGAATGGCATTTTCCTATGAGCTGCTCTAAAACGCGCATTACAACCAGTGTCACAAAACAAATTAAAAAATGCGCCTGTATATGATCCAAAAACAATACAATTTCAACTGTGACGTAAAAACAAACAGGGGATTAGCGCTANTCATTGTCAGAAAGCTCTTTTTCACTTGTGACAATGGCGTAATAGCCATCATACTGCGCTTCTTCGGCAATTTTTTGTTTGGAGTAGCGCTAATCCCCTGTTTGTTTTTACGTCACAGTTGAAATTGTATTGTTTTTGGATCATATACTACCTTTTTCATACATAACATTTTATAAGGAATTGTTATGATAAAAAATATCGAAATATCTTTAAAAGCTGCTGCTATCAAGTGTTTTCAATTCTTCAATCATGCCAAAGGCTGTTTTGGGTTAAAATTAGTATGTAACATCGGAATTTTATTAATTTGAAAGCTAATTTTTTGTGGTAATTTACTGATTTTATGGGATATAAATATTTAATATTTAGATGATATTACCGAAATTTCCGATTTGACTTGCAAAAATCATAAAAAGCGAATAGAATACTTACAGGCAATATTTAATATAAAAATGCACACTAATAAGCCACATTCAACATAACAATTCCTTATAAAATGTTATGTACTTCACTTGACATTTTATATCTGCCCAAATGGAGCACTACAGCGAACTTTTCAAACCATATCGGACTTGTTTTAGCAACACTTGCGAAGAACAGCCGGGAGAGAGGATGGGTACACTCTGGCGGCGGCTTTGGAAGAATGTTTAGAATTGCTTGGTATTCTGCAAAACAACCAGGGGCACAGCCAAGCGGCACCTTTAGCTGCCAGCAGGCAGCGAACTAGGTGCCGCGACCGGACACAGCCAGGGCGTAGCAGCAGAATACCTAGCAATTCTTAACATTCTGGAACTGACGCCGCCAGAGTGTATCCATCCTCTCTCCCGGCGTCCCTTCCTATAAAAATTTACCAATGCAATCCAAATTTGTTCGCTATAGTACTATATTCCCCTCCCAAAAAAATAAGGTACATTAGATTTTCCTCTAACATACCTCTAACACATAACCCCTCTTTTATAATATTTCCATTAAAACTCCACTACCGAAAATTCCTTCGATTTTGCATTATAAAAAAATACTTTTCTCGAAAGGATTTCTGCCGGATCGAAATGATCGTTTACGCTTTTTAAATTTTGCAGGATATGACGCGGCGGAATTGATTTTTCACAATGTATGCGTACATCATGGATACTTGTAAATGCTGCGTAAAAATTACCGCCTGCCATTTCAGATATTTTTTCCATTACGCCGGGATAAAACATGGCGATTGCCCCGTTTGTCTGCTTTGTCGTTGTAAGGGTAGGCACCTGCAAAGGGTAAATCTTATCCGGCTTTCCGCCGATTGCCATAAATGCGCCTTTTGTATACGGCGGATGAACGGTATCCATCGGATTCATATACATTCTTGGCGGAGCGAGCACATAGGTATTCATCAGCGCATCCTCCCAGATTTTGCCGCTCGAACTGCTCCATTTATCGTAAGATGGTTTTGGCACTTTTGCCGTATTCAGCCCCATCTCTTTGCTTTCACAAATGACCATATACAGCACAAGGGCAATATCACCAACCTGCCTGTATACATGATTTTTCAAAGTGAAACGGTTGTCTGTAAAATTAATCGGGCGGATGATCAGATGCTTTTTCATAGCTTCATAATTGTCCAGGACGGAAAAAACATCTGAGTCCCGGAAAACATCTATCGCATTCAAGTGGGCTTGTATCGTTTCCCACACGCTATCCCAGCCTTTTTGCTGAAAATCTTTATATAATTGATCGGCATCAAAACGGCAGATGTTTTGGAGCTGATCGTCCTCCTTCTTTTTAATCACAATATAATTTCCAATCAGCGTATCGGACTCTACTTTATGGTAACGTATATTGGTATCACGGATCATCGCCAGCGACTCTTTATCCCCTTCTGGCGCTGTATATCCATCCACATAATAGACAATATGTTCTTCTTTTAGCTTCCATTTCTCATTTTTCAGCATCCCCTCAATCAGTTCATCGATAAATTTCTGATCCTCCATCGTACCTCCTGCCTTTCTGTAGTTCGCATTCTCCTGTCTATTTGTTTTTTCTCTGTAGTTTTCGCTTGATGTTTCTACTGATTTTTCCCTTTCATTTTGCTTAGCCTGCTACCGCATCCAGCCAATAAAATTCCCCTGCACATGGCTGGATGCCATGTATTTACTCAGATCGCAATAAAAATAAAATCAGCCTTCGGCTGCCAGAAGGCTGCCGGATCCTATGTATTTCTCAAATCTGCACTGCCCGTTTTCCAATTTTTGAACTCTCGTCTCCAGTTCATCTACTTTCTTTAAAAATAATCTGGCATTATCCTCTTCCAGTTTTTTAATCCGGTAATATTCTTCCAGTTCATTCACATGATCCTGCACCTTTTGAATCTTATTTTCCAGAATCGTTCTCGTACGCTCTAATTCCTGCAAAATAAGATTTTCCGTCTGCACAAATCTCTGATCCATACTTTGTTCTACCCGGTGAATCATAGATTCCTCGGTTTGCGCAAGACGTACATCCAGTTTTTCATCTACCTGATGAATAATTGACTCTTCTGTCTGCGCAAGGCGCTCGTCCAGTTTTTCATCTACCTGTTGCAAAATCGATGTTTCGGTTTGTGTCAAGCGTACGTCCAGTTTTTCATCTACTTGATGAATGATCGATTCCCCGGTCTGCGCAAGACGCTCATCCAGTTTTTCGTCTACCTGATGTAAAATCGATGTTTCGGTTTGTGCTAAGCGTACGTCTAGCTTTTCATCCACTTGATGAATGATCGATTCCTCGGTCTGTGCCAAACGTACATCCAGCTTTTCATCCACCTGATGTAAAATCGATGTTTCGGTTTGTGCCAGCTTTTCATCTACCTGACGCAGGATCGATTCCTCGGTTTGTGCCAAGCGTACATCCAATTTTTCATCTACCTGACGCAGGATCGATTCCTCGGTTTGTGCCAAGCGTACATCCAATTTTTCATCCACCTGGCGCAGGATCGATTCCTCGGTTTGTGCCAAGCGTACATCCAATTTTTCATCCACCTGGCGCAGGATTGATTCCTCGGTTTGTACCAAGCGTACATCCAGCTTTTCATCTACCTGGCGCAAAATCGATTCCTCAGTTTGCGTCAAGCGTATATCCAGTTTTTCATCTACCTGGCGCAAGATCGACGTTTCGGTCTGCACCAGGCGTACATCCAGTACAGATTCCATCATCGATTTTAAGACTGCTATGTCTTGTTTGTCTAACATGTTATCACCCCTTTCCGATACATCCTTATTGTAACATGTTTTGTGATTTTTTCAAGTGTTTTTTATTAAAAAATGAAATTTGTTTTGATATTGAAAGAAGCCTATGGCTGTTTACTTCCAAAGGCTTCTTTCTGTTTGTGTGTTTCAGGTGTGTTTTATTTTTCGACCATATGAATGACTTTTTTCGGGCACTTTGCTACGCAGGCACCGCAGCCGGTACATTTTGCATAGTCGATGTGTGCAATGTTGTCGGTTACGTGGATAGCGTCATGTTCACAATTTTTCTCGCACAGGTGGCATCCGATACAGCCTGCGGAACATGCTGCCATAACTTCTTTTCCTTTTCCTTTTGAGTTGCAGTATACTTTTACTGGTGCGTCGTATGGTACAAGCTCGATCAGGTTGTTTGGACATGCTGCGATACATTTGCTGCACGCTTTGCAGGCTTCTGGGTCTACGACGGCGATGCCGTCTACGATATGTATGGCATCAAATGGACATGCCTTGACGCAGGAGCCAAATCCCATACAGCCGTAATTACATGATTTTGGCCCTTTGTTTGGCACATAGACAACTGCCTGACAGTCTTCTACGCCGCTGTATTCATAGTCTTGTTTTGCCTTTTCGCAGTCGCCGCCGCATTTTACAAATGCGACCTTGCGTCCGCCTTCTTCTGCGGCAACGCCCATAATGTCGCCGATCGCAGCCGCTACGGACGGGCCGCCGACCGGACACTGGCCGACTGGGGCTTCGCCCTTTACGATGGCGGAAGCAAGCCCGGAACAGCCTGGATAGCCGCAGCCGCCGCAGTTGTTGCCAGGAAGGACGCCCATGATCTTTTCTTCTCTTTCATCCACTTCTACCTTTAAACGGTCTCCTGCAATGCCCAGGATCAGGCCGACTAAGATGCCTGTTCCGCCGACCGCTGCGGCGGCTATGATAATCGCTGTTATATTCATCTGACTGTCCTCCTATATTACGCCGGAAAATCCGAAAAATGCGATAGACATCAGTCCTGCTGTAACGAGTACGATGGCAGAGCCTTTGAATGTCTCCGGTACGTCGTTGTATTCGATCTTTTCACGCAGGCCTGCCATAATGACAATCGCAATAAAGAAGCCGAAAGCAGTGGAAAAACCATAAACAACTGTCTTTAAAATGCCGTAGCCGTAAGTAACGCTGTTTAACGCCACGCCAAGCACTGCACAGTTTGTCGTAATTAACGGCAGGTATACGCCTAAAGATTCATACAGGGAATGCATAAATTTCTTTAAGAACATTTCCACGAACTGTACGAGCGCTGCAATAACAACGATAAATACAATCGTCTGCAAGTATGTAACATCTGCCGGAGCTAATATAAACTTATAAATCATGCCGGTAACAAATGCTGCAAGGGAAGTTACGAAAATAACTGCCGCGCCCATGCCGGCTGCCGTGTCTACTTTTTTGGATACGCCAAGGAACGGGCAGATTCCGAGGAACTGGCTTAATACTACGTTATTTACGATTGCAGCCCCAATCGCGGTTAAGATTAATTCTGTCATCTCCCGAGCCTCCTATTCTTCTTTTTTCTTTTCACTGGAATGCAAATGGCCGCTGCACAGCGCGTTGCCGCAGCTTCCGCAGTCACCGGCAAGACATCCCTGTGCAGGTGCCAGCGGCTTTCCTTTTGCTTCCGCGCGTTTTCTCAATATGTTCATAACTGCAACGAGCATCGATAATACGAAAAATGCCCCAGGTGCGAGCACGAAAATCGTAATCGGTGTAAAGCCTGCTTTTCCGGCTGCTGCGTCTGCAAGCGGCAGAACCTGTGCGCCAAAAATCTGTCCGGCGCCTAACAGCTCACGGAAAATGCCGATCAGTGTCAGGCCGCAGGTAAAGCCAAGGCCCATGCCGACGCCGTCAAAAATAGACGGGATCACCGGATTTTTGGAAGCATAGCTTTCCGCACGCCCTAAAATAATACAGTTTACTACAATCAATGGAATATATAAGCCAAGCGATGCGTACAAATCATCAAAATAGCCCTGCATTAAAAACTGGATAATCGTTACAAAAGATGCTACGACTACGATAAACGCAGGCATACGCACGCCGTCCGGGATAATTTTACGCAGCAGGGAGATCATCAGGTTGGACATAATAAGTACCACCGTCGTAGACAGCCCCATGCCGACGCCGTTCATCGCTGATGTCGTAACCGCAAGCGTTGGACACATACCGAGCATCAGGATAAACGTAGGATTTTCTTTTATAATACCGTTCTGCAATCGTTCTGCGCAGATTTGCCCCAGGCCGGTATTTCCGTTATTTTCTGCTCCCATTAGTTTCCGCCTCCTATACTTCTAAAATAAGCAAGACCTGCATTCACTGCATTTGTAACGGCTCTTGTGGAAATCGTAGCGCCGCTTAACGCGTCGATTTCGCTGTCTGATGCTGCGCCTGTTTTCGTAACTGTATAAGTTTCCACATTTTTGCCTTCAAACTGGGCTTTAAAATCATCATCCGCTACCTTCGAGCCAAGCCCAGGTGTTTCGCTGATCTTTGTCGTCTCATAGCCGTTTAACACACCGTCCAATGTCACGCCCATAGACAATGTAATATTTGCCTGGCTGCCTTCTGTGGAAGTAACGGTAATTACATAGCCAAGCGGATTGCCGGATTCATCCAGCGCTACCTGCGCCGCCTCAACGAGGTCATTTTCAAATCCGGCGTCGGCTGCTGCCTTTGTTGCCGCATCCGCGTTAAAATCTTCGTATTTTTCAAAAGAAGAGGCGTCTGCAAATACCTTCTGGTAAGCTGCCTGCTGCTTTTTAAACTCCGCATCCGCAATCGGCTTTTTGGTAATATCATGCACTAGGCCAAGTAAAAAACCTGCTACTATTGTAATCACTGTCAGGATGATTGTGTCATGTATAATCTTGTTTTTCATGCCTGCTTACCTCCTTTACCAAATGCTGTCGGAACCGTAAATCGTTCAATCAGCGGTACTAACAGGTTGCTGAAGATAATCGCATAAGAAACACCTTCTGCATTGGCACCGAAAATACGGAAGATTCCGGTTAAAAGCCCTAAAATAATACCGAATACAATCTGTCCAAGCGGCGTAATCGGGGACGTTACATAGTCCGTTGCCATGAAAAAAGCACCAAGCATCAGCCCGCCGCCGCAAAGCTGTGCCGTCACATATGTCCAGTCAAAGCCATGCCCGCCAAACAGCAGGATAAAAACAGTAAATGTAATAATATAAGAAGCCGGTATCCGAAGATCAATGACTCCCATTAAAATAAGGAAGATCGCGCCGATTAAAATCGCAATCGCGGAAGTCTCGCCGATTGTACCAGACGTCTTTCCGATCAGCATATCCATTACGGTCACATTCAGCTCTTCCCCGCCTTTTAGCAAGGCAAGCGGCGTTGCCGTACTAACGCCGTCATATGTAAATGCAGTCATGCTTCCGGTAAACGAAATCAGCAGGAAGCAGCGCGCGCCAAGCGCCGGGTTCATAAAGTTCTGTCCTAAGCCGCCAAACAGCATTTTTACGACGATAATCGCAAACACACCGCCTAAAACCGCCTGCCACCACGGAAGCGACACCGGAAGGTTTAAAGCCAAAAGCAGTCCGGTTACAACCGCGCTGTAGTCGTTCAGCGTATTGGGACGTTTGGTAATCTTTTCAAACACCCATTCAGATCCCATACAGCTTGCAATGGTAATAACAATCAACAGCAGTGCCTTCATCCCGAAATTGTAAACGCCGAACAAGCTGGTCGGCAGCAATGCCAGAATCACATACAGCATGATTTTGTCCGTAGTATCCTTGGCACGGACATGTGGTGAAGATGAAACTTTTAACATATCACTCACAATAGTTCACCTCTTTCTTCGTATTCCTTTTCTTCAAATTATTTTTTTCTCCGATCCGCAAGAATATTTTTCTTCATCGTCTTAATGGACTGTGCCAACTGCCTTCTCGCCGGACAGATAAAGCTACAGCTTCCGCATTCCACACATTCCATACCGTTCCACTTTTCAAACGTTTCCTTATCTCCAAAATCAGAAAACTTCGCAAGCCTGGACGGGATCAAAAGCTCTGGACAGGCATCCACACAGCGGCCGCAGTTAATACATGCCGTAGGCGCACATGCCGCCACTTCATCCTTTGTCATGCAAAGCAGCGCCGAGCTTGTTTTTGTCGCCGGGATATCCAGCCCAAACAGCGCAAAGCCCATCATCGGCCCGCCCGCGATCATTTTTTGCGGCGGAAGCTTGCACCCGCCTGCCGCGTCTAAAATTTCCTGGTAATTTGTACCTGTGCACACATAGAAATTGCGCGGGTCGCTGACCGCGTCGCCGGTCACTGTAAAAATACGGTTCATAACCGGCTTGCCAAGCTTGACCGCGTTATAAATGGCTACAAGCGTTTCTACATTGTCCACAATGCAGCCTGCGTCAGCGGGAAGCATGGCCGAGTTGATCGACCTGCCGGTAACCGCATAGATCAACTGGCGCTCGCCGCCCTGCGGGTACTTTGTCATAAGCTCCGCTACTTCTAAGCGAGGGTCGTCTTTTACGATCTCTTCCAGCTTTTCGATACAGTCCTTTTTGTTGTTTTCCACGCCGAAAATACCTTTTGCCTGCGGGAAAAGCTGCAAAACGATTTTCATGCCTTCTACAAGCTGCTCTGGATTTTCCATCATACGCCTGTAGTCTGACGTTAAGTACGGTTCACACTCCGCACAGTTTGCAATAATATATTCAATTTTGTCCGGTTCCTTCGGAGAGAGCTTGACATGCGTCGGAAAGCCTGCGCCGCCCATGCCGACAACGCCTGCGCTTTTCACCTTCTCAATAATCTCCTCCTTGGACAGCAGTGAAATATTCGGGGATTCTTTATATTCGACCTCTTTCATCTCCCCGTCACTTTCGATCACAATCGAGTTTACCAGGTCACCGACCGGAACACGGCGCGGCTCGATCTTTTTCACCGTACCGGATACGGAAGAATGGATAGGAGCGGATACAAAGCCCCCAGCCTCAGCAATTACCTGGCCTCTTAACACCGTATCCCCAACCTTGACAATCGGTTTTGCAGGTGCGCCAATATGCTGTGATACCGGAAATACCAGCTCTCCCTTAGGCAGAAGCTCCTTCACTGGCTTTTCCTTGGACAATTCCTTTCCTTCGAAAGGATGGACGCCATTTTTAAATGTACGTAATCCCATATTTTACGTCCCCTTCTTTCTAATATAGTATTGAAATCTTGCATACATCTGCTGCGATTCCGCTTGTTGATTATAACATACCCTTTCTACTATATGTATGACCAAATTGTATTTTTCAGAATACATAGCAGGAAAAGCATGCAATCTCAGGCTTTTCAAAATGTACGCATCCGTGTTATGATAAACGTGGCAGCCGACTGCCAGAAATATTTATCATACAATCTTATTAATTATAATATATTCCGAAAAATTGTGCAATATGGAGATAAAAAAAATGAAAAATAGTAAAAAAAGCAATATTTTGCCTAATATCCCTGCTTTCTGCGCTTCTGTATGCGGGCAGCTTCACCTGCCGTTATTTGTAGATATCGAAACGACCGGATTTTCCGGTGCGAGAAACAGGCTCTGCCTGATCGGTACCGCCTGCCTGCAAAACGGCAGCCTTGTAACGGAGCAGTTTTTTGCCGAATCCCCGCAGGAAGAGGCTGCACTGGTTGCGGCGTTCGACCATCTTGCAGCGCAGTTTGAAACGATCGTTACCTACTGCGGAAATCGGTTTGACCTGCCTTTTTTAGAAAAGTGCAGAAAACGGCTTGGCATCCAAAGCCAGACGAACCGACAAAAACAATATATCGACCTGTATGCGCTTGCCCATTCTTACAGGCATCTGTTCGGGCTTGCCAATTACAGGCAAAAAACGGTAGAATCGTTTCTTGGCATCCAAAGGAGCGACCTGTTAGACAGCAGTGAAATCGTAACCGCCTACGAGTCCTATCAAAAGCAGCCGCAGGAACATCTGCTTGCGCAAATACTGTTGCATAACGAAGCCGACCTGATCGGCATGGTGCAGCTTTTATCCCTCTATGCTTTTGAACGTTTCTTACAGGGCGGATTTACAATAGAGCAAGCCGGCGTATCCGCTTACCGGAAAATGGACGGCACACAGGGCAGCGAGCTTTGCATTTCGTGCAGAATCTTAGAACCGCTTCCGGCTACCTTTTCCTGCAAAAACGACCTGTTTTATGTAAACGCCGCAAAAAACCGGGCTGACTTTCGCATCCCTTTGTACAGCGGTGCCTTAAAATATTTTTATCCGAACTATAAAGACTATTATTATTTTCCAGAAGAAGATACCGCCATCCATAAAAGCGTCGCCCGTTATGCCGATCCCGCGCACCGCCTAAAAGCGAAGGCTGCTACCTGCTACAGCAAAAAAGCAGGCATGTTCCTTCCTCAGTATGAAGAAGTGATAACGCCTGCATTTTATACAGAATATCAAGCACCTGTCTCCTATTTTGAATGGAACGAAGGCTGTGCGCACGACGAACCGCTTATGCATTACGGTAAGCATATCCTGCAAGTACTAAAAACAGGAAAATAAGAAGCTGCCAGCGCCTGCTTCTTATTTAGCGCCTTTTATAAAGAAAAAGGACGATGACCTCTCGTAATTTAAGTCCTTGTAATTCATAATCTGCTCCGTGCTGCCGATAAATAAGATTCCTTCGTTTTTCAGCGCCTGGTTAAACTTAATATAGATCTCTTGTTTCGCATCGTCGGTAAAATAAATAACTACATTTCTGCATACGATCATATCGCATCCAGACGGATACGGGTCGCGCAGCAGGTTGTGCTCCTTAAATTCCACCCGCTTTTTAATGTCGTCAGAAATCTGGTAGGAGGCACCGATTTTGTTAAAATATTTTTTCTTTAAATCATCTGGCACATTTGCAATGCTTTTTTCATTGTATAAGCCGACGCGTGCCTTTTCGAGCACCTGCTTGTCGATATCTGTCGCAATAATATGTATCTGGTTCAGCGGGATATGCTTAGACAGCGCCATAACAAGCGAATACGGCTCGTCTCCGGTCGAACATGCCGCGCTCCAGATCTTTAAGTTTTTGCCGAACTTTTTAATTAGTTCTGGAAATACCTTTCTGTCTAAGATCTGCCACTGGTCAGGATTGCGGTAAAATTCAGATACGTTGATCGTAAGAAAGTTTACAAACTGCTCCAGCACGCTCTTATCTGTCTTTAGCAACGACACATACTGGTCATAAGACGCTGCTTTTGTCTTGCCGATGAGCGTATCAATCCGCCGCTTCATCTGTTTTTCCTTATAGCTGTTTAAATCGATCTTCGTTAACGTCAATACATCTTTTTTAAATTTTTCATAGTTTTCGAACATACAGCCGACTCCCATACTAAAAATATTATTTGCCAATAAGCTGCCCATCGTTCGCACAGCTTGTAAAAACAGCATATAAACAACTACGCTGCTTATATGCTGTACATCATTACTATCCAGGCACAGACTGCAATTTTTTATTTTTATTCTTCTTCATCTTCTGCCTGCACAGCATTTTCTTCCTGCATCAATGCTTTCATGCTTAAGCTGATCTTGCGTTCTGCCTCATTGAAATCAACGATTTTCGCATCGATAACCTGCCCTGCCTTTAATACGTCAGACGGCTTGTCAATATGCTCTTTGGAAATCTGGGATACATGCAGCAGTGCATCAATTCCCGGAGCCAGCTCTACAAATGCGCCAAAATCAGTCATTCTTGCAACTTTGCCTGTGATTACTGTACCGACTGCAAATTTTTCTGTTGCATTGTTCCACGGATTGTCTTCCGGGAATTTCATGCTGAGCGCAATCTTTGTATCGTTGATATCTTTAATAAATACTTTGACAACATCGCCAACTTTAAATGCTTTTTTCGGGCTTTCTACGCGTCCCCAGGACATTTCAGAAATATGGAGCAGGCCGTCTGCGCCGCCAAGGTCGATAAACGCGCCAAAATCTGTGACATTTTTCACTGTCCCTTCAATCACATCGCCGACATTGATTCTTTCAAACAGCGCTTTGCGCTGTTCTTCCTTCTTTGCTACAAGGAGCTGCTTGCGGTCGCCGATAATACGGCGTCTTCTCGGATTGAACTCGGTAATCATAAAGTCAATGTCCTGTCCGTCGTATTTGGTCAGGTCTTTTTCATATACATCGGATACAAGGCTGGATGGGATAAAGACTCTTGCTTCGTCCACAATCACGCTCAAGCCGCCGTTTAATACCTGCGCTACTTTTGCGGTCAGCACTTCCTGATTTTCAAATGCTTCTTCCAGTCTCTTGCTTCCTTTTTCTGCGGCAAGGCGTTTGTAGGTTAACAGTACCTGCCCGTCGCCGTCATTTACTTTTAAAACTTTTGCTTCCATAGTGCTGCCTACCTCAATCAAGGTAGTAAGATCAACGTTTGGTTCATTGGTGTATTCACTGCGAGTAATGATACCATCGGACTTGTAACCGATATTAAGCACGATTTCGTCTGGTTTTACATCGATAACAGTACCTTCAACAACCTCCCCGTTTCTTATTGTTTTAAAAGATTCTTCCAACATTTGTTCAAAGCTTTGTTCTGACATACTTTTGAACCTCCTCAATAATTTTCTTTGGGGTGGAAGCCCCTGCGGTAATACCTACATTATCAATGTGACCGGTCTTCGCCAGATGTAAATCTGCCGTAGTCTGTATATAGTAAGTATTTGCACATTCTTCTTTGCATATCTCATACAGTTTCTGCGTATTGGAACTGCTTCTTCCTCCAATGACAATCATAAGGTCGGAAGTTTCTGCCAGACTTGCTGCTTCATTTTGCCGTTCTTCTGTAGCGTTACAAATTGTATTCAATACACGTATATCTCTAATATAACCTTTTTTTTGAATAATTTCAACTAATTCTTGAAATTTCTTGTAATTAAAAGTCGTTTGTGCTACGATACACACTTTTTTCCCGGATTTCGGTTGAAAATTTTCCGCTTCCTGCTCGTTGGCGATCACGGTCGTATACGCAGGATCACACCATCCGCAGATGCCTTCGACTTCTGGATGCGCGCTGCTGCCGATAATCACAATCTCATAGCCGTCATTAGAAAATTCTTCGACGATCTGGTGAATCTTTAAGACAAACGGGCAGGTCGCATCTACAATTTCCATCCCTGCCTGCTCCAGCTTTTCATAGGTCTTTTTGGATACGCCGTGGGAACGGATAATCACCGTCCCGCCCCGCTTTTTTTGTTCGTCTGTAAGCTC
This sequence comes from Eubacteriaceae bacterium, assembly GCA_910574915.1. Lineage (GTDB taxonomy): Bacteria > Bacillota > Clostridia > Lachnospirales > Lachnospiraceae > Eubacterium_J. The sequence goes on from CAJTCR010000008.1 coordinate 50,225, forward strand.
CTCTTCGCAGGAAAGCACCTTTACGCCCTTTTGCTCTAAGTCTTTGACAACCTCTTCGTTGTGGATAATCGGCCCGTACGTATAAATTGGCCCGTTTTTTATATCGGCTTGTTCGTATACTTTGTTAACCGCCCGTTTGACACCAAAACAAAAACCTGCACTTTTTGCTACTGTAATGTTCATTTGTTTCCTTCTGCTTTCTTATAAATATCCCGCAGCACAGCAAGCACTTCTTCGATCGAAAGACGCGAAGAATCTACGAGGATGGCATCCTCTGCCTGCCTAAGCGGTGAAATTTCCCTATGCATATCACGGTCGTCGCGTTTTCTGATATCCGCCTCAATCTGGGCATAATCCGCCTCTACGCCTTTTTTTATCAGCTCGTCATACCTTCTTTTCGCACGCGCTGCCACATCCGCGGTTAAATAAATCTTAACCTGTGCTTTTGGCAGCACACAGGTACCGATATCCCTGCCGTCCATAATCACGTCGCTTGTCTTTGCAAGCTTTTGCTGTAGCGCCGTAAGCTTTGTGCGGACGCACGGATAGATACTCGTACTGGACGCCATATTTCCGACTTCTTCTGCGCGCAGATAAGCATTGACGTTTTCACCGTTTAAAATCACACACTGTACGCCGTCCTCATAGGCAATCGTAATATCAATCTGATCGCACGCTGCCGCAATGGCTGTCTCATCCTGCGGCGCAATCTGCTTGCGCAGAAAATAAAGCGCCATCGCGCGGTACATCGCGCCGGTATCCACATAAACAAATGATAACTCATTGGCAAGGCGTTTGGCAATGGTACTTTTTCCCGCCCCTGACGGGCCGTCGATTGCAATGTTAAAGCTCATAATTATTTCCTTTCCTGTGCAGCACTGCTTCCGGCAAGATAGCCGCTTGACCATGCCGCCTGTAAATTGTATCCTCCGGTCAGCGCATCTACGTCCAGCATTTCCCCTGCAAAATACAGCCCTTTTACAAGCTTTGATTCCATTGTGGAAGGGTCTATTTCTTTTACGTGTACCCCGCCCCTTGTAATAATTGCTTCTTTAAAATCCCGAAACCCTGTGAGCGTTGCCGGAAAGTTTTTTAATACCTGCAAAAGGCTTTTGCGCTCCTCTTTTGTAATCTCATGCACTTTACGTTCTGCATCAACCTGGCTTAAGGCGACTGCAACCGGAATCAGCCTAGAAGGAAGCAGAGCGCCGAGTGCATTTTTAAACTGCTTGTTTTTAAATTTTTCAAAATCACGCAAAATACGCTGGTCAAGCTGCTCTATTGTAAGCGCCGGCTTTAAATCTATAAAAAGCTGCAAATGCCTGCTTAACAGGCAGTCATTGACAACCGCGCTTGCGCTGAGCATCAAAGGGCCGCTGACGCCAAAATGCGTAAACAGCATCTCGCCAAAATCATCATAGACCAGCTTAGCGCCGTCAAAAATCCGGGCGCGCACATTTTTCAGTGACAGCCCTTGCAGCTCTTTGATATAAGATTCTTTTGCAACCATCGCTGTCAGGCTTGGATTTAGCGTTTGGATTGTATGCCCAAAATGCTGTGCAAAGCCATAGCCGTCTCCCGTCGAGCCCGTCGAAGGATAAGACAGCCCTCCGGTTGCCAAAATTACCTTGTCTGCCGCAAACGACGCTCCTTTGGTATCTTTAACCACAAAGCCATCCGCTTGCTTTGACACAGACGCAGCCCTTGTATGCAGGCGCACGTTCACCTGGCCGCGCTCGAGCGCGTTTGAAAGCGCGCGGATAATGTCGGACGCATGGTCGGATACCGGAAATACGCGGCCGCCCCGTTCTGTTTTCAGCGGTGTTCCATTCTGCTCAAAAAAATCCATTACACGGAAATTGTCGAACGTATAAATCGCGCTGTACATAAATTTTGCGTTTCTTAAAATCTGCCCAAACAAATCCTGCGTATCACAGGCATTTGTAACATTGCAGCGCCCTTTGCCGGTAATATACAGCTTTTTTCCAAGCTTTTCATTGCGTTCCAAAAGCAGGACGTTTGCACCTGCCTGTGCCGCGGCTGCGGCTGCCATTAATCCTGCCGCGCCGCCGCCCACTACCACGATTGACATAAGCCTCCTCCATTATAGCTGACCATCTTCTTCCAGATCCGGCGTTTTTGCATAACGCATTTTCAGCTTATCATCAATATAATCTATTTCATCATTTTCATATACCTGGTATTCGTCCCAGACCTGTTCAAGTGTTTCAAGCATCTTCGCCACTTCCTCCTGCCTTCGCATACACAGCGCCACGATCAGCGCGTTAATCACGCTAAGCGGTGCCACAAGCGAATCCGCAATCGACGACATATCGCTTTCCGCGATCAGGTTGCAGGAAGAATACAGGTTCATCGGCGAATGGACGCTGTCTGTTAATGTAATCACCTTTGCGCTGCGGTTATTGGCAAATTCCAGTGCCTTTAGCGTGCGCAGGGAATACCTGGGAAAGCTGATGCCGATAATGACATCCTCCCGGCTAATCCGCACCATCTGCTCGAACAGCTCGCTGGAGCTGTTCGTATGCAGCAGTATGACATTATCAAAAATATAGTTTAAATAAAACGCTAAAAATTGTGCAAGCGGCGCGCAGCTTCGGATTCCGATTACATAAATCCGCCTGGCAGATAAGATCGTCTCTGCCGCCAGCTCAAATACATGTTCATCAATTTTTTGAAGCGTTCCTTTCAGCCGTTCCATATCTGACTTTAAGACCGATTCCAGCACTTTGGAACGGCTGATCCTGCCGTAAGTCACTTCAATGCGCTGCACGGCATCCAGCTTTGAGCGCACCAGTTCTTCCAACGCCTTTTGGAACTGGGGATAGCCCTTATACCCAAGCTGCGCGGCGAAGCGCACAACCGTAGATTCACTGACGCCAACCACTTCCCCAAGCCCCGCGGCGGTTAAAAACACCGCCTTATCATAATTGTCCGTAATATAAGCCGCCAGAAGCTTCTGGCCCTTGCTCATCGAGCTGTACCGCTCGTTGATGCGGTTTGTCAGGTCATTTGTATTGCCCATCTCCGCCTGTTACAGCCCTGGCGCCGCCTGCGCCGGAACCGCGGTGATCGTTCGCACCTGCTCCGTCGTCTTTCCCTGCGCATCCGTATAGCGGTACGTAATCCGGTACATGCCGGAATCCGCAATCACAAGATCCACGCCTTCTGCCAGCATCAGGTCTGTTTCCAGAGTACTGGCATTGAGCTGGTAAGTCACCGTATAATGAATGCCTTCTGTCGTCGTGGTTACCCGCTGGGTGCCGTCCGACATCGTCGTTGTCGTTTGCAACACAACGTTCTGCTTAAGGTCTACGACTGACCCGGCTGTCTTGCTCTCGTCGGTCGGTACAAGCAGCGTATAAATCGCAGATACCGCAGTCGGCTCCGTTGTAACCGGATTCGTCGGATTTACCGGATTTGTTGGATTCACTGGTTCCGTCGGATTTACCGGATTTGTTGGATTCACTGGTTCCGTCGGATTTACCGGATCTGTCGGATCTGTCGGATTCGTCGGATCTGTTGGATTCGTTGGATTTTCTGGCTCCGTCGGATTCGTTGGTTCAACAGGATCTGGTTCTGTTGGTTCTTCCGGCTCCTGCGGTTTTGTTTCTTTTTTTGCTACAATCAGCTTGCGCTTCTTTTCCGCGACAAGATACTTGCCTGTTTTCAGGCTTTTTTCCGGGTTTGAACAATAATACCGGACAGTATAAGTGCCTGCGCCAGTCAGCTTATACGAACCGTTTTGGGAAACGGTCTTTACTTTTCCGTCCGGGTCTGTCACCTTGATGCTGATCTTGGAAGTCATATTTTTGCCGGAAGCAAGCTTTGCCGTTACACCGGAAATGAGTTTTTTATAGTTGATGGAACTGGTTCCTGCCGAAAGCTCGATCGCCGCAAATTTATCCTTGCTCTGAATCACCGGTTTTTTCGTATCTTTGACGACAATCCGCATATATTCTTCTGTTACAAGCTTATTTGTCGGATTTTTCAGGTAATACATAATCTTGTACGTTCCTGTGTGGTTCAGCTTTAAGTTTTCCGCCTTTACGCCTTTAAACTCTTTTTCGCCTGGCTTTCGGATTTTCGTTACGATTTTATCGGTCAGTACGGTACCCATAGAATTTTTTGCCGTAACGCCGGAACGCAGGTTGACCGTGGATTTATACTCTTTTGTAATCTCCTCGCGGACGCCCTGGATCGTCGCTTTGCTCGCATCGCCGACGGTATAAGTAACAGTTACCGATGCATTTCTGCCAAAAGAATCCGTCAACGAATAGGTGACCGGATAGCTCCCCATCTTTTTTGTATTGACCGTGCCCGACGAACGAATCCAGTTGCTGCTAAGCTGGTTTCCGGCAGAATCGTAAGCGGTCATCTCTACCGGAGTAAATTTGCCGTTATACTGTGCCGTCGCTTTCGTTGTCTTTACCGAAATTTTTGGCTGGCTGTTTTTTGTCGCATATGTATTGTTCGGGTCAGGGTCTGTCGGATCCCAGCCCATGCGCACAGAAGAATTAACTTTTATTGCCGCCGGCTTGCCGAGCGGGTCGTCACTGGAAGTGCCGTTGAAAATAATTACCTTTGTCCGAAGCGGGCAGTTGTCATAGATCCACTTCGCTGCCGAGGTCGTCACGCGCACACAGCCATGCGAGGCAAGAGAGCCAAGCTTGTTGTACTGCACATAGGACTGGGTCGTCTTATTCTGCTCATAATACCATACCGAATGAAACAAGATCGAGCCGGTAATCCTTGTACAGTACTGCCCGTAGCTTGGGCCGTCAAGGATCCACCAGGTATATTTGTTCATCGTATAAAAGGTACCAATCGGCGTCGCATATCCTGCCGAGCACACAAATGCCGTATAGGGCTTATCGTCATGCGTATATACCGTAATTACATTGGTTGCCTTGTTCACCTTGATATAGTAATTCCCCGTCTCTGCTTTTACATTCGTACGAAAGCAAAGAATCATCATACAGCAGAAAAAAGCAACTGCCATGCTGCGCAGCAGAGTTTTCTTTTTCATAGATACCTCCCACTTTTATTCGTCACAGCAGAACGTACGCGGCGCGCGTGTTCTGTCGTTTGATAAAAGGTGCTGCAAACGCTGTTCACAACACCTTTTCTGTTCCCTATTTTATACCGGATACGCCCCGTTTTTCGTATCCGCCACAGAAGCGTCCACTTTCTTTTGCTGTGCTTCGCGATATTTGAAAAATTCAGTCGCTACCTGCGGAAACAGCGCGTATGACAGGACATCTTCGTCCTGCTGCTTCCACTGCTTCATCTCTGCTTCGATTTTTGAAAGCTCCGGCTCCAGTAAATCTGCCGGGCGGCAGGTAATCGCATTTTTCTTATCTTCCCCAAGCACCTTGTCTACGACTTCCGGGTTAAAAGGCTTGACCGTCTGCCCGTATTTTCCAAGCAGCACGTCTTTTGTCTCTTTTGTAGCGACTTTGTAGCGTTCGCCCATTAGCACGTTAAATACTGCCTGTGTGCCGACGATCTGTGACGACGGCGTTACAAGCGGCGGCTCGCCCAGGTCTTTGCGCACGCGCGGCACTTCGGCAAGCACCTCTTCGTATTTGTCTTCCTTGCCCTGCTCCTTTAACTGGGAAATCAGGTTAGAAAGCATACCGCCAGGTACCTGGTAAAGCAGTGTCTTAATATTTACGCCAAGCACCTTCGGGTTCATCAGCCCGCTTTCCAGTGCTTCTTCCCGCATTGGGCGGAAATAGTCAGCGATTTCTGCCAGCAGGTTCTGGTCAAGCCCCGTATCATATGCAGAGCCTTTAAATGCTTCTACCATAACCTCTGTCGCTGGCTGCGAGGTACCAAGCGCGAATGGAGACATCGCCGTATCGACGATATCACAGCCTGCTTCCACTGCCTTCATATACGTCATTGACGCTACGCCGGACGTATAGTGCGTATGCAGCTCAATCGGAAGGCTGGTCGATGATTTTAACGCACGTACAAGCGTATCTGCTTCCTGCGGCACCAAAAGCCCTGCCATATCTTTAATACAGATGGAATCCGCGCCCATTTCCTCGATTTTTTTCGCCATCTGCGTCCAGTATTCCAGTGTATAAGCATCACCAAGCGTATAAGACAGCGCTACCTGTGCATGGCCTTTTTCTTTATTACATGCGGTTACGGCTGTCTGAAGATTGCGAAGGTCGTTCAGGCAGTCGAAAATACGGATAATATCAATGCCGTTCGCAATCGACTTTTGTACGAAATATTCCACGACGTCATCCGCATACGGACGATATCCTAAAATATTCTGTCCGCGGAACAACATCTGCAATTTTGTATTTTTAAATCCTGCTTTTAATTTGCGCAGCCTCTCCCACGGGTCTTCTTTTAAGAAGCGAAGGGATGCGTCAAATGTGGCACCGCCCCAGCACTCCACTGCATGGAAGCCTACTTTGTCCATTTTATCTACGATCGGAAGCATCTGCTCTGTTGTCATTCTCGTCGCAATCAGAGACTGGTGCGCGTCACGTAATACAGTTTCCGTAATTTTTAACGGTTTTTTTGCAACTTCTGCCATCTTTTTTCATTCCTCCCTGTTATATACCAAAGATTGCCATAAAGGTTCCGGCTGCTACGGCAGTACCGATAACGCCAGCAACGTTTGGCCCCATTGCGTGCATCAGCAAGAAGTTCGTCGGGTCTTCTTCAGCGCCGACCTTCTGGGAAACACGCGCTGCCATAGGAACTGCGGATACACCGGCAGAACCAATTAACGGATTGATCTTGCCATGCGTAAGCACGCAGAGCAGCTTGCCAAGCAGTACGCCGGCCGCTGTACCAAACGCAAACGCAATCAGCCCAAGCGCTACGATCTTTAAGGTGCTCCAATTTAAAAATGCTTCCGCGCTTGTCGAAGCACCAACCGAGGTACCAAGCAAAATAACGACGATGTACATCAGCGCATTCGACGCTGTATCGGTAAGCTGGCGTACAACGCCGGACTCACGGAACAGGTTGCCGAGCATCAGCATACCTACTAACGGCGCCGTTGTCGGCAGCAGCAGACAGACGATAATCGTAACGACGATCGGGAATAAAATTTTCTCCAGCTTGGATACCGGACGAAGGTTCTGCATCTTGATCTGGCGTTCTTTTTTTGTCGTCAGCGCCTTCATAATCGGCGGCTGAATGACAGGCACAAGGGACATGTAAGAATACGCCGCTACCGCGATCGGGCCCATCAGCGCTGCCTGTCCGAGCTTTCCGGCAAGGAAGATAGATGTCGGGCCGTCGGCGCCGCCGATAATGGAGATCGCTGCCGCCGCTTTATCGTTAAAGCCCATAAAGATTGCCATAAAGTAAGCCATATAAATACCAAACTGCGCCGCCGCACCCATTAAAAAGCTGATCGGGTTGGCAATCAGCGGCCCAAAGTCTGTCATCGCCCCAACACCTAAAAAGATCAGGGACGGAAGGATAGACCATTCATCCAACGTATAAAAATAATACAGTAATCCGCCCACACCATTGCTCATCTCTTCCGGGCTTGCCATAATATCCGGGTAAATATTGACGAGCAGCATACCAAACGCAATCGGCACAAGCAGAAGCGGCTCATAGCCTTTTGCGATCGCAAGATATAAAAATACACAGGCAACCAGGATCATCAGGTAGTTTCCCCATGTCAGGTTGAAAAATGCTGTCTGGTGCAGGAGGTTACTCATTGTCTCTCCAACGTAACTAAGCATATTTGTCCTCCTAATCAATTCCCATTAATTCATTGTAGCCAGTAAAGCGCCTGATTCTACCGTGTCGCCGACAGCTACTTCTATGCTTGCTACGGTACCGTCCTGCGGTGCAACAACAGGTGTCTCCATCTTCATAATCTCCAGCACAAGGATCGGATCGCCTTTTTTCACCTGCTTGCCGACAGCGGATTCCAGCTTGAATACCTTGCCTGCTGCGCCTGCTTCGATTTTAATGCTGCCTGCCGCACCAGATGCCTTTGGAGCTGCTGTGGCAGGTGCAGGCGCTGCTGCTCTTGGCGCAGGTGCTGCCGCTGCAGGCGCTGCCTGGGATGCACCTGTTTCCTCTACGGTTACATCATAAACATTTCCATTTACGGTAATTGTATAGCTTTTCATTTTATTTCCTCCTGTTATATAATAAATATACTCTATTTTCTTCTCTTAATCGACCGTACTACAAAACCGTCCGCTGCAAGCGTGCCCTCGGATGCGGCGATCGCTGCCGCAATGACCGCGATCAGCTCTGCGTCATCCTGCTGCGCCACTTCTTCTTGCACCACTGGTGCAGGCGCTGCTTCCGGTACTGGCACTGCTTCTGGAACCTGGGCTTTTGCCTTCGCCTTTTCCTGCAAATATGGAATCACTTTAAAGCCATAAATAACAAAGCTTATCAGGATCAGGATCATAAATACGGTTCCAAGCCCCATCAGCGTATTCATCGCTGCTTTTTGCATTTTCTCGCCGAGCGAATAATTTTCGTCCAGCGTTACGCTTGTAATCTGCATATCCAGATAATTGTATACGCAGGTCAGCGTCAGGTCACGCCCGGTAAAATCCATAAGCTGTGACGTTGTCAGTGTCTTGCCTGATTTTTCCACCGACATCTCGCCAAGGCTTACAAAATCACCGACATCTGCTTTTATCTCTTTCCACTGCTTCATCAGCCCTACGATAACGGTTTCGCCATACTGCTCGTAGTAAGTAATCCCTTCGTCAATCTGCTCGTCTGTAAATTCCGGCAGGCTCTGTGCAAGGTTTTCGCTCGTAGACTTAAGGTCGTCATAAGACTTGCCGTTATAGTCCATTTTCTTTGGATCTTCCCCGCAGGCTGCCACACCAAGCAAAAGCATACACAGGCTGATGATCAGACATAATTTTTTCTTCATATACTATCCGTCACCTTTCTACTTTGTACCATGTTTCTTATTCGGCTGGTCCACCCGTTTGGTATACAGCATCTCAACTGCCGCGATCAGATACTTTCTCGTACCCGGATAATCGATGATACGGTCTATATAGCCGCGGGCTGCCGCTGCCTTTACGCTGCCCTGGAGCGCTTCATATTCTGCTGCCTTTTTGTCGATTACCGCCGCAGGCTCTCCTGCATACATAATCTTTGCAGCCAGCTTCGCATCCATCATTCCAGTCTTTGCATCTTCCCACGCATAGACAATGTCCGCGCCAAGCGATTTGGAGTTCATAACCGTATAAGCGCTTCCGTATGCCATGTCCATAATCAGGTTAACTTTTGGAACCGTCGCACTTGCAAATGCGCTTACAAGGCGCCCGACTGCTTTTGCCAGATTTTTCTCAGAGCACATCGTTGCCCGGAATCCTTTGGCATTCGTCAGGCTGATCACAGGAATATCAAACGCGTCGCAAAACGTAATAAATTCCGCCGCCTTATTGCACCCTCTTGCGGATAATGCAGCGTCAAACTCTTCGGTCTTTTTGCCCTGTGCATCATAAATCTGCGTACAGTTTGCCACCGCGCCGACGGTCATGCCGTTTAACTTGATAAATCCAACCGTCATTTCTTTTGCGTAGTCTTCCTTTGCCTCGAAAAAGAGATGGTTGTCCGAAATCTCGCTGAGCACATACCTTGGATCTCCCTTCATCGTATCTAAGCTCTGGCAGGCACGGTTTAAGTCGTCGCTACAATCGTCTGTACATCCGCCTTCTGCGTTATTGGAAGGCAGGATGCAGATAAGCTGGCGGATCTTTGCAAGCACTTCATCCTCTGTGCCGACGCTGTCGATGGTCCCTGTCTGCGCACTTTGGAATGCCGCAGAGGACGTATCACACTTATCGATACGGTTGCCGTCTATCGCATTTGGAGAATTGATAAACATCTTTGCCTTGTCTGCCTGCGCAAACGTAAAATCACTGAGTGCAGGAACGACGGCAAGCCCGCCGCCGCAGGTGCCGAATACCGCGCTGATCTGCGGGATCATGCCAGATGCCGCCGCCTGTTTGCTGTAAATTGTGCCAAACGCTTCCAGCGCGTCCACGGATTCCTGTAAACGAATGCCTGCACAGTCAATAAGGCCAATCACCGGCGCACCCATTTTTACCGCCATATCGTATGTGGCAGCAATTTTTTTTGCGTGCATCTCACCGACTGTACCGCCGAGCACAGACGCATCCTGGCTGTAGACAAATACCAGATTCCCGTCAATCAGACCATGCCCGGTGATGACACCGTCGGAAGGAGTATCCGTCTGCGCCAGATTGAAATCAGTGCTTCTTGCGGTAACAAGCGAACCAATTTCCATAAAGCTGTTTTCATCGACTAACTTTGCAATCCGCTGCATTGCAGAGTTATCATTACTATTACTCATTCTTTAGCCCTCCATCTATTTTGAAACTTTTCAAAAATTTCGTCAGTATAATAGTAACGCTTTTCAAAAGAATATTCAATAGAATTTTGTTAAAATTTTTCTTTGGATGAAAAAACACCCGTGCTGTCCTGTTTTGGCACAGCCTGGGTGTCTGCGATCTGCGTTTCTTTAAAAATACGGATAAAAATACCGGGACAGCACGAGCATAAAATACCACCGCAGCGAACGTTTTTCAATATTCCGCGCCGCCCGTACCGGCATCTGCGCGGCAAGCTCCCCGTTTATGTAATAGTTTAAAGAGCCGACCTTCGCTCCTTTTTTCACTGGTGCCTGCAAAAGCTTTGGCAGCTCGGCACGTACCTGTACAGAATCGGCATCTGACAAAAGGAGTTTTTGTTCGTGCTGCTCCACGGTAAGGGGAAGCTGCATTTTTGTTTTTAACAAGCGGTCTTTTCCTGCCCCGTTTTCAACCGGAACCGGATTCGGCGTATAGTCATAGTTTGTAATGTCTTTTTGCTCATAATGCTCCATGCCGTACGTAAACAGCTTTCTGGCATCCTTCCATTTATAGGTCTTATTGTTTGGCCATCCGCACGCTAACAGCGCGATGACAAATGTACGCCCCTTACTTTTGAGCGCTCCGACATAGCAGTATCCGGCATTGCCGGTAAACCCGGTCTTTCCAGAAAGCGCCCCGTCCATCATATGCAAAAACGCATTGTGGTTTACGCACGTAAAGCTGCGCCCGCCTGGTGTAGCGCTGCCGTCATTTGCCTGTTCATAGTTTTGGAAGGTATGGCTCTGCGTCCGTGTGATTTTTAAAAATTCGTCCTTTTTGGGCGATTTCGTAATGCAGTAGCTCATAATCGCTGCCAGATCACGCGCTGTTGTGGAATGCACCTTTGTGCCCGTTGTACCATCCGGCTCTGTTACCTGTTCGGATGCATCCAGCCCGTTTGGCGTAATAAAATACGTATCCATACAGCCGATCGATTTTGCCTTTTCATTCATCATCTGTGCAAACCCTTCCACAGACCCGCCGACATGCTCGGCGATTGCAACCGCCGCGTCGTTGTGGGACTCTAACATTAAAGAATGCAGAAGGTCAATCAGCTTATAGCGCTCGCCCTCCATAATATGAAGCTTTACCTCCGGCATTTTCGCGGCGTATGCCGATACGTCAACGAGGTCTTCTGTCTGCGCATGTTCCAGCGTCAGGATACAGGTCATAATTTTCGTCGTACTTGCCATCGGCATCGGGCGCCCGGCATCTTTTTGCACTAGCACACGCCCGGAATCGGCATCCATCAAGACCGCGGCGCGGGCATAGAGCTGGCTTTCGTCAAATTCTGCCGCTTTCTTCGGCTTCGCCTGCACCGGGCGGGGATACGGACAGATGCTTAAAAAAGTAAAAATAATCGCAGTCAGATAACAGAGTGCTCGCTTCATATTGCTGAAATGCTCCGTAACGGTATTTGCTTTATTTTATGCTGGGAGTTTTGGTTGTATTCCTACACCTTCAGCCGAATCTCTTCCTCCGCCTCCTGGCGGAACTCTTCTACCTGCTCAGGCTGCGGCTTTGGCAGCTCCTCAATGGAATTGACGCCGAATCTTCTTAAAAATTCCTCCGTCGTCCCAAACAGCAGCGGCCTGCCTGGTACATCCAGGCGCCCGATTTCGCATACGAGGTTGTATTCCACAAGCTTATTGACTGCGTGCCCGCTGGAAACGCCGCGGATCTTTTCGATCTCTACCTTGGTGACCGGCTGTTTGTAAGCAATAATGGACAGTGTTTCCAGCAGGACATCCGTAAGCACCTGCTTTTTCGGCTGCCTGGCTATTTGGATCAGATATTCGTACATCTGCTTTTTTGTACACATCTGGTACGCGCCGTCTAATTCTATAATCTGAATGCCGCGGCGCTCGTTTTCATACTCGGACATAATCTGGCGCATGACCTGCTTCGTTTCTTCAGTATGCAGCCCTAATACGTCTGCGAGCTTTTGCAGCGGTACGGATTCTCCCATCGTAAACAAAACTGCCTCTACTATGGCTGCCTTGTCTGATACAGCCGTACTGCCGGCTTCGTTTTGCTCCACCATTTTCACCATTCCTTTTTTACTATTCTTTTCCTAAGCCGCAGCGATCCTGGATGTAATATGGATCTCATCAAACGCCTGCTCCTGGAAGATCTCGATCTTTCCGGTCTTCATCAGTTCCAGGATGGCAAGAAACGTTACAATAACCTGCACACGGCTGGACTGGCGCTCTAACAGGCCGCGGAAGCTGAACGTTTTATGTAAGGCTGCGTACTGTTCCAATACGCTTATTTTTTCATCCAGGGATACTTCTTCTTTTTCAATACGCCCGAATTTCGACCGCACCGGGTCGAGCTTGTCGATCTGGCGCTTCATTACCGTTTCAAAAACCGCATTCAGCTTTTTTAGCGTCAGCCCGTCTAACAGCTCGTCCAGATTCAGCGGCGGGACGTATGCGGATACTTCTTTTGGAATCGTCGGCTCCTTGTACATCACGCGGTCTGCATCGAGCTGGCGGTCTTTTAATTCATAAGAGATGCTTTTGTACAGCTTGTACTCCAAAAGCTGCTGTACCAGCTCTGCGCGCGGGTCGACGTCTTCTTCGTCTTCCGCGGCTTTTTTTGGCAGCAGCATCTTTGCCTTGATATCGATTAACGTCGCCGCCATTACCATAAACTCGCTCATAATATCCAGATCCTGGCGTTCCATCTCATGAATATATTCCATATACTGGTTTGTGATCTCCACAATCGGGATATCATAAATATTTACTTTATTTTTCTCCAGTAAATGCAAAAGCAAATCCAGCGGGCCTTCAAACGACTCTAATTTTACTGTCAGTTCCATACCATTCCCCCATGCTTTATTTTGATACTTCCATGCCGGCATCCTGCCCTGGCTTTATCGAAATCACAACCAGCTCCGCGCGGTTAAACACCCGGATATGAAACGTATGCGTGCCAAGCCCGCGGCTGATATAGACCTTCCTGCCGCCGATCGTAAATTCGCCCGCGTCGTATTTCGGAAACGGGATAAACTGTGGTGAAATCACGCTTCCAAGCCCCGGAATACAAACCAGCCCCCCGTGGTTATGTCCGCAGACAGTCACGTCCGCGCCCCATGCCGCATACTGTCCGGCAAACGCCGGATGGTGCGCAAGCAAAATCTGCAAATGCTCTTTTGACGCGCTTCCAAGCAGCTTTTTGATCCCGTCCTCTTTCAAATACGGCTTTTTGCCTTTTTTATAACAGGAAAGCGGAAGCTCCAGCCCGCTGATGCGGACAGACGTACCGCCTGCCTGGATGATGCGGCTTTGATTGTTTAAAACCGTAACGCCAAGGCGCTCCATTTCGTTTCGGTATCGCTGGTACGCCGCATAGCTGTCTGCATCCTGCCGCTGCGCTTTGCTTTCATGGTTGCCGTTGCTGAAAAAAACCGGGACTTGCAGCTTGCTAAGCGCCCTTAAAAAGCGAAGCGCCGTCTCGTATTTTTCTGTTTTCTTTGTGACAATCAAGTCGCCCGGAATCAATATAAGATCCGGCGCGGCACGCCTGACTGCCTGTAAGAGCGGCTCGTTATCCTTTCCATACGTAAAAGAATGCAGGTCTGAAATCAATACGATTTTTATCTCTTTGCCGACCTTTAAAGATGCCGTCTCATACTGCGTGACCCGGAACTTTTTCAGTTCCTGGCGCTGCCAGAACAGGGAAACGATTACGATAACGCTTATTATACCAATTAACAGATCCATATTCAAACCTTTTCCAACCTTTTTCTAAAAAAACACAAACCAGTCATATTTTCTGTTCCCGCCGACTAAATTATAAAAAAGCATATTCAGGTACTGCAATATGAAGCGTTTTATCACATCCGTCCTGGTGCTTGTCCTGTTTGCAGCCGCATCCTGCCCCTGCACGGTACTCGCCAAAAAGAAGGCAAAGACGGCGCAGCCGTCCCTTGACATTTCCGCGCCCAGCGCCCTTTTAATGGAAGCCGAAACCGGAACGATCCTTTATCAGAAAAACGAGCACACAGCGCGCCCGCCTGCCAGCGTTACAAAAGTTATGACGCTGTGCCTGATCTTTGACGCGATTGAAAAAAAACAGATCTCCTTAACCGACGAGGTGACTGTCTCAGAGCACGCCGCCAATATGGGCGGCTCACAGGTTTTTTTAGAAGCCGGAGAAGTACAGACGGTCGAGACACTGATTAAATGCATCAGCATCGCAAGCGCCAATGACGCCTGCGTCGCTATGGCAGAGTTTCTAAGCGGCAGCGAGGAAGAATTTGTCGCGCAGATGAATAAAAAAGCTGCCGCGCTTGGGATGGAGGACACCCATTTTGTAAATTGCTGCGGACTGTCTGCGAACGGGCATGTGACGAGCGCCTATGATATCGGGCTGATGGCAAGGGAACTAAGCGTGCGCCATCCAAAGATCCATGATTACTGCACGATCTGGATGGAAAATATCATCCACCGTACGAAACGGGGCGATTCCGAATTCGGCCTTGCCAATACAAACAAGCTGCTCAAACAGTATCCTTATGCGACCGGGCTGAAAACCGGCTACACCGCCGCCGCAAAATACTGCCTTGCCGCTACCGCGGAAAAAGACGGCGTAAAGCTGATCGCTGTCCTTATGGCGGCGCCGGACATCAAATCCCGGACCGCGGACGCCCAGACACTGCTAAACTACGGCTTTTCTGTCTGCCGCGTCTACAAAGACCAAAACCAGATGCCACTGCCTGAGATCACGGTAAAAAAAGGAGAAGCAGACCACGTTTCACTTACTTACGAATCCGACATGAGCTATGTCAGCACAAGCGGCGAGGATTTAAGCAAGGTCACGAAAAAAATCCGCCTTCCAAAATCGGTTGCCGCACCGGTAAAGCAGGGGGAAGCTGCCGGAAAGGTCGTTTATTTCCTCGGTGACAAGGAGCTTGGGCATATCAATATCCTGTTTGCCGAAAGCGTAGCACACGCGGCTTTTTCCGATTACTTTCTAAGCCTGCTGCAAAAACTGTTCCTGCTTACATAGCCAGCTTACAGCAGCGGCGCAAACAGCTTTAATACGGTCTGTACGACCCACAGGAAAAACCCGGGCTCCTTCCACTCTTCTTTTTTTATCTGGCGGGAGCAGGCAAATGTCTGCTCCATATCGTCCTTAAGCTGCATCACCGCTTCGCTTCGGTACATCCAGACGCCGCACTCAAAATGCAGGTAAAGGCTTCTGTAATCCAGGTTAATGCTGCCTACGGCAGCCGTCTCGTCATCGCAGAGAAAACATTTGGCGTGGATAAATCCGGGCGTATATTCATAGATTTTAATGCCGCTTTCAAGCAGCACTTTATAATTGGAGCGCGTCATTAAAAAAATTATCTTTTTATCCGGGATTCCAGGCGTAACAAGCCGTACGTCCACACCGCTTTTTGCCGCATTGCACAGCGCCGTCTGCATCTCCTGGTCAATAATCAGGTACGGCGTATAAATATACAGGTATTCCTTCGCTTTGCTGATCATATTCAAATAGACATTTTCCCCGACATTTTCCTGGTCCAGCGGCGTGTCGCCATAAGGCTGGACAAAGCCGTGCTCCTGTGTAGCATACTGCGGCAGCTTTGGGCGGAAGGCTTGCAGATCGTCTTTTTCCTTGCGGATATAATCCCACATTTCCAAAAACATCGCCGTAAAATTCCACACGGCTTCTCCCCTGATACGGATGCCGGTATCTTTCCAATAGCCAAAGCGCACTTTTTCATTGATATATTCATCCGCAATGTTAATCCCGCCCGTAAATCCCCAGATCCCGTCTACAACAAGGATTTTCCGATGGTCGCGGTTGTTCATCACAATGCTTAACACCGGCCAGAAACGGTTAAATACCGCACACCGAATGCCGATATTTTCCATATACCGTACAAAATCTACCGGAAGCGTCGCCACACAGCCGATATCGTCGTAAATAAGCCGCACGTCCACGCCCTGGCGCACTTTTTGCTCAAGCACTTCTAACAGGCGGTCAAACATGACGCCGGGGCTGATAATAAAATATTCCAGAAAAACAAAATGCTCTGCCTTACGGATGGCAGAAAGCATATCTTCAAACATCACTTCCCCGCACGGATAATATTTTGTCTCGGTATGCTCATAAACCGGAAATTTTGCCTGGCGCAAAATATATTCGGACTGGCGCAGGATCTGGACGTCCGTTTCTTTGATGTGCTTTTGCACCTGCACATCCTGCTTTAGCTGCGTCTCGATTCTGAGGTTGACCGCTTCCATCCCCTCCTGCGTATGTTTTGTCAGCCCCGGCCTGCCAAAGACAAAATAAATCAGGATGCCAAGCAGCGGTACGGTCAGCAGCACAACCGTCCAGGCAAGCTTTGCCGCCGGGTTAAACGGCCTGCTGATTACATAAAAAGCCGTAAGTATCCCTACAATCGTAACAACAATATTTGCAAACCTGTACTGTTCGCTGAACTGATACAATACGGCAAACAGCCATACAAGCTGCAAAAGAATGCCCAGAGCCACGACAACCATCCTGCTAAACAGCTTTTGAACCGTTTTCCTGATAATACGAAGTGCCTTTAAAATCCAAACCAAACTTTTTACTCCTTTACTGTACACATACCTCTTGCGCAAGCCTGCCGCAGGATAATCAGCGTTCCAGCAGCTTTCTTACATCCAGCGTCCCCCAGCAGGATGCGTCGGGGTCAGAAGCCAGCTTTTCGTAAAACCGCAGCTTTAGCCCCGCAGGGGACAGCATCGGGTAACGGTCAAACACCAGCGCACATGCGCCGGATACGACAGCGGTCGCCATCGAAGTCCCGCTCTTTACAGTATACCCAAAATTTGAAAAATGACAGCTTCTAATTTCCGTACCAGGCGCTAAAATCTCTGGCTTGCATACGCAGCTCTCCGTCGGCCCCATGCCGCTGTAGCCCGGATACAGCCCTCTGCGCCGCACCAAAAGCTCCCTGTCGTCGCTGCTTCCTACCGTAAGCACCGTGCTGCTTGCACCTGGAATCGTGACGCTGTTGTCTCCCGGCCCGCCGTTTCCAGCCGCGGCTACGGTAAATACTCCGCTGTCCCACATGCGGTCTACCCACTCTAACATCTGGTCGCGCTCCTTGTGCTTTGACTGCGGCAGCATCCCGACAGAAATATTGGCAATGCGGATGCAGTACTTCTCCCGGTTTTCTATAATCCACTTCATCGCTTCTATCACATCCTTTGTACTGCCGTTTCCGGTGCGGTCTAACACCTTTAGCACAATCAGGGAAGCCAAAGGCGCAACACCCCGAAAACGCCCCCTGCTCATCCTCCCGTTTCCCGCGATAATTCCCGCAATATGTGATCCATGCCCGTTGTCATCATATGGCTGGCTTTTGTGGCTGCAAAAATCCTGAAATACCCGAATACGCTCTGCATAATCTGGATGCATGGCAATACCCGTATCCAAAATCGCAACGCCGACTCCACGCCCTGTGTATCCAAGCCTGTGCACCTGGTCACAGCCTGTTAAATTTCGAACCCTGTCCATATACACGCAATCCTGCATTTTTTATTATCATATGACAGAACGCAAAAAAAGTGAGTTACAGATATTGGTGCAGGATATGCAGGCACTGTCCGATATCCAGCGGCTTGGCAATATGGTCGTTCATACCGCTGTCCAGGCATTTTTGCACATCGCCCTCAAACGCGTCCGCTGTCATTGCAATAATCGGGAGATCCTTATCCGCCCGCTGCAGTGCACGGATCGCGCGCGTAGCTTCGTACCCGTCCATTCCCGGCATCCTGATATCCATAAGGACCGCATCGTAATACCCAATCTCAGACTTATCAAACATTTCCAGGCATTCCCTGCCGTCTACCGCATGTTCTAACGTTAACCCCATACTGGAGAGGATCTCGTTTGCCACTTCCCAGTTGATTTCCATATCTTCTGCAAGCAGCACCCGCTTGCCGTCAAATGTCGTTTCCTCGTTTCCTTGATGGAGTTCCGGTTCTTTGGCACTATCCCCGTCGGCATACTTGCGCAGGCGCTCATACAGCCTGGACGCAAACAGCGGTTTTGTAATAAATCCTTCGATTTGAACCTGTGCTTTTTTTGCCTCGTCCTCCACCTCGCTCCAGTCGTCCGCAGAGATCAAAAAGATCTTAAGCTCCCTGCTGACCTCATCCTGGATCATGCGGATCGTCTCAATGCCATCAAGCTCCCGCATCTGCCAGTCCATCAGTATAAAATCATAATCCTTTCCCTGATCATGGCGCTCCTTTACCATTGCAAGCGCACGCCTGCCGTCCAACGCCCATTCACACTCTGCTCCTAGCAGCTTCAGGTTTGATACCGTACTGGAACAAAGCTGCTCGTCATCGTCCACGACAAGGATCTGCCATTTCGGAATCTTCATATGAGCCTCATCCACAGACTCTGCAACCATCAGGTCAAGTATAATATGAAACGTACTTCCTTTTCCAATTTCACTCTGCACGTCGATTTGTCCGCCCATCAGGTCGACAAGGCTTTTTGTAATCGACATGCCAAGGCCGGTGCCCAGAATATGGCGTACCTGGTCGGTCTCTTCCCTGGCAAACGTATCCCAGATCCGTTCCAAAAACTTCGAAGACATCCCCATTCCGGTATCCGACACATAAAAATGCGTACGCACATACGACTCTCCCATCGGGGACGGCTCCTGGTTCAGCCGGATATAGACGTTGCCGCCTTCCGGCGTATATTTGACCGCATTGGACAAAATATTAAGCAGCGCCTGGTTTAAACGCACATCGTCACAGTATACGCCTTCAGACGTAATATTCTGGATAAAGATATCAAAATGCTGCTTTTTCGCCTTCACCTGCGGCTGGATAATATTTACGATATCGTCCATCGTATCACGCAAAGAAATCGGCGCCATATTTAAAGACATTTTCCGGCTCTCAATCTTTGACATATCCAGCACGTCGTTAATCAGCCCAAGCAGATGCTTGCTGGAAAGGCGCACTTTATTCAGACAGTTGTCCACACGCTGCGGATCGTTTAAGTTGCGCTGTGCGATCTCCGTCATTCCGATAATCGCATTCATCGGCGTACGGATCTCATGGCTCATGCTGGAGAGAAAGTTGCTCTTCGCGGCATTGGAATGGTCTGCTTCGTTGCGCGCCTTTACAAGCTCTTTCATCTGCTGCTGGGAAAGGCGGTAGTACAATACAAAAATCACGGACATCGCAAGCAGGATCGTACCTGCGGATGCAACCATAACGAGATTTCTTGTATGGTCCAGCTTTTCGATGGATTCCATCAGCATATTGTTCGGCATCCCGGCTACCAGGTACCAGTTGCTGTTTTCCATTAACGGCTTGCAAAGCAAATACATCTCCTGTCCGTCCATAGAGATCGTAGCCGAATACACTTCCTGCTCTTCCATTGCGGCAGCCAGCTCGTTCGCATATGTATCTGGGGATTTATTGTTGTATTTATCAAACCGTTCCCGGATCCGCTCAAAATAATTTTCCCGGTACGCATCCCCGCTGCGGACGACAAAATTTCCATCGGCATTGATCAGATGATAATACAAAAGCGACGGGTTATCGTCTAAAAACAACGCTTCGCTTAAGTATTCCATCGGCATCCCTACAAACAGCGCCTCGCTGCGCCTCCCATCCGCCATCGGATACGCCGCGTTCTTTCCAAGCAAAAGCAGCTTATTGCCGAATTTATCCTGCCCTTCCGCGATCGCAAAAACATCCGGCTGCATCATCTGTGCTGTCCCGCTTCGATTTAACAAGTCTACATTGCTTCCATACAAATCTTCCATCTCTCCGTCCGGCGCATACAGCCCTGCATAGGTAAAATTGCGCATCCTTGCATTCTCAGCCAGCGTATTGCGCATCTTTTCCCCATATACCGCAGACTGCGGCGGATTAAACTGAATCATCTCCTCCACCTGCTGCAACCGCAGGTCGATCACAGCCGTAAATTTTTCCTGGATCTGCTGGCTCATTTCCGACATATAAATACTGGTCGTATTTCTAATCGCATGTTCCGTCTTGCGTCCCATATAGATCGTTAACCAGATAAATACCGCGATACATAAAAGGAAAATACTGATAACACTGCGCATAAAAAATCTTTTTGTCTTTTTATCCATAATTCCTCTCCACCTGACAATTTTTGAAACAAGCTTTGTTACAAGTTTACAGCTTACCGCTGCTGATGTCAACCAATAACTATACATACGAAAACGTGTCTGGAAACTGCTCCCGCAATTTCCAAACACGCGTTTCATCTTTCATCAGATGTTGTTGTGCATCGTCCAAACAGTAAGTCAGGAACTGTTATGCATAGTTCTCTATACAGCGGATAATCTCCTCCTGCACCGGAACAATCTTTTCAAGAAGCACCTTTGCCTCCTTAGGATTTCCTGCACGCAGAAGATCCATAATCTGTGAATACGCCTCAAAAACAGGCGTGATCGAGAGATTTCCAGACGTGCCTTTAATCGCATGTGCCTTTTCCTTGATTTCTTCGTAATCAGACGTATCAAAATCCAGCGGGATTTCCTGCCCCCGTATCGATTTTACAAATGTATTGAGCAGCCTTTTATAAAGCGCTTCATTGCCCCCAAGCCGTTTTAATCCGCCGTCCACATCTACTCCCAACGCTTTTAAATCTTCAAATAATCCCATAGTAATCACCTCATTTTCTGTTTTTGCTTGTTAAAAGTCTGCGTCCAAATGGATCGCGTTCATCTCAAAGTCATCCCGAAGCTGAAATTTTGCCACAAGGTTTTTCAATACTTCAGCCTGGCTGGAAAGCTCTTCGCTGGCTGCCGCGCTTTGCACCGCTGTGGATGAATTCGTCTGTACGACGCTGGAAATCTGGTCTACGCCTACGGAAACCTGCTCTACCGCGCCTGCCTGGCCTTCCGCAGCATTTGCAATCTTTTCTACGGTCGTGGTAGCTTCCCGCACCTCGTCAACAACCTGCAAGAGCGATTTTGCAGTCGCGTTTGTAATCTGTGTCCCCTGTGATACTGCCCCGATTACGCTCTCGATCAGATCCGACGTATCCTTGGAAGCTTCCGCGCTCTTGCTGGCAAGGTTGCGCACTTCGTCCGCAACGACGGCAAAGCCTTTGCCCGCGGTGCCGGCACGGGATGCTTCCACTGCCGCGTTGAGCGCTAAGATATTCGTCTGGAACGCAATGTCCTCAATCGTCTTAATAATTTTTCCGATTTCGTTTGACGTACGCGTGATCTCTTCCATCGCTTTTGTCATATCTTTCATCTGGCGGTTGCATTCTTCCACACGGTTGCCTGCGGAATTTGACTGGCTTCTCGCAGTCGCGGCATTTTCTGCTGTTTCTTTTACCTGCTGGGAAATGCCGGCGATTGTTGCTGCAAGCTCTTCTACAGAAGCAGCCTGTTCGGTTGCACCCTGCGAAAGCGCCTGCGCACCGTAGGATACCTGGTTTGCGCCGGAAGATACCTGGTCTGCACTGGAATTAATCTGTGAAAGCGTAGAGCTCAGGTCGCGGTTCTGCTTTCTGATCGAAGACAGCAGCCCCTGGAAATCTCCGACATAGCGCTCTTCTGCTCTTGTACGGACGTCAAAATTGCCGTTTGCCATTTCGCTTAACAGTCTGGACGCATCTGCAATAATGTCACCCAGGATCGACGCCATATCGCGGAACGCATTGGCAAGCCCTCCCAATTCATCCTTCGAATGATATGCAATCTGAAAATCGAAATTACCAGATACAATCTTGCCTGCGGATGCAACCAGCTCATGGATTGGCTTTGTAATCATTCCCGTCAGGTACAGGCAAAGCACGATTGTAATAAACAATGCTGCCGCAGCCAGCCCAAGCAGGGAATACGTAATCGACTTCTGCATCGACAGTGAATCCTTAAAGTTTTTATCTACGCCTGCTTCCACTTCGTCGCTGATCTGTGTCAGAGCGCTGACTGCCCCTACAACAAGCGGCTGGTACTCTTCGATTAAGATCTGCTGTGCCTTTACTTTATCGGTTTTGGATAATGAAACGACGTTTCCCTGCATATCGACTGCTTTTTGGATATCTTCTGCAAATGTTTGAAATACTTCTGAGTTGGTTTTTAAGTTTTCCACTACCCATCTCGCATTTTCTTCAAGCAGCTCCATTTCCATCGTCATATCGCTTTGGTAAGACGCAAATCTTTCCTCGTCATCGTCAATGGTCATAAAAGTCAAGTCTTTTACGATAATTTGCAGCCCGCGGCGCATACTCATAACCCGCTGCGTAATCTGGTATTCCTCGTTGTAGAACTCCGAGTACTTATCCGAACATTGCCGAAGCCCAGATGTTGCCACATAGACCGTACCGCAAAACAATGCAATAATAATCATAAAGGTCAGCAGCAGTTTTGTTCCTATTTTCAGATTTTTCATATTTTACCTCCTAGTATTTCCCAAAATCGTCTTCCAGAGAAATTACCGGCTCATTTCTGTCCTCACTGCTGTCTGTTTCAGCGCTTCGATAATCAAATCCCTGACTCGTACTTTGTCTGCCCGCCCCCAAATTGTATATGGAAAGCATATCTCGCATCTTTGCCGCCTGGTTGGATAATTCCTCACTTGCTGCGGCACATTGCTGGCTGGTTGCCGAGTTCGTCTGTACGACCTGAGATACCTGCGTAATTGCCTGCTCGATCTGTGCAACCGCAGTTGCCTGGTAATTGGACGAATCTGCAATGCCGTTAATAATTCCTTCACTTTTTTGTACAACATTTGTAATTGTTTCCAGCGCGCTCGCCGTCTCTTCTGCAATCTGAGAACCAGAGCTTACCTTTGTAATAGAATCTTCAATCAGCTCCGCGGTCTCGGCGGCGGCGGCTGCACTCTTTGCGGCAAGGCTTCTGACTTCTTCTGCCACGACTGCGAAGCCCTTGCCTGCTTCGCCGGCACGTGCTGCTTCTACCGCGGCATTTAACGCAAGGATGTTCGTCTGGAACGCAATATCGTCAATCGTTTTGATAATCTTGGAAATACTTTCCGAAGACTGGTTGATTGCCTGCATCGCATCCGTCATATCTTTCATCCGCATATTGCCGTGTTTGACATCTTCGATCGCCTGTTCAATCAGGTTTGCCGCAGAATTTGCCTGCTCTGCGTTTTCCCTTGTCTTTTCTGCAATCTCATCGATAGAGGCTGTAATCTGCTGGATCGCGCTTGCCTGCTGCGTAGACCCCTGTGCCAGTGCCTGGCTGGCGCTTGCCACCTGGGAAGAGCTGATCGTTACCTGTGTGCCTGATTCGCTGATATTGGACAGGGCATGGTAATTGTCCTCTACGAGCTTTTTCAGTGAATTGCCAAGAAGATCCTCAGAAGACGCAGGAACTACTGAAATCGTTAAGTTTCCGTTCGCGACTTCTTCTGCGATATGCGCCTGGTTTTTAATGTTCTGGATGACTTTTTCATATTCATCGACCAACTGTCCAAGTTCATCGTTGCTGTATTTTTTGATCTGAATATCCACACGCCCCATAGCAATCTGCTTTGCAGCGTTGGACAGCTCTTCTACAGACAAGCGAATCTGGCGGATCAGCATTGTCGCTACCCATAAGATAATAATGATCGATACGATTCCAACTGTGTACGTAAAAATAGACGCATTGCGGTTGTATTTGATTAATTCCTCACCATCATAATTTGCCGCCATTCTTGTAGTAAGCTCGCTGAATATAATGTTGAGTACTGTCATTACAATACTGATAAAAAAACCCAGCATTAATTTTGCCCTTATCGTCCAGTTTTTCATTCTTCCACTACCTCTCATTCTTCTTCACTTAACTTATTCGACTGCTCTACCGATGAAAGATCCACGTCGCGCAGCAGCTTATCAGGGTCTAACAAAAGCTTTACGGACTCTCCGATTTTGCCGATTCCATAAATATATTTGCGGTTGCCCTGGTCAGCGCGTGAAATGGTCGGCGGCGGCAGGATATCGCTGTCCTTAATCTCTACTACGTCCGCAATCTTTTCCACAATCAGCCCGACCATCATCTCCTGATACTGTATCACAATAATACAGGTACGGTCATTATAAGTAAATGCTTCCTGGCCAAACCGCAGGCGTACATCGATGACCGGAATAATTTTGCCGCGCAGGTTAATCAGCCCTTTGATATAATCCTCCGTCTCTGGAACGGATGTGATTGCCTGGATCTGAATAATTTCATTTACATACTGAATCTTTAGCCCAAAATATTCATTGCCGGACTTAAAGGTCATATATTTACACTTATGCTCTTCCACCTCAGTGTATCCGAGATCCAAAAGATCTGTTGAATCATTCAAACTGCCTATCTCACTCATATGGTCTGCATTCCTTTCTGTTTATTTTATACAATTAATCCGCCTGGGTCCAAAATCAAGGCAATACTGCCGTCTCCAAGCTGTGTGCAGCCTGTCAGTCCCCTGACCTTCTTAATATAGGAAGGAATCGGTTTTACAACGATTTCCTGTTTGCCTACCAGTGTATCGACAAACAGCCCGATACGCTTGTCATCGACCTCGATAATGACCATCATACCATCCTCTACCGCCTCCTGGTAACCGCTTAGGCCGTACCATTCGCCAAGGCGGATCACAGAAAAGCACTCGCCGCGGATCATAATATATTCGTCCCCGTTCGGCTCATGGATCATCATATCTTCTCTGACACGTACAAATTCTTTGATAACGCCGGATTCCATCACAAACGAAGAACCGCCTGTCTCCATCACAATACCGTCGATAATCGCAAGTGTCAGAGGAATCTTAAGGCTCATCGTACTGCCGTTTCCCGGATCGCTTTCGATATCCAGCATCCCGCCGATCTCCTGGATATTGCGGACAACGACGTCCATGCCCACGCCGCGCCCGGAATACTCGGTAACCTGCTCATTGGTAGAAAAGCCCGGCAGCGTAATAAACTGGTATACTTCCTTATCGGAATACGAGCTGTCCGGCCTTGCATCATCTAAAATGCCCTGCTTTCTTGCTTTTGCCAGGATCTTTTCGCGGTCAAGCCCCGTCCCGTTATCCTGCACCGTAATCCATACTTTGCCTGCCTCGGTCTTTGCAGACAGCGTTACTTTTCCTTTTTCGGTCTTTCCGCTTGCCTCGCGCTCCTCGTTCGTCTCGATCCCGTGGTCAACGGCATTTCTGACAAGGTGCATCAGCGGGTCGGAAATATGTTCAATAATATTTTTATCCACTTCCGTCGTATCCCCGACCATCTCAAACTCGATATCCTTGCCGAGCTTGCGCGAGACGTCAAATACGATACGGTTCATCTTCTGAAAGGTATTTGTCAGCGGCACCATGCGCATCGACATAATTACATTCTGCAAATCAGTCGATATTTTTGCAAGCTGTGCCGCGGCTTTGTTAAAATTGTCCAGATTTAGCCCAGGCACTTTTAAATCAGAGCTTTGCAGTACGACGGACTCTGAGATCACAAGCTCCCCGATCAGCTCCATCAACTGGTTCATCTTGCTGACATTGACACTGATAAACGCAGCCTTCTCCGCTTTTGGCTTATCCTTTGCCAGCTTGCGCTGCTTGCCTGGCTCTTTGGACTTGATAACGAAGTCACCAGGCGCGATCTTTGCCTTTTCACCCTGCTTTGCACCGCCCTGCGTACGTGCTTCAATCGCCTCGACACTCGAATCCAGATCGATCTGAACGTCTGCGTCTGATCCGCTGAATCCGCGCAGATACTCTTCCGGGCTGCATTCTGCGACATCTACTTTTTCAACCGAATAGCCTTCTGAGACGATTGCACGGATCTCCGCCGGGTCTGCCTGCGTCTGTAAAAGGATTTTAAATCCTTCTTTTACAACGACTTCTGCACTGCTTTCATCCGAGATAATATTTTCCGGTGTATACAAAAGATCCTCGGCAATTTCCTTTAACGCATACACGGTCTTATACGCGTGGATATTCGCCATTTCCGTATCGGAATAAAAGCCGATATTGATCCGGTAAAAGTGGCTGTCACTCGTAGCTACCGGCGCGATATAAAACTGCTTTGGCTCCTCGCTCTTGTTGGCTGGCTGTGCGGCACCGCCGGATGCTTCGCCGCTTTCTTCTCCTTTGATTTTACTTAAGAATTTATCAAGCTCCGCGATAATATCGCTCGAATCCCCGTCTACCGGGTCGCCGTTGCGGATCTTCTCCATTTCATTTGAGATAAAATCTTCGACATGCAGCACATGCTCCACCAGTTCCAGATGCGGAACGTTGTCGGGATGGGATTCTCTCAGATAAAAGAAGACATCCTCCAGCTTATGCGACACTGCTGTGATATTGTCAAACATCATAATTCCTGATGAGCCTTTGATCGTATGCATCGTCCGAAATATTTCGTTGATACTGTCTTCATCAAAACAGTCCGCATCTTTTTGCTCCAAAACCGTGTCCTGAAGCTGTTCCAGAAGCTGCCCATTCTCAAACAGGTACATATCCAGCATGTCTTCCGTATTAAATCCTTCAGCCATATTCTTCTCCTTTTCAGTATTTATTTGTTTCCTCACAATATGAAAACACGTTCCGGGGCTTTCATACTCAAATCAGCTCCAGCTTTTTTAATGCCTGTTCGAACCGGTCCTGATTAATCGGCTTTCCAGAATAAATCGTGCAGCCCAGCTCAAATGCCATCTTGACATTTCTCTCTTCGTTTAACGCAGTCGTCATAATGACTTTTACTGCTTTCTCTTCCGGTATATTCTTATCCTTTTCCAGCTTGCGGATTGCCACCAGCGCCTGATAGCCGTCCATCACCGGCATCATAATATCCAGGCAGACCAGGTCATACGGCTCTTCATCCTCTAATGCCATCATAAACGCGTCCACTGCTTCCATCCCGTCTACTGTCACATCACACTCCCCGTATTTCGAGAGAAAATTGACCATAAATTTTCTCGTAACAAAATCATCCTCAGCCAACAAAATTTTCATCCTTTTATCTCCTTTTTACATTTTATTGAGTAACATATAAGTCCTCGCCGCGATATCCGCCAGCTTTACCTGCTGCTCCACCGCACCGATATCATATGCAACCTTCGGCATTCCATATACAACACAGCTTGATTCGTCCTGCCCGATCGTCTTTGCTCCGGCACTTCGCATTGCCAAAAGCCCTTTGGCGCCGTCTCCGCCCATTCCGGTTAAAATAATCCCTACCGCATCCTTTTTCGCGGTCTTTGCCACAGATTCAAACAAGACATCCACGGACGGACAGTGCCCGTTGACCCTAGGCCCGCTGCGGCACTCCACCTGGTAGGCGCCGTTTACCTTTACAAGGCGCATGTGCTGGTCGCCGCCGGGGGCAATCAGCACATGGCCCGGCAGCACCCGGTCGCCTGTCTGCGCTTCCTTTACACGCACGCGGCACTGGTCATTGAGGCGCTTTGCATACATGCCCGTAAATCCCGGCGGCATGTGCTGTACAATCACAACGCCCGGGATATCCGGCCCAAATCCCTTTACGACTTCAAAAATCGCCTCGGTACCGCCCGTAGAAGCGCCAATTGCCACTAACAGGTTGTTTTTAAACACCTGCGGACCGTTGTAATTTTGCCCCTGTATTTTCTTTTTAATATTTCCGATCTTCGCTGTAGAAGCGATCTTAATCTTTACAAGCAGCTCGTTGCGTATGAACTCTTCTAACTGCGTCCGGTTTGTAACTGTCGGCTTACCTACAAAATCCACTGCTCCCGCATTCATGGCGTCAAACACCCGGTCGCTTAGCGCACTGATCACAACAACCGGAAGCGGATACTGCGGCATCAGCTTGCGCAGAAACTCAATCCCGCTCATGCGCGGCAGTTCCACATCGAGCGTCATCACATCTGGTTTATGCCTGATAATCGCATCCCGTGCCTCATACGGATCTTTCGCAGTAGCCACTACCGTAATCGCGGGATCCCTGCTCAGATTCTGGACTAAAAGCTCCCGGAATACAAGGGAATCATCTACGATTAACACTTTAATTGACCGCATTTGCTTTTCATCCTTCCTTTTTTCGAAATATTGACGGCTGAACAATCTCAAACGGCGTAGCGCTCCTGTCAAGTGTCTCCGTCGTCCCGATCAGCAGATATCCTCCCGGTTCCAAAAAATCATATACTTTCTGTACTAGTTGCTTTTTTGTATTTTCATCAAAATAAATCATGACATTGCGCAAAAAAACAGTATGCATTTTCCTGCGGAACGGGAACGGCGACATCAGGTTAAACTGGCGAAAGATCACCCCTTTTTTTAAATCTTCCACAGCGGCATATTTTCCGTCTGCCGTACGTTTAAAAAACTGCCTTTTCCATTGCTGCGGCACATTTTCCAACTGCTGTTCGCTATAGACACCCGCCACCGCCTGTTTTAAAATCCCGGTAGACACATCCGTTGCCAGTACCCTTAAATCCCACTGCTTACGTTCCATACCAAAAAATTCTGCAAGCACCATCGCGATCATATACGGCTCTTCTCCTGAGGACGCAGCGCCGCACCAGATCCGCACGTCCTTTGTGCCCATTTCCTTTTTCTTTACCCACGGCAGTATTTCCTTGCGGAAAAAATCAAACTGCTCAAATTCTCTCATAAAATATGTATGGTTTGTCGTCAGAAGGTTGACAAGCATCTTTTCCTGCTTGCCGGTCTTATCCTGTTCCACCGCGTTCATAAATGCGTCAAACGTATGAAAACCGCCTGACCTGATGTAATTTTCCAGCCGTCCATTAACAATCACCTTCTTTTGGCTTAAGTCAATGCCGTACTGCCTTTTCATGTAAGTAGATATCCTTGTAAACTCTTCCTCGGTTATCAACCCTATCACCCCGTTGTATACTAGTTTTAACAAAACTGCCTGGAAATCCGGCAGCAAATCTGGTAAATATCTGGATGAAATCGCCTGCCCGCGTCCGCTTTCATAATCTCCAGTGCCTCTTCCCTGCTGTGCTTTTTCTCTCCGGTCAAAACACCGTACGCTTCCATCATCGCAACAATCTGTGCCGCTACGGGGATTTCTTCCCCCTTAAGGCCCTGCGGATAGCCGCTGCCGTCCCAGTTTTCATGATGGGAACGCGAAATATCAATCGAGATTTTCAAAAAATCATTATAATCGCTGTTTACATGCAAATCTCTTAAAAGCTGTGCGCCAATCTCTGTATGGCTGTGTAAAATTTCCGTTTCTTCCTGTGTAAAATTCGATTCCTTGCGCAGCAGATCTTTTGGTATTCCAATATTTCCAATATCGCAAAGACATGCCGCAAGCTCGATCGTATCGATATAGTCATCCGAGATCTGATCCTCAAACTTTGGTGAAAGCTGCATTCCCTGTGCCAAAATCCGGCAGTTGCGGCGCAGCCTCTGCATATGCCCCTGCTCAAACCCGGAATTTTTTGCCGCGATATTGGCGAGCGCATATAATATATTTTTCTTTTCCTCTTCCATCTGGCGAAGCTGTGCCGCTACCGAAATCTGGAGCTTGCGGTTTGTCTCCATCAGCTCGTGCTTGACCGTATACAGATGCAGATGCACCGCGACGCGCGCCTGTACGACCTCGGTAATAAACGGCTTTGTAATATAATCCTCGCCTCCGAGCTTTAGCCCTTTTACAATGTCTTCCGCCTCGTCAAACGCAGAAATAAAAATAACCGGGATCTCTTTTGTCTTTACATTTGCCTTTAAGCTCTTGCACAATTCAAATCCATCCATGCCCGGCATGGAAATATCGCTTAAAATCAACTTCGGCAGGCATTTGACGGCAAGCTCCAGCGCCTTTTCGCCATTTTCGGCAAGAAGCGGCTCGCAGCCCATATTGCGGATAATCTCTTCCAGGACAAGCCGGTTGATCTCGACATCGTCCACAATCAAAATTTTTGCCGCTTCGGTATCTTTTTTATCATAAATCATGCTCACACCTACTTTCCTGTGACTGCATCGTCTTCCAACAGCGCTTCCAGCTCCTTATACTGTGCGGCAGTCTTTTCATAATTCGCTTTCTGCACTGCCATTTTAAGCCTTAAAATCCCACGGCTTACTTCCCGCGGCGCCCCTTCGGTAAGCTGGCGTATCGTTTCCATAAACATTTCTGCTTTTTCCCAGTTCTCCATCTCCACGCACAGGATCAGCTTTGACAGGTTTCGTTTCAGGTTCTCGATATTTTCCGGCGTCCCAAATTCCTTGACACTGCCAAATGTATCCTCCTCTTCCCCAGACAGTTCCGCGCTCTGCATATACGGCGTATCCGGCGCTTCTTCCGCCTGAGAAGGCAGGTCATCCTCTTCACTGATGCCCAGCCAGATAGAAAAAGAAAACGTACTCCCTTTGCCTTTTTCCCCTTCTACTTCGACCCTGCCTCCCATAAGCTCCGCAAGCTGCTTGCAGATATTTAGCCCAAGGCCCGTGCCGCCGTATTTTCTGGAAATCGAGGCATCCGCCTGGGAAAAGCTCTGGAACAGCTTTTCTTTATCCGCATCATCAATGCCGATGCCCGTATCCTTTACGATAAAAAACAGCTCGATTTTATCATTGACCCGTGCCGTGCGTACTACCTCGACTGTAATCTTTCCGACCGATGTAAACTTAAGCGCGTTTGAGAGCAGGTTGTTTAAAATCTGTCCGATACGCAGCTCATCGCCGATTAAATATTCCGGCACCTGCGGAGACACCGTCATAAAAAATCCAAGCCCTTTTTCTGTAATTTTATTAATATGCTGCGACCGGACGTAATCAAGCATGTTCCGAAAATGGAACCGCCTTGGCTCTAACGTAAACTTGCCTGCCTCCAGCTTGGAAAAATCCAGGATATTATTAATAATCTTATTCATATCCCCACAGCAGCGTTCAATCAGCCGCAGCGACTTTAATGTTTTTTCATCGGTTACAAAGTCAAACATTTCGCGGACGTTGCCCAAGATCCCGTTTACCGGCGTACGCAGCTCATGCGTCACGTTTGCCACAAACTCGGACTTTACTTTCATCGCCTGCTGCGCTTCCTGGCGCACCTGCTCGACCTCGCGTCCTAAAAATTCCTTTTCCAAAATATCATTCGCCATGCACAGATAGACATTCGTACCATCCATATGGCTTGTAATCCTTGCCTCTACCGGAAAACAGGTCAGGTTTTTGCGGTATGCAACGAGGTTGTGCGGCTCATCGCCAAACGCATAGTCCGTTTCAAATCCATCGTCCGCTGCTTTAAACGTATTTGGAAATATTTCCCCGATATGCCTGCCCTTTAAGCCTTCCTTTTCATATCCGAGCTTTTTTTTCGCCGCGCCGTTCGCATAGGCTACCTTTCCCGCCTGATCAAAAATCAGTACCATCTCCAGCGCTTTTTCCATTGGGAACAAAGCCGATGTCTGATCTGCCTCTTTTACTTGTTCCATTGATTTATCTGCCTCCTGATCCGAACACGAAACAAAGGCAGCAAAATATGACCTCTTTGCCGCCTGCATTTTACCATGTCATACAAATTTTAACATTTTAATTACTTCGCAATGAAAGACATCTTCCTTTGCAAGTTCAAGGCATTTCAGCACATCCGGCGAAAACTGGCCGCACTCGCCGTCTGCAATCATCTGATACGCCTGTTCCTTGGAAACTGGCTGACTGTAGATTCTTGGGCGGATTAAAGCGTCATACACATCTACAATCGACACAACCTGTACGCCAATCGAGATCTCATCCCCTTTTAGGTGATCTGGATAGCCTCTCCCATCCCAACGCTCGTGATGGTGGCGGCAGATATCATAGCTGTAACGGTAAAAATCACTGTCCTTTTTGCGAAAAGACTTTTCCAGTATTTCACAGCCGATGATCGTATGCGTCTTCATAATTTCAAATTCTTTTTCATCCAGGATGCCTGGCTTTAATAAAATCGCATCTGGAATACCGATCTTGCCAATGTCATGGAGCACGGACGCATGGACAATCTGGTCAATCTGGCTGTTATCCAGCCCATATTTTGGAAAATATTCCTGCACATATTCCAGCATCAGCTTTGTAAAATATTTGATGCGCTGCGTATGTTCCCCGGTCTCTATGCTGCGGAACTCAATGAGCGAGCTAAGCGTATCCAGCAGCATGTCATTATTTTCCCGAATCTGCTGCTCCTGCTCCTTGATCTCTATTTCCTGCTGCTTTAACCGCAGCTCCATCTCCAGCTTATGCTGGTACAGCTCGATAATGTTCTGGCTTCTTTTTTTTACGATATGCGGATAAAAAGGTTTATGTATCACATCCGCAGCTCCATAGGAGTATGCTTTATCCTCGCTGTCGATCACGGTCTCCCCGGTAATTAAAATCACCGGAATCTTTTCTAACAAGCCGCGTCCTTTCATATACTCCAATACATCAAACCCCGTCATCACAGGCATCGAAACGTCCAATAAGATAAGCACCAGATTGCGGCTCGCCGCAATCTTCGCAATCGCCTCCCTCCCATTTTCAGCTTCCAGCCTGTCGTACTCTTCAAACATGGATTTGAGTATCTCCCGGTTGACTGCTTCGTCGTCTACAATCAAAATCTGTTGTTCTTCCATATATTTCTGCCTCGCGATTTCTCCCTGTAATCGTAATATTCCTTTTTATCAATGTTAACCTTTTTTTTCAACGTTGTCAACTAAAAATGCAAAGTTCCAATATAGAATTACTTCTGTTTTTAATCCTGATTCCAGTCCATCACCGGCTTCACCGGAGTCACATCGATCCCCGCTGCCACCTGCTCATAATACTGCTCTGAACATTGGTCTACCCATTCTGCCCATTCGCAATATTTGCACTCATACTCATACATCGTCACATGCCTGCCGTCTACTTTCACATAAGGAATATCCTCATCCCGCAGATCCATAAAATGCTCCAGCATAATATGGACTTCCCTCTCCCTTGCGATTTCCATTAAAAACGGAATACAGTTATCTCCCATCATACTGCCATTAAATTGTAGCTGCGGGCAGTAATAAATGCTGATCAACGTCTTGCTGCCGGAACTTAATTTTTCCGTAGACATTCCATGTCCGAAGCGGTCTTTCAGCGCTTCTTCAAACAGCACTTGCGCTTTATCGATTTCTTGTATGACACGTTTTACAAATGGATCTTCAAACCATTCCGGCTTTTTGTTCCGCCGAAACCATATGCGGTTATCCATAACGCACTCTCCGCAAAATGGTGCTCCAAAAATAATATTAAGCATCCGACACCTCCCTTTATGATGATGGTGTATTTTTTGGATCTATGTCACATTGCAATGCTTTTAAAATGCCAGATCCAATCTCACTTTGAAATAGTTTTTCCGGCAAAGCGGTCAAATATCCTGTCGCCAAAGGTTTTCCATGCTTGTAGGCAAGCTCTTCACTGTTTGCTGTTTCCTTTTCCAATATAGACTCATAAAAAGCTTCTACCGTGACCGCATCAAATACAGATCCGTTTTGAATCGTATGAAGCTTTTCCAATACAGGCGCATGATATAATAGCTGCTCAAAGCTCTGATAGTCATAAAAATAAATTGCTGGATGATCCATGACCCGTTTCTTTAAAAGCTGGTATGCCCTGCCAATATTTCCAAGATCTGCAAATACAATTCGTTCTGTTTTGTTCAACAATTTAGACTGGATATTGTTCCTGCCTCGTGCACTTTGAACGTTTTGAAAATATTTGCCTAACAGTTCATGCTCAGACCGATTCTCTGCTGCTTCTGTAAGGATTGCCATATTTTTTTGAAATACGTTTGTTACATTCAGGTCAAAAACATGCTGTATGCGAAACCAGTCATTTTCATCGAAAAACAACTCATAAATCCCCTGCAACGGATAATCGCCATTACAGTTGCTTGACCTGCCGATACATAAAAATAAATGTTTGGATCTGTTGATCTTGTGCATCATCTGCCCCTGCTGGCTAAATACATTTGCTTCATCAATCATAATAATTCTGCGATCTTCTACTTCCAGCACTGTCTCTAATGTCGCGGCAGTCGTTGGAACCAAAGGATATTGGGAACGGATCTCAATCTCCTGTGTAACGGCATTCTCCGCTATCGTGTCGAAAAAGCATGACTTTCCAATCCCGCTGTCACCCAAAATACACGTATAATGGGAATATAAGCGAATGACCAAGCTCTTTTGATCTGCTTTTCTTAAAAATATAATGTCCGTATATTCCAATTTTTCATGGCTCTGCATCTCTTTCTATTCTCCCATTCCAAGCATTTGCCTGTATTGTCTTATAATTCCCATTTTTATCTGTTTCTACGTCTTTGCATTTTCATTATATCACTTTTTTAGACACAAGAAAGAAAAGCTTCCAATTTCTTTTTCCGAAATCGAAGCTTTTCCTCCTTATGTTCATATTTACACCTCAAATTTATAACCGGATCGAATCAGCGTCACAATGTGCCCGCCTTCATCGCCCAATTTTTTACGCAGTGTTTTAATATGCGTGTCAACCGTTCTGGTCGTACCCTCAAATTCATATCCCCATATCCGATTTAATAACTGACTGCGGCTGAAAATCTGTCCAGGATTTGTCATAAAGAAAGACAGCAGCTCATACTCCTTATGGGTCAGTGTAATTTCCTGCCCGTCTACAAACACCCTGTGGGAAGCAGGAACAAGCGTAATCTTTCCAGCGTGCCTGGCGTCTGTAGGAAGTATGGAAGCGCGGCGCAGCAAAGCGTTTGCTTTTGCCAAAAGCACCTTTGGGCTGAATGGTTTTGTCATATAGTCATCCGCGCCCAAATGGTAGCCTTTGAGCTTGTCGTCCTCGCTTTCTTTGGCAGTCAGCATAATAATGGGGAGATTGCTCATTTCCCGCGCCATTTTACAGACCGAGAAGCCATCGATGCTTGGCATCATAATATCCAGTATCATCAAATCCATTGGATTGTTCTTCAATACCATCAAAGCGTCTGCCCCGTCGTCAGCCATAAAACAGGTGTGGCCGCCGCGCCGCATATATGCGGCAATGATTTCCTGCATATTTTTTTCATCTTCTACAATTAAAAGATTCGCCATTCAGACGCGCTCCTTTTTCCTTCTGCTACATCTGCTTTAAATGGAACTTGCTCACCAGCTCATGCAGCCGCTTTGACTGGGCAGACAGCTCTGCGCTCGTGTCAGCGCTTCCTTTTGCAGCAGAAGAATTGGACTGTACAACGCCGCTGATCGCGTCAACGTGCCTGGTAAGCTGCTCTAATACCGATTTCTGGTTCTGCGAAGCGTTGCTGATCTTTTCCATTGAGCACAGCACTTCTTTGGCGCCGTTTACAACTGCCACTAAAGAGTCCGCTGTATGCTCTGCAATCCCCATCCCGTTTTCAACTGCATTTTGCGAAGTCCTGATTAAATCTGCGGTCTGATTTACTGCTTCCGCACTCTTTGCGGCGAGCTCGCGGATCTGGTTTGCCACGACCGCAAAGCCTTTGCCTGCTTCTCCTGCCCTTGCCGCTTCAATCGAAGCATTTAAAGACAGCAGGTTTGTCTGTTCCGCAATATCCTCAATCGTCTTTACAATCTTTTCGATCTCCTCGGAAGACGCATTGATTTTTGCCATCGCCTCGGTTAAATCGTCCATTTCCTTATTGCTCTGCGCAATGCTCGCGCTGACTTGTGTAACGGCTGTATTTGCCGTCTGCGCATCGTTCGCGTTCGCAGCTACATCTTTTGACAGGCTGTCAATCGACGCGGCAAGCTCGTCAATCGCTGCCGCCTGCTCCGCGGCACCGTCAGAAAGTACCTGCGCGCCGGAAGATACATTTTCTGAGCTTGCAGCCACCTCGTCCGCGGAAAGCACGATCTCATGCAGCGTATCATTTAAGGACTGCGAAATTTTCTCAATCGATGCCTGGATCGGTATAAAGTCACCGATATAGTCCTGCGTAATCGCAATGTCCATATGGTTCTCCGCCATTTTGGACAACTGCTCGGAAATATCTTTTACATAATTGCTCATCGTCGTGCTGATATGGTTAAACGCCTGTGAAAGCCGCCCCAGCTCGTCATCCGAGGAAATATCGATATGAATGTTCAAATCTCCCGCTTCCAGCTTTGCCGCACCGTCTGTAATCGTCTGGATCGGCTCCAAAAAGCTTTTGATAATCCGGTTGACGGAAAAAAGCAGCAGTATCCCAAATACAACTACAATAAACGTCAGCTTTCCGGTGCTTTCTATTATCGCCCAGTTAAATTCACTGCTGTTGACCGCCATATGCAGCGACCATTTTGCCTTGCCGCCTATTGTCAGCGGTATGGTAACGGTCATCCCTCTTTTTCCGGTACCGAAATTTTTTCCGCTCTTAATTAAATACCGGCTGTTTTGATATTCGCCTTCCTGCATGGCATAGACTTTTTGCGCGTCTTCCATCAGCGTCTCATATCCGGCATCCTTTGCCGACATTCCAACCTTTTGCGCATCCGCGGAATCCATCAGGATCGTGCCGTCCGCGGCAAGCGCGGTAAGATGCGCCGTTTTATAATCGGTGCTTACCAAAAGCTCCTCCTGCATATTTTCAAGACCCACATCGACGCCGGTAACTCCCAGGAAATTGCCGTCCGCGTCCAGAATCGGCGCGATAATGCTGATCATCATAATATTTTTTCCCATCAGCTCATAAATATACGGGTCCATAACATAAGGCTGCCTGGTTTCTTTTATCTGCATATAATATTCTTTTTCAAAATTGTCAAATGCGTCCTCATGCTTTTCAAACACGTACCCGTTCTTTTGTTCATTCGGATAGACAACCGCCTCATAAGCGATGTCTTTGTGATGAACGCTGT
Source organism: Eubacteriaceae bacterium (assembly GCA_910574915.1). Lineage (GTDB taxonomy): Bacteria > Bacillota > Clostridia > Lachnospirales > Lachnospiraceae > Eubacterium_J. The sequence continues at coordinate 87,449 of CAJTCR010000008.1, forward strand.
ATGGCAATCCGTTTTCATCGGCAATGGTATTTTGCTCAAAATAAGCAAACGCCGTCGGATAGCCGCCCCCGCTTTCTAGCATCCCAACCAGCGCGGTATCAATCGCCGCCCGCTGCTCCTTTGGGTCAAGTGTGGAAATATTTCTCAAGGCGCCGGCAAACCCGACGACTTTTCCATATGCATTTTCAATATCATTTCCATCCAAGAACGCGTTTTCATAGGCAACCGCGGCAAGCTTATCCCGATTCACCTCAATCAAAGACCTTGCAGCAAGAAAAGCAGACATCAAAATGGTAAGCAGAAAAATCCCTGCGGTATACACTGCCATTTTAGAAATAATCTTCTGGCTGAGGCTGTTGCCTTTTTCGGTATGACGCGCCTTAACCTTCTTTTCCTTGTGTGACATATTATCTTCCCCCGTGACTGAATTAGAATTTTTAAATGCAGTTTATTATACCTTTTTTTACCATAAAAGTCAATTTCCCATGTCCGTTTTCATATGGAAATATTGGATGATCATACATTGACTGCGTATACCGAAACGCTTATAATAGTTGCATACAAAATCTATTATAAGGAGGATATCATTTATGAAATACACACTGTACCGTTCCTTCGGCGACCTGGACAGACAGGTTTCAAAACACACGCTGATCGCCGTAGAATACGGCAGCAGCATCGATGCTGTCACAAACGCACTCATACAGGATGTCACGGACGACCTGGCTGAATCACCGGAATACGCCGGCTGCAAAACGACCGCCTATGCCCCGGAGCCTGTCCACTGCACCCGCAGGGTCAAACGCTATCAATACGAAATGATGGGCAAAGTCATCCCGCCAAACGCACCGAAAAATATCCTGCTTGATTACGGAATTACAGAAACTGCCGAGTAACTGCCGCGGAAAAAAGAATCTTAACCGAAAGGAGCCATGCCCATGTACGAGGCACACCTGAATCAATCGCTGGAAACAGCTTCCCGCCTGCGCTCCCTGTGCAGCCGGATTTCGTTTTGGCGTCTTATCTGCTGCGCGGCGGCTGCCATCTTTTTCTATTTAGGATATACAGGCAGGGAGTTTTTTTGCTGCCTGCTTGGCGGTGCATGTGCGCTTGGTTTTCTTATGCTTGTATTTTGGGATCTCCGTTTGAAGCAGCGGCTTTCTTACGAGGAGAACTGCCAGGCGGTGATCGCTGATTACAAGGCAAGGCTTACGGACGGCTGGAAGCAGTTTTGTGAGCATGGCGCCAGGTATCTTGCAGGCAAGGACGCCTGGGCGCACGACCTGGATATTTTTGGAAAACACTCGCTCTACCAGTATTTGTGCACCGCCAGTTCTGTATTTGGACAAGACCAACTTGCCCGCTGGCTGAGCCAGCCGCAGGACGCGGATACAAAAGACACCCTTTCTGGCTCTGTCAAAAGCCGCCAGCAGGCAGTTTTGGAACTGGCGCAAAAAGCAGGCTTTACGCTAAGCTATGAAGCAGCGGCAAGAAAACTGCGCACCCATACGTACGATGCCTCCCAAAAGACGCTGGATGATTTTTTTCATTCCCTGCATGAGACAGATAAACCGCAGGCAGACGGCTTGCCTGCCGCCGGCACGGTTTTGATTTTTGCCGTTCCGGTACTGACAGTTGCCAGCCTGTTTCTTAGCCTGTCCGGCATCGAACGCCGTTTCTCTCCCGTCTGCTTTTTTGTGCTGTCCACGCTCCAGCTCTTTGCCTCTTTCGTCTGTCACTGGCGCAACAGCAGGCTGCTCGCCCCTGTTTACCGGATGAACCAGACAGCAGAGCCTTACCGCAAGCTGTTTGCGCTCGCCTTGCAGGAACCGTTTGAAAGCCCTTATTTACAGCAGTTGCAGCGGCAGTTATCCAAAAACGATACGGCGCGTCCCCTGCAAAAAAAGAACAGATCGGGTGCCGTGTATGCCTTTGTTAAGCTGCGGTCGATCTGCTCCGCGGTTGTGACAAGGCACAATGCATACGCCTATTTTCTGCTGAACAGCCTGATCTGTTACGATTTTCACTGCGTACGGCGTTACTTCTTATGGAAAGAAGCATACCGAAACGACGTGCGTACCTGGATGCAGGCGGCTGGATGTATCGAAGCGCTGATCAGTCTTGGCGTAATTGCACGTACAAATAAAAGCTGCACCATGCCTGCGGTCACAGATTCCAAAAAGCCAGAGCTGTCTGTTACAGGCTTAACGCACCCGCTGTTAAAACAGCCCGGCGCTGTCGGAAACGACTTTGTCATGGCGCACCAGACTTGTATCATTACCGGTTCGAATATGTCAGGAAAGACTACTTTTTTGCGCAGCATCGGCGTCAATTCCATTCTTGCCTATGCAGGGGGCTTTTGCACGGCTTCTGGCTTTCGCATTTCCCGGATGGCAGTCTGCACCTCCATGCGCACGGCAGACGATATCAATGAAGGCATCTCTACATTTTATGCCGAATTGCTGCACATTCAAAAAATAATCGAAACATCCAGAAAGCAAAAACCGATGCTGGCGCTGATCGACGAGATCTATAAAGGCACCAATTCCACAGACCGGATCTTTGCAGCGAGAGAAACGGTAAAAAAGCTTGCAAAGCCCTATGTATTTACGATCCTTACAACACATGACCTGGAGCTGTGCAGCATCGAACAGGATGCCGGCATGGATGCCGCAAATTTTCACTTCTGTGAACATTATCATGAGGATCAGATTTTATTTGACTATAAGATCCGGCATGGAATATGCGAGACTGCCAACGCGCGGTATCTGCTGCGTATGGCGGGGATTTTAGAAGAATAAAAAACAGAGGGTAAGGAAATAAAATCCTGCCCTCTGTCCGTTTTATAAAATTTAATTGTTTTCTTTTGGCACATCCTTCATACTAAAGCTGACGCGCCCCATCTTGTCTTTGCCAAGGCAGACAACGGTAACGACGTCGCCAAGCGTCAGTACATCTTCCACATGGTTGATTCTTCCTTTCGTAATCTTAGAAATATGCACCATGCCTTCCTTGCCCGGGGCAAACTCAACAAACGCGCCAAACTCTTTAATGCTGACAACCTTTCCTTTAAAAATCTGCCCTTCTTCAAAGTTTGTCGTAATAATCTCGATCATTTCGACTGCTTTTTCCATCATTTCCTTATCGGTACCGCAGATCGAAACAGAGCCTTCGTCGTTAATATCGATTTTGACGCCTGTACGGTCAATAATCTCATTAATCGTCTTTCCTCTCTGCCCGACAACGTCACCGATTTTCATCGGATCTATCTGGATCTGGATAATCTTCGGCGCTAACGGCGCAACTTCCTGCCTTGGCTGTGCAATCGCTTTGGACATCACCTCATCCATAATGTAAAGCCTTGCTTGTCTTGTGCGCGCAATCGCTTCTTCTACGATCGGGCGGGTCAGGCCATGAATCTTAATGTCCATCTGGATCGCGGTAATGCCGTCATGCGTGCCGGTTACTTTAAAATCCATATCGCCGAAGAAATCTTCCAGCCCCTGGATATCGGTAAGCACAACGTAGTCGTCATCCGTATCCCCGGTTACAAGGCCGCAGGAAATGCCAGCTACCATCTTTTTAATCGGCACGCCGGCTGCCATCAGCGACAGGCAGGAAGCACAGGTCGATGCCATAGAAGTCGAACCGTTGGATTCAAACGTCTCCGATACTGCACGGATGGCATACGGAAATTCTTCTACGGAAGGAAGCACCGGGATCAATGCCTTTTCCGCCAGCGCGCCATGTCCGATCTCACGCCGTCCCGGCCCTCTGGACGGTTTTGTCTCGCCGACCGAATAAGACGGGAAATTATAGTGGTGCATATATCGTTTCAATACAATATTTTCATCCAGGCCATCTACCTTCTGCACTTCTGACATCGGCGCCAGTGTAACGATATCGCAGATCTGTGTCTGTCCGCGGGTAAACATCGCAGAACCGTGCACGCGCGGGATCAAGTCTACCTCTGCCGCCAGCGGACGGATCTGGTCGATCTGTCTGCCGTCAGGACGCCTGCGGTCTTTTAAGATCATCTTGCGGACAGTCTTTTTCTGGTACTGGTATACGGCTTCAGAAAGCACAGCCAGCCATTCTTCGTTTTCTGCAAACGCTTCTTCAAATTTATCGGTAATATTTCGAATGTTTTCTTCCCGTACCTGCTTTTGATCTGTAAATACAGCCTCTTCCATTTCCTGCGGCGTTACGATCTCACGCATTGCCGCAAACATTTCTTCTGGAATCGCACAGCTTGTATACTCATGCTTTGGCTTGCCGATCTCTGCCACGATCTGGTTCATAAACGCATTGATCGTCTGGTTGATGTCGTGCGCCATATAAATCGCTTCTAACATCCTGTCTTCTGGAATTTCATTGGCGCCGGCTTCGATCATAATCACCTTTTCCATCGTAGATGCCACGGTAAGCTGCAAATCGCCCTCGTCCCATTCCTGCTGGGACGGATTGATAATAAACTGCCCGTCCATCATTCCGATCTGAGTCATCGCACAAGGGCCGCAGAACGGAATATCCGAAATGCAGGCTGCAACTGCCGCACCAAGCATTGCCGTAATCTCTGGACGGCACTGCGGGTCTACACTCATAACCATATTGTTTAACGTAACGTCGTTGCGGTAATCCTTCGGAAAAAGCGGACGCATCGGACGGTCAATCACACGGGATGTTAAAATCGCGTTTTCAGACGCTTTGCCCTCGCGTTTGTTAAATCCGCCTGGGATCTTGCCAACGGCATACAATTTTTCTTCATACTCTACGCTTAACGGGAAAAAGTCAATCCCGTCTCTTGGTTTGTCCGATGCGGTCGCGGTAGAAAGCACCGTCGTATCGCCATAGCGCATCAGCGCCGCGCCGTTTGCCTGCGCGCACACGCGTCCGATCTCAACGGTAAGTGTCTTTCCGCCAATATCCATAGAATAACTTTTATACATATCTTTTCTCCTTTTAATTGGTTTGGGTGTCAGAAGGAAGACGCCGCGATGCGGCGGCTTCCTTTTAACACCCCAACCATATTTCTTAAAAAAGAGCGGAAAAATATCCGCTCTTTTCATTGTTCAGAATTATTTTCTTAATCCCAAGCGTTTGATCAAAGTACGGTATCTTTCGATATCACTCTTCTTAAGATAAGCCAACAGCCCTCTTCTCTGACCAACCATCTTTAAAAGGCCCCTTCTGGAATGATGATCCTTCTGGTTCACCTTTAAATGCTCTGTCAGCTCATTGATCCGCTCTGTCAGTAACGCAATCTGCACTTCCGGCGAACCTGTATCGCCTGGTTTGTTGCCGTACTCTTTGATAATTGTCTCTTTCTTTTCTTTTGATAACATGAAAATGTCCTCCATTTATTTTATAATCGCCCAGTTACACATGTTACTCAGCAAAAGGTCGGAGCGTCCATTTACCGAATATGGGCTAATCCATGCCTTTCCAATATAGCATACCTGCCAGTTGTTGTAAACAGTTTTTTTCAACTTTACAGCATTCTCCGGCAGCAGATCGGTGTACGATAAAACGCGTTTGATACTTTGATTCCGTCGCGGCTGTTGCTTGCATGTACGATCTGTCCGCCTCCGATATAAATCGCTACGTGGCTGATCGTACTGCCGCTGCCATAAAAGATCAGGTCGCCAGGCTGAAGCTCAGACGTGCTGACACTTCTGCCGTAGCCTGCCTGTCCTCTCGAGGAATGCGGCAGGTATACGCCGTATTTTGCCATAATCTGCATAGTAAAGCCAGAGCAGTCCACCCCGTTTGTCAGGCTTGTCCCGCCCCATACATAACGCCCGCCAACATAGCTGAGCGCGGTCTGCGCAAGGGAATACTTAGAATCCGATACTTCTGCGCTGCGCTCTGTCTCTGTATAAGGCATCGCCTTTTTCAGCTCTTCCGACAGGTCTACATACTGTGCACTGACAAAACCGTTTTCATCATCCAGCTTGATCTCAATCCACTCTTCGCCTTCTTCTACGACTTCTAGCTCTTCGTCTGTCGTAACGATCGTAAGGATCGTACAGTCGGTGTTCGGCTTTTCCCGTATGTAAACGGTCAGCGTATTCACCGTCGCCATTGTCTTTTTCAATTTTTCCGCCAACTGCTTTGCTTCGTCTCCGGTAATAATATAATCGGCGCGGACATAGCCGCTTACTTTTCCAGAGCGGATATAATACCAGCCGTCTTTTGTATCCAAAATCTCACAGCCCGCATCTGCCGGAAGCTTGCCTACTATTTTGGCATCTTCTCCTGCTTCTGCCCGCACATTCAGATAATTACTTACATTGGCAATCCCAAGGTTTGTATAACCGCAAATCGTATTTTCCTGCGCATTCACGCTTTTTTTCGACCTTTTTTTGGCTTTATTCGCAGCTTTCTGCGCTGCCGCCGCTTCCTGCTGTACCGCCTGCTCCTGTGCCTTAGCGCCGTCTTTTTGCGTCGCGGCTACTTTTACATTTTCATGAAGGCATTCTGCCAGCGCCACGCTGACTCCTGCACGGATCGACGCCGCCTGTGCCTTAACGGTGCCGGCACCCATGACTGCGGTCATTGCTGTCATAAAGATTGCTCCTAGCTTTATAAATCTGAATTTCATGTTTTCCTCCTGCATATTATCTGCTGTTTTTCTATTTTCTATTTCTATTATATATTTTCTATTTTTGCAAATTTTGTTTTGGCAGTGCTTAGCCTTTTTACTGGGAATTTTTTCCAACCTTTTCCATTATAGCAATATCAACGAATGCTGTCAACGCCGTTGTAATATTTTTGTAATAAAAAAATCAGCATTTAAACTGTCTGTGTTTTAAATGCTGATTTTCCGCTGTTAAAATTTCTCATCTGCAAGATACTCCGCCCCATATGCAATATCTTTTGCAAGCTGGAGCTTTAACTGTTCGATTCCTTCAAATTTCATCTCCGGGCGTTCAAAGTGCAGCAGCTCGACCCTGGCTGTCTTATCGTATACGTCTGTGCAAAAATCGTAAATGTACGTCTCCGCGCCTGCCGGATATTCGCCGTGGATCGTCGGCTTGATCCCGATATTGGTAATGCCCCCGTACTTTCTGCCGTCCAAAAAGATTCTGGATACATACACGCCATACGGCGGCAGCAGCTTTTCAGGAACCGGAAGAATATTAATCGTCGGAAATCCGATGGTGCGGCCGACCTGGTTGCCGCGGATAATCTTTCCCTGGATAAAATAGGGGTATCCGAGCAGCTCGTTTACAAATTCGATGCTCCCTTTTCCGATCGCTTCGCGGATATAAGTACTGCTGATGTCCCTGCCCTGGTACTGCATTTTTTGTACGACGCGTACCTGGTAGCCATAAACACCGGCATATGTTTGCAGCATATGGTAGTCGCCCCTGCGGTTATGCCCAAAGCGAAAATCGGTCCCCACAACGATCCATTTCACACAGAGCCGTTTTACGATTTCTTCGATAAACCGCTCTGGTTCCATCTGCATAATCTCTTCGGTAAACGGGCATTCGATCAGATAATCGACGCCGCGCTCATAAAAAAGCTGCTGCTTTTCTTCCTTTGTCGTAATGACCTGCTGGATGTCAAACACCGGATTCGGCGAAAGCTCAAATGTAAATACGGCAGCTTTTAACCCCGTCTTTGCCTTTTCAAATACCGATTCCATCAACAACTCATGCCCCCGGTGCAGGCCGTCAAATTTGCCAAGGGATAAAACCGTAGGCTCATGAAGCTGCAAATGTAAAAAATCCTGTTCGTACCTCATGCCCCATTCCCCCGTTTCGCTGTACGCAGGGCGTCTTGTTCCTGCTTTTGTATCTGCCCTTGTCCAAATATTTTCAAAGGCTTATAGTCATCCCGCAGAGCATCATATTGATAAAGGGCATAAAATTCCCCGCAAAAATAGACACGTATGACCTGCTCCGCATTTGCGCCGCTTTCTGCCGCTGCAAAAAAAGCCTGTTTGGGCAGGCGGTTGCCGTTAAATAAAAGCCTTGTGTATTCTGGCAGAACGTCTGCGTGCGGATATTCCAAAAACAACCGGTCTGCGGGCAGCAAGATTTCCTCCAGGCGGTTTTCTTCTGCCAGGCTTTGGATCTGTGCCAGCCGCCAGGCATGATCCAGCGAAAAGATGCTGACCTTTGTGCGCAGCAGTTCTTCCATGCAGCCGCCGCAGCCCAGCTTTTGCCCGATATCGTGGCAAAGCGTGCGGATATACGTGCCCTTGGAACAATGTACGCGCAGCTTTACACGCGGCAGCCTCATCCAAAGCACCTCGATTTCATAAATCGAAACCTGCCTTTTGCTGCGCTCCACCTCCACGCCTGCCCTGGCAAGGTCGCAAAGCTTTTTTCCATTGACCTTGAGTGCCGAATACATCGGCGGAAGCTGGCTGTATATGCCCAAAAAAGAAGCGGCTGCCTGCCGCACCTCGTCCTGTGTGCAGGTTACCTGCGCCTGACGGACAACCGTTCCGCTGATATCCTGCGTATCTGTCTGTGTGCCAAGCAGCAGCACTGCCTCATATACCTTGTCTTTGTCCGTCAGCAGGCCGCACACTTTGGTTGCGGTTCCAAGGCATACCGGAAGCACGCCTTCTGCGTCCGGGTCAAGCGTGCCGGTATGCCCAATCTTTTTTTGACGGCAGATTCCCCGCAGCTTTGCCACAACATCGTGCGAGGTATAGCCTTTTTCCTTATATACATTGATGATTCCGTTCATGTCGTATGCTCCATCTGCTGCCTTACCATCTCTAAGATCTCGAAAAGACATGCTTGTGGTTCCATCCTGGTCGACGCCCCGGCTGCGCGGACGTGCCCGCCGCCGCCATAGTGCATGGCAATCTGTGCCACATTGACGGCGTCTGAGGCTGCGCGCAGGCTGATCTTATATTCCAGTCCGCTTTCTGTCTGCTGCGGATAAAAAAAGACTGCCGCTTCCACGCCCTTGGTAGAACGAAGCTGCGCCACAATGCCTTCCAGATGCTTCGCAAGGACATGGCACTGTTCCATATCTTCTATTGTAATAATTGACGAGATACAGGCACCGCCCAGATGCAGCCTGCTTTTTTCAATCGCCCGCGCAAGGATCTGGTTTTGTTCAAATGTCTTTTGCACATAAGTCTTATCAATAATCTCTGTAAAAGCAATCCCCTGTTCCATTAAAAACGCCGCTGTGCGCATGGTCTTTGGAGAGGTTGAAGAATACTGAAACAGCCCGGTATCATGAATAATCCCGGTATAAATGCATTCTGCAACCTGTCTGGTAATCTTTGCCTGATCCATCAGTTCAAATACCAGCTCCGAGGTAGAGCTTGCTTTTGGAAAAATATAGCGGTCATCCCCAAAGCCGGTATTGCTGATATGATGGTCAATGCAGATCACGCGTTTTGCCTGCGCAAGCAGCACCGAAGCTTTGCCAAGCCTGCCCGCATCACCGCAGTCCTGTACGATCATAAGGTCAAACCGCATAGACGCATCCGGTTCGCTTTCGATTACGTCCGCCCCGGACAAAAATTTGAAAATATTTGGGATCGGCTCTAAAAATACGCGCACCTGTATCGCAGGGTCATAGTTTTTGATATAATTATAGGTAGCAAGGCAGGAGCCGACACAGTCTCCGTCCGGCTTTACGTGCCCTGCAACTGCCACGCTTTTTACTCCGTCAAGCTGTTCTTCCAGGCTATTCATTGTTTTGATCTTCCTTTTCTGTTTCCTGCCGCCTGTTTTCGCTGTTTACCCGGTCAATCAGATGCGACATATTCACACCGTATTCGATCGACTGGTCGATAATAAACGTAATCTGCGGTGTATGGCGCAGGTTTGCGCTCTGTGCCAGGCTGTGCCGGATATAGCCCTCGGCGCTTCGAAGCCCAGCCAGCGTGTCTTTTTGCGACTGTTCATCCCCAAGCACGCTGACATATGCCTTGCACGTCTTTAAGTCCGGCGCAACCTCTACCGAGACAATACTTGTCATCGGATTGATGCGCGGGTCTTTGATGCTGCCGCGGATAATCTCGCTGAGCCTCCGCAATACTTCTTCGTTGATGCGTGTATTTTTTATACTGTGTTTTCTCATATTCCGCCATTCCTTTCCAGTGCTCCATCTAACAGCCGCGTGCCGTCTGCCCTGTGCCAGTAGATGAAGCACGCGGGCATTTAGCGAGGCACTTCCACCATCTTATATGCTTCAATCTGGTCAAATTCTGCTATATCGTTAAAGCCTTCAAATACAAGGCCGCATTCATAGCCAGACTTCACTTCTTTGACGTCATCCTTAAACCGCTTTAAAGAAGCAAGCGCGCCTTCAAAAATCTGCTCGCCCTCTCTTGTAATACGGCACTTGCAGCCTCTTTCGAAAATACCGTCCAAAATATAGGAGCCTGCAATATTCCCAATGCCGGACGCCTTAAAGATCTGGCGCACCTCCGCGTGGCCCAATACTTTTTCCTCGAAAATCGGGTCTAACATGCCCTTCATCGCAGCCGATACGTCCTCGATCGCATTGTAAATCACTTTGTACAGGCGGATATCGACGCCTTCGCGTTCCGCGCTTGCTTTTGCAACCGGGTCTGGGCGCACGTTAAATCCAATAATAATCGCATTGGAAGCAGTCGCTAAGTTGACGTCGGATTCGTTCACAGAGCCTACGCCGCCATGAATAATCTTAACCACAACTTCTTCGTTGGACAGCTTTTGTAGGCTTTGCTTGACTGCTTCCACAGAGCCTTGTACGTCTGCCTTTACGATAATGTTTAGTTCTTTGACATTGCCGGACTGAATCTTCGAGAACAAATCGTCAAGCGACATTCTTGAACGTGTCTCTTCCAGAAGCTTTTCTTTGCTTTCTGTAATATACGTCTCCGCAAAGTTTCTTGCTTCTTTTTCTGATTCGCATACGACAAACGTCTCGCCTGCATCCGGCACGCTGCTAAGCCCTAAGATCTCTACCGGCATGGACGGCCTTGCATCCTTGACGTTTCTGCCCTTGTCGTCGACCATCGCCCGGACTTTGCCAAAGCTGCTGCCGCAGGCAACCGGCTGGCCGATTTTTAACGTCCCTTTTTGTACGAGTACGGTCGCCACCGCTCCGCGTCCTTTGTCTAATTTTGCCTCGATAACTACGCCGCGGGCATTCCGTTTTGGATTTGCTTTAAGCTCCAGCACTTCCGCGGTCAAAAGAATCATTTCCAAAAGCTGCTCGATCCCTTCTTTTGTATGTGCGGATACTGGTACGAAAATCGTACTGCCGCCCCAGTCTTCCGGGATCAGTTCATGCTCGGACAGCTCCTGCTTTACACGCTCAATATTAGCGGCTGGCTTATCGATTTTATTTACGGCAACAATAATCTCAATTCCGGCTGCTTTTGCATGGTTGATCGCTTCTACGGTCTGCGGCATTACACCGTCGTCCGCCGCTACAACCAAAATCGCGATATCCGTCGAATTTGCCCCGCGCATACGCATTGCCGTAAACGCTTCATGCCCTGGTGTATCTAAAAACGTAATATTTTCCCCGTTGCATTTTACCATATAGGCGCCGATCGCCTGCGTAATGCCGCCTGCTTCTTTATCGGTAACCCTTGTATGGCGAATCGCATCCAAAAGAGATGTTTTTCCGTGGTCAACATGCCCCATAACGCAGACTACCGGCGGACGGGAAACCATCTTGCTCTCGTCTTCTGCTTCTTCCTTTAACAGCTCTGCAATCACGTCGATCTTTTCTTCCGGCTCTGCAATGCAGTTAAATTCCAGCGCGATCTCTTCTGCGTGTTCGTAGTCAATATCCTGGTTGACCGTTACCATCGTGCCTTTTAAGAACAGCTTTTTCACAATCACAGACGGCTGGACTTTCATCTTGTCAGCCAGCTCGCGGATCGTCATATGCTCCGGCAGCGTAATGGAACGGATTGCCTCTTCTTCCTTCGGCGCGTTTTGTACCGGTGTCTGGTTTTTCTTCTTGTGGCCGCTCGTCTTTTCCAGGTTTACATAGCGTTCCTGCTTTTTGCCGCCCAGCTTGTCGTATTCTTTGTTTGTGCTGTTTTTCTTGCGGCCGTTGTCACGGCTTCTGTTGTCGCGGCTTTCCTTTGCCATTTCTTCTGGCGACGCCTTGACCGATTCCTTGTGGAAACGGTTAATATTCTGTTCTAATTTTCCTTTAAATTCCTTCTGACGATTCGCACCGACTCTGCCGCCGTTTTTATCACCATAATTATTACCGGAATTCGCTCGATTATTCGAATGGTTTTTCTCACCTTTCTGCTCAAATCCCGCATTTCTGCCACCTCTGTCATTCCCGCGTTCGTTTCTTGCATTTCCTGTATTGCCGCGCTGTCTGGAGCCGCTCATTGCACGCACATTGCGGTCGCCCTGCACGCGTGCCCCGCCGCGGTTTTGCTGCCTGTCGCCGCGGTCGCTTCTTTCTGTCCGCTCGCCGCGGTCATTACGATCACTGCGGTCGTTACGGTCTTGCCCTCTGTCCATTGTACGATCACTGCGGTCATTACGGTCATTTTTTTCGCCGCGTTCTATACGGTCTGTGCGTTCCGCCGTCCGTTCTGCTTTTTCCGCACGTTCTTGTGTTTCTGGGCGCTCTGCCTTTGGTACTGGCGGCTTTACAATCTCGTCATCCGGCACATGTGCAGAAGCACGGTCGTAGTTTGGCCTGTCTGCGTTTGGGCGGATCGGAATATGCGGGCGTTCCGCCGGACGGACGGTACGCTGCCCGCGCTCCCTGTCTGCGCGCTCGCCGGACTGTTTGTTCCGGTTTCCACTCTGCTTGCGGTTTTGTTTGCTGTACTGTGCGTTAAATACCGCGGTAATACTCGCTTTTTTCTTTGGCCTTGCCTCGCCCTCCTTTGAAGCAGAGCCTTTCTGCTCGCCGGACTTTTGTCTTGTGTCAGCCTGCTTTGCCTTTAGCTCATGGTCTGCCTTTACGAGCGAATCCAGATTTGCGCGAATGTCCGCCGCTTCTTCTGCTTCCAGAAAATTGGAAGAAGTGTATTTTTTTTCTTTGTCTTTCACTTTACGGTTCAAATAATCTACGACTACTTTATTTGTCAGCTTCAGCTCTTTTGCAAGCTCATGTATTTTTTGCTTTGCCACTATTAATTACCTCCATTATTCAGTTGTTCCATTTCCATTAACCTTTTGATAATTGCTCCTGCCAGATGTTCCTCTGTAACTGCCAGTGATGCCCGGTATTCTTTTCCGATACAATTACCAAGCTGTGTCTTATCTGCATATTCATAATACGGCGTTCCCCTAAAAGCGCACATATCTGAAAAATGCTTTTTCGTATTCTGCGATGCATCTTTCGCAAGAACAACCAGATAAGCCTTTCCACTTTTCACCGCTTTTTCCGTTGAAAATTCCCCGCTTGCAATATTCCCTGCCCGGGCTGCCATTCCAATCATTGACAATACCTTATCTGGCCTCAACTGCACTCATCTCCTCTTCTAATTGATCAATAACCTCCTGTGGAATCTGCGTCTTTAAGGAGCGCTCCAGCCCTTTTGACTGTACGGCACGCCGAAAACATTCCCTGTTTCTGCAAATATAAGCGCCCCGTCCGTTCTTCTTTCCCGTCTCGTCCAGGCAAATTTCATTTTCTGCTGTCTTTACGATCCGTACCATACTTCGTTTTTCTTTTGGCTCTCTGCATCCTACACAAATCCTCGAAGGAATTTTTTTTGTCTTCACGAAACACCTGCACCTTCTTTATCTTCGTCGTCTTGCGGCTGCTGCATATCCGCGTCTTCGGTATCTTCCTGATCGAAAGCGTCCTCTGCGGATTTGTCGTCAGATTCTATATCATAGCCATTGTCTGCTTGATCTTCGCTGTGACCTGCTTTCCAGTCGGAATTTATATCGGAGCTGCTGTCTTTCGATTCTTCATAAAAATCTTCCTCGTAACTGCCGCCGTTAGACTCTTCATAAGAATCTTCTTCATAGTTATCACCATCTGATTCTTTATAAGCATCCCCGCCGTAGCTGTCCGCTTCTGCTTGCGCATAAGAACCGCCTTCGTAACCGCTGCCATAGGCGTCTTCTTCATATTCGGAATACTCGTCATATTCATCCGCATCTTCGTATTCATTTTCATAATCCAGGAAGTCGCCTGCTTCTCTTGCCTGCGTTTCGCTCTTAATATCGATCTTAAATCCGGTCAGCCTCGCTGCAAGCCTTGCATTTTGTCCTTCCTTGCCGATTGCCAGCGACAACTGGTAATCCGGCACTACGACTTTTGCGCTCTTTTCCTCAGCGTCTGCAATAACGGAAATTACTTTTGCAGGGCTTAACGCATTTTCAATCAGCATGGCAGGATTATCGTTCCATGTGATAATATCGATCTTTTCTCCGTGCAGCTCATTGACGATCGCGTTTACCCTCGCGCCGTTCATCCCGACGCAGGCGCCTACTGCATCCACGTTCGGGTCGTTGGAATGTACGGCGATCTTGGTACGGTTTCCGGCTTCCCTGGCGATGCTTTTAATTTCCACTATGCCGCTCTTTACTTCTGTCACTTCGGATTCAAATAACCGCTTGACCAGCTCTGGATGTGTCCTGGATACAAGGATTTTTGGCCCCTTGGATGTGGATTTCACTTCCAGGATATAGACTTTGACACGCTCTGTCGGCTGGAATACCTCTTTTTTCACCTGCTCGTTTTCCGTCAGTACCGCGTCTACTTTTCCAAGGTTAATGCTGACATTTTTCCCCATATACCGCTGCACAATGCCGGTTACGATATCTTTCTCCTTGCTGTAGTATTCGTCACACAGGATTTTTCGCTCTTCCTCGCGGATTTTCTGCAAAATCACGTTTTTGGCATTCTGTGTCGCGATCCTGCCAAATTCCTTGGACTTGATCTCGATATTTACCATATCCCCCAGCTCATACCTGCTGTTAATCATCTTTGCGTTTGCAAGGCTGATTTCCATAATCGGGTCTTCGACCTCTTCTACAACGGTCTTTCCCTGGAATACATGATATTCACACGTCTCCGGGTTCATATCTACCTTGATGTTATCTGACTTGCCGAAATGATTTTTGCACGCGGTTACTAACGACGTCTCAATCGCCTCAAGCAGCGTATCCTTACTGATATTTTTTTCTTTTTCCAATATATTCAATGCTTCCAACAATTCATTGTTCATTTTTCCCATCCTCCTAATCTATGAAACTGCCCGCCTATTACGAAAATGCTTCACCGGCAGTTCCCAACTGTGTACTGCCCTTTAAAAATCAAGCGCCTGGCGGATAAGGGCAATCTCACTCTTTGCAAAGGAAACCTCCATGTCTTCCTCAGTAACAATCGTTACTGTCTGCTCATCATAAGCTTTCAGCGTTCCACAAAATTCCTTTTTATGCTCAATGGGACGATAGGTGCGGATCTCTATCTCTTTTCCCAGATTTCTGGCATAGTCTTTTTCTTTTTTCAACGGCCTGCCGAGTCCCGGCGAACTAACCTCGAAGGTGTAAGATCCATCGATATAATCCAGCTCATCCAAAATCGGATTCATTTTTCTTGCCACGTCTTCACAGTCATTGATTGTGATCCCGCCTTCTTTATCAATATAGGCACGCAAAAACCATGTGCTCCCCTCTTTCACATATTCTACATCGACAAGATCAAAATGATACTCTTTTAAAACAGGCAGAAGCAGTTCTTCGGTTTTCTGTTCATATTCCTCTCTTCTTGACATCGTTACACCTCCTTGTAAATACTGCTGCCAAACGCTGCATATTTCGAAAAAATACAATACAACGCGAATTGAGAGTGGATTGCCGTCCACTCTCAATGACTTGTTACTTTATTCTTATTTAATAAAATAGCACTTTCACGTACAAAAAGCAAGCATTTATGGAAAAAATTTTATATTGTTGGTGAAAAAGTTTTTACAAACCTGTTAATTTGTAGTACAATAAAAACAGATGTTAAATAAAGACAGGGGGATTTTGCTATGAGGAAAAAGTTGGAAAACATAGATTGGTATGATTTTTTTGCCCGTTTTGCGTACCGGTTGGTCTTTCTTTCGTGGTTCGGGTTTTGGTGTATTTTAAGTGCGGGGTCGTTCTACGGCGCATGGAGCATGAGGGAACTGTTTATTACGATACCTTGCGCTGTGATATTTTTAGTGTTGTTTATTCTTACGTTTTTTTGGAAATATTAATATTTATAGAAAACAAGTTTGAATTGCTTTGGTATATTTTTACAGGAAGGGACGCTGGGAGAGAGGATGTGCCTCCCCTGGCGGCGGCAGTTCCAGAATGCTAAGAATCCCTAAGTATCCTGCTGTTACGTTGTGGCTGCGTACGGTCGCGGCACCTAGTTCGCTGCCTGCTGGCAGCTAAAGGTGCCGCTTGGCTGCGCCCCTGGTTAACCAGCAGAATACTAAGGGCTTCTAACCATTCTTCCAAAGCCGCCGCCAGGGGAGGCACATCCTCTCTCCCGGCTGCTCTTCGTAAATGCTACGAAACAAGCGCAATATGGTTTGGTTTGTCTGCCATGAACAAAATCAATCCTAATGATAGAACAGATTCTAGTACAGCGAACAAACCATACGGGCTCGTTTGGCAGCACTTGCGAAGAACAGCCGGGAGAGAGGATGGGTACACTCTGGCGGCGGCTTTGGAAGAATGGTTAGAATTGCTTGGGATTCTGCAAAACAACTAGGTGCCGCGACCGGACACAGCCAGGGCGTAGCAGCAGGATACCTAGCAATTCTTAACATTCTGGAACGGACGCCGTCAGAGTGTACCCATCCTCTCTCTTGGCGTCCCTTCTTGTAAAAGAAAGCCGCAGCCAGGGGAGCACATCCTCTCTCCCGGCTGCTCTTCGTATGTGTTACCAAAACAATCCCGTGGTACATTTACAGGCAACTCTATTTCCTTTTGCCTTTGTCGTCTTTATCACGGTCACGTCTTTGTTTAATCACCGCGGCGCTGCTTACAAGCAATAACAGGATTGCGGCAATCGCAGATGTATTCATAAAAAACCTCCTTTTTGTGTGATGTATCTTCCGCCTTACAGATTATAGCAAATAAATGTCATCTCCACAGATCTTTTCCAGCTCACCATGATTCATCTCGTATACTTCATCACAAAGCAGTTCAATATCGTCTTTGTTATGGCTGGCAAACAGTATGAGCTTTCCCATGCGTTTTTGCTCTAAAAAAAAGCTTCTCATTTCTGCAACACCTTTTTTGTCAAGTCCGTTCATCGGTTCATCCAAAATCAATATTTCCTGGTTTTCCATTGTTGCCTGTGCAATCGCCAGGCGCTGGCGCATCCCCAGTGAATAGCTGGATACTTTTTTCTTTGCATACGGGTCAAGCCCTGCCCTTCGCATGGCAGTTTGGATTGCCGCCGGATTTTTTTTATTCAATATACGGTACAAATACTCCAGGTTGCGATATCCTGATAAATTGCGGATATATCCTGGTTCTTCAATAATAATTCCCGCATTGTCCAGCATGTCCAGTTCCTTTCCCATTACTTTTCCATTGACTGCTATTTTGCCGGCATCCACGTTTAAAAACCCGCAAATACACTTAAACAATACGGTTTTTCCAGAGCCGTTGTATCCGACGATTCCATATATTTTCCCGCTTGTGCACCTCATACTGACATTTTTTAATACTTGTGTTCCCTGAAATGATTTGCTTACGTTTTCGATCTCTATCACATATTGGTTCATGCAGCCTCTCCTTATTCTTCTTGATACCATTGAAATTCGATCTTTTTGACTTTTACGCATACCATGCCCGCGCATATGGAAATTCCTGCTGCCAGCACGGTAACCATATACCAGACCGGAGGCTGGATAAAGCTGCCATGAAATTTAATGCCTATCTGTGTGACCCTCATCCAGTTAACCGGTGCAAACATTGCCGCCCACCTTTTTAACAGCGGATGTATATTTTCCACCAGATAAATCATCATTACTAAAAAAAATGCCAGGGTAACTGCAAGGCTTCTGTTTACGTATAAGCTGACAGCAAACATAAATATGCCAACAAACGCAATTACAAGCGTACCAAGCATGATGGAAAGCACAAGCAATTCCAGCGGTGAGTAAATCTGCATTGTTTCGTATGAAAAATCAAATAAAAACCGATACTTCTTTGAACCGCCTGTTAATGCCAGCGTATGATACAATTTCCCCCAGCCAGGTGAATATTCAAAATATCCAAGCAACAAGATCATGCTAAATACAGCATTGAAAACCATAATAAAAAACGCCTGGGCAGCAATCACGCTGATCTGTCCTAGCGCCCACTTGCTCCTTCCTGTACGGATTACCTGGTACATATTTTTATGCTGCATAAACGGAACATCTGAAAAGCAGTAAACAACTCCTGCCATAAATAGCAGCAAAAAGAAGATATTTGACAATAAAAAAGGAAATGCCCACGGTGTTGCGGCACATTCCATGTCTTTTGAAAAACGTACGACCGCACGCATATAAAAATGCAGAAGGAATCCGTGCAAAAATGCAACCGCATACATCCTCGGGCTAAAGATACGCTCCGCAAGTGCCTGCCGCAAAAAACGAAAATATACCCGCATACTTATATCCTCCTTTTTAACTGCAACATACCCGCAAAGCTTAAGAGCAGCCATGCTGTTCCCCCAAGCGCAAGCGCCCATGCAAGCATTTTGGCATCACTGTCCCAAATATGATATCTGGCATCAAAAACGATACGCGGATCAAATGCCTGCACCGTACGAAAGCTGTCTGCGCCAAATTCCATCAGCATCTGATAGAACAAAACCGGCACCGCATATACAAGCAGTCTGTTTGCCAAAAAAAGGGAACACGCTGCCGCCGCCATTGACAAAATGCCTGCAAAAATCCCCCACTGTATACCATATAGCAAAAACCAGACAACATAATACTCCCGCTCGATGCAAAAACGGTAGCCGCCAGAGCATAACAGATATTCCAGCATTCCTTCATCCACCCACGGCTGGCTGACTGCACAGCACAGGCAAAAGCAGGTAATGCCGATTCCCATTGCCAGTACAGAAGAAATAAAAATAACAAGCATTTTCGAAAAAACATAGCTTTTCAGATTGCCGCGGATTACCAGATATCTCGTATAGTTGTATTCCAGTTCATCAGTAAATACGGCCGCATATGGAATCGCCGCCAGTGAAAAAGCGATCATAAAACCGGCGTCATACGATGAAAGCAGTACAGATGATAAAACCGAGTCTCCCATATTCCCCATGCCGTCGTTTGCTGATAAAAATAAAATAAAAACAATTCCCGCGACAGAAGCATAGAACTCTTTTCTGCAAAACAAGCGGCAGATTTCTACTGGTAAATAAATCACTAGAGCAACACCTCCGTGCCGTCCGCCGCGTCTACAAACATATACTGCGTATATTCATACGCTTCGCCTGTGTCGCTGTCTGTCCCTGATTCCTGCACTTCAAACAGCCATGCAATCTTTACATCGTATGTACTGTCCGCGGATTTCACCGGCATCTTGTATAATTGTGCGCGTTTTACTGTATAAGACGGCCCCATAATATCTCCGTATTTCTTTGCCACAGTTTGTACAATCGTATCAAAATCCAGCAAATTTACCGCATCCTTCGGCTTGGAAAATGCATACAAACGCAAGACCTCCAGCCGTTCGATCCCATTTGCGGAATACAGCACATGAATCGGCCGATTGCTTTCTTCATCTTCTGGAAAATCCTGGCTTCCAAAATATACCGGAAGCCCTTCCTGCTGCTGGATCATTGTATAGTAATAGCAGTCGTCCTCCGCTCCCCATGAAATCCCTTCTGTACTTAACGTCTCACCCGTTTTATCCAGCATCCGAAATTCTTTTGCCATCGTTTCATGGTCTAAGGCATAATAATCACAAGCGGCATCTTCAAGCTGGTAACCTACATCGCGGATATTTTTTAAAACATTTTCAAAAATCTTTTTCGGATCACCGAGCTTTTGTATCCTGTCTTTTGAATAGCATTGTGCGTTATAATTGGAAAACAGCCGGAATGCCCCGCTTACTTTTTCAAATAGCGGCGTGCTGTATGTCAGGTTTGTACTGATATTTAAAAAAGCTTTGTCATTATAGCTGGCAGAATAACAAGGATATTCCATTCCATCCTCTCCTGACCCAGTATCGTTTTGCTCTTTTACGACTGCCTTTCCTTTTGCAAACACTTCTTTGGCTTTTTCTACATCCGGCTGCTGTACAGTCGCTGTCATCTGATGCAGGTTTCCAAGATCTACATTCTCTGCAACCTGTAGATCTACATCAAATACCACTCCATTGACCGTTTTCGAAAATCGTTCTGGAAAATCCTGCTTTTGGATCTGTTCTGCTTTTCCTTTGTGCTCTGTATCGGGTTTTGCCTGTTTCCCTGCACACCCCGCACCCTCTAGGCACAATAACGCCACAAGCAAAATAATGTTTCTCCTGGTTTTCATAATACGTCATCTCCTTTTTGTATGTGATTGATAAATTTTATAACAATTTCATACAAAATGGACCGCATTGTCCGTAAACTTCTGCTTTTCTGTCCGCGAATCAAATTTCATTAAAAAGCATCACTGTGATTTTAAATTCCGATTCATCATACTGGTATTTCATCGTTCCGTTATATTTTTCCAGAGTGGTTTTTACACTCCGCATCCCCCATCCATGCCTTGTCTGGTCTTCTTTTTTGGTAACCAGCCTGCCCGTGCTTTTATCCATCTGGGGCGGTTTTACAATCGTATTGGAAACCTTTATTACAACAAACTGATGCACTGGGCGGATTTTCAGGCAGATTCTGGCATGTTGTGCGTGTTTGCTTCCCTCGATTGCATTGTCCAAAAGATTGCCAAGGATCGTACATAGGTCATTGATCTGTATGTGTGTATTTGCCGGAAACCCGGCGTCCACGCTTACCTTGATTCCCAGTTGTTCCGCTGTTTGTTTTTTACTGCTGATAATCACATCGATCATATCATTTCCCGTAAAGTTCTTTCGCAGCAGTTCCTTCACAGGCTCACCAATACGGCTGATATACGCTCCTGCCTCATCCAGCCGCCCAGAAACAATCATCTGATAAAGAACCTCCAGGTGATTGTTCAGATCATGATACAGCTTTGCATTGTTTTCATACAGATGGCTTACCATCTGATAGTTTTCCCGCAGCAGTTTATTTTGTATTTCCGCCATCTGGCTGCGCATCTTTTCGTTTTGATTTTCCAGTTCACGATAGCCGCTATAAATTCCCATGCCGCAAATAACAACCGTAAGCCCCCATACACTGGACATTTCCGCTGAAAAACCGCTCTGCGCCTGGTCTCTGAAATATAAAAATCCTAAAAACGCGGTTACTGTGATCCATAAGATCCTTTTTTCATAATGGCTTCTTACTACCGGAACAAACCACCTTTTCATTAAAATGATAAACAAAACCATTACCGTCTTTGCCAGAACAATCAGGCCGATTCTTTGCAGAGAGAATGTCATAATTGTATCGCCATCCACTTCCCATCTTCTGCCAAAAAACAGGTACAAGTTGCTTACCAGCATATCCGTGCTGCAAAAGCAAAACATATAGAGCATTGTAAGCGACAAAATCCTCGTATAACTTGTCTGGTAAAGCGCCAGCGCTGCGACACTGCATAAAAACATAGATCCCAAAAGCACAGATGTGGCGTAGATCACGATATTATTCATATACAATACCAAACACGCAACGCCCGCCGCAAAGCCGCAGTCCCAGTATTTTGCCCTGTTTTTCCGCTCGTCATGAAAAGCTTGTCCATACAGCCAGAATAAAAGCCCGGTCTCTGCCAGACAAGCCAGCCATTCCATAAATTCAAATACGAAGATCATATATATTCACTCCAGTATCCTGCCATCTTCTCTTTTACTTCCTCCAGCCTTGTGCGGCTGGCACGAAGGCGCACTCCGTTGCTCAGCAAAACCTCGTCTTTCCATATGCCCTTGATTTGCGCAAGATTTACAATACTGCCACGTTCCACAAATACAAAATCCTGCGAATGAAGCTCTTGATATACATTCGCTAAGCTCTTTCTTACTTTTTTCACGCTGCCGTCCGTACAGATGATAACTGCATTTTTACCGTCTTTTTGAATATACACAATCTGTTTTAACAAAATTTTCTCAACCTTTGCCGCCGTCCGTATCAGGTAGCTTTTCTGCGGCTGGCTCTGTATCCGTTTTACCGCATCTTCCAAAGCCCTTTGCAGTTTTTCGTCCAATAGGCTTTTTGGAATATACCGAAATATTTCCAGCTCATAAGCATCTATCGCATATTTTAAGTATGCCGTCACAAAAATAATAATGACATCCGGCAAACTGCTTCTGATCTGTTTTGCCAGCTTCATGCCGTCGGTATCTGGCATCTCAATATCACTCAGCACAATATCAAAGTATTTTCCTTCCTGAACGTCATACTTTAAAAAATCACTGCGGTCATACGTTTCCAGCATTACCGCCATATGATTTTCCCTGAAATACTTTTGCACTTTCTCCTCTATCAACGCAAGCAGGCAACCGTCATCCTCACATACTGCTATATGCAACATTTTTATTCACCTCTGTCTGAATCTTTTCCTGTTTGGATACCGTGTGCCATACAGGTTAATTTATAAACACGAAATCCGCCGTCAAATACCGCAGACGCATCTTCGGCACAAAGTTTTTTTGCCGCGCGCCGAATCCGTTCTTTTCCAATCTCACAAATATCCGTATAACCAGCCTGGTAAGCAACGCTTCCTGCATCTGTAAGCTCTGGCTTTTGCACCATAATGTAGCTCCTTTTGCCGCCGTCTAACGCATTTAGCTGCATAACGGCATGTGCCGTCGTCGCAGAGCCTGAAAAAAAGTCCAGGATCCGGTCTTCTTTTCCTAAACCCGTCCTGCAAAAATCAGTCAGCAGCGCCAGCGGCTTTGGAAACGAAAAAACCTTTGCGCCAAACAATTCCTCTACTTCCGCCGTCCCTCTGCGGCTTGCATACTTGGTATCCGTTAAAAGGCTGCGGATCACTTTTTTATCACTGCGCATTTTTTGAACGATCCTGTATTCGCCTTCCCGCACCTTGTATCCGACAATCTCCTCATTGACATACTGCCTTGCCTTTTCCCTGCTCCAGCGCCAGACAAACTGTACGCCGTTTTTTAACGACTTTGGCGGATACAGTTCTATGCTTTCTTGCTTCTCTTCCAGCCCGATCCGGTAAAACCCCTCTTCGGAAAGCGGCTCCTTTTGATACAGGTAAAACGGATAATACAAGTTCGGGCGGTTTTCGCAGTGAAACGCCTCATTGCTGTTATAAAGCGGATGGATATTAAACCCGCCCTTTTCATCCGCAAACCTGAATTTTTTCTCCGTATCCGGCAGCAGGTAGGTCTTTGCCTTCCATCTATTTTTGGCATAAAACAGGCAGAACTCATGCATCTTTCCGACAAGCCCATAGTCGCGCGCATTCGGCGTGGAATTGACAATAAACGTACCGCAGCGGTTGCACTCACCAAACACCTCATCACAGATTTTCTTCAAATTGTCAAACTCGTGGTCATCGATCGAAAGAAAAATAACCCCGTCCTCGGTCAGCAGATCTCTGGCAAGCAAAAGGCGCGGATAGATCATGGAACACCAGTCCGAATGCCTGGCAAAATCATCCGCATACACAAACGTACCAGAACCGGTATTATAAGGCGGGTCAATATAGATCATCTTGATTTTATTTTCATACGTTTCCCGCAGCAGCTTTAACACAGGCAGGTTGTCTCCTTCTATATACACGTTTTTCGTATGCTCCCAGTCCACGCTTTCCTCCACACATGGGCACAGTGTATACCCCGCTGCGCCTGCCGCCTGCGCGGCTGCTGCTTTCTTACCCTGCCAGGTGAACTCGTATGTTTCTGGTTCCGGCTCGTTGTTGTTCTTATAATGCTGCATAAAAGTCCTCCTGTTCTATTGTTTGGATTGCCTGGATTGCCCAAACTGTTACAACTATAGCACAACTGTTCTGGGATTTCAAATAAAGAAAGCACTGGCGGGCAGTTGGGGGGATTGTTGTTTTTATTGAAAATTAGGAGGCAGTGTGGTATTTTTATTGTGTGTTGCTTTTTTCGTAGGAGGGGACGCCGGGAGAGGAGATAGGCACGCCCTGGCGGCGTCCGTTCCAGAATGATAAGAAGCCCTAAGCATTCTGCTGGTACGCTGTGGTTGTGCACGGTCGCGGCACCTAGTTCGCTGCCTGCTGACAGCTAAAGGTGCCGCTTGGCTGCGCCCCTGGTTGTTTTGCAGAATGCCAAGGGCTTCTAATCATTCTTCCAAAGCCGCCGCCAGGGCGTGCCTATCTCCTCTCCCGGCTGGTCTTCATAAGTGTAGCGAAAAAGTCGCAAAAACAGACTCGATATAGTATGTTATAACATAAGAAAGGCAGGTATAGAAAGATTAAATGACAGAGATTTATTATATTGGCGGTTCTCCATGTGCTGGAAAAAGCACGGTGGCTGAAATGCTTTCGAAAAAATACAGCCTGTACTATTTTAAGGCGGATGATTTTTTAGAAACTTACATGAAGGCGGGTGCATCGCAGGGAGATCCTATTTGCAAAAAGAACGCAGAACTGGATGCGGAACAGATCTGGATGAGAGATCCTGGCATTCAATGCCAGGAAGAGTTTGCGTTTTACAATGAAATATTTGGCTACTTGTCAGCGGATTTAGCAAAACTTTCTTGTAAAAACGGTATTGTGACAGAAGGAGCGGCATATGTGCCTGCATTGATGCAGCGGGCAGGCATTCCATACAACCGCTATATCGCGGTAACGCCTACAGAAGATTTTCAGATTTTCCATTATAAGCAAAGAGATTTTGTTTCCTATGTGCTGCAAGGCTGCACGGATCAGGAAAAAGCTTTTGCGAACTGGATGGAACGGGATATTTTATTTGCGAAAGAAGTGCAAAAACAATGTCTGGAAACGCACTATGCATCGATTGTAAACGATGGAAGCATCGATATTGACGAGTTTGCCAAATTGGTCGCTGTCCACTTTGGGCTGTGTGGCTGCTGACGAAAACTGGCTGATTGACTGCTTTCACGAACGCACACTAATCCTCTTATGATAATACAGCATTCCCGCCAAATCCGCAAGCCCCCATCCAATCGGAATCGCCCACCAGATCCCCGCCGCGCCGACGGCTGGCGCAAGCGCATACGCGAGCGCCACGCGCGTCCCCAGTGAGATAACGGTCAGTACGACAGAAACCGACGGTTTTCCAATCGCCCGGTAAAGCCCGTAAAATAAAAACAAACACCCGATCCCGCAGTAAAACGGCGCGACGATATGCAAATACTGGACGCCTTGTGCGACAATCGCTGTCTGTGACGCTTTGATAAAAATAAGCATCATCGGCTTTGCCAGTACGCAGATCAGCACGGATACGCCGATACAGTAGCAAAGTACCGTCAGCACCGCGCAGCGGATGCCTGCCGTTACCCGTTTTTGCTGCCCGGCGCCTTTGTTTTGGGCGATAAAGGTGGAAAACGCATTGGCGTATTCCTGCGCCGGCATATAGGCAAACGCTTCGATTTTTACCGCAGCCGCAAATGCCGCCATTACAACCGTTCCAAAGCTGTTTACCAGCCCCTGGATCAAAAGGATGCCAAGGTTCATAACCGACTGCTGCATACAGGTCAGAAACGAATAGCCTGCGATCTCTGCAAGGCAGCCCTTTTGAATCCGAAAGCCGCAAAACGCCTGGCGCACTTCCTGCTGCTTAGCCAGCACATAACTGCCGATCCCAAACGCCGCGAAATACTGGGAAATCACCGTTGCTAAAGCCGCGCCAAAAGTTCCCCAGGAAAAAACCGCTACAAACAGCAGGTCTAGTATCATATTGGACACCGTGGAAACGCCTAAAAACACGAGCGGGACGAGCGAATTGCCGACTGCCTTTAAATAGGCGGCGAAAAAATTGTAGGCGGCGACGGCTGGGATTCCCCAAAACACCACTGTCAAATACTCTTTTGTAATCTGTGTAATCTCCTGTGGAATATGCATCCACAAAATAAGCGCCGAAACGCCAAAAAGCGAAAGCGCCGTCAGCACAGCCGCAACAACGGCAAGCAAGAAAAACGATGTGCAAATGCTGTTTTTAAGCGCCTTTATATCCTGCCTGCCAAAGCAAAGGGAACACACCGTGCCGCTCCCCATGCAAAGCCCAAGCAGCACCGATGTCAAAAACGTCATCAGCGCAAATGCAGCCCCGACAGCCGCAAGCGCATCCGGCCCGGCTATATGCCCCACAACCCAGGTATCCACGATGTTGTAGCCCTGCTGCAACAAGTTGCCAAAGATCATTGGCAGCGCAAATACAGACATCGTCTTCATTACATGTCCTTTTGTCAAATCCTGCTGGTTCACAGCTCCTCCTTTTCGAACACTTTGCCTGGGAGAATCAGCAGTACGTGCAGCAAAAACACCTGATCCTGCACTTTAATGCTCATTGCCCCGTGATATTTTTCCGCTATTGTTTTTACATTGGAAAGCCCTGTTCCCTGCCGGTAAATGCCGCTTCCCTGAAAACTGTTCGCAACCTCGATCAATAAAAAATCTCCCTGGAGGCGCCCGGATACCCGAATATATTTTTGCGCGCCGTCCTCCATTTTTTTGCACGCATGAATCGCATTGTCCAGCGCATTCGACAGGATAATGCACAAATCGATATCACGCACGCCGCAAGGATACGGCAGGACGAGCGGGCAGTCCACATCGATGCCCATGCCTGCCGCGATGCCAAGCTTTTTCCCCGCCAGGATGTCCACTACCGGATTGTTCGTACTGCATGAAAACGACAGTTCTTCCGCCATCTCGTCCATATCCCTGATATAAGTAAACGCCTGTTCCAGCTTTCCGCTTTGCAGCAGCTTTTTTAACACCGCCATATGGTTTTTGACATCGTGCCGGAACGCCTTTGTTTTTTCATAGTGTTCCCTCGCCTGCTCGACATACTGGTTCAGGAAATGCTCCTCCTGCTCAAGCAGCGAAAGCTCTGCGCTAAGGCACACACTCGCAAGCAGCTTTTTATAGGAAAACAAAATGCAAAACAGGCTTGCGATCGCCAAAAGCTGCATAATAAACATCTGGCAGTGGTTTGCAGATACCATAAGCCCGCTGCTGTCTGAAACGCTGCATCCATATACGACAGAATGAATATAGCCATTCATAATAAAAATCATAAGGACAGGGATTAAAACGAGAAATACATACTGCTTTTTGACTGCTTCATAATAGGAAAAATACCGCCATACAAAATAGCAGCACGCTCCAGACAGCAGCAGCGCTGCCGCATCCCCGCAAAGCATCAGCAAAATGCCGACCGCCCTTTGATCAAAGCCAGACAGCAGCGGGTAACAAATGCCTTGCAAAATACTTACAAGCCCATAACAAAGCTGCATAACCTCAACGACAAGCGCCGTATATAAAACAACTGATTTCCAGCCTGCACGAAGCAAAAGCTTCCCGCTCGCCAAAAGCAGCAGCACATACACTCCAAGCCCCGCACTTGCAAAAGAAGTCGTAACCTGGATCAGGCTTATCACGCCAATCCCGCATACAGCAAACAGGATATAAGCACCAAGCCGGATCTTTTTATGCAAAAGCTTCGCCAAAAAATAAAACCCCAGCAGCGTCTGAACGCTTCCCATCACATAGACACTGTAAAAATCGATGTACCGAACCATTCCACACCTCCCGGCACGACTACTTCATACAGTCAGAAATTAGAGTACTACCTGTTTTTCATATACTGCAAAATTACCCCTGAAAACTCCTTGCTGCGCAGCCGTGATACCGGGATCTGTTTTTCGCCCTCCAGATAGGCTGTCCCGTTCTTGTAGCTTTTTAAATATTGCAGGTTAATCAGGTAGCTTCTGTGGCACCGGAAAAAACGGTCGTCCAGTTTTTTCTCCAGATGGTCAATCCGGTCGTAAAAATCCGTTACTTCCAGCGAAGCCAGATGCAAATACACCTTTCTGTCAATAATTTCACAATAAACAATCTCATCCAGCGGAATAATGCGGCTTTCACAGCCTCTTTGCACGAGCAGGTTCGCCTGTCTGGCATTTTTCATAGACGCAAACAGCCGTTCCATCGTTTTTTCAAACTGCCCCTTTTTAAGCGGCTTGACCAGGTAATCATACGCCTGCACTTCAAATGAGGAAAATACCATCTCTTTTAAAACGGTAATAAAAATTAAAAATCCCTGAAACCTGCGCCTGCGCAGCTCCCGCGCCGTTTCCATGCCGTCAATCCCCCGCATCTGGATATCCAAAAACAAAATATCAATCGGCGCTTCATAGTTTAATAATTGTTCCCCGCACGAAAACCGCACGGTCACTGTCTCCATATTTTTTCTGCGGAAAAAATCAGACGCCATCGCACAGATGCTGTCAGACATCGATTTTTCGTCATCGCAGACTGCAATGTGAATCACACCATCACCTCCCTGTGCGCAAAAAACCGCCCCACGTTTTTTTCGGCAGGTATTGCGGCCTGCGAAACCTCTTGTGCGCCAAATGTATGTTCCATGCCGTAAAATGCGCCCATACAGCAGTCATTGACTTTCCTACAGGAAATTATTATAATTTTATCAGGTAAAAAACACCCAAAAGGAGACTGTTTTTATATGAAGAGGAGAAATAAAATCTATCTGTACATAACCGTACTCCTATTGCTTGTTTACATTGGGCTGCTGGCGGTTTTGTGCCTGTCTGAATATACGGACAGCAATGCTACGATCCGTTCCTTCGGCGATGCCTTCTGGTATTCGCTCGTGACGTTTACGACTGTCGGGTACGGTGATTTGACACCGGTAACGCCGGTCGGACATGCCGTCGGCGTTATTTTCCTGCTGCTTTCCGCCGGCATTATGATGACGCTGTTTGGCGCCGCCATCTCTTTTGTAACGAGCGAAGGGCTGCCGCTTTTTCTGCTCGGCTTCCAGCGGGAAAAAAACTGGTATTATTTCGCGGACTACGGCGCGGAAGCACATATACTGGCTGCCAATATATTCAAGGAAGACCCGGATACCGTCATTATTTTCGGCGAAAAAAAGACCGACGAAATGGAATTTCCAGACTATCCCTGCCTGTTTATCAACGTATCTCCGGCAAGGATCGTCGCACGCAAGAAAAGCACCGGGTCAAAATGCAAGATTTTTCTTATGAAAGAAAATGACATCGGGGTAAACAGCCGCGCCATCGGGCTGCACCAGCTTCCGGTAGACGTGTATGCCAGGACGACAAACGGCCAAGACCACCTGTCTGGCAATATCCGGTTTTTCCACAGCTATGACTGCTGCGCCAGGCAGTACTGGCGTTCCAGGCCGCTTTGCAGCAATGAACATACCATCGTCTTAATCGGCTTTGGCAACTACGGGCTGAGCATCCTTGAACGGGCGATTTTTACGAATGTCATCTCGGTCGGGCAGCATGTGGCGTACCATATTTTTGGAGATGCAACGGAATTTCTCGCCACGCACAGACATCTTCACGAAGTATTTTCCATCGGAACGGTATCGCAGGACTCGGATTCCCTGCTCTTTTATAAAGAATGCTGGGAAATGCACCACGAAGTGTTAGAGCTTGCCGACCGCATTATTATCTGTCCCGACGACGAGCCGGAAGGATGGAACATTTTCTGGCGCCTTGGCCGCTATTATAAGCTGCACGGACAGATCCATCTGCACAGCAACCGGGAGGCGCCCGGCGTATCGTATTTTGGGACAAACGAGGAAATCTATACCCCGAACCAGATTATGCGCACGTCACTCAACCAGGCGGCGGTTACGATCAATGAGATCTTCCGCAAATCCGTCTCCTATCCTACGCTTAGCTGGGAAAACCTGGACGATTTTCACCGGGAGTCCAAAATATCCGCCGCAGACCATCTTTTAATGAAAATCCGCATTCTTTTAAAAGATGAAACGATTACGGATTTTTCCGCGGATACCGTGGAAAAAGCATACCGGGAATACTGCGAGACGAAAAAGGATGCGGCGGTACAGGAGATGTACCGCAGGATTGACCATCTTCGCTGGCTGCGCTTTTATACTTTTTACAACTGGAGCTACGGAGCCGCGCGCCACGACGGCGCAAGGCAGCACCCTATGCTGTGCGCCTACGAAAATCTCACGCCTGAGCAAAGGCGGGAACGCGACGCCGCATGGGAGCTGCTTGGCAGTATTACGGTGGAGCTGAAATAGCTGTCCGTTTTTGAAGCTGCGCATACATCTGGTAGCCGTTGCTTTTGCACTGCGGGCATGGACAGACGGCCATGTGCACCAGCCCCAGCTTATAGGGGCACCGCGGGCACGGCGGCTTGACCGGATGCAAAATGGAAGATTTTTGCATGTTACTACCTCCTGTCCTGGAAAAGAATCTGTTACAATTTTAGCGCAAAAACCAGCAGCCGTCAATGCAAATGCGCAAGTTCCCCTGCCCCGTATCTGTGACTTTATCACAGAATCCACACTGTTTTCGCTGTATAATACAGGAAAAAAGGAGCTTTCCCATGAAAAAAAGAAAAGCAGTAATCAACAGGAAACAATGTGTTGCCTGCGGCTGCTGCATGAAAGTATGCCCGCGAAATGCGATTACCATTTCAAAAGGCATCCATGCAGACGTGAACAGGCAGTTATGCGTCGGATGCAGAAAATGCGCGGCTGAATGCCCTGCAAGCGTTATTTCATTCGAAGTGCTGGAGGTGGCAGATTCATGAACAAAAAAAAGAAATGGTATGATTTTCTCTGGATCGTTTCTCTTACTTATCTGATTTTGGGATTTTTTAATATCCTGTTTGCGTGGCTTGGGCTTTTGTGCTTTTTTATCCCGCTGATCATAGCGGTTGGAAACGGAGGCAAAGCTTACTGCAACCGGTACTGCGGCAGGGGGCAGCTATTTTCCCTGATTGGCGGCAGGTTCGGGCTGTCCCGGAAAAAAGACATTCCAGGGTGGATGAAGTCGGGTGCTTTCCGGTATGGATTTTTAGCGTTTTTCTTTACGATGTTTTTCCTTATGCTGTGGAACACCTGGCTGGTATTTTCCGGCGCAAAAGATCTTGGCACTGTCGTCACGCTGCTTTGGACATTTAAGCTTCCGTGGCACTGGGCATATCACGGCACCCTGTTTTCTGACGGCGTCGCGCAGTTTGCCTTCGGCTTTTACAGCGTAATGCTGACTTCCACCGTACTTGGCTTTTTTACGATGGTTTTATTTAAGCCGCGCTCGTGGTGCGTGTACTGCCCGATGGGAACGATGACGCAGCTTATCTGCAAAGCAAAAAATCTAAACGATTAGCTGGCGCAGGCGCTTTTTATCCAGGATCTTAACGCCTCCTCTTGAGACTTCCACGATCCCTTCACCGGCGAAATATTTTAACATCCGAGAGACCACTTCACGGGCAGACCCCATATACCGGGCGATCTGCCCGTGCGTCAATGGAATGGTATCTAAACCCGTTCTTGCCGATTCATCAGAAAGGAAAATTGCCAGCCTCCGATCCATGCTCATAAACAAGATCTGCTGCATCACCCACATCACATCGGAAAAACGGCTGACCGCCGCTTCCAGCGCAAAAATGCGAATATCAGGATTCCGTTTCGAAACCGCGGCAAACGCGTGCCCGCTGATTACGCAGCACTGGCTGTCCTCCTCCGCGTCTACAAACACATCAAACGTAACCGCTTCTAACACACAGGAAGCAGACAGCATACACAGGTCGCCTTTATGCAGGCGGTAAAGCGTAATGTCCTTTCCTTCCTCAGACATCATATAAAGCCGCAGGCTTCCTGACCGTACAAGGATCACACCCGAGCATTCACTGCCATCATGAATATTTTTCCCTTTCGGATACGTGGCATCACAGGAATGCTGACAAATATATTCCTTGTCCGCATCCGATATCTTTTCCCAAAAAGGGAAAATTTCTCTGTAAATAGATTCAAAACTGATTTCCTGCATGTTGTTTTTGCCCTTTCCTTATTTTATATCATCATCCCGCCAGACATGTTTAACTTGAAGCCAGGAAATCGCAGAGGTATCCGCCGTCAACCAATACTTCCTTTCCACAAAAAGCAACGCCATAGATCCGTATTTTATCCCTGGAGCATTTTTGTTCTAAAGCCGCCGCGTACTTTTTCTCAAGGATCTGCCTGACTGCCGCCTGTACCGTATCTTCCAGGCTTTTTTCTTTTTCCGGGTCAATCACTTTAAACTCCAAAATAATCCCATCGTCCTGCCCTGCATGATAAGGCTCCATCAGGATATCATACCTTCCCAGCCCGCTTTCTCTATTGGACGTAATCTGATAAATTTCCCTTAAATCTGCTATCAGCCCCAGTACAAAGCCATGAAAAAAATTTTCCTGCACCTTATGCCTAGAATACTTCACTCCTGTATCAAAAAAGCTGATTGTTTCCAGCGTAATCTCGCTTAGATATTGGTTCATAAACACTTTATCGCCCACAAGCAGCGCATCTGAAAATTCATTATAGTCCAGTCTTTTATTTGAAAACCAAGCGATTACCATTGCGTCAAAAATCATACATACTTCTTTATTCGTTAACGAAAGAATATATTCCTTTTTTCCTCTCCGGTTTTGCTCCGTACGCTTTATTTTCAAGTATCCGCTTGCCAAAAGCAGGCTCCATACCGCAGACTTTTTTGTATCCAGATCCTGAAACCGCACCTCTTCTTCCAACTGTGTACGAAAACTGCCGCCATGCAGCAAATCTTCCATTATTAATTTTATGCTTACATCGGTTTTACGAATCAGCTTCCCAATCAATCCATTCGAACTCGTATTTGCCCAATATGGCGCAAATTCTTTCTCATCAAGATATTTAATTACCGACCAGGGATTGTAAACACTGTCCGTATTGCCAAACCGGAATCCATCATACCAGCGTTTTACCTCTTGTGCTTTCTCCTGCAATCCATACTCCTCTAAAGACTGCCAGACTTCCTGCTCTGTAAATCCAAAAGCTGTCTCATATTTCTTTGAAGCCGTCGTTACAACCTCAAGGTTATTCAGGTCAGAAAACACAGATTCTTTGCTGATTCTTGTAATGCCAGTCAAAATGCCCCGTTCCAAATATGGGTTCGTTTTAAAAGCGGCATGGAAAAATCCCCGCATAAATTCCACGATTTGATCCCAATACCCATTTACATACGCCTCCTGCATCGGCGTATCATATTCGTCCAGCAAAAGAATCACCTTTTTCCCATAATATTGGTACAAATATCTACATAACTGAAAAAGTGATAGTTCCGAAACAGCCTGATTCATAGACACAGAAACCCTATGATAAAACGCAGCATCTTCGCCGTTAAGAAAACCGTCTTTCACAAGAAAATCATTGTCTTGATATAAATTTACAATCTGCTGGTACATTTTTTCTTTTACCGTTTCAAAATCTCTGCCTTTTATATTTGCAAAGCTCAGAAAAATAACCGGAAACGTCCCTTGAAGCTTTCGAAACTTCTCCTCTTTCCAAATCCGAAGCTGTTCAAATAACCTGCCAGAAAGCATCTTAGAATACCTGACCGAAAAGAACTGTTCCACCATACTCATCGTAAGTGTTTTTCCAAACCTGCGCGGACGTGTAATCAGGGTAACTAAATCTCCATTTTCCCACCACTCTTTGATAAAACCGGTTTTATCCAGGTAAAAGTAATCCTTTTCGATCATTGTGCGAAAGTCCTGTATCCCAACTGCTATCGTTCTTTTCATGAAATCCCCCTAAATTTACCTATGGTACTTAACGATAAAGTCCATATAATCATGATACAATTCACCGGTAGCAGCATCTATAAAATCAAACTCCATGACTGGAAATTTAATTAACATTTAAAACACCTCCATTCTGCCCATCGCTTTTAACCGTATATTTTTGCACAAGCCAATGTCCCCTGCCGTTTGTCTGCATTTCATATAAATTTTCAACACACAAAGGCAGTTTCAATTTCTATGTGCATCGTTCCCTCCTAAGTTCAGGCATTCCACCAATAAACTAACCATTCCTTAACTTTTCAGTTTTATTATATTGCCTTATAAGCATGATGTCAAATATCAAAGTTTTTAAAATTGCTTGATCGGGTAGGAGGCTACCCATTAGTTGAGTAGCCGACCTCCCACACCACTGTACGTACCGTTCGGTATACAGCGGTTCAATAGTTTTCACGATACTTTTAGATAATAGTCAAGCATGGAGATATAGCCCAGCTTGGCTATTATTTTATTGGTAAGGGCAACGCTTAATATCTGTGCTGT
>CAJTCR010000009.1 GCA_910574915.1 Eubacteriaceae bacterium
TGCATCCATAATCTTAAAAAAACGTGATTTCAAACGCTGATCAACAAATTTTGCATCTACAAATTCCGTTTCCCAATTCGTATATTCTACCGTCATATGGATCACCTCTTTTTCTTTAGTATAGCATAGAAACAATAGGATATCCACATAAACTTGTGGGTCAAGTTAAGCTGCATTACCGGGGAGAATTTTAGAAAAGCCAAAGCACAGGCGAAAATGGAACGCCTTAAAATGCTGTTGAACAGAAAGGAGAGCCTATGAAAGAAATCCCCATTTGGGAAAAAAGTAATTTAAGTTTAGAAGAAGCCGCTGCTTATTCTGGAATTGGTATCAACAAGCTGCGTGACCTTACCAGTGACAGAAATTGCCGGTTTGTTTTGTGGGTAGGAAATAAACGGTTAATCAAACGCCGATTGTTCGACCAGTTTATTGAGCAAGAGTATTCGATTTGAAATTTTGTGATGTAAAAATCAGTCTTGATATGATACAATGGACGTGTCATATCAAGGCTCTTTCCATCACGGAAAGGAGAATGACAATGTCCGAGAAGCGAAAAGACAATAAAGGAAGAATCCTACGGACAGGAGAGAGCCAAAGAAAAGACTTGATTTATCAATATCGGTATACGGATATTCGAGGAAAACGACAGACCATTTATTCCTCTGATTTAAAGGAACTGCGGGAAAAAGAAAAAACAATCCAGAAACAGCTTGATGACGGGATTGACTATGCCGCCGGAAAGATTACCGTGATTGCCCTATTAGAGCGATATATCAGCTTAAAACAGGGTGTGCGCTACAACACAAAGGTAGGCTACAATTTTGTGCTGAATTTAGTCAAGAAAGAAGATTTTGGTTATCGCCAGATAAGGGATATCAAAGTATCAGACGCACAGCAATGGATTATGAAGCTGCATAATGACGGCAAAGGTTACAGTACAATCACAAGCGTCCGGGGCGTTGTCAAGCCAGCCTTTCAAATGGCATACAACGAGGACATTATCCGTAGAAATCCTTTTGATTTCAAATTGGTAGACGTTGTTCCCAATGATTCACAGAAGCGGATTGCCATGACACCGGAACAGCAGGAACTTTGGATGGGCTTTATCCGGGAAGATAAAACCTATGCGAAGTATTATGATGAATTTGTGGTTCTGCTGGGAACTGGTATGCGTGTCAGCGAGTTTTGCGGTTTGACAAAGAGCGATTTGGACTTTGAAAGCCGGAGAATCCGGGTAGACCACCAGCTTGTCCGGGAACGTGGCGGGAAATACTATGTCGAGAAAACTAAGACAGAATGTGGTTGCCGCTATATTCCTATGACGGATGAAGTTTTTCAAAGTCTAAACAATATCCTTGCCCGCCGCAAGAAAGTAAAAACGGAAATCGTTGTGGACGGATATGGTAGTTTCCTTTTGTTGGATAAGGATGATAAGCCGAAAGTAGCGTTGCATATTGAAAACGAAATGCGCTGGGCTATGAAGAAATACAAGAAGCTACACCCGGATAAACCGCTTCCCCATATCACGCCCCATGTGTTCCGTCACACATTTTGTACCAATATGGCAAGTGCGGGTATGGATATCAAGAACTTGCAGTATGTAATGGGACATTCTGATGTAGGCGTTACACTGAATGTTTACACTCATGCGAGTTATGACCGTGCTGCGGAGCAAATGGCGAGAATCATTGATTTTAAAGATACCGATATACAGGGAAATCAAAGAAAATCAAGTTGAAAAACACACCAATTTACTACACCACTTACTACACCATTTGCTCATGAATTTGCGTAGATTTACATAGATTTGCGTGAGATAAGGGCAAAATATAAAAATGAAAAAAAGTGCCAAGAAGCCCAATATATCAAGGTTTAAAGGCTTATGAAAGGATATATTCAAGATGATAAAAATACTCTTTATCTGCCACGGCAACATCTGCCGCAGCCCAATCGCCGAATATGTAATGAAGGACTTAGTCCAAAAATACCACCTGGCATCTGAATTTCAGATTGCTTCTGCAGCTACCAGTACAGAGGAGATCGGCAACCCGGTCTACCCGCCTGCGAGGGAGGAGCTGAATCGGCATGGGATTTCCTGTGCGGGACATCATGCGAGACAGGTGACCAGGGAGGATTATGATGCGTACGACTATTTGATTGTGATGGATCGTATGAATGTCCGCAATTTAAACAGGATCATCGGGGATGATCTGTTTGGAAAGGTGAGCAAGCTGCGCAGCTTTGCAGGGAATGCAGGAGATATAGAAGATCCGTGGTATACCGGGGCTTTTGATAAGGTGTACGAACAGATTTTAGAAGGATGCCTGGGACTGCTTAAGCAGTTGTATCCTGATTTGCAGTTGTAGTGCGGTTGTGTTGTTCGTCAGTAACGTACTTACTGTATCTTCTGTTTTGCCCGCCTGCGGACGGAAATTGTGAACTTTAGATGAAATTTGTTTGATATCCAAAAAATTACAGTGTTTTTTTCGGATCATAAAGGTAGGGATGATTTTGCGGGCAGGTGAAGCTGCCTGCATTTGGTAAAGTCAGATACGTTGGCGCGGCAAAATATAATAAGGAAGGGATACAGTATGAAAAAAAAGAAAATATTTGCAGGACTGCTTGCGGCGGCAGCGGCGTTTATGCCGGTGCTGTCGGTATCAGCCGCCTCTTTGGGGGCGGCAGCGGCGCAGGAGGTAGAGATTCCAGAGCTGGAGGACGGGACTTATGTTAAGGGGGAGGCGCTTGTATCCATGACGACGACGCAGGCTGCGGCGCTGACGAAGGAAGGGACAGCGAGTTTTGACAATAAGATCCGCGTAGAGGAGTGCTGGGAGTTTGGAGAGGCGGAAGGTGCGCAGTCTGAGCGGATAAAGGATTATGTGGCGCTTGTGCGTTCAGATACGTATACGACACAAGAGCTGATGGAGATCGCCGCGGAGAAATATTATGTGGATGCGGTGGCGCCGAACAGTTATGCGCATTTGTGTGATATGGGAAAGGATACGCTGTCGGATTACCAGTGGTATTTAGACGGCACCGGGGCGATACAGACGGACAGCAAGGGCATTCAGTTTTCCGGGCTGTCGGTTTCGCCGTCCATGCAGCCGGTAGTGGCGGTGATTGATACGGGAGTGGATTATACGCATGAGGATCTTAAGGATTCCATGTGGGTGAATCCTTATCAGTCCAAAGGGCTGGAGGGAACATACGGGTACGATTTTGCCAATGATGACGATGACCCGATGGATACCGAAGGGCATGGCACGCATTGTGCCGGTGTAATCGCGGCGCAGCAGGAGAACGGTGCCGGTGTTGCCGGAATCAGCAATGCGAAGATTATGGCGTTAAAGGTTGTCAAGGATGATTCGGATGTGTTTGATATGGCGGGTGCGGTACGGGCATTTGAATATATTGTGCGTGCGCAGCAGCTTGGGGTGCCGGTGGCGGCAGTAAACTGTTCCTGGGGCGGCAGCCGTGATACCGGGGCGATTTTAAATACGCTGATTGATAAAATGGGCGCAAACGGAGCGCTGACAGTATTTGCGGCAGGAAATGACGCGATTGACTGGGATACTGTTGCGGTGTCTATGCGCCTGACGCCGTATGATTTAAAGAGCGAGTATGTTGTTGTCGTGGGAGCCAGCGACGAAAATGATGACAGAGTGTATTATTCGGATTACGGAAATACAATGGTAGATTTGTTTGCGCCTGGTTCCAATATTTTGTCTACGGTACAGGAGGCAAAATTTTTGCCGCAGTTTATGCCGCAGGAAAAGCGCAGCCAGATGACTTCCTATTATAATACGGTCAGCAGCATCGATGATTTTTACACTGCGCAGGAAGTGGAAGGCGTTAAGACCAATTATACGGTTCGCTTAAGCTATGAGCCTGACATTGGTTTTTTGGATCAGCCGGACGGCTGCCTCAAATATACGGTTAGTTATAACCGCAAGACGGCATTTCCATTTTTGACAGGCAGCAGTATACTGAAAAACGAGGAAGAACAGGCTGGATTTATTTATCTGGATGTTACTTCATGGGATGTAGACCCGCAGAAAACGTATTATATCAGTTGTATGATGACGGAGGACGAGGGTGACGGCATCCCGGCGTGGGAATCGGTGGAAAAGGTAAGCACAGCAAAGCAGTCCAGATTTATTACGGCTGGCGGCAGGACGTACCTTGCACTGATCGGGATCTCTACGCAGAAAACGAGGGCAACGACTTACTATTTTGATAATTTTGCAGTGTCTGTGGCAGACCCGGATACGACACAATTTGATAAATGTGACATTATGTCCGGTTCATCGATGGCGGCGCCGGTTGTGAGCGGCGCAGTCGCATTGCTGCGCGGTACCAATCCGTCTTTGGATGCTGTGGGGCTTCGCAGCCTTTTGATGAAATGCACGCGCAATATTGCGGCATTGGAAAATGACTGTGTGACAGGCGGGATTTTGGATCTGTCGAGAGTGGTTGTACAGGCATCTAAGCTTAAGCTGAACAAAGCGTCTGCAAATGTTCGCTATGGGAAGACATTAAAGCTGGTAGCGACGCTGCTTCCGCAAAATGTTACCAATACGCAGGTAGTATGGTCATCCAGCAATCCGAAATATGCGTCGGTATCTTCTGGCGGGGTAGTAAAAGTAAAAAAGGCGGGTGTGGGAAAGACAGTAAAAATCACAGCCGCTACATCGGATGGCACAGGTCTGAAAAAGACTTGTAAAATAAAAATCCTGAAAGCCGCAAACTAAGCCGCTGTCAGCAATCTGGCTGCAAACAGCGATACGTTTATTATTTCGTATGGCACAAACAGGAAGAAAAAGGAAGTGTAATGCAATGGACAGAGTGCCAAGAGCAGGAGAGTTATACAAAGATGCGGCGAATCGGACTTATCAGGTTGCTGCGATTGCCGTTCATGCCAATACAGGTGAGCATATGGTCGTCTATCAGGCGCTGTATGGGGATTTTGGCGTTTATACAATGCCGCTGAAGCAGTTTTTGGCTGAGATCGACAAAGAAAAATATCCGCAGGCTGTGCAGCAGCATTTATTTGAAAAAATAAATAAAGCTGTCCCGGCGGGAGTGTTGACGGATGAATCCAACATGCCTGGATCAATGGATGACCCAGCGGGTGAAAGCAAGCCCAGATCATGGGCAGAACAGCAAGACGCTGATCAACAGTCTGCGTTATCAAAGGACCTGGAAGGCGGTTATGAGAAAAACCAGGCGGCAGGAAACCCGGAGATCCAGCAGGGTGGAACATTTGTACAGGCTTTAAAAGCACGCACAGGAAATAGCTCAAAGCCTGCTGCATCTACGGTACAGTCCCGGCCGCGTACACAGTCTCCGGCTGAATCGAGAAGGGTGCTCCGCCATCATGAGACAGATTCATTTAGGGAAGGAGATCATGATTACGAAAAACGCAGGCGCCAGCTTGAAGAACGCGAGCAGCGGCGAGAGATGTTCCGGCGGACACAGAACAGTGAAAGTGCTTCTGACGAGCTGCGGGCAAATCCGTGCCTGATTAAGTTTTTGGAAGCAGAGACGTATGAGGATAAGTTTCGGGTATTGCGTGAAATACAGGATGATATTACAGACCGCCTGATCGATGATATTGCAGTGGTACTGGATGTAGTGATCCCGGAAGGAGATCTGCATGACCGTTTCCGTCAACTGCAAAGCATCATACTGACCAGGCAGAAGTATGAGATTAACCGTTTTCGCTAGAGCGTTCTTTTTCTTGCCTTTTGCTCATTTCACTGTTATGGTAGCGGCTGTCATAGGTAACATCTTCACCGAACCATTCTGGCGGGACAAAAGAATTTGCTTCCTCCACAGAGGAAAATTCCACCTCAGCTAGTGTGGTTCCTTCCAGGCTGCCGTGAAAAATATCCAGCTCGATAGTATGGCGCTCGTCAAGCGGGATCAGGTATCTGCGCTTTGTGATTAAAATGCCGTCTGCTTTTTGACGTAGGTGCAGATAGGCTTCTTTTGTCAGCGGCATTTCGTATTCCTGATGCGCCATAAGCCCGGAGCTTTTGTAAGTAAGAAAATAAGCATCGTCCATTTGCCGTATTCGTACCGTAGGGCTTGTGCATAAATAGCCTTGTTCGATTTCATGGTATGGATACTGCGCAAGGTCAGGCGGGAGCTGTTTTGGGATAAATTTGCGTTCGATTTCCATAGGTGCTTGCTTGGCAGTGCTGCAAGTTTGTACTGCTTCCATAAATATTGATTCTCCTTTCTCGTTTTTCTTTTATTCACAATACTGCATTTTTTGCAGAAAATCAATAGATATGAATATCATGTCGGTAGAAGCGGCAGCGTACCAGAAGCCTTCGCCGAGGACGAATGCAATAAAGATTTGGAAGAAGTTGCAAATTCCGCCTGAATATGCTATCTTTAAGGAAGAAAAACAGGCAAAAAAACAACAATATTTTGAAAATGGAGGACACAGGAATGAGTAAAATAGCAGTATTTTTCGCAGACGGATGCGAAGAGATCGAAGGTCTTACAGTTGTTGACATGCTAAGGCGTGCGAATCTGGATGTTGTCAGCGTATCTGTGACAGGCAGCAGAGAAGTTCACGGCTCCCATAATATCACGTTTTTTGCGGATACGACATTTGAAGAGGCAGCAGTCGACACGTTTGACGGCGCCATCCTTCCTGGCGGGGCTGTCGGGACAGAAAATCTGGGAGCACATAAAGGCGTTGTATCCGTAGTGAAAAAGTTTGCAGAAGAAGGAAAGCTTGTTGGCGCTATTTGCGCGGCACCAAGTGTACTCGGTGCAAACGGCATTTTACAGGGCAGGCGTGCGACATGTCATCCAGGCTGGGAAGACAAGCTGATCGGTGCAGACGTTGCATTTGAAAATGCGGTAACAGACGGAAACCTGATTACAAGCCGCGGCATGGGGACATCGATAGATTTTTCGCTTGCGATTATTGCAAAGCTGGCTGATGAGGATGTTCTTTCGCAGGTGAAAAAGGGAATTGTATATTAAGCTGTGTTTGTGTTGTGCTAGAGTGAACTAATTTGAATTGGTTTGGTTGATTTTTACAGGAGGGGACGCCGGGGGAGAGGTTGGGCATCCCCTGGCTGCGTCCGTTCCAGAATGCTAAGAAGCCCTATGTATCCTGCTGGATAACCAGGGGCGCAGCCAAGCGGCACCTTTAGCTGATAACAGGCAGCGAACTAGAGCGTGTTTGAAAAATGCTTTCTGTGAGATGTGCTTCACAGTTTGTGGTGAATTTATCCCAAATTTAGGAGTCATAGCGGGCTATGTTGACTAAATTTGGGATAAATTCACCGCAAAGTGGGGAGTGCAGATCACGGGAATGATTTTTCAAACACGCTCTAGGTGCCGAGACCGTCCACAGCCACAGCGTACCAGCAGAATGCCTAGAGATTCTTAACATTCTGGAACGGACGCCGCAGGGCGTGCCAATTCCCTCTCCCAGCGTCCCTTCCTGTAACAAAACAACCCCATCTTATTCACTATACAGATAAATCAACTACTTAATCACTATTTTCTTTACTTTACTATCCTTCCCATAATAAGTAACCCCCTTTATACTCTGAAAACTCTGTATTTTCACATAATAAGTCTTCCCCTTTTTCAGCTTTGCGGCATTCGACTGATAATTTTTTCGAAAAGACGTTCCCAGACGCTTATAAGCCCCGTCTTTAGACGATGCATAAAACACCTCGTATCCGTCTGCATTTGCAGGCAGGCTGGCTTTGACCGTCAGCTTTTTTTTGCTGCTAGACGACAGTGTGCGGATAGCGGCGGCTTTTGGCGCATGTGCCTGCTTGAGTGCGGCTGTCATCAGGTCTGCGATTGCCTGGTGCCCCTGTTTGGAAGGGTGCGGGTCGAGATGGATGCCGTTTGGCTCTGTAAGGTCAATGCGCACATTGGAAAGTGCCTGCTGCTGAAACAGCGTATAGACGTCGATCAGCGTATAGTCTGGCGCATCTTTGGAAAAAGCTTGGTTGATCTCCTGGATGTAAATGTCGGCAAGCTCCCCGATCTTTGGAAGAAACGCAAACGGATTGTAAACGTTGGTAACATAGATTTCAGCGTTTGGCGCTTTTTCGTGCAGCACCGCAAGGATTGTCTGGAATTTTTGTGCAAAAGCAGCGGCTTGTGCATGGAGGGTGGCATGGTCGGACAGCTCGCCGAGCAGCGCTTCTGCCTGCCTGTAATAGTCAGCCATTTGTGACAGGTCAAGCTGCGGCAGTGAAAAGCCGTTTTTTAGCTGTTCTTCGATTTCTTTTCTCAGTTCGGCTTCTTCGGGCGTTTCTTCTGCGGATGTGCCAGGCTGGGCATCGCCTGGATGAAAATGCTGCATCAGAATGTCGATAAACGGCAGCAACAGGTCGTTGGAGCCGATGGAAAGCGTGATTATGTCTGCGTCAGACAGGCATTCGTCCGCTTCGTTCGAAGTTAAGATCGCAAGACAGTCGTCGCTGTTGTCTCCGGTTACCGCATAGTTGCAGGACTGTGTCTGTAAAAATCCGGCAACGATTGCCTGATAGCTGCCATCGGGAGCCTCCTGTCCAGGCTGGTAGCCAGGCAGAGCGTATCCGGCGGCAATGCTGTCGCCAAAGGCGGCGTACACCGTTTTTTCTGCTGCATGGCTGCTGCCTTTTGCGGATACAGCCGTAAGGTTCGTCGTAAAAGAAACGGCGAGCAGGCAAACGAGCAGGATTACAGAACAGATTTTTTGTTTGTTGTTCGTTTTCATTTTTGTACCTCCATCTTTATTTTAAGTGTATCAAATCCATATCAGAAGTATAGCATACAATGCCAAAACTTACCATTCATAATTCGTGAAGATCGTTCCATACTAACAACAGATAACGGAAGAACATTTCGTTATTCAGTATTAAGACAAAAAGATGGAGGTTGATGACAATGTCAAGTTCAAAGAATTCAAATTCAGGAATGGCAGTACCAGAAGCAAAAGAGGCAATGAGACAATTTAAAGAGGAAGTTGCATCCGAATTAGGCGTAAATTTAAAAGACGGCTACAATGGTGACCTGACATCCCGTGAAGCTGGCTCAATCGGCGGCGAGATGGTGAAGAAGATGATTATGAGACAGGAAGAACAGATGAAACAGTAATCTTTTGCACTCCTTTGGCAACATC
Source organism: Eubacteriaceae bacterium (assembly GCA_910574915.1). Taxonomy (GTDB): domain Bacteria; phylum Bacillota; class Clostridia; order Lachnospirales; family Lachnospiraceae; genus Eubacterium_J. Next base: position 9,158 of record CAJTCR010000009.1, read on the forward strand.
GCATTGAAATAAGAAAAAACAGCAGTATAAAAAGATGGAACTGTTGGAAAATCGTTGATTTTCCGTCAGCTCCATCTTTTTGGTGCGTAGCAAAATAAAAACCGCGGCATATGTTATCAATAAATATAGGAAATAACAGCACAGTGCTTTTGCCTGTGCGTTGGAAAGGAAGATCATATGAGAGAAGTATCCGCACTGCATCCGCGCCTGCAAGAAAAAATTCGGATCTGGCAGGAGCAGTGTAGAAAAAACGGTTTGAAAATCGGCATCGGAGAATGCCTGCGCACGGCTGCGGAACAGGATGCCCTGTATGCACAGGGACGGACAAAGCCCGGCAGCATTGTAACAAACGCAAAAGGCAGCACATACAGCTCACAGCACCAATGGGGAGTCGCGGTGGATTTTTACCGCAATGACGGCAAGGGTGCCTACAATCAGGCGGACGGATTTTTTGACAAGGCGGGCGCCCTGGCAAAAACCGTGGGGCTTGGATGGGGCGGCGACTGGAAAAGTCCGGTTGACAAACCGCACCTGTACCTGCCTGACTGGGGCAGCACGCCCGCGGTATTAAAAAAACAGTATCAAACGCCGGAAAATTTTATGAAAACATGGAAAAGCCAGCCTGCGTTTGCAACAAACCAGACATACGTCGCAACTGCGCCTTGCTATTTGCGGGTCAGCGCCGGGGCAAAAAGCACAAATACAGTATTATACGGCACGCTGTCGCGCACACTGAAAAAGAAGTGCAAAAACAAACAGGGATTTGCCGTATTTAAAAAGAAACAGACGTTTCGCCTAATGAAAACAAAGCAGGTTGGAAACAATATTTGGGGCAGGATGAAATCCGGTTACTGGGTGCCGCTTGTCTATCAGGAAAAGACGAGGGCGGTTTTGCAGAAGAAATAATTTTCTTCCTGCATTTTCCGAAAAAAATACTGGTAATTTAAAAAGTACTGTGTTATAATCTATAAATGACTGTAAATAGCTGGAATAACAGCGGGAGGAATTGCGCGGCGCGTATTTCTTACAAGCTTTAAGGAGGAAATAAAAAGAATGAGTGTACAGGTGGAAAATTTAGAAAAGAACATGGCAAAGCTGACTGTTACGGTTTCCGCTGACAAGTTTGAAAAGGCAATGCAGGAAGCTTATCAAAAGCAGAAAAGCAGAATCAACATTCCGGGCTTTCGTAAAGGGAAGGTTCCAAGAGCCATGATCGAAAAGGCATACGGGCCAGAGGTGTTTTATGATGACGCTGCAAATATTGTCATCAACGAGGAATATCCGCAGGCAATGGAAGAAAGCGGCCTGGATATTGTATCTCGCCCTGATATCGAAGTTACACAGATTGAAAAAGGCAGTGAATTTGTATTTGTGGCAGAAGTGGCAGTAAAGCCAGATGTGGAATTGGGAGAATACAAAGGCGTTGCAGTTACAAAATCCGAAGTTTCCGTTTCGGATGAAGAAGTAACCGCAGAGCTTGAAAATATAAGAAACCAGCAGGCACGTACGATCGAGGTGACAGACCGTGCGGTTCAGGAAGGCGATACGGTAATCATTGACTTTGAAGGCTTTGTAGACGGCGTTGCATTTGAAGGCGGCAAGGGAGAAAACCATCCTTTAGAGATCGGCTCCCATGCGTTTATTGATAATTTTGAAGAGCAGTTGATCGGCAAAAATGCCGGAGACGAGACAGAAGTGCATGTGACATTCCCGGAACAGTACCAGGCAAAGGAGTTAGCAGGCAAGCCGGCTGTGTTCCAGGTAAAGATCCATACGATCAAAGCAAAGGAAGTACCGGAATTAAGCGATGAGTTTATCTCTGATATTTCAGAATTTGAAACGCTGGATGAATATAAAGCGGATGTAAAGGAAAAATTATTAAAACGCAAGGAAGACGCTGCAAAAGGTGCAAAAGAAGACGAAGCGATCCAGAAGATTATTGATGCATCCAAGATGGATATTCCTGATCCGATGATCGATATGCAGTGTGAAAATATGATCCAGGAATTTGAAAGCCGTATTTCACAGCAGGGTCTTTCACTGGAGCAGTATATGCAGTTTTCCGGCTCTAATATTGACAAGATCAAAGACCAGGTACGCCCGGAAGCGGTACAGCGCATCCAGAGCAGCCTTGTATTAGAAAAGATCGCAGAGAAAGAAAACGTAGAAGTAACTGAGGATGAAATAAACGCACAGATCGACAAGATGGCTTCCGTATACGGTATGCCGGGCGAAAAGATGAAAGAGTTCTTAAGCGAAGAGGATACAGAAAATATCAAACGCAACCTTTCGATCGAAAAAGCGGTAGAGATTATTATGGAGCACGCGGTTGAGCAGGAGCCTGCACAGGAAGAAGCAGACGGCGCAGCAGAATAATGTAAAATACAAACAGGACAACAAAATGGAATCTGAATGCAGGCGGCTGACAGGCGCATCCTTCAGCCGTGCTGCGTCAAATAAGGAGGGATTTGTATGAGTTTAGTGCCTTATGTCATTGAACAGACAAGCCGTGGCGAGCGCAGCTATGATATTTATTCCCGGTTATTAAAGGACAGGATTATTTTTCTTGGGGAAGAGGTTAACGAGACAACGGCAAGCCTGACGGTGGCGCAGCTATTGTTTTTGGAATCAGAAGACCCGGGCAAGGATATCCATTTGTATATCAATTCACCGGGCGGCAGCGTAACAGCGGGACTGGCAATCTATGACACGATGCAGTATATCAAGTGTGACGTATCTACGATTTGTATCGGTATGGCGGCAAGCATGGGTGCGTTTTTGCTCGCTGGAGGTAAAAAAGGCAAGCGACTGGCGCTCCCGAATGCAGAGATTATGATTCACCAGCCATCCGGCGGTGCAAGAGGGCAGGCGACCGAGATCCAGATTGCGGCAGAAAATATTTTAAAGACAAAGAAGAAGCTGAATGAAATGCTTGCTGCAAATACGGGCAAGCCGGTAGAGGTCATTGCGCAGGATACAGAACGGGATCATTTCATGGATGCGCAGGAAGCATTGGATTACGGCCTCATTGACAGCATAGTGACGAATCGTGAGTAAGTTTAGATTAAAGAGGGGTGAAATGATGCCAGGCAAAATCAGTGACAGCAAAGTAAGATGTTCCTTCTGCGGCAAGCCGCAGGAGCAGGTACGAAAGCTGATTGCCGGACCGAACGGGGCATATATCTGTGACGAATGCGTAGATATTTGTTCTGAGATTATCGAAGAGGAATTTGCGCGGGAAGAAGCGGAGATGGATATGGATATCGAAGCGGAAGTAGAAACCCCGTTTGAGATCAATCTTCAGAAGCCGGAAAAGCTCAAGGCTTTTTTGGATGAATATGTAATCGGCCAGGATGAAGCAAAAAAAGTATTATCTGTTGCTGTTTACAACCATTACAAACGGATTCTTGCAGATGCGCAGATCGATGATGTAGAGCTGCAAAAGAGCAATATCCTGATGCTGGGACCGACTGGTTCCGGTAAGACTCTGCTGGCGCAGACACTGGCGAGAGTCTTGAATGTGCCGTTTGCGATTGCGGACGCAACGACGCTGACAGAAGCAGGCTATGTCGGGGAAGACGTGGAAAATATTCTGTTGAAACTGATCCAGGCGGCAGAGTATGATATCGAACGGGCGCAGTATGGCATTATTTATATCGATGAGATTGACAAGATTACAAAAAAATCGGAAAATGTATCGATTACAAGAGATGTATCCGGCGAAGGCGTGCAGCAGGCACTGTTAAAGATTTTAGAAGGTACGAATGCATCTGTGCCTCCGCAAGGCGGTAGAAAGCATCCGCAGCAGGAGCTGATTCAGATCGATACGACAAATATCTTGTTCCTTTGCGGCGGTGCGTTTGATGGACTGGAAAAGATTATCGAGACGCGTATGGATAAAAAGTCGATCGGCTTTAACGCGGAGATTACAGAGATTTCCAAAAAGAGCGTAGGCGAAGCATTAAAGCAGACAATGCCGCAGGATCTGGTAAAATTCGGCCTGATTCCAGAGTTTGTAGGACGCGTGCCAGTAATGGTTTCGCTGGACTCCCTGGATAAGACGGCATTAAAGCGCATTTTAACAGAGCCGAAAAATTCACTGATTAAACAGTACTGCAAATTGTTTGAATTAGACGGCATTGAACTGGAATTTGCGGAGGAGGCGATTGAAGCAATCGCGGATAAATCGTTAGAGCGCAAGACTGGAGCGCGCGGCCTGCGTGCCATTATGGAAAGTACGCTGATGGATCTGATGTACCGTATTCCGTCGGACGATATGATTCGTAAATGCACGATCACAAGGGATGCGGTGGATAAGACCGGAGAACCTCTGATCGAATATAAGAGCGCATAAAACATATGCTTTTAGCAGCGGGAGAACCGTTAAAGCGTGTGAAAAATAGTTTTCATAAGGTGTATTACTCACGATCAGAAAGAGGGGGTGTATATTTGTGGAAAGGATGTTTCAACATGCTCTGAGGGTCTCCTTTTTTGTTGGAAAATTGAGGAGACAATATGTGTGAAATTCTTAAAATAATGCCTGCGGTTACGCTCCGCGGGATGGTAATCCTTCCGGGCATGGTTATTCATTTTGATATCAGCAAGAAGGTTTCCATTCACGCGGTGGAAGAGGCAATGAAAAATGATGAAAAAGTATTTTTGGTGACATTAAAAAATAACGAAGCGGATGAACCAGAACAGGAGGATCTGTATGAGGTTGGCGTGATCGCGCAGATCAAACAGTTGATTAAGATGCCAAACCAGATCGTGCGTGTCCTGGTAGAAGGCATTGAGCGCGCTGGCTTGCAGGAGATCGTCAGCCGTACGGATTATTATATGGTTCAGGTGCTGCGCTATGACGAAGAAGCGACGGGCGAGGTTCTGCCGCAGGCACTAGAAGCGATGCTGATGAGCATGAAGGATACGATCTATCAGTATTGCCAGCTCAATCCGCGTACCGGGCGGGAGTTTTTAAAGCAGATCGAGGATACGAGACAGGTTGAGACGATGATTGACTTAGCGGCGAATAACCTGCCGCTGTACTATGAATCCAAGCAGCGCATTTTGTCAGCCGTAAATCTGATGCAGCGCTACGAAGTGTTTATGGGCATTTTGCTAAACGAGCTGGAAGTCATTGCTATCCGCAACGATTTCCAGAAAAAACTCAAAAGCGCGGTAGATAAAAACCAGCGGGAATATATTTTACGGGAGCAGCTTCATTTGATCCGCCAGGAGCTTGGCGAGACGAACACAGATACGGATATTGAAAAATTTCAGGCAAAAACAGAAAAACTAAAGGCAGACCAGGAAATTAAAGACAAATTAAAGGAAGAGATCAGCCGTTTCCAGAATCTTCCGGTCAGTTCGTCGGAGAGCGCCGTAATTCGGGGCTATATTGAAACGCTGTTAGAGCTGCCTTGGAAAAAAGGCTCGAAAGACAATAAAGATATTAAAAATGCAGAACGGATTTTAAACGAAGACCACTATGGCATGGAAAAGGTAAAGGAACGTGTGCTGGAATTTCTTGCGGTACGCAATTTAACGAGCAAGGGCGACAGCCCGATTATCTGTCTGGTCGGGCCTCCGGGAACCGGAAAGACGTCGATCGCAAGGTCGGTGGCAGCGGCGCTGGACAAAAAATATGTCCGAATCTGCCTGGGCGGGGTCCGGGATGAAGCCGAAATACGCGGCCACAGAAAGACGTATGTAGGCGCGATGCCGGGACGGATTATTACCGGGTTAAAGAGTGCGGGCGTAAACAATCCTCTGATGCTGTTGGACGAGATCGACAAGCTGGGCAGTGATTTTAAAGGCGATCCGGCGTCTGCGCTTTTGGAAGTATTAGACAGCGAGCAGAACAGCCGTTTTTGTGACCACTATGTGGAAGTGCCGGTAGATTTGTCAGAAGTGCTGTTTATCGCGACGGCAAACGACGCTTCGAATATTCCAAGGCCGCTGTTAGACCGTATGGAGCTGATCGAGGTGTCCAGCTATACGGAAAATGAAAAGCTGCATATCGCCAAAGAGCATCTTGTGGCAAAGCAGATGAAGAAAAACGGGCTGAAACAAGACCAGCTTACGATCAGCGACAAAGCGCTGGCAAAGATAATAAACGGTTATACAAAAGAAGCAGGCGTGCGCAGCCTGGAGCGCAAGATTGGCGCTGTCTGCCGCAAAGCAGCCCGGATGATCTATGAAAAAGAACGCGAGAGTGTACGTGTCACTGGCAGCAGCCTGGAAAAATACCTGGGCATTGTGCGCTATACGCCGGAATCGGTGAACGAAAAGGATGAGATCGGGATTGTCAGAGGGCTTGCCTGGACGAGCGTAGGCGGCGTTACGCTGGAAGTCGAGGTGAACTGTATGCCAGGCAAAGGCGAGATGAAGCTGACTGGAAAGCTTGGCGATGTGATGAAGGAATCCGCGCTGGCAGCAATGAGCTGTGTACGCGCATTGAGCGAGGAATATCAGATCAAGGATGATTATTTTTCAAAACACGATTTTCATATCCATATCCCGGAAGGCGCTACGCCAAAAGACGGGCCGTCCGCCGGCATTACGATGGCGGTGGCGCTGCTGTCCGCCGTGGCAAAAATCCCAGTACGCGCGGATGTGGCTATGACCGGAGAAATTACGCTGCGCGGCAGGGTGCTGCCGATCGGAGGGCTGAAAGAGAAGCTTTTGGCTGCGAAAAATGCCGGGATACGTACGGTCTGTGTGCCAAAGAAAAACGAAAAGGATCTGTCGGAGATTGACGGCGAGATTACAAAAGGGATGAAGATCCTGTTTGTGGAGCAGATCAAGGAAGTGCTGGATGCTTCGTTTGTACGCAAAGCACACAGGTAGACATGCCAGATATAGAGGAGAAAGTATATGGTAATCAGAAATGTGGAATTGGAAACGGTCTGCGGCATTACGAGTAAAATACCAGACAATATGCTTGCTGAGATCGCGTTTGCTGGAAAGTCCAATGTAGGAAAGTCGTCCCTGATTAATGCCCTGATGTACCGCAAGGCATTGGCGCGCACATCTTCCCAGCCGGGAAAGACGCAGACCATTAATTTTTATAATATCAACAATGTTATGTATCTGGTTGACCTTCCAGGATACGGTTTTGCGAAAGCGCCTGAATCAGAGCGTGTGAAATGGGGAAAAATGATAGAAAATTACCTGCACAAGTCCAGGCAGCTAAAAGCCGTATTTTTGCTCGTCGATATCAGGCACACGCCGTCTGCCAATGACAAGACGATGTATGAATGGATTGTCCACCAGGGATACCGCCCGATCATTATTGCGACAAAGCTGGATAAATTAAAGCGCAGCCAGGTGCAAAAATGTATCAAGGAAGTACGCAATGGGCTGGGGCTTAAAGACGATGACCTATTGATCCCGTTTTCTGCTGAGACGAAGCAGGGCAGGGACGAGATCTGGCAGGCGATGGATGCGCTGGTCGGATGGGTGGAACTGGAAAAGGAGAAGAAAAATCCGTGAAAAACAAATATCTGTTTGTCGCAGTGATGCTGCTGACGCTGATGTTTGCAAGCATCTGCATGACAAACGCATACGTCCGTTATGGGCGCGGCAGCATCTCGCATGACGGGCACGACCATAGCGGGCACAGGCATTCGCTTGCTGGTATCGACGGAACGGATGACAGCGGGCAGGCGTTTTCCGTGCTGACGTCTTTTTATCCGATGTATATTGCGGCAAAAAATATTATCGGGGAATGCGATGGCGTAACACTCCAGAACCTGAGCGAACCGCAGACAGGCTGTCTGCATGATTACCAGCTTACAACCGAGGATATGCGCAGGCTTTCTGAGGCAGACGCGTTTGTTATAAACGGCGGCGGGATTGAAAATTTTTTAGCCGATGTGACAAAGCAGTACCAAAACCTTGCGGTCATTGATGCCTGCAAGGATGTAGAGCTGCTGGAAGGAAACGCCCACGCCTGGATGAGCATTGCGGACTATATGATACAGGTGCGTACGATTGCGGACGGGCTTGCATCGCTTGACCCTAAACACGCGCAGATTTATGAAACAAACAGGGACGCGTATCTGGCAAAGCTGCAAGTGCTGCGCCAAAAGCAGCAGGAAGCAGCAGAGGCGCTTGCGCAGTGCAAAGTGATGATCTTTCATGAGGCGTTTGCGTATGTGGCAAGGGATTATGGGCTGACGGTATCAGGCGGCATGGATTTGGACGAGGAGCGCCAGGTCAGTGCCGGGGAAACCGCGGATATCCTGCGCCAGATCCGTGCGCAGGGTGCAGGGGTGATCCTTGCCGAAGAGTTGTACGGCAGGCAGATGTGCGAGACGCTAAAACGCGAAGCGCACGCACAGGACGTTTATCTGGATACGTGCGTCCGCGGGGACTATAGCGCAGACAGCTACCTTCGTGCAATGGAGGAGAATATCAAAGCAATGCGTGCCATCAGACGCGCAGGCAAAGCTTGACAGGAGAATATGACATGCGTAAAATTATACAGCCGTGCGGACTGCATTGTATGAAGGTGCAGCATCTTGGCGTTACGATCGGCACACAGGAAATACTGACAGATATCAATCTCCATATCCACTGCGGCACGCTGAATGCGGTCATAGGAAAAAACGGAGCCGGAAAATCCACGCTAGTCAGGGCAATGCTTGGGGAACTGCCTTATACCGGCAGCATCGAATTTAAAGACTGCGAAGACGGCAGGCTGCAAAAGCTAAAGATCGGGTACGTACCGCAGGCGGTCAATATCGAAAAGCATACGCCCGTCAGCGTTTATGACCTGATCGCGAGCTATCAGTCCCGTTTTCCGGTATGCCTGCACAAAAGGAAGCGGCTGTATGACAGCATTAAAGAAAGCTTAAAGCTGTTTGAAGCAGATGCGTTTATTGACAAGCAGGTGTGCAACTTATCAGGAGGCGAGCTGCAACGGGTGCTTTTGTCTCTGGCAGTTATGGATGAGCCGAACCTGCTGCTGCTGGACGAGCCGGTATCCGGGATTGACCAAAACGGCATGGAGCTTTTTTACGGGCTGATGGACTATTTAAAGCAAAATTTTGACCTGGCGGTTATTTTGATTTCCCATGATCTTGATTATGTGGCAAAGTATGCGGACTGGGTCATATTGCTGGATAAAACCGTATTAAAGCAGGGGGCGGTAAAGGACGTATACAAAAGCCCGGAGTTTGGGCGCGTTTTTGGAGAAACGGAGGTGCGCGTATGACCATGTTTTTTACCGAATGGATGCAGTATGGTTTTATGAGATCTGCATTTGCGGCGGTTTTACTGATTACGCCGTTATTTGGGATACTTGGGACTATGATTGTAGAGCGTAAAATGGCTTTTTTTTCCGATGCGCTTGGACACTCCGCATTAACAGGCATTGCGGTTGGTGTCGTGCTTGGCGTGTCAGATACGAATGTTTCGATGCTTTTATTTGCCATAGTGTTTGCGCTTTTATTAAACATGCTCGCAGGCAGGGGCATAGCTGCGAATGATACGTTGATTTCCGTCTTTTCCAGCTTCAGCATTGCGCTCGGACTGGTGATTTTGTCAAAGGGTGGCAATTTCAGCCAGTATTCCAGCCTGCTCGTAGGAGATATTTTAAGCATTTCCCAAAAGGAGCTTTTTTATCTGGCGGCAATCCTTGCAGTGACGCTGGCGTTTTGGGCGGCCTGCTTTAACAGCCTTTCTGCGGTGAGCATCCATCGTACGCTGGCAAAGAGCAGGCGTATTCCGGCAGCTTTTATGGAAAATCTGTTTGCAGTACTTACCGCGCTGATTGTGACGGTGTCGATAAAGTGGGTCGGGATTTTGATTATCAACGCGCTTTTGATCCTGCCGGCAGCCGCCAGCAGGAATATTTCACAGAACCTGCGGGAGTATCATTTTTTTTCCATTTTGTTTTCGATGTTTTCCGGTATTTTCGGGCTGCTGGTGTCTTATTTTATCAATGCTGCCACCGGGCCGGTGATCGTTATCTTTGCTTCTGTGATTTATTTCATTACTTATAGCTATGGCAGCAGAATCCAATAGACAACCAGGGATAAGTAGTGTATACTATAGGGGAGAACAAAGCAGCGTAGGAGAGGATGGACGCCTGTGCTGTGCAATCAGAGAATGCGTTAAAACAGGGTGGGAGAGAATGAGATTTAAGAGGATTAATGTAGATACGGTGCGCTGTATCGTATCAGAGACAGAATTGATTGAAAATGGCCTGCAAATGGATGATTTTTTGCAGAACGATGGAAAGACCGAGGAATTTTTACGCAAAATCGTATCAATGGCAGAAGAAGAAGTTGGATTTAAAGTACAGGGAGGTCCATTATCCGTACAGGTCGCAGTATTACCAGAACACTTGCTGGCGCTTACATTTTCCGAACGGCCGGACAGCAATATACTGAATATTTTACAAAATTTAAAATCAGCAGTAGACAGCCTTTCAGGCATGGGAAACCGGATCGGGGAAAATGCCGAAGAAGAGCAGGAAGAGCAAGATCCTGACACACTGGTCGAAGGCTGCGACAAGCGGCTGTACATACTGGAATTTAAAGATATGGACCAGATTATTTCTTATGCCAAGTCGATTGTATTAGAAGAGCCTGTAGTCAGCAGCGTTTACCGGATCAGGGAGCATAAGATGTCCAGCTACTATCTGCTGATTGAACGCAACGGGTTAGGCGACAAGGAGATCTGCCGGGTCATCAGCGCGTCGGTGGAATTTATGAAACAGGCGTCGTCGGATATGCATAAGGCGGCATATCTTGCAGAGCATGGTACCTGCGTGCTGCAAAAAGACGCGCTGGAGGTTTTGCAGAAACTGTAATTTTGGGAACGAAAAGAATGTAATGAAAATGAGAAAAATAGTTCGAAAAATTGGTTAAGCGGAGGGATGAAAGGCTCTTCGCTTATTTTTTGCCGTATTTTGGGCGATGCAACCGCAAGTTTACATCAAAATCTGCAAAAGCAACACAAAGTGTATGGAAATTTACGTCGCGCAACCGTACAATAAACACGTAATCAATGATACAGAAACATCATCATTTACGGACAGAGTGATGGGAAAGAGAGGAATTATGAATTTTACAGAAAATCTAAGAGCATTGCGTGAAAAAGATGGAATTACACAGGAGCAGCTTGCCGAACGGATGGAAGTATCCAGGCAGACGATTTCCAAATGGGAGTCTGGGGCGAGTATGCCAGAGATGGAAAAGCTCGTGCAGCTTACGGAAATGTTTGGCTGTACGATGGATGGGCTGTTAAAAGGCAATTTGTGCCTGGACACCGAAAAGGAGTCTCAGCTTTATGATAAACATGGAAACTGGGTGGCAAAAAAAGCGGCTGTAGCGACCGGAATCTGTATCATGAGCTTTGCGGCACAGCTTGTCGGGGAAGCTGTCAATCCATCCTTTTTCGGGGAAAGCGCAGTATTTTTTCTGATCGGCGCCCTGATTGGTACACTGTTATGGGTACAAATCGGAATGAATGCGTCTCATTTTCGTGAAAAGCATCCTTATATAGAGCCGTTTTACACAGAAGAGGAAAAAGAGCGTTTTCACGAAAAGTATGTTGCACGGATGATTACGGCTATCGGCATTTTAATTTGTTCCCTGATTGTAACAAGTGCGCTCTATGCGGTATGGAAGACAGAAACGGAGCTTATGGACGCGTTTGGCGGGTTTATTTTCCTTACAATCGCATCGGTTGGCGTGATGATCATTGTGCATACCGGACTTTTGGCGTCGAAATATCATGTGGAAAAATATAATGCGGAAAATGCATGGGATGCCTCAGAAGAAGGCAAGGCAAATGCAAGGCGGATCGGTAAAGCCTGCGGCGGCATTATGGCGGGTGCGTTTATGGTATGCATTGTATTGTGGCTGCTTGATGTGCCGCATGTGCTGGCAGGGGTGCCGCTTTTAGTGGGAGGGATCCTGTGCGGGGTTGCGAGTATCTTCTTAAATAGGAAGACAGTCTGAAATCAAATCAGGATATTATATCAGAAAGAAAAAAGAAGGAGCGCGGCACGCTCCTTCTTTTTAAAAGCATACATAAATTTAGAAGTCTGTCAGGTCAGCTTTGCGTTTTTCCAAAAATGCGGTCATGCCTTCCTGTTTATCATGTGTAGAGCATGTAACGCCAAAGAGGTTTGCTTCCATTTCTACGGCATTTTTAATATCCATATCGTAACCGTTGTTAATTGCTGCTTTTGCAATAGATACGGCATAGCTTGCTTTGGATGCGATCTTTGCAGCCATAGCTTTTGCGGCCGGCATTAATTCTTCTGTAGAAACGACTTTGTTTACCAGTCCGATGCGGTATGCTTCTTCTGCGTTGATCGTATCACAGGTAAAGATCATTTCTTTTGCGCGGCCCATGCCAACTAGACGTGCCAGACGCTGTGTGCCGCCAAAGCCAGGGATAATGCCAAGGCCGCATTCTGGCTGCGCGAAGGTAGCGTTGTCAGAAGCGATGCGGATATCACATGCCATGCAGATCTCACATCCGCCGCCAAGAGCAAAGCCGTTGACAGCAGCGATCGTTACCTGGCGCATATTCATTAATTTAAAGAACGGTGCGGAAGCGCGCATACCAAAAGCACGTGCCTCAGCAGCCGTAAAGTTCACCATCTCAGAGATGTCAGCGCCTGCTACGAAGGACTTAAATGCGTTGCCTTTTTTGTCAGCGCCGCCTGTTAAAATAACGACTTTGATATCGTCTCTTGCTTCGATCTCAGTCAGGACAGTGTTTAATTCGTCAAGTGTTTCGCTGTTTAATGCGTTTAAGGCTGCCGGCCTTGTGATTGTGAGAACCGCAACTTGGTTTTCAACCTCAAGTGTTAAATTGTTCATTGTTAGTTTCCTCCTAGAATTATGTAATTAAGATTGCTTCATACATCTAATTTATAACTTTGTGAAAGATATGTCAATAAAAATACGTGAACATACCCGGTATTTTTTAGAATACTTGCGTATTATATTGCATGGGGCTTAAAATGCAAGTAAATCATGCGAAATTCTAAATTAGGAAGGAACAGAATATGAGAAACAATAACCAGACGAAGAGATGGCTGCCTGCGGCAGTGTTTGGCGTGCTTGTTGCAGTGCTGCTTTTTCCATCACATACGGTACAGGGGGCGCAGGCAGGCAACGATGCGGTCGTATCAGCCGCCGCGCAGATTTTGTACCATAACGAAGGCAGTTATGATTCGGTAAATGCAAATGATAACGGGGCAGTATCGGTAGGCAAGCTGCAATGGCATGGCTGGCGGGCGCTTTCCCTTTTGCAGACGATTGTACAGGCAAATGACGTGCAGGCACAGGAGCTTTTGACGGATGCGCTGTATCAAGAAATTGTTTCTACAAAAGATACGACAAAGTGGAGTACGAGAAAGTTTACGACAAAGGAAGCTGCGGCAGTAAAAAAACTGCTCGCTACACAAGAAAGCAAAGCGGCACAGGATGTGCTTGCTGTAACGGATATTACAGATTATATTAACCAGGGACAGCGCCTTGGCATTGTAAACGAGCCAGCGCTTGTCTATTTTGCAGACCTTGCAAACCAGGGCGGCGCGGGCGCCTCAGGGCGTGTGGCAGCATCGGCATCCAGGTTTGCGGGAAGCTACGAGGCTGTGACGCTGAATGAGCTGCATCAGGCAGCCGTCTGTGATTCGGTGATGGGCGCGTATTTAAACAGGCGGTTTGATACATACAAATATGCAGCCGGGCTAGGATGGAGCTACTGCGCCAGCTCTGATTCGTATATTCCCTATGACTATGTGTCTGCAAGGGACTATGGCGCAGCGTGGGTGCAGCGTGCGTTAAATACATGCATGAACGCGCAGCTTACGGTGACAAATATGTATGATGATGCGACAAAGGCGGCAGTGACAAGCTTTCAGACGGCAAACAAGCTAGAGGTTGACGGCTATGCCGGCAAAGATACGATTGTCGCGCTGATCAAAGCCGTGTTTAAAGGCACGACAGTGCCGCAGCCGGATCTGCCGGGACAAAATACGCCGGGAGACAGCGGGACGGACGATCCGAATACATCCGTCGAGGAGCCTTCCGCTCCGTCTGAGCAGCCGGATCCGCCAACGCAGGAACCAGATGTTCCGGTTGTAAAGCCGGAGCCGCCGGTACAAAAGCCTCTGGAAAAGACAGAGCTTACGTCATCCAAAGCAAGCTATGCGGTCAATGATACAAGCAAGAGCTTTGCGCTTGACGTAACAAGCAGCCATTCGCAGGAACCGCTGACGTACCGTTCGTCTGAAAGCGCGGTGCTTACGGTAAACAGTGCTGGCGTTGTTACCGTTACAGGCGCAGGCAGCGCGCAGGTCATAGTAAGGCAGAGGGAGACGGATACGTATGAGGCGGCAGAACTTACGATTCCGGTAACGGTATATTCGACGGATCCGGCAGACTATCCAAGGCCAACGGGCGCGCTTTATGCGGAAAAAAACATGAAAAAGCAGCATGTACAATGGCTGCAAGCAGCGTTAATCTCCTTAGACGGTGCGGAAATTACCGTAAACGGGAGCTGGACAAAATCGATGACAAAGCTTGTTACCGCTTTTCAGAAAAAATGCGGCATTACAGCCGACGGGATTGTAGGCGACCAGACGCTTGAACTGTTAAGGCAGATGCTGTTTGTCAAGGCAAAGAAGCCGGAGACAACGATAAAATGCAGCGCAAAGGGAAATACGATTAGCTGGAAAAAATACGTAAGGGCAAACCGTGTCTATATTTACCGCAAGGAAAAAGGCGGTTCCTATAAACGGATCAAAACGATTACAAATATGAACAAAACAAGCTACCAGGATACGTCTGCAAAAAGCGGTGCAACCTACTATTATGTAATTAAATATGCGTTGCAGAAAAATAAAGTACTGATCGCAGGCCCGTCGTCCAAAGGTGTGACAGGCATACGCAGATAAAGCAGGGATGCTGCAAAGGGGCTTTTATAAGGAGTTTTCATGCTGAAAGATTATCCAATCAAACAATTAATTCAGCCGCTGCTGGAATGGTACCCAAGCCATGCAAGGGTACTGCCGTGGCGGGAGGATGCTTCGCCTTACCGGGTGTGGGTATCTGAAATTATGCTCCAGCAGACACGGGTGGAGGCAGTAAAGCCCTATTTTGAGCGTTTTTTAAAAGCACTGCCGGATATCGCTTCTTTGGCGCAGTGCGAAGAAGAACGACTGCTGAAGCTGTGGGAAGGGCTTGGCTATTACAACCGGGTAAGGAATATGCAATCTGCGGCACGTACGGTAATGGAGGAATACGGCGGAAAGCTTCCGGCAGATTATGAATTGCTGTTAACGCTTAAGGGCATCGGCAACTATACGGCAGGCGCGATTGCGTCGATCGCATACGGCATCCCGGTTCCTGCGGTGGACGGGAATGTGCTGCGCATTTTAATGCGGGTTTGTGAGGACGATTCGGATATTGGCAGGCAGTCGGTGAAAACAGAGGCAGAACGGCTGCTGCTGCCAGTGATCCCCAAAGACCATGCAGGGATGCTGACGCAGGCGATGATGGAGCTTGGCGCGACAGTCTGTGTGCCAAACGGAGAGCCAAAATGTGGCGAATGCCCCTGGAAGGCATTCTGCCGGGCTTATGCTCATAAAAGCTATCACAGCCTGCCGTATAAGAGCAGGCAGAAACCGAGAAAAATTGAAGAAAAAACAGTGCTTGTGATCCGGGACGGCGAAAAGGTGCTGCTGCACCGCCGTCCACGCAAGGGGCTTTTGGCAGGCATGTATGAATTTCCAAACCTGGAAGGGCACCTTTCAAGGGAAGAAGTGGCACGGTATGTAGAAAGCTTAGAGCTGCTTGCTCTGAAAATCGAGCCTTTGGAAGAAGCAAAGCATATTTTTTCCCATATTGAATGGCAGATGACAGGCTATATGGTGCGGGTAGCGCAGCTTGATGAACCGGTTCTGCAAAAAGAGGGCTATGTCTTTGCGGAATCTCACGTATCCGAAGAAAAATACGCGATCCCTTCAGCGTTTGCGCGCTATACAAAATATATGGACATCCATCTTGGAATCCATAAAAATCAAAAATAATAAGGCAGAAAGCTTGTTTTGGGCTTTCTGCCTTTCGTTTTCGCATAAAATAAGGGGAAGCCGGTGTTAGGGGACACCGGCTTTATATGAAAAAGAAAATAAGTAATTAGCTTGGGAGGAACCCTGCCGTTTGGCAGGGTAACGCATTCTGTGCATTGCTGCAAGAGCGCGTTTAAAATATGAAAATGATTATTAATTAGTAATTGATGTTTTGTATCAACTGTAATTATCTTAAAGGAAATTTGTGAAATCCGTATGTGAAAGAAATGAGGATATTGTAAATAAAATGTGAACTTTTTGCAAGAGCAAACAAATTTGAATTGCTTTGGTATATTTTTGCAGGAAGGGACGCCGGGAAAGCGGATGGGCATTCCCTGGCGGCGTCCGTTCCAGAATGCTAAGAACCCCTAAGTATCCTGCTGTTACGCTGTGGCTGTGGACGGTCGCGGCACCTAGTTCGCTGCCTGCTGGCAGCTAAAGGTGCCGCTTGGCTGCGCCCCCTGGTTGCCCCGCAGAATACCAAGGGATTCTAACCATTCTTCCAAAGCCGCCGCCAGGGAATGCCCATCCGCTCTCCCGGCTGCTCTTCGTAAAATGTTACGAAAACAAGCTCGATATGGTTAGTAATGGATTTTGCCTGACACTGGCATGAACCAGACTATCCATTCGTTTGATTTCTGACAGGCTTTGGGGTGATTTATACGGAAAACCTGTCTAAAACAGTTCCTTGAGAAATGTGGAGTGAATAAAGCAAACTATATTTTACAATATAATTTCAGTTGTTTTTATACAGAACAAACCATATCAAATTTGTTTTGGTAACATTTATGAAGAGCAGCCAGGAGAGGGGATTGGCACGCCCTGGCAGCGGCTTTGGAAGAATGATTAGAAGCCTTTTGCATTCTGCGGGAGAATCAGGGGCGTAGCCAAGCGGCACCTTTAGCTTCCGGCGGAAGCGAACTAGGTGCCGTGACCGTCCACAGCCGTAGTGTGGCAGCAGAATGCTTAGGGCTTCTTAGCATTCTGGAACGGACGCCGCCAGGGCGTGCCAATCCCCTCTCCTGGCGTCCCTTCCTGCAAAAATTTAACAAAGCAATTTTAACTTGTTCGCTCTAGGCACACGGCTGGAATTATTTTTTGCCACACGCTTGTAATTTCTATAAAAACATTGGATTTTTATGAAAAAATGTGTATAATCATCTTTGAATGATAAAATATTAAAAAAGACTGGAGGAAGCTATGTACGATAGTATTGTAATCGGCGCCGGCATTGCGGGCAGCGTCGTAGCAAGGCAGCTTGCGGAAAAGGGAAACCGCAGGGTGCTCGTTTTGGAAAAGCGGGAGCATATCGGCGGCAACTGCTATGACAGGCAGGATGCATACGGGATTTTGGTACATGAATACGGCCCGCATATTTTTCATACAAATATGGAGGATGTATTTTCCTGGCTGTCTGCGTTTACACAATGGACATTGTATGAAAACGGGCACCAGGTCGTTGCAAATGTAAAAGGAAGGCTGATTCCGGTTCCATTCAACCTGAATACGCTGCACATGCTCTATGAAAAAGAGCAGGCAGACGAGCTGGAAAAAAAGCTTACGGATGCTTACGGATACGGCAGCAGAGTCCCGATTATGAAGCTTCGGGAAAATCAGGATGCACAGATCAGGGAAATCGCACAGTACGTTTATGAAAATATTTTTTTAAAATACACGATGAAGCAGTGGGGACAGACACCTGATCAGATAAGCCCTGCGGTTACAGGCAGGGTGCCGGTGCTGATTTCCTATGATAACCGCTATTTTCAGGATCAGTACCAAGGCGTGCCGCGGGATGGGTTTACAAAAATGTTTGCCCGGATGCTGGATCATCCGAAGATTACGGTAAACACAGGCACAGACGCAACAACAAGGCTGGAATTTGGGGAAGATCAGATCCTTTTGGACGGCGAGGCGTTTACGGGCAGCGTAATTTATACCGGAGCGCTGGATGAGCTGTACCAATGCAAATACGGCAGGCTGCCGTACCGGTCGCTGCGCTTTGAATTTCAGCATTTTGCGCAGGAGGATTTTCAGGACGGGCACAGTGTGGTCAATTATACGGTCAGCGAGGACTTTACCCGCATTACCGAGTTTAAACATTTGACAAGGCAGGAGGACGCGAACGGTACGACGATTGTAAAGGAGTATCCGTTTGCCTATACCGGGGCTGAGGGAGAGATCCCTTATTATGCAATTTTAAACGCCAAAAATCAGGCATTATATGAAAAATACAAAAAATTGGCGCAGCAGCACAAAAATATGTATCTGCTTGGCAGGCTGGCGGAATACCAGTATTATAATATGGACGCTATGGTAAAGAAAGCGCTTGTGCTGGCAGATACGCTGCTTAGCTGCTAAAGGAGAGTGGAATGAAGTTATTATCAATCGCTATACCATGTTACAATTCGCAGGATTATATGGAACGCTGCATCGATTCCCTGCTTCCTGGCGGAGAAGACGTAGAGATCCTCGTTGTGGACGACGGGTCAAAGGATATGACGCCGGAGATCGCGGACGCTTACGAAAAAAGATATCCGAATATCGTAAAAGCGATCCATCAGGAAAACGGCGGGCATGGGGAGGCTGTCAACGCAGGCATTGAAAATGCAAGCGGGCTGTTTTTCAAAGTTGTTGACAGCGATGACTGGGTAGACGCACAGGCATACGAAAAGATCCTGGATACGCTGCGGGAGATCGTTGGTTCTGGGCAGTCGCTGGATATGCTGATCTCCAACTTTGTCTATGAAAAGGAAGGCGCAAAGCACAAAAAGGTAATGAAATATACGTCGGCGCTTGCCCAGGACAAGATCTTTACATGGAGCGACGTGCGCTGGATGCACAAGGGGCAGTATCTTTTGATGCATTCGGTTATTTACCGGACAAAGCTGCTGCGCGACTGCGGATTAAAGCTGCCGTCGCATACGTTCTATGTGGACAACTTGTATGTATATATCCCGCTTCCATACGTAAAGACGATGTACTATCTGGATGTGGATTTTTACCGTTATTATATCGGCAGAAACGACCAGTCGGTCAATGAAGAGGTGATGATCGGGCGCATTGACCAGCAGATCAAAGTGAATAAAATGATGATCGATGCCTATGACCTTTGGAAGATCCCAAATAAAAAGCAGCGGAAATATATGTTTAACTATTTAGAGATTATTACCGTGATTTCAACCGTGCTGCTGATTCGCTCCGGTACAAAGGAAAACCTGGAAAAAAAGAGGGAATTATGGCGCTATATCAAACAGGAGGACTTGCGCCTGTTCCACCGTCTGCGCAACGGTATTATGGGCAATACAATGAACCTTCCTGGAAGGAGCGGAAGGAGGATCTCGATTGCGGCGTATAAGATCGCGCAGAAGGTCGTAGGATTTAATTAGGGGGCATTCATTCAATATGAGAGCAAAACGTGATATTGCATTATGCGCTGTCGCAGATGCAGGAATCAAATCAAAAGTAAGGAACGCTATGATACAAAAGAGGATCCCGTATGCGGAAGAGTGGCACAAGGTACCGCTGCTGCGCCGGAGGAAATACGAGGGGGCGAAGGAAGTGTGCGTGATCGTTACGCACCATGAACAGGCAGACCAGGCAAAAGCACAGATCCAGGCAATGGACGAGATGGTCACAAGCCGGGTATATTTTGATTTGAAGGGGCTCACAAAGCTGTCATAAAAGATCTCCCCAGGCAGGTTTTCCTGCCTGGGGAAAATATTCACTGCAATTTCTTTTCATAAATCCAAGATACATATTTGCAACTTTTTTATAATATGATAGAATAATAAAGTATGCTGTAATTGACTGGACAGGGAGGATATTTGCAGAAACCGTAAAAAGCGGCTGCAAAAATAAAAATATGGATAAAAAATACAAACAGGAAAAACGGAACTATTTCAAACAAAAATATCGGCAGAAAAAGAAGCTGCATAAAAAGAAGCTGCATAAAAACGAACGGGTAAAAAACAGGCTGCAAAAAAAGAAGCTGTATTTAAAATATAAGCGTGCCGCAGATATCATACTGTCTGGTATTGCTATAGTTGTCCTTTCTCCGGTGCTGCTTGGCATCTGTATCGCAATAAAGCTGGATTCCAAAGGCGCGGTTATTTTCCGGCAGACGCGCGTTGGCATCCATAAAAGCCATTTTGAGATCTATAAGTTTCGTACGATGTATGCGGATACGCCAAAGGATATGCCGACGCATCTTTTGAAAAACCCAGATGCGATGGTTACAAGGACAGGCGCGTTTTTGCGCAAATACAGCTTAGACGAGCTGCCGCAGCTTTTTAATATCCTGCGCGGCGAGATGAGCATTGTCGGCCCAAGGCCGGCGCTGTGGAACCAGTATGACCTTGTGGCGGAGCGGGAAAAATACGGCGCCAACGATGTGCTGCCAGGGCTGACCGGCTGGGCGCAGATTAACGGCAGGGATGAGCTGGAAATCCCGGTAAAGGCGAAGCTGGACGGGGAATATGTCAAGAGGTTTGGTTTCGTTATGGATATCCGCTGTATCGCCGGAACCGTTTATGCGGTTGCCGGGCATAAGGGCGTTGTAGAAGGCGGCACAGGCACAATCAAGCAAGCACAGGAAAGCGATATGCCGCCCGGCGGTGTTTTGGCGGCACAGGTAGTGTATGACAGTATCAAGGACAGCCTGCCTGTGCAGTGCGGCAGTAAAAAAGTGCTGGTTACCGGAGCGGGCAGCTATATTGGGACAGCCGTGATGCAGTGGTTGTCTGCTTTTGGCGGCCGCTATGAGGTGACAGAATTAAATATGCATGGGCAGCAGTGGAAAACACATGATTTTTCCAGGTATGACACGGTGTTCCATGTAGCGGGCATTGCCCATGCCGATACGGGAAATGTATCAAACGAAAAAAAGCAGCTATACTATAAGGTAAATCGTGACCTTGCGCTGGAGACGGCAAAAAAAGCCAGAAGCGCGGGCGTCAGACAGTTTATTTATATGAGCAGCATCATTATTTACGGAGAGAGCATCCGGTGCTTTGCTGATATCCGGCGGATTACGGCAAAGACGATGCCGCAGCCTGCAAATTTTTACGGCAACAGCAAATGGCAGGCGGATAAAAGGCTCAGAGAGCTTGGGACGGCAGAATTTAAAGTGTGCGTCCTGCGCCCGCCGATGATCTACGGAGCAGGCTC
This sequence comes from Eubacteriaceae bacterium, assembly GCA_910574915.1. GTDB lineage: Bacteria > Bacillota > Clostridia > Lachnospirales > Lachnospiraceae > Eubacterium_J. Next base: position 30,429 of record CAJTCR010000009.1, read on the forward strand.
TAAGGGGAATTATCCGGTGCTGGCAAAGCTTGCGGCAGTTACCCCGGTATTCCCGGATGTGAAAAATGAACGGTCGGTACTGCATATTGACCATTTGTGTGAATTTGTGCGCCTTATGATCGAAAACGAAGAATCAGGTGTGTTTTTTCCGCAGGATGCAGACTATGCAGGTACTTCTTGCCTTGTGCGCATGATCGCTGCCGCACATGGAAAAAAGGTATGGCTTTGCAAAGCGCTTGCTCCATGCGTACGTTTGGCGTCAGTCCTTCCGGGACGGATTGGCAGGCTTTCTGATAAGGCGTTTGGCAGCTTTAGCTATGAAATGGCGCTGAGCGAATATCCGAAAGGAAATTACCGCATTCACAGCCTGAAAGAGAGCATTGCCCTTACGGAAGGCGAAAGTGCGGACTTGTAAGGAGAAACGAATGAAAAATATGGAGTTGTGGATACGCAGGTTTTTTCTTGTATGTTATGATGTATGTGTGGTAGTGCTTACCTGCCTGTTAGCGCTGATGGCAAGGTTTGACTTTCATTTTGACTGGATTCCGCAGGATTACCTGGATATGTGTGTGCAGATTATGTGGACGGCTTCTTTGATTACGATTATAAGCTTTACCGTGTTTCGTCTGTATTCCAGCTTGTGGACGTATGCGGGATCTACGGAGCTTATGTATATTTGCAGCGCGTGCTTTGTAGATGATGTCGTACTGACGGTCTATGTGCATGTGCTGCATGGCAGTGACACGTACCCGATGCCGCGCAGCTTTTATGTGTTTTACGGCTTGTTTTTAATGCTGTTTACGATATTCGGGCGTTATTTTTACCGGACGCTGCGCCTTGTTCGGGCAAGCATGACCGGGCAGAAGCAGGAGCGCAAAAACGTGCTGATCGTAGGCGCTGGGAGCGCGGCAAACCTGCTGATTAAAGAGATTGTAGACAGCAAATATATCAATATGAACATTGTAGGCGCGGTAGACGACGATATGATGAAAAAAGGCAGCTATATTCATGGGATCAAGGTATACGGCGACCGCCGTATGATCCCGGAGCTGGTGGAAATTCTGCATGTTAATGAGATTATGATTGCGATTCCGTCATGCCCGCCGAAAAAAATGAAAGACCTCGTAGAGATCTGCAAGGAAACCGGATGTGAATTAAAGCGTCTGCCCGGCATGTACCAGCTTGTAAACGGAGATGTGAGCGTAACCAAATTAAAGGATGTGGATGTGAACGACCTGCTTGGGCGCGATCCGGTGCAGGTGGATTTAGATTCCATTATGGGTTATGTATCCGGCGAGGTCGTAATGGTAACGGGCGGCGGCGGCTCGATCGGCAGCGAGCTGTGCCGCCAGATCGCATCACACAGCCCAAAACAGCTTGTGATTGTGGATATTTATGAAAATTCTGCCTACGATATCCAGCAGGAGCTGTTGCAGCGGTTTCCGGGGCTGAACCTGGTTACCCTGATCGCGTCTGTCAGAAATACGAAACGGATGGATGAGATTTTTGCGACCTACCGGCCAAAGATCGTATACCACGCGGCAGCCCACAAGCATGTGCCGCTTATGGAGACAAGCCCGAACGAAGCAGTAAAAAACAACGTCCTGGGCACATGGAAAGTCGTACAGGCGGCAGACAAATACAAAGCGCGCAGGTTTGTAATGATATCGACCGACAAGGCTGTCAACCCGACCAATATTATGGGGGCGACAAAACGTGTCTGTGAGATGATTATTCAGACTTACAACAACCGTTCCAAGACAGAATACGTCGCGGTGCGCTTTGGCAACGTGATCGGCAGCAACGGAAGCGTGATCCCGCTGTTTCAAAAGCAGATCGCGGCGGGCGGCCCGGTTACCGTTACACATCCTGACATTATCCGCTATTTTATGACGATTCCCGAAGCAGTGTCGCTTGTGCTGCAAGCAGGCGCCTATGCAAAAGGCGGTGAGATCTTTATACTGGATATGGGAGAGCCGGTGCGTATCTTAGATCTTGCAAAAAACCTAATTTTATTATCCGGCCACAAGCCGGGGGAAGATATCCGCATTACGTTTTCTGGCCTGCGTCCAGGCGAAAAATTGTATGAAGAAATGCTGATGGAAGAAGAAGGGATGCAGGAAACCGCCAACAAGCTGATCCATATCGGCAAGCCGATCCAGTTTGACGAAGAAGACTTTTTGCTAAAGCTGGCAGAACTGCGGGACTATGTTGTACAGGAACCAGACGATATCCGCCAGGCAGTGCAGCGCATTGTGCCTACGTATGCGATTCAGGATGCAGAAGAATAATTGGTGCGGCTGGCTATTTGCCGGAACACGGTAAGAGGAAGGATAGAAGAAAAAGATTATGATTCGGATTGTAAAAAAGTTTTCCGGTATTATGACCCATGAGCAGAAAGTCCGGGTAGTGATCCTTGCGGTCTTAATGGTCGTTGGCGCGATCCTGGAGATGGGCGGTGTTTCCCTTGTGTTCCCGCTGATGACGGCTGTGATGGATAAAGATTTTCTGGATACCTGGTATATGCAGATCGTCTGTGAGGTCTTTCATATTCAGACAGGCGGTGAGGCGATGATACTGATTCTCGGTGCGCTGATCTTTATTTATATAGTAAAAAACGCGTTTTTATTTTTCGAGTATTATTTGCAGTACCGCTTTGTCTGCAATAACCGCTTTCGGGTGCAGCGGCAGCTTTTGCAGGTATATATGTACCGCCCGTATGAATTTTATTTGAATGCCACGACAGCCGAGATTATGCGTATTATCAATACGGACGTTGTCAACGCGTTTAACCTGTTAACGACGGTGCTTAATTTTTTTACGGAAATCATTGTAAGCGCAGCGCTTATTATTATCATCTTTGTGATTGACCCGGTGATGGCGGCGATGATCGGGCTTGTGCTGGGCTTTATTATGCTGCTTATATTTAAAGCGGTCAAGCCGGTGCTGCGCAGGGCAAGCCAGCGTTTTATGAAAAATACGTCCCTGTCCAACAAGTGGCTGCTGCAATCTTTAAACGGGATGAAAGACGTCAAGGTCAGCCACAAAGAAGAATATTTTATCGAAGAATATGCGGTTTACGGAAAAAAAGCGATTGATGCGGAAAAGATCAACAGCGTAGTGACGATGCTGCCGCGCCTGCTGATTGAGGCAGTCAGTGTCTCTGCGGTGCTTGCCGTATTAATCGTGCTGCTGAAAATGGGAAAAAGCATTGATGAACTGATGCCGCAGCTAACCGCGTTTGCATTTGCGGCAGTCCGCCTTTTGCCGAGTACGACCAGGATCAGCGGCGCTGTCAATGCAGCGGCGTTCCAGGAGCCGATGTTAGACAACCTGATTAAAAACCTGAATGCGGCAAAGGCATACGAGCAGCAAAAACAGGAAGAAGAGACAGCAGAAGAAAACAAACGGCGGGAAGCTGAAAAAAGCGGAAGAAAACTGACTTATGAAAAGCAGTTTGAACTATCACACATTTCTTTTGCATATCCGAATGCGGATAAAAAGGTACTCGACGACGCACAGATGCGGATTCCTGCCGGGGCATCGGTCGGCATTATCGGTACATCCGGTTCTGGCAAAACGACTGCCGTAGACCTGCTGCTTGGCTTATTAAAGCCACAGTCCGGGAAAGTACTGACCGACGGGCAGGATATCCGCGAGGACTACTACGGATGGCTGTCGCATCTTAGCTATATTCCGCAGACGATCTATATGCTGGATGATACGATCCGTGCAAACATTGCGTTTGGCGTGCAAAAAGAACAGATCGACCATGTACGCGTGCAAAAAGCAGTAGAAGAAGCACAGTTGAAAGCATTTATCGACAGCCTTCCAGAAGGATTAGAGACGAAGATCGGCGAGCGCGGCGTCAGGCTTTCGGGCGGGCAGCGCCAGCGCATCGGCATTGCCAGGGCACTTTACACAGACCCCGAGCTTGTAATCTTTGACGAGGCGACCTCTGCGCTGGACAATGAGACAGAGGCTGCGATTATGGAATCGATCAACAGCCTGCATGGAAGGAAAACGCTTGTTATTATCGCGCACAGGCTGACGACCATTGAGGAGTGCGATTATATTTTCCGGGTTGAGAATGGACAGATCACGCTAGAGCGAGCAAATTAGAGTTGCTTTGGAATATTTTTACGGGGAGGGACGCCGGGAAAGAGGATGGGAATCCCCTGGCGGCGTCCGTTCCAGAATGCTAAGAATCCCTAGGTATCCTGCTGTTACGCTGTGGCTGTGTCCGGTCGCGGCACCTAGTTCGCTGCCTGCTGGCAGCTAAAGGTGCCGCTTGGCTGCGCCCCTGGTTGCCAAGCAGAATACCAAGGGATTCAAACCATTCTTTCAAAGCCGTCGCCAGGGGATTCCCATCCTCTCTCCCGGCTGTTCTTCGTAAGCGGTACTAAACAAGCTCGATATGGTTTGTTCGCTCTAATACAGCCTTTTAAATGTATCATTAATTATATTATAAGTAAAACAGTCTCAAAAAGCAGGGAAGAGTGAAAATAAAGATAAAACAGCATAAAATGAAGGAGGAAGCTATGCATACAGTAATTATGGCAGGCGGAAAAGGGACAAGGATCGCACAGGTACGTGCAGATGTGCCAAAGCCAATGATGCCGGTGCTTGGAAAACCAATTTTGGAGCATCAGCTCGAAGTGCTGAAACGGCAGGGTTATACAGAAGTTACGTTTGTAATCGGACATCTGGGAGAGCAGATTAAACAGTATTTCGGCACGGGAGAACGTTACGGCGTTTCGATTTATTATATCGAAGAGGAGCAGCCGCTTGGGACAGCGGGGGCGCTTTATTATCTGAAAGACCGTATCAAAGAAGATTTTTTGCTATTAAATGGAGATATTATTTTTGATATTAATATTGACAGAATGCTTGCTTATCACAAGCAAAAAGGTGGTATTGCAACGATTCTGACACATCCGAACAGCCACCCGTATGACAGCGGCCTTGTCCTTTCTGACAGAGACGGCAAAGTGACGCAATGGCTGACAAAGGAAGAAGAACGCACTTACTGCCGCAACAGCGTCAATGCAGGAATCCATATTTTATCGCCGAAGATCTTTTCTTATTTTACGGAGCCAAAAAAAGTGGACTTAGACCGTGAAATTTTAAAAAAGCTGATTTCTGCTGGGCAGCTATTTGCCTATGCGTCGCCGGAATATATTAAGGATATGGGCACGCCAGAGCGCTACGCACAAGTAGAGCAGGATATGAAAAACGGAAAGGTCAGGATGAAAAACCTGCATGAAAAGCAAAAAGCAGTCTTTTTAGACAGGGACGGCACGCTGAATATTCACAAAGGATTTATTACAAGGGCAGAACAAATCGAGCTTTGCCCAGGTGTTACAGAGGCGGTAAAGATCATTAATAACAGCGGATATCTGGCAATTATCGTATCCAACCAGCCAGTGATCGCACGGGGCGAAGCTGATTTTGCAGAAGTAGACCGGATGATGGACAAGATCGAGACGTTATTGGGAGAAGGCGGCGCCTACATCGACGACCGTTTCTACTGTCCGCACCATCCAAACGGAGGCTTTGCGGGCGAACGTGCGGAGTACAAGATCCAATGCAGTTGCCGCAAGCCAGAACCAGGACTGCTGTTGCAGGCGGCAGAAAAATACAATATCGACTTAAGTAAATCTTATATGATCGGAGACAGCCACAGAGATGTCGGCGCCGGAAAGAATGCCGGATGCACGCCTTTTTTACTGGATGACCAGGAAGGGAATGCGTATGACTATAAAGATTTGCTGGCGTGTGTAAAGGAGATTTTTGGGGACAATTAAAAGTGTTTTTTCAAATTTCATGAAAAATTAATCTGCCGGACAGGTTGTATTATTTTCCAATAAGTGTTAGAATAGAACAAATTATGGAAAAAGAGGAGGAGCGACATGTCTCAGAAGATTAAGAAAATACTGACATTAATATTAGCGGTTGTAATGGTGCTCGCCGGTTTGCCAGTCAAAGCGAAAGCAGCGGCAGACCCGGCATTTCAGACAACTTACTCGACATTTTATGAAAATCGTGCCAATCAGGGCATTTATGATATTCAGGTCAACAATGTACAAAAAGGCTACATATTAAAATGGCACATTACAGGAAAAGGCAAAAAATATGCCTCTTTTGATACGAAAAAAATTATTGCAAAAGGTACGACAGTCACAAACAAGCTGACGATTGACAGCAACGGTGAAATGGCGTTTGCCACAGGCGAGCGCATCCGCATTACCGTAAACGTATATACTTCCAAATGGAAGCTGGTAGACAAGATTACGTTTGCGGGCAAGCTGCAAAGCAAGGCAAAGTCTGTCAATATTGATACGGCGGGCATTGATTTAAAGAAACTAAAAGCAGGCGAGACTTACAAATTCCGCGCAGTCATGACACCGGCGAATGCAACAAGCAAAGTATACTGGCAGGTAAAGGATGCCCAGGGAAAAGACTGTTCTTCACAGATTACGGAGGACGGTGCTTGGACACCGTTGCAGTCAGGTGAATATACGATTACGGCTACGCCGAGAAACTCCGCAAAAGGCGCGGCGCTCTGCACAAAGCAAATACAGGCGACCGTTGGTACGTTTATCGAAAAAATCGAACAGACTGCGTCCAATGCCTTTCGTTTGACGTTTGCGGCAGTTCCGACTGCAAAATTCAAAGAAACAGATTTTACTGTAAAGTCAGGAGAATCTGCGAATGTCGTGAAAAAGATCAAATATTCTGAGGACGGAAAAACCGTAGACGTTACGACGGCTACAAGCTTTTCTGACGGAAAGGTCTACACCGTTTCCTGCGCAGGCTATACAAAGGAGTTTACAGCCAGCGTTGGAAAGCCGACCAAGCTTACGATTACGACAACAACAGCACAGGCAGGCAAGTATACAACGATTGACTACGCACTGCATGACGCAAAAGGGATTGATGTTACCGAGACAGTCAAAAATGGTTCGTTCCGTTATACGGGAACGGTCACAAACGGACTGTTAGACCAGCAGACGAACAAGCTGTTTATGACAACGATCGGCAGTATCGCCAATATTACCTTAGAGTATACAGGCATTGACGGCACGCGCTTAACGGATACCAAAACGATTGTCTGCGTGGAACAGAAAGCAGAAGAAGCGGCAGATTCCAAATTTACGCTGACAAAAAGCGCTCAAACGCCGACCTTCCGTGATGCGGATGTGCGTGAGATCGCGATTGGAGATACGATGTATGCGCACTTTACCGCACTCAATGAAAACGGCAATGCGATTGCATATGACAGTATCACCTATTCATCCTCAGACCCAGACAGCCTGATTGTCAGCCCACAGGGAAAACTGACGCCGATTAAGGCAGGGGCAGTGACCGTCGTAGTAACCGCAATGCAAAGCAGCATACCAGTAACGTATTCCTACAGCGTTACGGTAAAAGCAGGCCGTTATCTTGCTTCGATCCAGATGAAGGAAACGGCGATCCAGATGTCAAATGTAAATATACAAGGCTACCAGAAGGAAATCCCGGTTACTGCAATGGATCAGTATGGCGAGAAGCTACTGCTGACCAATGCGACAGGAGTTATTACAGAAGCATACGGACGTCAAATTGCCAGCTACGATCCGGTAAACAACTGCATTATTGTCAAGACGCCAAACGCTTCTGTTGGAATTTATAATTGTATACTCGCGCTTACCTATAATGGGGTAACCTTAAATCAGAATTTTACAGTTATTGTTTCAGCCCCTGTCAGCGGTGCCTATACCTATCAGGTAGAGTTCAGCAACAATACAGTGGATCTGGCAGTCAATGAAAATACTGAAGGAAACAAAGAAATCGTTGTCCACCTTGCAGAATACCGCGGCGGAGTATTTAACAAGTATGTATACTTCACCTCAGCAAAGATACAAAAAGGCAACGTTACTTATGCACCAGATATGATGACACCTGCTACCGGAAGCGCAATTACCGGAAACAGGGAAGAGCTGCATCTGACACCGCTTACGATTTTAAATGTTACAGATAACAGCGGAGTCGCTATGTGCCGAAAAGCAGAGTCAGGCGTTTATACAATTACGCTTGAATATTTACAAGGGCAGCACACAGGGTCATACGGCAAAAAGACCGTATCTGCCAATATCGAACTGACAAATTCCCAGAGTACGCCGGAATTTGGCATTAAAAACCTGACTACAGGGACGACCGTGCAGACGGCGCTGCAAATGGCAATGGACTGTATACAGATGGCCAACGGTGATACGATTACAGACTGTACGATAACCGGATACTCACAGCCTGGATCTTCCATTATCGTAAAGAGCGGCGATCAGGTCAATATCAGTACGATTACAGTCAGGACAGTCGTTACGATTAAAGACCAGAGAAAAGTATATGTCGATCATGTAATGCCAGTCGGCAGGACATTTACAAATCGGTAAAGAAAAAGATTGTGATATGGCAATAAGGGAAAAGTAAAGAATGAGAAACAGAAGGGGTGTTGGAATTTTTCTGACATCCTTTTTGTGTTAGAGGGTGTTTGAACTGCTTTGATGCGATTTGAAATTTTTTATAATTAGTAGTTGAATTATAATCGCAATTACAGTATAATGATTAAAACGGAAATGAGTATGTTATAAGAGATACATAATAGAAATATCAAAGAAAAAATGGTAAAGGAGGCGTTTTAAATGTTAGATCAGAAAGATCTCGAAGCTTTTAGAGGAATCATGAAAGAAGAGATTACCCGATCAGAAGTATCTATGAAGGTAACCGTAAAAGAGGAGATCTCCCGCTCAGAAGCATCCATGCGAACAGAAATCGCCAGGTCGGAAGAAGCGATGAAAGCGACAATGAAGGAAGAAATCGCGAAGTCTGAGAAGGCAATGCGAGGTGAAATCGCGAAATCTGAGAAGGCAATGCGAGGTGAAATCGCGAGATCTGAGAAGGCAATGCGAGGTGAAATCGCGAAATCTGAGAAGGCAATGCGAGGTGAAATCGCGAGATCTGAGAAGGCAATGCGAGGTGAAATCGCGAAATCGGAAGCAGCTATGAAGGAGTCGATAAAGGAAGAAATCGCGAAATCGGAAGCAACGATGAAAGCGACGATGAAGGAAGAAATCGCGAAATCAGAAGCAACGATGAAAGCGACGATGAAGGAAGAAATCGCGAAATCGGAAGTAACGATGAAAGCGACGATGAAGGAAGAAATCGCGAAATCGGAAGCAACGATGAAAGCGACGATGAAGGAAGAAATTGCGAAATCAGAAGCAACGATGAAAGCGACGATGAAGGAAGAAATCGCGAAATCGGAAGCAACGATGAAAGCGACGATGAAGGAAGAAATCGCGAAATCGGAAGCAACGATGAAAGCGACGATGAAGGAAGAAATCGCGAAATCGGAAGCAACGATGAAAGCGACAATGAAGGAAGAAATCGCGAAATCGGAAGCAACGATGAAAGCGACGATGAAGGAAGAAATCGCGAAATCGGAAGCAACGATGAAAGCGACGATGAAGGAAGAAATCGCGAAATCGGAAGCGACGATGAAAGCGACGATGAAGGAAGAAATCGCGAAATCGGAAGCAACGATGAAGGGAGTAATGCGAACGGAGATTACAAGATCAGAAAACCTTATATTAGATGAGTTGGAGCGGACGAGAAATATTTTGGAAAGCAGAATCAATAAAATGCAGGAAGATATGGATGAATTGAAGCAGTACTATCATCTTGTAAAACTGGAAAATGAAAATGCTAAGATGTTGTTCAGGATGATAGAAGATCTGTCGAAACGGGTTCTTAGATTAGAGCAGAAGACAGCATAAAATAGGCTTCTGTAATAGCTGCTCCATACAGATTTTACAGATGAAAAAAATTCATCTGTAAAATGAAAGATTCTCACACTTTCACTTTACAAACGAAAAAGATATTATTATAATAGAATTCGTTGATAAGAAGTATAAATGTGATGTTTCAAAGAGTGAACATTCGAAGGTTTGCATTAGAACAGTGATTAGAAAATAAACAGCAATCAAAAGGAGATTAGGAAAATGAACAGTGGACTTGAAATCAGATGGCATGGCAGAGGCGGACAGGGTGCAAAGACTGCGGCGCTGCTGTTAGCGGATGCGGCATTTAAGACGGGGCAGTATGTGCAGGGCTTTCCTGAATATGGCCCGGAGCGTATGGGCGCACCGATTACCGCTTATAACAGGATCGGCAGAGAGCCGATTCGCGTGCATTCCAATATTTATACGCCAAATCTGGTGATGGTTGTGGACGAGACATTACTGCATTCTGTGAACGTAACCGCAGGGCTTAAAAAAGACGGGGCGGTCATTATTAATACGCCAAAAACGCGAAAAGAGATTTTGCCGCTTTTAAATGGTTACCAGGGCAGTGTCTACACCGTAGATGCCAGAAAGATTTCGGAAGAGACATTGGGAAAGAATTTTCCAAATTCTCCAATGCTGGCAGCGGCTGTGGCAGTCAGCGGAGTGATGGAACGGGATGCGTTTTTAAAAGAGATGCAGGGGCTGTATGAGCATAAATTTGCCAAAAAGCCGGAAGTTGTGGAAGGAAATATGCTGGCGCTTTCGAAAACGTTTGAGATTGTCGAGGAAATGTTAAATCAGGAAGTAAGAAAAAGTGCATAGAAGCAAATAGTAATGCCAGAGGCAGAATAATAGCAGTAAATAATAATGTCAAAGGCAGAACAACAGCAGGAAACAATCATATCAAAGGTAGAACAAAAGAGAGTTTAAAAATAGAGACAGAAATAGAAAATAAGAAAAGAAATCGGAGATTCTGATTGATGAGAACAGATGTACATAAAATTAATGAGCAGACAAGGCACCAGGATTTGACAGAAGGATTAATGATGTTTGCTCCTGGAACGTCTAAATATTTTCATACGGGTGAGTGGAGGACGAGCACGCCAGTGTTCCATGCGGATTTGTGCAGGCAGTGTATGCTGTGTGTGCCGGTTTGCCCGGATGTAAGCATTCCTGTGCGGGATGGTATGCGTGAGGATTTTGATTTTGACCACTGCAAAGGCTGCGGGATTTGTGCCAGTGTCTGTCCGTTTCATGCAATTACGATGAAGGAGGGGAGATAACGATGGCGATCAAAGACCGTATGTCAGGAAATGAGGCTGTATCTTATGCAATCCGTCAGATTAATCCAGATGTCATGCCTGCATTTCCAATTACACCATCGACAGAGATACCACAGATCGTATCTTCTTACATTGCCAATGGTGAGATGGACACCGAATTTATTCCGGTGGAGAGTGAGCATTCTTCTATGAGTGCTGCGATTGGCGCAGAGGCAGCAGGTGCAAGGAGTTTAACGGCGACTTCGTCCGCCGGGCTTGCGCTGATGTGGGAAGAGCTGCTTTTGGCGGCGTCGAACCGGATGCCGATTGTGCTGGCGCTGGTTAACCGTACGCTGTCCGGCCCGATTAACATCAACTGTGACCATTCGGATGGGATGGGCGCCAGGGACACGGGATGGATTCAGATTTATGCAGAAAATAACCAGGAAGCTTATGACAATTTTATCCAGGCTTATCCGATCGCGGAGCATGAAAGCGTGCACCTGCCGGTAATGATTTGCCAGGATGGATTTATAACAAGCCATGCGGTGGAAAATATTGAGCTGTTAGAGGATCAGGCGGTAAAGCAGTTTGTTGGTGAATACCAGCCGGAGGAATATTTGCTGAATCCGGGAAAGCCGATTGCAGTCGGGCCATACTCTGCCTCTGGCTATGTTATGGAGGCAAAAAAGAACCAGGAAGCTGCACTGGAAAATGCGAAAGACGTGATTCTTGCAGTGGCAAAGCAGTTTGAAAAGCTTTCGGGAAGAAGTTATGGCTTGTTTGAACAATACAGGACAGAAGATGCGGATTATATTATGCTGCTGATTGGCTCTGCGGCAGGCACGGCAAAGCAGGCAGCAGACGATCTGCGCGCCAAAGGCAAAAAAGTCGGTATTTTGAAACTGCGGGTGTTTCGGCCATTTCCAGCGAAAGAGTTAGCAGAGGCATTGCGGAATTGTAAAATGGCAGCGATTATGGATCGCTGTGAGAGCTATAATGGAAACGGCGGGCCGCTGGGCTGTGAAGTAGACGCAGCGTTGTTTAGAAATAAAATTATGATTGAAACTGTAAATTATATCTATGGATTAGGCGGGCGTGATTTTACAGTAGACAATGTGTATGATGTATTTGCTCAGTTGGAAGATGCCGACCAAAATGGTACTAAGGTAGAACAGTTTCAATACATTGGGTTACGGAAATAGGAGGAAACAGTGGATCATCAGACAGTTTTAAAAGAAAAAGCATGTCAGACAGCGGGAAGCGGTTACCGGCTGAAAGACTGGATGAACCGGCAGGAGCGTTTGGCGCCGGGCCACCGGATGTGCGCGGGCTGCGGGGCTACGATTGGTGTGCGTGCGGTTTTGCGCGCGCTGCATGAAGGTGACCGTGCAGTGATCGGCAATGCCACCGGATGCCTGGAGGTTTCTTCCTATATGTATCCGTATACGGCATGGGAGGATAGTTATATCCACAATGCATTTGAGAATGCAGGCGCGACACTAAGCGGTGTGGAGACAGCATACCGGGTATTGAAAAAACGCGGGCGCCTGCCAGAGGAGGAGACGTTTAAGTTTATTACATTCGGCGGCGATGGCGGGACGTATGATATTGGTTTCCAGTCGCTGTCAGGAGCGATGGAGCGCGGGCATGACATGGTCTATGTCTGCTATGACAACGGGGCTTATATGAATACCGGTATTCAGCGTTCGTCAGCGACACCGATGTATGCGGACACGACGACAACGCCGGTGGGCACACAGTCAGACGGAAAAATGCAGAATCGCAAGGAGCTTGCAGCGATTATTGCAGACCACGATGTTGCGTATGTCGCACAGACGACATTGACACAGGACTTTAAAGATCTGCATTTAAAATCGGAAAAAGCAATTTATACAAAGGGTGCCAGCTTTTTAAATATTTTGACGCCTTGCCCAAGAGGCTGGCGCTATGAGACCCCGGAAATTATGAAAATCTGCAAGCTGGCGGTAGAAACATGTTATTGGCCGTTATTTGAAGTAGATCATGGGAAATGGCACTTGTCGTATGAGCCGAAAAAGAAACTGCCGATCGAGGACTTTTTAAAGCCGCAAGGCAGATTTAAACATTTGTTTAAAAAAGGAAATGAGGATTTAATTGTACAGTTTCAGGCGGAAGTAGACCGCCGCTGGGAAGAATTACAGTATAAATGTGCACGTTAGGAGAGTTTGATGACATTATTGACCTATCAGGTGTTTCAAACCGCAGCGAATATCGGCAGCTTTCAAAAGGCTGCCGATATTCTTGGTTTGACACCTTCTGCAATCAGCCATACGATCTCGTCGATGGAAAATGAACTTGGATTCACTGTATTGACACGCAGCAAGGCAGGGATTGCCCTGACAAATTATGGGGAGCATTTGCTGCCTTATGTGAATGCGGTGTTAAACAGTGACGAAAGCTTGCAGCAGGCGATTGCGGAGCTAAACGGGCTAAAACAGGGAAAAGTAAAGATTGCGGTATTTTCCAGTGTATGCACAAACTGGCTGCCGGATCTGCTGCGTTCGTTTCAAAAGCAGTTTGACAGGATTACGATCGAAGTATTTCAGGGGACTTATGACGATGTATATGACTGGATTAAAAACGGAGTGGCAGATCTAGGATTTTTGTCCGTATCCAGTGCAAAAGATATTCCAATCGAGCCGCTGTATAAAGATCCTCTGCTATGCGTGCTTCCAAAAGGGACACGCAAAGATTTGTCAAAATCTTATATCGATATTGAAGAAATGCGCGTGCACCAGTTTGTTACGCAGCGGGAATGTACCGACGCAGATATTCAAAATTTTTTAAAAGAAAACTCCCTGCGCATTCAGTCTAATTATCATGTGGTGGACGATTTATCTACCATAGCACTGGTGGCAAAAGGGTTTGGCATCTGCCTGATGCCTGAGCTGGTCATGCGTGATATTCCATACGACGTGGACTGTTATCCTGTCTATCCGCAGGCTTGCCGGATTATAGGAATTGCGGCGCTTCATCCTGAATTTATGGCGCCTGCGGTACGGACGATGTACAATCACATTTTAGAAAAGTATCGCTGCCTGTAATCCTGATATGGATTGTTTTGTTCGTTCTAAGAAACTACAGTATTTAGAACTTTTCATCTGCTGTCATTCGTGCTATAATAAAAGCATCAGAAATCGTTGCATCAATGTAAAGATTAATGAAAAGCCGTATACAAAAATGAAAAATAGAAAAAGGAAAGGGGGAAGTTACTGAACAGCATATTGCCGGTTTCAGTAACGACAGAAGATTGGGCGCAGAACAGGAACAAAAAAGTGTATTTGAACATGTCGAGGGAACCGCGAAAGTGTATTCCTATGCGTATGAAGATTACGAAAGCGGAGATAAAGGCGTGCAAAGCATGGTCGAAGATATTTTGGCTGACCCAGATTTCCCGGGGCTGACAGATCTGGCGGTCGGAGACTGGGGCGATACGTGGGATGAGAGCTGCCAGCCGATTTTAGATGGGATTGTGGAACATGCAGAGCAGTTTTCTCATATTGAAAAGCTGTTTATCGGGCTTATGGGTTATGAGGAATGTGAAGTATCCTGGATTATGCAGGGCAATTACAGCAAGCTGTGGGCAGCACTGCCGAATCTGAAAAGGCTCGCCATTAAGGGGAGCACGGAGCTGGAGCTTGGCGAAATCTGCCATGAAGGGCTGGAGGAGCTTACGATTATCTGCGGCGGCATTGGTTCGGATGTAATTGCTTCTATTCAAAATGCGAAACTGCCAAATTTGAAAAAGCTGCTGCTTTATGTCGGTGTGGAAGATTATGGATTTGACGGCAATGCAGATACCATCAAGGAGCTTTTGGCAAAAGCAGATTTTCCGAAGCTGCAATATCTGGGCATTACAGACAGCGAAATACAGGACGAATTAACAAAGGTTGTGTTAGAGAGCAAGTTTATGTCTCAGATCGAAACACTGGATCTTTCAATGGGGACGCTGACAGATATAGGCGGGGCGCTTTTGCTGGAAGCGGTTCCAAAATTCCCAAATATTAAAACACTGGATGTGCATTATCACTATATGTCCGATGAGATGGAAGAAAAGTTGAAAAATCTGCCGATTTGCGTGGATGTATCGGAACAAAATGAACCAGATGAATATCATGGTACGATTTATATGAATGCGATGCTGACAGAATAGGGTTTCTTATGATACAAGCAGTATTATTAGGAAATGCAGATACAAAAAGGACAGAATATTTTAGGAAGGCAGCACAGCAGGTAAAGCTGTCTTTCTTTTTTGCAGACTGGAACGATTTTGAAGTGTGGAAAGCGCAGCTTTTGGACGGACAAAAGCGGCTTGTGAAAATTGACCCTCCGCTTTGGAAAAGCTGTTCACTGGAAGAGCTGGACAGCCTGGTTTGCGATTATATACGAAAACTGGATGAACTGTCAGAAATTGCCGCAGGAGGTACGTTGCATTTTTTGAATCATCCGCAGGCGATCAAAGACCTTCTTAACAAGCGTGACTGCAAAAGGAAGCTGGAAGAGGCGGGGCTTGCGGTGACAAAGATGCTTGCGTATTCTACCGATTTTTCATCCGGGGATGCTCCTGCAACGCAGCTTGTAGAGGTGATGCGGCGCACGGGAATGAGCCAAGTCTTTATCAAGCCAGTGAACGGTTCTGGGGCAGCGGGCATATCGGCGTTTCGCATACAGCCCAAAACCGGGCGCATGGCATTGTATACATGTGCGGCACAACATCCGGCGCATGGGCTTATCAACACAAAGCGCCTGCGTTGCTTTCGTGAACAAAAGGAAGTATTTGCCTTATTAAACCGGATTTTAAATCTGGATTGTATTGTGGAACGCTGGTATGCAAAAGCACAATATGGAGAATATACGTATGACCTGCGGGCAGTTGTGCAGGACGGCAGTGTAGAATTCCTGCTGGGCAGGCTTTCCAAAGGCCCGATCACAAACCTGCATCTGAACAATCATCCGCTGGAAGCATCGGAGCTTGGGATACCAGAAGCAGTGCTTAAAGAGACTGCCTGTCTGTGCGAGAAGGCAATGGGCTGTTTTTCGGGGCTTCGGTATGCCGGGATTGATCTTTTGCTGGAAAAAAACAGCCTGCATCCAAAAATTATTGAGATGAATGCCCAGGGTGATTTGATCTATCAGGATATTTTTCATCATAACCGGATTTATAGGCGGGAAGCGGAGATGATGAGGGCGTGGATAGCAGGCTGATGTTCCGGCTTTTACACAACCGCATCTTCTTTTGTATAGCTTTCCAAAGAATGTTCCTTTACCTGAATACACACAAAGCTGATTCCGGTATCCTCTGCTGCAAAGAACTGGCGCTTTGCAGCAGGAGAAATGCGCAGCCAGTCGCCTGCTGTGAGTGCTACGGTTTCCGTGTCAATCACAGCTTTGCCCTTTCCAGAAAGGATGGCATAGATCTCTTCATTCTGCTTATGTGCGTGGACAAAAGGTACACATGCGCCTGCTGGAAGGTTGTTGATGCTGATTTCAGCTCCGGTTAAAGAAAGCTTGTCATGCAGTTCAGTTCTTGCGTCTGCTGGTACGTTTACTTTGTTAAAATTTGCCATAATAAAACCTCCATTTATATTTGTTGTAACAATGATTGATACATCTATAGTTATAGCATATATTTGTTGTAATGTCAATAGTTACATCGCGTTTTGTAAAAAATTCCTTACCTTGCTAGAGCGAACAAGTTTGCGTTACTTTGGTAAATTTTTACAAGAAGGGACGCCAGGAGAGTGTACCCATCCTCTCTACCGGCTGCTCTTCGCAAGTGTTACTAAACAAATCTCAATATGGTTTAGTTTGTTCGCTCTAAAACAAATCCTCGGAGCTGCTGCATTATGGATTTTGTAAAATTTGTTTTTGGGAATCGTTTAGCAGATCCTGCACAGTGACAGACTTTAGCTCCAGTTCCATTGCTTCCTGAATTTTTTGCAGTCTGCTGTCCAAAACAGAATGAATATTTTTTCCGACAGGGCAGAGCGGGTTTGGATTTTCGTGAAAATGAAACAGCTCGCCTTTTTCGATGCATTCAACTGCGTGGTAGATGTCTAACAGGGTAATTGTATTCAAAGGCTTTGTAATCTCAGTTCCGCCGCTGCCCCGTATTACGTTTACAATATCGGCTTTTTTAAGCTGCTGGAGCAGCCTGCGTATAACGACAGGATTTGCATTGACGCTGGATGCAAGGAAGTCACTCGTTACTTTATAGTCATTTTTAAATGTTTCGATACATATAAGGATATGCACGGCGATTGTAAATCTACTTGAAATCTGCATGTCTTGCCTCCGATTGCTCTATGTGTTCGATTGTTCTATTTTACTACGCGGGATCTTATAAAATGGCGCAGTATATGTGATAGTATAGCAGAAGCATGGGGATTTCGCAAGAAAGAGCTGAAAAGCCCAAAAAATTGATTTGTAAAAACGGATGCAATGCGGTATAATCGTAGTGTTTTTAAAAACAGTGTTTTCTTTTATAGCTATGGCTGGATCGAGTGCTACAGCGAACAAACCAAACCATATTGAGCAGCTTATTTCGTAGCACTTACAAAGAGCAGCCGGGAGAGAGGATGTGCCTCCCCTGGCGGCGGCTTTGGAAGAATGGTTAGAATCCCTTGGTATTCTGCGGAAAAAACCAGGGGCGCAGCCAAGCGGCACCTTTAGCTGACGGTAGGCAGCGAACTAGGTGCCGCGACCGTCCACAGCCACAGCGTATCAGCAGAATGCTTAGGGATTCTTAGCATTCTGGAACGGACGCCGCCAGGGGAGGCACATCCTCTCTCCCGGCGTCCCTCCCTGTAAAAACTTACCAAAGCCATTTAAACTTGTTCGCTGTAGTACTAGAGCGTGTTTGAAAAATTACGAATGAGGAGGATTAAAATGAAGGAGCGATATCAAAGTACGATTGCTGCCTGTTTTGTCGGCTATATTGTGCAGGCGATTGTAAATAATTTTGTGCCGCTGTTGTTTTTGACGTTTCAGAGGAGCTATCATATCCCGCTGTCGCAAATTACGCTGCTCGTTACGTTTAATTTTGGAGTGCAGCTTTTGGTAGACCTGGTTTCGGTTGGCTTTGTGGATAAGATTGGTTACCGGGTATCTATGGTTGCGGCGCATTTGCTGTCAGCGGCGGGGCTTGTTTTGCTTACCGTGCTTCCTGAGTGGATGGAGCAGCCTTTTTTAGGGATATTATTTGCCGTGATGGTATATGCGGTCGGAGGAGGGCTTTTGGAAGTGCTTGTCAGCCCGGTTGTGGAAGCATGTCCTTCGGATCATAAGGAAAAGACGATGAGTATGCTGCATTCCTTTTATTGCTGGGGGCATGTAGGTGTTGTGCTGCTTTCTACGCTGTTTTTTGGAGCCGTCGGTATTGAGAACTGGAAGATTTTGGCAGTGGTGTGGGCAGTGATTCCTGTATGTAATGCGGTTGCGTTTGCGAAAGTGCCGATTGCGCCGCTGATCGAGGATGGGGAACCGGGGCTGCGGTTAGGGGAATTGCTATGCCTTCGGATTTTTTGGATTTTGCTTGTGATGATGGTCTGTGCGGGGGCGAGTGAGCAGGCAGTGAGCCAATGGGCTTCGACATTTGCGGAACAGGGGCTTGGTATTTCTAAGACGGCAGGCGATTTGGCGGGGCCTATGGCGTTTGCAGTCCTGATGGGAATGTCCAGGGCATTTTATGGAAAATACGGAGACCGGATCAACCTGGATCGTTTTATGATTTGCAGCAGCGTGCTGTGTATTCTTTCTTATGTCGGGATCTCAATGATTCCATCCCCGCAGTTTAGCTTGACGGCGTGCGCGGTGTGCGGGCTGTCGGTCGGCATCATGTGGCCGGGGACGTTCAGTAAGGCGTCTGCTGCTGTGCCAAAAGGCGGTACTGCGATGTTTGCACTGCTGGCTCTGGGCGGAGATGTCGGCTGTTCGGGCGGCCCTACGCTGGTTGGAATGGTATCCCATGCTTTGGGAGATGACTTAAAGAGGGGGATGCTTGTGGCGCTTGTCTTTCCGGTACTGCTGCTTTTTGGGATTGTTTTGATGGCAAAAAAAGAACTGCCGCATTAAGGATGGCTTAATGCGGCAGATTTTTTACTCGCTCAATTCAAATTTCTGCACCATTTGATTCAGACGTACTGCCTGCAAAGCAAGCTCTTCTGAGGTTGCAGAGGTTTCCTCTGAGGCGGCGGAATTGTCCTGGATGCTGTGGGAGATTTCTTTGATCCCGGTGCGTAGCTGCTGCATGTTTTCTGCCTGGACGGCTGCGGTTTCCGCGGTTTCCTGGATCATTTCGTTGACATGGCTGACGGCGTCTACGGATTCTTTTAAAGAGTTCATAGCGCCGACAGCAATGCCGTTTCCTTTGTTAATCTCTTCCATTGAAATTTCGATCAGTTCTTTTGTTGTATTGGCAGCTTTGGAGCTTTCCAGCGCCAGCTTTCCGATTTCATCTGCGACAACGGCAAAGCCTTTTCCTGCTTCGCCTGCGCGCGCGGCTTCAATCGAGGCGTTAAGCGACAGCAGGTTTGTCTGCGACGCGATGTCTTCGATCGTCTGGATAATGCCGACGACCTGCTGGGATGTTTCATGGATCTTGTTCATGGCATCCATCATCAGCTTCATTTTCTCCTGGTTCTGCGCGATCATAGAAACTGCCTGTGAGGTAGCTTTGGCGGAGGCTTCGGCTTTGCTTCGGCTGCTTTCTACCTGGTCGGCAACCGCATTAGTCGTTTCCGTTAGCTGCTCGATGGAAGAAGCCTGCTGTTCCGCGCCTTCAGCAAGCATCTGGGAAGCAGTTGCAAGCTCGGAGGCACCGACCGATACATGCTCGGAGCTTTCGTTAATGCTTGCCATTACCTGATTCATAGAGTCGGAAATGTTGAGCAGCGCTGTCTTTATTTTCTGAAATTCGCCGGCATAATCGTGCTTTAAGTCAATGCTTAGCTGCCCGTCGGCAATCTGTGCCAGTACCTGGGCGGTTTCATCTATGTATACAATATATTCTTTTAGGCGGCTTACGGTCTTTTGGATCGATGCGCCTAATTCGCCGATTTCGTTTTGGCTCGTAATCGCAAGCGTGACATCCAGATTTCCGGCAGCAAGCTGCTGCGCCGTCTCGTTCAGCTCTAAAATCGGTTTTGTCAGGTTTGCCGCGCTTTTGCGGATTCGGACCGCGATCAGCAGGATGCCGACTGCGAACAGAACCACCAGAGCGGCTGTCATTTCCAGAAAGATTGCATAATATTCTGACCAAGGCAGGCTGCTTAATACAAAATATCCGGTATCACCGGCAGCCTGGAGGAAACCGTATTTTGTAACGCCGTTTGTCTTAAACTTTAAAAACGTGCTGCTTTTTGCCGTTACGGCGTCTGTCACGTTCTGGGACGTGTCGGTATCCTTGATATTTTTCTGAGTCAGTTCACTTTGCGGATGGTAAAGGAAAATGCCGTTTTCCGACAACAGCAGGACATATCCGTTGCTGCCGATTTTGTACTCGCTCATAATGCTTGTCATATGATCTAAGGCGATGTCCATGCCGACTGCGCCAAGCACAGCTCCAGAAGCATCGTCAATAACCGGTGCAGCGGCGCTTAATATCATTTTTCCGGTGGAGGAATCGACGTATGGTTCTGTCAGGATCGGCTGCTTTGTTTCGATGCAGCCATACCAGCCGCGGCCGGTAATGTCCCAGCCTTCTTCGCTGACAAATCCGTCGGACTGGACGAGGGCGCTCGTATCCAGATCAGAAGCCCATACAGCCATTACGTTTTCGGTGTCTGTATTTGCGATTTTCACCAGGTTGTCAAGGATAGTATCCATATTTGCCGCCTGATAAAATTTTTTTCCGGCTGTCGTTTCCCGCATTGCGTCCTGGATCTGCGGATTGACGGCAAGCTGCTCCATGCATTTTGTATACTGCTCCAAAAATCCGGTAATCTGGTTTGCGGCAGCCTGGGATTCCTGGTGCAGCTCTGTTTTTCTGGATGTAATGCTCAGCCATCCAACCATGCAGAAAGCCGCCGCCGCTATAAGCAGAAGCACAAAAATAACGCTTCCTCCAATTTGTGTTAGAATTTCATCTGCTATTTTCTTTTTTGCATTTGTACGTTTTGTTTGCTTTTTTGTCATTGTAAAACCTCCCTGTAAAGCTTGGAGCGTATTTGGAGCAGGATACAATACGTCCAGTACTATTGTAACGCTATTTTACGGGTAATACAAGATGAAATTTGGTTTTTATACAGAGTAACCGCTAAGCCAGATGTCAAGCCGCATAAAATTTTTAAATTTTGCCTATCTTTTTGGAACGCTGGGTGATTATACAGTATAAAGGGCAGAAAAAGTTTCGAAGACACTGGGAGGTTCAAGCTTTATGGAATTAAAAATGTTGCAGATAACGAAAGATTATAAAGAGGTCAGGGCAGTAAACAATATATCGTATACGTTTACAAACGGCGTATATGGGCTCTTAGGCGTGAACGGGGCAGGGAAAACGACGCTGATGAGGATTTTGTGTACGCTGCTAAAGCCAACTTCCGGTTCGGTACTGTGGGATGGGAAAGAGATCTTTGCAATGGATGGCGAGTATCGCAGGCTCTTAGGATATTTGCCGCAGGATTTTGGATTTTATCCTGAGTTTACGGTTTCTGATTATCTTAAGTACATTGCTTCGATTAAGGGGTTAAGGCCTGCCGCTGCTAAGAGCAAAGCGGAGCTGCTGTTAGGGCAGGTAGGACTACAAGAAGTGAAAAACAAGAAAATGAAGAAGCTGTCCGGCGGCATGAAAAGAAGGGCGGGGATTGCACAGGCGATGTTAAACAATCCCAAAATCCTGATTTTGGATGAACCGACGGCAGGGTTAGATCCAAATGAGAGAATCCGCTTTCGCAACTTAATCAGTGAACTGGCGCAGGAGCGGATTGTGGTGCTGTCTACGCATATTGTTTCGGATATTGAATATATCGCAAATGAAATCCTTTTAATGAAAACCGGGCAGATCGCGCTGTCTGGCACTGCCGAAGAACTGGTTCATTCTATGCCGGAAAGGGTCTGGAGCCTGGAAGCGCCCAGAGAAATGGTGGACGTTTATCTAAAAAACTATAAGGTTTCCAATATAAAGGCAGTGCATGGCGGTGCGCAGATCCGCGTTTTGGCGCGGGAGAAGCCTGCGGAACATGCAAATCTGGAAGCCGCTGCGCTGGAGGATGTTTTTTTATACTATTTTGGGGAAAAGGTGGGGGAAGAGGAAACCGGGTATATAGGTGAAAGGCGTGTTTAAGATACGCGCGGTTCTTGCATCCGCAGTCTTCATATGCTATATTGGTTTTAACAAAGAAGTCACATATATCTAATATCTAAGAGCTATAGCAAGGAGCCGCATGAAACGAAAGCTGCAAAATTTTTTCGACCAGTTCTGTATTAAAAATAAAATTATCGTAGCATGTCTTCCATTTATTATTTTGAGCTATGTCATTGTTTTTGTAAGCGTTACGCTTATTTTGTACGAGCAGATGCGCACGATGGTCTATGAGCAGACGCGCCAGAACATTATTGAAAAGACAAAGCTTTTGGATACGCTGCTGCGTAATTATGACCAGATGACGACGAACTATCTGTACTATACAAAGGATATTCAGGATTATCTGGTGACAGACCAGGCGCCGCTGTCACAGGAGGAGGTCGAGAAGCTGCACCGCAGAGTTGCTTCGCATACGGCGCTTCTGCTTACGGATCAAAATGCTGAGATTATGCAGGTCAGCCTGTTTAACCAGGCAGGGGATTTGTATACGAACAATGCGATTTATTCTAATACCCTAGAGACGGCAAAGGCGTATGCGGACTCGATTCATGCGCTTGCCAGCGCGTACCACGGCAAGCTGATTTTGGAGACAGTGCCGGGAAAGCCGCATATGCTTACGGTGGCGCGTACGGTGTATATTCCGACGTTGCAGCAAAGCAATCAGGAAATCGGGTTTTTGCTGCTGCATATATCCCGGTCGGCACTCGAAAGCCAGCTTCGGATGCAGCAAAATTCAGATGCGATTTTTACGCTGCTTACCGATGCCAGGGGGAAGATCCTGATCAATACATCGGGGCTTGACAATGCGCAGTGCGAGGCGATCCTGCGCGGGGACGACGCGCAAAAGGGGCGTTATACGGTGGACAGGCGCGCACTGTCGTACAGCGGGTGCTTTGTGACGACGATGATCGATGAATCGGTACTGTTTGCGGATACGTACAGGCTGTTTCGCATTGAGATTTTTGCGATCCTGGTGTCCGTCAGCATTCTTTTGTTTGCGATCATATTTGCTGGAAATATGATTTCCGCCCAGGTGTCCCGGTTTATAAGAAAGCTGAACGAGACGCGCCAGATCGATGAAAACGCCTATATCAGCGTGGAGTCCAAGGACGAATTTCAGCAGCTTGGCGTCGTGTATAATAATATGCTTTCCAGGATCGACCATCTGATCCACACGGTCTACCTTAAGGAAATACTGACGCAGAATGCCCAGTTGGAATCGTTGCAGGCACAGATCAACCCGCATTTTTTGTATAATACGCTTGACTGTGTCAACAGCCTGGTCGATATGGGAGAAAAAGAGAGCGTGAAAAAAGTAGTCACGTCTCTGGCAAATATTATGCGCATGTCGATTAAAGGAGATACGTTTATTACGCTGCAAGAAGACCTTTCTTATATCAGGCAGTATATTTTTATACAGAAAATGCGCTTTCAGGATAAAATTCTGTTTTTGACAGAGGTGCCCGAATCGCTTTATCAGTATTATATTCCAAAGCTTACGCTCCAGCCGCTGGTGGAAAACGCGATTATACACGGCGTATCTGACCTGACGGAGACGGGGATGATTGGGATCTTTGGCAGGGAGGACGAGCACCGGCTGTATATCGATATCAAGGATAATGGAAACGGGATGCCGCCTGAGATTATCGAACAGCTCAGACAGATGGACGATACGATGACGATATCCAGCAAGCATATCGGTATTTTTAACATACAAAGAAAGTTGCAGATTTTATACGGGACAGACTACGGGCTGACGGTAACGGGCGTATCTTCACATGGGACAAGTGTGACGATCTGCATTCCAAAGTCAACCATGCCATACAGAAAGGATACGGATTATGAAGCTGTTGATTGTAGATGACGAGCCGCTGATTTTAAAAAGGCTAGAACAACTGATTGTCTCTTCGGCTGTGGGGATACACGAGGTGTATGCCACGTCCAATCCTGCCGAGGCGTTGGAGATGTTAAAGGAGTGTGCGCCGCAGATTTTGATTACGGACATTCGAATGCCGAAAGTAAGCGGTGTGGATCTGGCGCGCTATGCATATGAAAACCAGATGCAGACGCTTGTTATTTTTGTAACCGGATATTCGGATTTTGAATATGCCAAATCCGGCATTGCCTATCAGGTGTTTGATTACCTGCTAAAGCCGATCGATGAAGAAGAGTCGCTGCGCACAGTGAAAAAGGCAGTCAGTACGATACAAGAAAAGCAAAAGCATGACGAGATTCACAGCATGTTCCAAAACTATTTTTCCACGCACTTTGTCGCGGCAAGGCGGCAGTTTTTGGAAAAGCTGCTGTTTCATCCGCTGACGCATACAAAGGAACAGCTTGTGTCCATCCAAAAGCAGTTTCAGATGGATACGGATGCCCTGTGCCTTTGTGCCGTGCGCTTTACGTGCAGCAGCGGCTTTGGGGAAGATTTTTATTATTCTTATATGACCGAGCAGTATTTAAACCGCAGCTTCTCTGACTTTTTGACGTATCCGTTTGGAGATATGATTTATATGCTGTGGCTGCCGCAAAACGGGCAGCCTGCGGTATCTGCCATGTACGGGCGTTTTCAGGAAATTAGGGAAAAGCTGGAGATGAACTATCCGGTCAGGGTCTTTGCAGGGATCAGCGATTTTACGGATGATCTGTCAAAGGTGCAGCTTCTGCGCAAGCAGGTGGCACGCTGCCTAGAGCATACGGCGCAAAAAGGCGCTGCCCCGATTGCGTTTTTCAGCGACTTGCCGGATGCGTTTGTGCATGAGGAATATTTTGATATGGTTCACACGATAACAAAGCTGATCCGGCTGCTGCGGATGGGAGAAAAAGTACCCGTGCAGCAGGAATATGAGAAAATTACAAGACAGTTTCAAGGACGCACAGACAGCTATATTTCGGAAATGATAGACCTGATTACATCGAATATCCTGCTGTTTATCCAGGGGCTGTCCATTCCTTCCACAGAGCTTGCAAAGATGGAGCGCCAGATCTTAGTCCCGCTGCGCCAGCAGACGGATGTACAGCTTAAGCTGCAATATGTCCAGTACTGGCTGGATTATCTTGTGGACTGGATTTTTGACGCACAGGCGGCAGAACAAAACCGCCTGATGCAAAGTATTTATGATTATATTGATACAAATTTCGGCGACAGTATCGGGCTTGCGTCTTTATCCGAGCATGTAAACCGGAATCCTTCTTACTTAAGCCGCTTTATCAAGCAGCAGACAAATAAAAATTTTTCCCAGATACTGACCGGGCGCAGGATGGAGGAAGCAAAAAGCCTTTTGCGCACTACAAGCCTTAAGGTGCCTCAGATTGCACAAAAGACCGGGTATCCGAACGTGCGGTATTTTAACAGGGTATTTCACAGCCATTTTTCAATGTCGCCGACGGATTACCGCAAAGTAACGGCTGCGTTTTTTAACTGATGATTTCTGCGCCTTTTGTACACTCTAGAGCGTGTTTGAAAAATGCTTTCTGTGAGATGTGCTTCACAGTTTGTGGTGAATTTATCCCAAATTTAGGAGTCATAGCGGGCTATGTTGACTAAATTTGGGATAAATTCTCCGCAAAGTGGGGAGTGCAGATCACGGGAATGATTTTTCAAACACGCTCTAGTGTATACAATACGCTGGCAAGCCCGTACTGGTAAAAGTACACCTGGCTTTTTGACAGGGCACAGGCGTCTTTTTGCCCTGCCAGCGGATTGTTTTGGATATGCTGCACGCATTGGATCATATCTTCAAGACAGCGTGCGCCGATGGGCCTTAAGTAGTGTCCCGGAAAGATCAGCTCATAGTGCTGCTTTAACGATTGCAGCTTTAACAGCGATTGCAGGTAAGTGTCCATCGTATCCGAGTATTCGGCAAGCATGAGTGTCGGCGTGCTTACGATCGTATCGGCGGAAAATAAAAGCCGGTTGTCACGGTCAAGCAGGCAGATGCAGTCCTTTGTATGGCCAGGGGTAAACACGACTTCCAGCTTTCTGTCGCCAAGGTCAAACGTATATCCTTCTTCCAGCCCTTTTAGGCTGTATGGTAAAATCTGCTCCATATACGCCCGCAGGCTTGCCTTGTGGTTATATTCCGCTCTTGCCTCCTGCTGCAAAAAGAATGCTTTCCGGTAGGCGGCATTGTCCTGCTTTTGGAGAACAGGGATGGCATTTTTATGGGCGTATACCGTTTCAAAATGCCCGTTTCCGCCTGCATGGTCGTAGTGGTGGTGCGAGTTTACGACAAACAGAGGCTTGTCAGTCAGCTCACGGACGACGGCGTGGATATTGCCGATCCCGATGCCGGTATCAAACAGCAGCGCCTTTTTGCTTCCGATCACCAGGTACATGATATCGATGCCGAACTCATCGATTGCCCAGACGTCTTTTGCCGTCTGCTGTAAGGTAAAGCCGTTGATTTCTTTCAGGTTCATGTTGTCTTTGTAAAAAACAGGTGCCATATTGGTCTGCTCCTTTCTGTGTGGGCGCTACTTGATCGCGCCTGCGGTCAGCCCGCTTGTAATGTATTTCTGTCCTGCGATATAGATGACGATAATCGGCACCATAGAAACGACAAGCCCCGCGATCAGCAGGTTCCACTGTGCGTTCGTCGCGGATTTGAACATATACAGGTTGACGGTAATCGTGCGCAGGCTGCCGTCGCTGATTAAAATATTCGGCAGCAGAAGGTCGTTCCATGTCCAGAGGAAAAATAAAATGCCAAGTGTCACCGATGTGGACTTAACAAGCGGGAATACGATCTGCATCATAATGCGAAACGGCGCCGCGCCGTCGATTGCCGCTGCTTCTTCTAGTTCTCTTGGTACGGTTTTTAAAAATCCTACATAGGTCATAATGCCAAACGCGGTGAAAAATCCGCTGTTAAATAAAATCAGCCCCAAATGCGTATTGTTCAGGTTCAGCTTTGTCGCCATAATCGAAATCGGGATCATAACCGTATGAAACGGGATAATCTGCCCAAGTACAAACAGGATATAGAAGCGGTCGGATGCTTTTCCTTTTAAATGGGAGATGCCGTATGCCCCGAAAAAAGAAACGGTTCCTGAAAGAAACACCGTACAGACAGTGACAAAAACAGTATTTTTAAATACGACGCCAAAGTTCATCGTCTCCATTGCCTGGGCAAAATTGTCCAGATACAAGCTGGACGGAAACGAGATAAAGGAAGTCAGGATTTCCCCGTTTGGCTTTAGGGCGTTCATAACGATAAGCAGCACCGGAAGGATAAACAGCAGCCCGAACAAAAAGCAAAGAGCTGTTTTGATAAATGTAAACGTTTTTTGATTCTTGATCATTACATCTGTACCTCCCTTTTGCGTGTGATCCGTAGCTGGAAAAAGGCAATGGCTGCAACGATCAAAAACAACAGCATGGATTTTGCCGAAGCATAGCCGGTCTTGTAGGCGCCAAACGCGTCTGTGTAAATATTGAGCGCGATAGTCTGCGTACTGTTTGCAGGGCCGCCGCCCGTTAGCGACAGCGGGATATCAAACGACTTAAATGCGCCTGCGATCGAGACAAACAGGTTGATCGTTACCGTAGGCATTAAAAGCGGAAGCTGTATTTTCAGTATTTTGGAAAGCCCGACGCATCCGTCTAACATTGCAGCTTC
The DNA here is from genome assembly GCA_910574915.1 of Eubacteriaceae bacterium. GTDB lineage: Bacteria > Bacillota > Clostridia > Lachnospirales > Lachnospiraceae > Eubacterium_J. The sequence continues at coordinate 58,483 of CAJTCR010000009.1, forward strand.
GATTACGTCTTTTGGGATCGTCTGAAGCCCTGCCACATACAGCATCATTAAAAATCCAGTCGACTGCCATGCCGTTACAATCACAACCGCTGTCATCGACATCCGCGGGTTTCCAAACCAACTGATATTGCTAAGCGCGTCGATGTGAAGCAACTGCCCGATATTTGGAATCGCGTTCGTAAAAATAAAACTCCAGACAAACGCCACCATCACGCCGCTGATAATATTCGGAATAAAAAAGAAAGACCGGATCACGCCTTTTGCGCGCACATTTTGATCGAGCATAAATGCGACGGCAAAAGCAAGCAGATTAGAGAAAAGAATCGAGATCACGGCAAGCAGTATCGTAAAGCATACCGCATGGATAAACTTTTCATCCGAAAACAGCCGGATATAATTCGTAAGCCCGGTAAACGACCGTTTGCCTTTCATAAGATTCCAGTTTAAAAAGGAATAAGGAAGCGTGCCAAACAGCAGCGGGCAGACAAGCGCGCCGCCATAGAGCACCAGGGCAGGAAGTAGCAGCGCGAGATAAAATTTTTTGTTTTTCCGGTATAAAAAATCGGACATAAGACACCTCTCTTTCGTCAAAATATGGTAAAAAACCAATGGTGTAAAGAGGGGAGGGATATGGACTTCCCTCCCCGCAGCGGCTATTCTAACAGCTCCTTACATCCGGTATCCATGGATTGCAGTGTCTGTTCCATATCAGAGCTTCCGGCAAAGTATCCCTGGACTGCCGGCCCTACGACGTCGGCGATCCCAGAAGGAAGCTGCAAATAGATCCACGGCTTGGAATTGCCGGATTCCATATAGGCAGTATAGTCTTTGTAATATTGTGCCGCTACCTGAGTCTCAAATTCCATAGCCGCAGGCGCTGCGCCCATTGTATCTGCCGTACAGTGCATCCAGCCTTCCTTGTCGGTATTGTCGGAAATATAGTCAAGCACCTTAAGCGTTTCTTGCAAATGGCTGGATTTTTTATTGACCGCAATACAGATGCCGACATCCACGTCCAGCTTGGCGTCTGCCTCGTCGTCGGTGTTCGGGATCGCGAACAGTCCGACATTTAAGTCCGGGTTTACGCTTTCTGCGTTTAATAATGAAAATTCTCCGCTGGCGATCATGGCAGCTTCCCCGGAAGCAAACGCGTTAAATCCGGCAGTAGAATCTGCGTCCATATAGTTGGCGCCGGAATTGTCTTTCATAAGGTCAAGGAAACGGAACACTTCATTGGAGCGCTCATTTTTAAAAGAGCCGGTGCCGGCGTTCATATCCTGTACCCACGTATCGTCTGCCGTATTTCCGATCAGGCAGCTAAACAGGTGGTTGAGTGTCCAGCCGTCTTTATAAGTAGCGGCAAACGGTGTAATATTTTTTTCCTTAAGCTTTGCGCATACTTCTTCCATCTGTGCGAACGTCTTTGGAATCTGTGTAATCCCTGCCTCTTCAAACAGGTCTACATTGTAGTAGATGCCAAGCATTTCTAAGCACATCGGATAAGCATAGCTTTTTCCGTCGTAGCTATAGGCATCTTTGACGGAATCGTAGATTTTCGAAGAAAATGCCTGGTCACTTAAGTCCAGGATGCGGTCATTTTCCGCAAACTGCTGCACCTGTGAGTAAGGATTTAAAAAGAACAGGTCAAGCAGGTCGTCAGACGCCACTTTCGCGCCCAGGTACTGGTTATAGTCCCCGGTCTGCATTTCGACCTGAAAATCGATCTCATCCTGGCGGCTGTTAAACACATCTGCGCCTTTTTGAAAATTTTCCGCGGCGCCGGATGACCATACAACCAGCTTTACCGGTACTTTATCCCCGCTGCTGTCACTTTGCTGCGCTGGCCCTTCTTTTTTTGGCTCGCCACTGCCCTGACAGCCTGTCAGTCCTATGGCAAGAAGCCCCGCAAGCAGTACGCTGATTACTTTTTTCCTCATAACAGTTACCTCCTCTTACTTTGGTCAAATATTTCATAGATGTATCATAGCATACTCCCTGCGATGTGGGCAGACACCAGATTTTTACAAAACATGCACAATTTTTTACTGAAGATGCAACAAACGCGCACTTTTTTTGATCTAATATATGTAATTACAAAACACAACAATACCGGTGGTGCTTCCTGCCGGAGAGTAAGAAGGGATACATAATGATGGAAACACTGGTTCAGCGCGCGATGAAAAAGGATGCGGAGAGTTTTATCAAGCTGATGGAGGAGTACAGACAGCCGATGAAAAAGGTTGCCTATGGCTTTTTCCAGAACGAAGAGGACGTAGCGGATGTAATGCAGCAGACGGTGTTGGATGCTTATGAGCATGTGGGGAAATTAAAAAAGGCGGCGCATTTTAAGACGTGGCTGATCCGCATACTGATAAATAACTGCAACCAGTTATACAACAGCAAAAAGCGGATGCTTACAGGGGTGGAAACCGCCGAGAAAACATATGTTGACGAGTATCCCTGGGAAAATGCTTTTTTTTCGCTGCTGTCGATGCTGCACAAGGAGGACAGGGTAATTTTTATGCTCTATTATGGAGAAGGGTATACGACTAAGGAGATCGCAAAGATGCTTGCGATGAAGGAAAGCACTGTCCGCAGCCGTATACACCGCGGAAAAGAGCAGCTACGCAGTCATATGCAGGGAGAGGAGTGGATATAATGGAACAAAAACAGACAGACAAAAATCTGGAGAGGAAGATTCAGGAGGCTTTTCAGACAACGATACCAGAAACTGAGGTTCTGGACAAAAAATTGCAGGAGGCATACGAGCAGATTCAAAACGCAAAACGCAAAAAGAAGCCAAGGCTGCCGCTGGCAGTGAAATGCAGCACGGCTGCGGCAGTCCTGCTGCTTGCTATGGTCTATTGTGTAAAAAATCCAGCATGGGCGGCAAAGCTGCCGTTTATCGGAGATATTTTCAACCAGTTGCAGGAACAGGTGCCTTATCCAGGAGACTACAGTAGCAGTGCAATTACGCTTCCAGACGTAAAAAAAGAACAAAAAGACGGCAGTCCTGCGCAGACAGATGCAGCAGATCAAAACGGTAGTGCAAAACGTGCAGATGAGACAGATCGAAGCAGTAGCGCAAAACGTGCAGATGCGACAGATCCGGGCGGCATAACGAATCATGCAGATGCATCAGAACAAAACAATACCGCAAAACGTGCAGACACGGCAGATCCATCGGATACGGCAAATGGCACAAACCGGATTACGTCTGACGGCGTTACCGTTACGCTTTCGGAAGTATCGTTTGACAATAAAGCGATGTACCTTGCCCTGCTGGTGCAGAATGAAAAAGGGTTTGCGCAAAATCTGTTTGACGAGCTGGAGCTGGGATTTGAGTGCTGGGTAACGATGTACAAAAAGGACGGAAGCAAAGAAGAGTTTAACGATGTGGACGGGACTTACCTTGCGTATCACGCACAGGGGGAATATCTGGATGCACATACGTTCCGGGGACTGGCACAGTTTACAAATACAAAGCTGGATCTGTCCAAATATACGTCGTGCGAGATTACGTTTACGGATTTTTGGCAGAGGCTGGCGACAGGCAAGGAAAAAAAGGCGAATATCCCGGTTACGGGGGAAGAGGTTACGATCGTCGATCATGATATCGTACATTTTAAAGGAAACTGGAGCTTTCAGCTAGATGTGAACCTTACCAAAGACACCGCACAGGAAGTGATAATACGAGAAGCCAATGACCAGGGCGTCGGCATAGAAAAAGTAGTTAAGACAAAGTATGAGATCTATGCTGTCCCGATCCTGCCAGAAGGAGCGAACGAATATGATTACTTTATTACGATGTGGGATGCGGACGGAAAGCCGCTGGACGATCATGGGCATTCCGGCGGAAAGAACATTTATGGCAGGGATGTTTCCGAAATCACCGTCTATGTCTTATGGTGGGAGGACTTTTTTGACAGCAAGGGGGAAAATACCTATTTGCAGCCAAAAAAAGCGCTCTATCAGACAAAAGTGAAATTTCAGGATGAAACCGGGAATGATTAATGGCGAATTCCACTTGTTTCTTTGCATAAAAGCAGATATACTGTAAGAAACGAAAGGGCTGCCGCCGGAAATTGCGGTGTAAGACGCGGCAGTCCCTTAAAAAGGAAAGGAGCGGGTGGTGATGCAGCAGTATTTGCTGGAATGCTGTGTGGACAGCGTGGAATCCGCGCTGGCTGCGGCTAGGGGAGGTGCTGACCGGCTGGAGCTTTGCGCTTCGCTGATACTGGGCGGCACGTCGCCGGGGCTTGCGATGTTTGAACAGGTCAGAGCACATTGCAGCCTGCCGGTGCGTGTGCTTTTGCGGCCGCGGTTTGGGGATTTTTTATATTCGGATTATGAGTTTTTGATTTTGCAAAGGGAGGTGGAGCAGTTTCGGTCGGCAGGTGCAGAGGGGATTGTGATCGGCTGCCTGGATCGAGACGGCGGTATCGACCTGGCACAGATGGAAAGGCTGATGGAGCTTGCAGGCAGTATGAAGGTGACGCTGCACCGTGCATTTGATGTGTGCAAAGATCCGATGCAGGCATATAAACAGGCAAAAGCGCTTGGGATCGATACGATCCTGACATCTGGCCAAAAGAGTAGCTGTATGGAGGGTTTGGAGCTGCTAAAGGAGCTTAGCGCCTTGCAGCGGCAGACAGGCGGTCCGCAGATTATGGCGGGGGCTGGCATGACGCCGGAGCGGATCACCGTATTTTGCCGCGAGACGGACATTACGGCATATCATTTGTCAGCCAAAAAGCTTATGGACAGCGGTATGCGCTACCGCAAAGAGGGTGTACCGATGGGGTTTTCTGTGATGAGTGAATACAGTATATTGCGAACCGACGAGGAGATTGTGGCACAGGCAAGACGTAAGCTGGATCTTGAAAGCTCTTTACAAACGCGCACGGGGCATTGACAGCAGCCGCCTGAAATGCTATTCTTATTTTAGACGAATGGAACGGCGATAGTTCTAAAACAGGAGGCTGAAGATGAAAAAGAAAAAGCAGAATCGAAAAGTGCCGGAAACAGGGAAAAAGCAGCAGGGGCAGACGCTGCAAAAACATCTGGTTTCCCAGGTTACGCGCCTGTTTCTGATGGTAGTCATTGCACTGATTGTTGTGTCAGGGGCGTTTTTGTATTTCAGCAATTTGAACACACTGCATGATATGGCAAAAGTAGCGCTGAGCTCGACGTCATCCGCAGTAGAGCAGGCGTTACATACACTGGAAGTAAATGCTATGAACGTAGCTTCTTTGGAGACGATTCGCGATACGGCGGCAACGAAGGAAGAAAAGCTTCATGCAATGGACGGTGTGCGTGAACAAAACAATTATGACGAAGTCGGATTTGTGGAATTGAACGGGCAGGGTTATTCCAATTATGGGGAATTTGATTTTAACGACCAGCTCCATTTTCAGACGGCATCCAAAGGGGAAGTTTTTGTAGGGGAGCCGATCATAAACCGCTTAAACGGCGATATTATTATTATCTCAGGCGCGCCTGTTTACGATCATGAAAAGATCATCGGCACCGTATATATTGTAGACCTGGTAGCTTCTGTCAATGAAAAGATCGGGGAAATTACATTCGGAAAAACAGGCTACGCTTATATTGTAAACAAGGAAGGGACTGTTATTTTCCATAAAGACGAACAGCAGATCGCGGATCAGACAAATGCGATTGCCAAACAGGAGACGGACAGAAAATATAAATCGCTGGCAAAAGCAACGAAAAAAATACTGTCGAGTACACAGCAGGGTACGACGACTTACCGGTATAACGGCAAAAGCAGGTTCGCGGCATACTGTCCGGTCAAAGGCCATGATGACTGGCGCCTGATTATGACTGCGCCAAACAGCGAATTTACATCGATTGTCGTGATTTCGCTGCTTGTCAACAGTGCGATCGGCATTTTTCTATTGCTTTTTAATATCGTATTGATGAAACGGCAGATTAAAGAGATTATCCATCCGGTCGACCTTGTTACAAAACGTCTCGTAAAACTTGCCAAAGGAGATTTGCAGACGCCTGTGGAGGTCATTCATACAGGAGACGAGCTTGCGGTACTTTCCAAAAACCTGGATGAGACGATTCGCAGCCTGAACTTATATATTTCGGATATTACAAGGGTGCTGGCACAGCTATCTGACGGAAATCTGGACATCCAGACAGAGGCAAGCTTTGCAGGAGATTTTGTAAGCTTAAAAGAATCCATCGATACGATTGTCACCTCCTTAAATGAAACAATGATGCAGATGAACAGTGCGGCTGACCTTGTAGCAGACCATTCAGACGGTTCTTCACAGGGTGCAAAGAACCTGGCGGACAGCACGACCGACCAGGCAAGCGTACTCGAAGAGCTGACGGCAAGCATTACAAGCGTTTCTGACCAGGTAAGGCTGACCGCGGACAACGCAGTCAAGGCAAACAAACGTTCCCTGGAAGCAGAGCAAAACGTAGCAGTCTGCAACGAGCAGATGCAGTCTATGATCCAGGCAATGGCGGATATCAAGGCTGGCTCTTCAAAGATCAGTGACATTATTAAAAATATCGAAGATATTGCCGAGCAGACAAACCTGCTGTCCTTAAACGCGGCGATTGAAGCGGCTCGCGCAGGAGAAGCAGGAAGGGGCTTTTCGGTTGTAGCAGAGGAAGTAAGAAGCCTGGCTGAAGAGAGTGCAAAAGCTGCGCAGAATACGGCAAGGCTGATTACCAAATCGATAGAAACAGTAGAAAACGGAACGAGCATCGTCAATGAGACAGCCGAATCACTCGCGCAGGTCGTAAACAACACGAGTGAGATTACGAGTATTATTTCTGAAATCGCGGATGCCGCAAGAGAACAGGCGGCAGCCATTGACCAGATTAATACCGGATTTGAGCAGATGTCCGACGCGGTAACGACCAATTCCATGACGGCACAGGAAAGTGCGTCGTCCAGTGAAGAGCTCGCGGCGCAGGCGCAGAACTTAAAAGGGCTGATCGGAAGGTTTTCGTTAAAAGAACATGAATAAAATGGCATGATTTTGCCGGCATTGTGTGGAGGTTCCATGCGGTGCCGGCTCGTTTTGCAACAGGTTGGATGGAGTACTGGGCGTTATAGGTGGATATAATATGTATAAAAACAGCAAAATCAGTTTTGATACGAGGAAGTATGATGTGGATGAAGCGTTTCGGCGGTATCAAAGCGGCATTCTGATTTTTTATAAAAAAAGAAGTATTGCAGGAAAGCGAAGAAGTAAAGTGACGCGGGAAGTACTAGAGGCTTTATTAAAAGGAATTCCTTTACCACCTGTATATACTTCGGAATTGCAGACGGGAGAGCTGCTTGTATTAGATAAAAGTGACAGGCTTAGATTTTTAATGGAATTTTTAGAGTTCGCCTATGGAAAGGATCAAACAGAATCTAAAACCGTACAATCAAAATATTTCGCAGAAATCAAAGACATGTATTCGGACTGGATCAATGATATTTTTTATGCGCCGATTGTTTTGCATGTGATAGACTATATCAATCCAAAATATGTGCATATGCAGGTAGGCGCGTTTATCGAAGAATGGTCGGTTACACAGGAGCAAAGCGTACGGAATGTGCTGTATCAAAAAGCAGGAGCGCAGGCTTTGGAAAGGATGTTAGAGGATATTCATGATTCACCAAGGTCGGTGCTTATGGTACAGTATCAGTTTCTTTATTTTATGATGGTTATTTTTATGACATATGAAGTGTTCGATTATGCAGTATATCGAAATGCGGATAAATTTCAACTATTAGAGGAAACGATGCATTTATTGCAAAATGATTCTGGGAAACATGTAAGAAATTTATGTGAAAAATTTAAGATCCTATATGCTTTATTCAATGAAAGAAAAATTGGGAATAGATGGGTTTTACAGCTTTCGCCAGAACTCACAACAAAATATATCTGTTTTATGGGAGCATGGCAGAACATTAGGGGGAATAATTTTGAGGAAGTTTATGAAAATAAAAAAATAAAAACACTTATTATGGATTGTGATATGGGTTTTCAGGGTATCAGCAAATTATTGGAGTATTTTAGAGAGGGACATCTATGATAAATAAGCTACAGATAACAGGATTCAAATGCTTTGACCATGTGGAATTAGAGCTGAGAAATTTTACATTGTTAGCTGGCAGGAATTCGGTTGGAAAGACATCCGTCATACAGTCGGTTTTTACAATGCTGCAAAATGGGAAACAGCCGTTTCGTGGGGAATATATGAATATTGGAAAAATGGGGGAGCTGCAAAATACCATTACAGGGAGCAGGGAAATTATAATTAAGATGCAGTATGAGTGGCGCGGCAGGAAAAAGGACAGGGCAAAGAGGATGTTCCAAAATCAAGTGATTGAGGAGGGAGATACAAAAGATAAAATAAATGTAATTTATTGCTCAGCAGATCGAATCGGAGTAAATGACACATATGAGAAATATTTGGGGGATCATATTACAATAGGGAAGAATTGTGAATATGTATTTCATTATCTGGTTGCGCATGACGAGGATGTATTAGATATTGAAAAAGATTTTATTTATGATACAGCATCCAAGCTGACTTTTGGCGGACAGGTAGATTATTGGCTGAATAAAATTATGGGATTTCGGGTAAAGGCAAGAGAAATTGAAAAGACCGAATTTATTCAGGTATTGTACGCAAATGAGCAGGTGGCATTTGAAATGCGTCCGAAAAATGTTGGAACAGGGGTAACCTATATTACAGAAATTATCATTGCTGCCCTGGCTTGTAAGGGTGGAGATTTGCTAATTATAGAAAATCCTGAAATACATCTGCATCCATCCGGGCAGGCGAAGCTGGTTGAGTTTTTGGCGTTTCTGGCACAATGTGGCGTACAGGTCATTGTAGAGACGCATAGTGACCATATTTATAATGGGATCAGGAAAAGTATCTGCCTTGATAGAATAGATCTTGAAAATGTAAGCATTTATTTCTTTCAAAAAGATGAACGAGGATGTGGCATTCCTGTCAGCATACCGATTGACAGTGAAGGAAAGGCACATGCAAATCCAGAAGGCTTGTTCGATCAGGTAAATAAGGATTTGGATACGATCATAGGGTGGTAGAATGGAATTTTTATTAAACGAAAGATCTTTATATGGACAGTTTCACAGTGCACAAGATTTTTTAGAGTCGTTAAAGCCGGTGATCCGGTGTATAAAAATTATTCATGATTGTTCCGATCTTGGTATTTATAAAATAACAAATTTTCATGATTGCAAAATTACTAAAGATCAAAATTTAGGCAATTTAAAACTAGGCGGCGTATCTGACGAACTGCTTCGTTTTAAATTGAGCCTGGACAGGGAAGTATATAAAGAACCGTACTGGGACAGGATGCCAGAGCACGATTTGTCACAGGATTTTATGTGGGAGGATGAAAATGTCTCTGCTACTTCCCTGGCGGAAGCGGCAGTGACCGGGAATTCACTGCTGTCGTTTCAGTCTGACCGGTTTAACGACCGTATGTTGACTTTAAATAACGATAAAATGACCTATCTGGTCGATTCCATACATACGCCGAAATATTTATTGGAACAATATTATGACAGCATCCATCCTGACCGAAAGCGGATACTGTTAATAAGATATGAAGGAACCAGGATTGATTTTAGTACGTTAGAAGACGAATATGGTGTCCTGATTTTGGAGAAAAATGAGTTTGCAGAATTGCTGTCAACATTAGATAAGTTTGTGCAACATGAATCGTGGGAAAGTATAGGACGGGATGATGGGCTGGAGTATAAGAAATACAGTCCGTCTTCTGTAAAAGAAAATTGGTTTCGGGGTGCCAGATATCAAGGAAAAACAATTATGAAATTTAGGTTCAGCAGAGTGCTGCGATGTTATGGTTATCGAAAAGGAGATAAATTCAGGGTTTTAAGATTTGAAAGGGATCACAAAATAAGCAATTATGGGTAACATACAAAAATTACAGGAAAATATACAAAAAGTCATCGTAGGCAAAAAACAAGTGACAGACCTTGTCTTAACGGCGCTGCTTGCCAATGGGCATGTGCTTTTGGAGGATGTGCCGGGCACGGGAAAGACGCTTCTGGCTAAAACGCTTGCAAAGTCTGTCCAGGCAGAATTTGCCAGGATTCAGTTTACGCCTGACCTGCTGCCTTCGGATGTGACGGGGCTTAATTATTACAACCAGAAACAGGGGGAATTTATATTTCGCAAAGGCGCGGTATTTGCCAATATTGTGCTTGGCGACGAGATCAACCGGGCGACGCCGCGTACACAGTCCAGCCTGTTGGAGTGCATGGAGGAACGGCAGGTTACGGTCGACGGCACTACGCGGGCTGTCGGAGATCCGTTTTTTGTAATTGCCACGCAGAATCCGGTGGAAACAGCAGGGACGTTTCCGCTTCCCGAGGCACAGTTGGATCGGTTTTTGATGCATATTTTTATGGGGCTTCCCGATTCGCCTGCGCAGGAGCTGCATATTTTGCAGAGGTTTCAGCAGAATGACCCGCTGGCAGAAGTAAAGGCGGTTTTAAATATTGACCAGTTAAAGCAGATGCAGCAATCCTGCCGCCAGGTGTATGTGCAGCAATCGCTGCTGGAATATATGGTGGCGCTCGTGCAGGCAACGAGAGATCCGGCGAAAGTGCTGATGGGCGCAAGCCCCCGCGGAACGCTTGCCCTTTTGCGGGCGTCGCAGGCGTATGCATGGATACAGGGCAGGGACTATGTCGTGCCGGAGGATATAAAGGCGCTCGCGGTGCCGGTTTTGGCGCACCGCATTGTGCTGTCGAAGGGCGGTATGGACAGCGGCAGCAAACGCGAATTTGTTGCACAAGTGCTTTTGCAGACGGCTGTGCCAAGCGAAGACTGGCAGCAGCGGATAGGAGTCTGGAAAAAGAAATAGAAGAAAGCAAGGAGTAGCAAACTATGGAGTATGAATATCAATCAGAAAAAGAAGAACTAGAAAGCAGCCAGTATGAGCGCGCGCTGCTCGTGGGGTTGCAGCATGAGACGGATAACGAGTCGTTTGCCCGCTCAATGGAGGAATTGAAAAATCTGGCGAAAGCATGTAATATGGAGCCGGTAGGCGTAGCGACGCAGAAGTCGGATCATGTGCATAAAGCATTGTATATCGGGACAGGGAAGGCAGCAGAGGTAAGAGAAGCAGCGGCTTTGCTGGAAGCGGATGTTGTGGTGTTTGACGACGCGCTTACGCCGTCACAGCTTTCCAACCTGCAAAAAGAGTTAAAAAAGCCAGTGCTTGACCGTACGACGCTGATCCTGGATATATTTGCAAGCCGTGCCAGGACAAGGGAAGCGAAGCTGCAAGTCGAGACGGCAAGGCTTAAGTACCTGCTGCCAAGGCTGGTCGGAATGCACGATGCGCTGACCAGGCAGGGCGGTACGAGCGGCAGCATGAGCAGCCGCGGCGCGGGTGAAAAAAAGCTGGAATTAGACCGCAGAAAAATCGAAAAAAGGATTACAGAGCTCGAGCGTTCTTTAAAAGAAATCGCAAACGAACGGCAGGTGCAGCGCAAAAAGCGCCAGCAGGCAAGAATCCCGTTAGTCGCGCTGGTCGGCTATACAAACGCAGGCAAGTCTACGATTTTAAATGCAATGGTAGACCAGTATGTACAAGATGAAGAGAAAAAAGTACTGGAAAAGGATATGCTGTTTGCAACGCTCGATACAACAGTACGTAAAATCTGCACCGGAAATAACCAGGATTTTCTGCTTTCAGATACGGTCGGATTTATCCACAAGCTTCCGCATGGGCTTGTTAAAGCGTTTCGCGCGACGCTAGAAGAAGTGGAAAATGCAGACCTGCTCGTACATGTTGTCGACCGGTCAGACTGCGACTACAGAGAGCATATGCAGACGACCAAGGAGCTGCTAGAGCAGATGCATACATCAGACCTGCCAATGCTGACCGTATACAATAAAGCCGACCGGTGTGAGCAGGGCGTGGAATATCCAAAGCTTGTCGGAGGGGATAAGCTCTATCTTTCTGCAAAAGAAGCGTCGTCCATAGAGCTTTTGGTGCAGACGATTTTAGACCGGATTTATGAGGATTATGTGCAGGCGGAATTTCTCATTCCTTATACGGACGGCGAAGTAGTGTCTTATTTTATGGAGCAGTCCGAGGTGCTAGAAAGCGCGTACGAAGAAAACGGGACACGCATCCGGGTCAAATGCCATAAGGCAGACCGGGATAAATACAAGGCTTATGCCGTCGCATAAAAAGGAAAAAAGCATGACAGGAAAAAGCAGGTTAAAAAAAATAAACCAGGATGAATTTGAACACGTATTTTCCCTGATGGAACGCAGTTTTCCAGAAGATGAGTACCGCAGCCGCGAAGAGCAAAAAAAGCTGCTATTTAAGCAAAATTATGAAATCTACGCCGTACGTGCAGACCGGGAGGATGCAGCAGACTTATCCGTAAAAAAGAGCGTTTTGAAGCATAAGCAAATCCGGGCGTTCCTTGCGGTATGGCGGTTTTTGGAGCTGACATTTATCGAGCATTTTGCGGTTGACCCTGTTTTTCGAAGCGGCGGACTTGGTTCTATGATTTTAGCAGAAGCAAAACGGCTGTTTCCAACGCAGATCTGCCTGGAAGTGGAGCTTCCAAATACAGAGCTTGCAAAACGGCGGATTGCATTTTATAAAAGAAACGGATTTTATGTAAACGACTATCCGTATGTGCAGCCGCCGCTTTCCGCGGGGAAGCAGGAGCTGCCGCTTTTATTGATGACGTCGCAGGGGCGGGTGAGCCAGGAACAGTTTGAAAGGATCAAAAAGCTGCTTTACCGGGAGGTTTATGGAGTGATCTTGACCGATTTCACATAGAGATACCAACCGGTTGCAGAAATAGAGAAAAGGGCTGGTTTTATGACATTAAATCAGGGGATTTTGTATTATTTGCTTGTGCTGAATTTTGGGACATTTTTGCTGTTTTGGGCGGATAAGCAAAAAGCCGTTCACAGAAAATGGAGAATCAAGGAAGCGACGCTGCTTGGAATGTCGTTGCTTGGCGGAGCGGCAGGCGGGCTTGCGGCGATGTATTTGTTTCATCACAAAATAAAGAAAAATAAGTTTCGGATAGGGGTGCCTGCGTTGCTGGCAGTGCAGGTTGTGATTGTGGTTTGGCTGAAAATGGCTGGGGTGTGAGGTTTTTTGGATGGACACCGGGAGAGAGGATGTGCCTCCCCAGGCTGCGACCGTTCCAGAATGTTAAGAATCCCTAAGTATTCTGCTGGTACGCTGTGGCTGTGTCCGGTCGCGGCACCTAGTACAGCATTGCAGAAATAACGGTGAATACAGCACCCGCTATTTCTGCCATCGCCGCGTTGTCGTCAGTCAACGATGCACCCGGCATCGCCTCCTTCCTCCGCCTTGCGCTGACAAAAATAACGTGTACTGTATTCACCGTTATTTCTGCAACGCTGTACTAGTTCGCTGCCTGCTGGCAGCTAAAGGTGCCGCTTGGCTGCGCCCCTGGTTTTTTCCGCAGAATACCAAGGGCTTCTAACCATTCTTCCAAAGCCGCCGCCAGGGGAGGCACATCCTCTCTCCCGGCTGCTCTTCGTAAGTGTTACTAAACAAGCTCAATGTGGTATGTTCGCTGTACTAGTTCGTTCCCGGCTGTCCGTTGGCAGCTAAAGCTTCCGCCCGGGCGTGCCAATCCCCGTTCCTGGCTGGCTTTCGCAAGTGTTGCAGGAAAAACATATTTTACTTGGAACTCGGGAAAGACAGCCGGAGGAAGGGAGGCGGGGCTGGCTTGCTGAGACGTTGGAAAAATGGTTAGGAGCCCTTGGCATCCTGCACAAAAACCAGGGGCGCAGCCAAGCGCCACCTGTAGCTTCTGGCGGCAACCGGAAGCGGACAAGGTGGCGCGACCGTACATAGCCACAACGTCTCAGCAGGATGCTTAGGGCTCCTTACATTTTGGAAAAGGAACAGCAAGCCAGCCCCGCCTCCCTTCCTCCGGCGTCCCCCCCCTTCAAAACATACACCCCCATCAAAAAGAAAACCGGAGGAAATCAAAATGCCAAGAACAGTTGCAGTTGGAGAGCAGGATTTCAGCAAAATCATCGAGAACCAATATTTTTACATCGACAAAACGTATTTCATCAAAGAATGGTGGGAAAACGGGGATACCGTTACACTAATTACCCGTCCGAGGAGATTTGGAAAAACGCTTACGATGTATCTGTTGTATGATTTTTTTTCGGTCAACTATGCGTGCCGCAGCGACTTGTTTGCACATCTGGACATCTGGAAAGAGGATCGCTACAGAAAGCTGCAAGGGACATACCCGGTTATTTTTTTAAGCTTTGCAGGTGTAAAAGCAGCAAGCTTTGAAGAAGCATATACGGATATCTGCGGATTAATTGCCCGGGAATACCGCAAATATGCCTTTCTGTTGAAAGAAGAACGCATTCAGATTGCCAAAGGACAGTTTATGCGCATTATGGACGGGGTGGCTGCTTCCGTCAGTGAATGCAAAGCAGCCTTGGTAGTGCTGTCGGAATACTTATACCATTACTATGGGAAGAAGGTAATTATTTTACTGGATGAGTACGATACACCTATGCAGGAAGCTTATCTGAACGGCTATTGGGATACATTTACAAGGTTTATCAGCGGGCTGTTTAATCTTACGTTTAAAACGAATCCGTATCTGGAACGGGCAGTGATGACAGGCATTACAAGAGTGAGCAGGGAGTCGGTTTTTTCGGATTTGAATAACCTGGCTGTTGTCACAACAACGACAAAAAAATATGTAACTGCGTTTGGATTTACAGAGGAAGAAGTGCTTGAGGCATTGTGTGAATTTGGGCTGCAAGAGCAGATGCAAAACGTGAAGTGCTGGTATGACGGATTTCGGTTTGGCACATGCAGCAGCATCTATAATCCGTGGTCGATCACTCAGTTTTTGGATGAAAAGGTGCTCGCGCCTTATTGGGCAAATACAAGCTCCAACAGCCTTGTCGAAAAGCTGATGCGGGAAGCAGGTACCGAAATAAAGACGGCTGTCGAGGATTTGCTGCAAAACAAAACGATCTGCGTACAGATGGACGAGCAGATTGCTTTTCAGGAGCTGGATGTGCGCAGTGATGCAGTATGGAGCTTTCTGTTGGCAAGCGGTTATTTAAAAATAACAAAGTATTATGACATTGACCCAGTATGCGACAGAGGCAGCAGCTATGAGCTGGCATTTACAAACCAGGAAGTTTTGGTCGCTTTCCGCAGGCTGGTGCAGGGATGGTTTGCAAAACAGAGGTATGAATACAATGGTTTTTTAAAAGCTTTGCTTACAGGTGACTTAAAAGGCATGAACGCCTATATGAACCAGGTTGCGCTTTCTACGGTCAGTTTTTTTGATTCGGCAAAAAAGCCTTCTGTGCAGGCAGAACCAGAACGTTTCTATCACGGCTTTGTGCTTGGGCTTGTCGTAGACCTTGCCGGAAGGTATCGGGTCACATCGAACAGGGAAAGCGGGCTTGGCAGATATGACGTATTACTTGAACCATGCGGCAGCGGTGACGACGGCATTATTTTGGAGTTTAAGGTGTTTGATGCAACGGATGGTGAAAAAAACTTAAACGATACGGCGTATGCCGCACTTCGACAGGTAATAGACAAAGAGTATGCAGCAGGTCTGCAAACAGTATGTGGATTGGAGCATATTCGTATTTACGGGTTTGCGTTTTGCGGAAAAGAGGTTTTGATCGAAGGAGGGTATTTAAAAAAATACAGGAAACGGTATTAGATAAAATAAAAAATAAATTAATTAAAAAAGACTGTCACACAGAAATACATTGATACAAAATATAGAATGCTGCATATTCAGAAAAACTATATTTTGTGTATAAGGTACTTCTATGAGGCAGTTTTTTATTTTACTACATAACATTTTCTAAAGAATTGTCACGTTAATATCATTCTTATAGTCATTAAAAATATAATTAAAACAGCTCATAAGTATTCTATTCGCTTTTTCACGATTTTGCAACCCCAATCCCAAAATTTGTATCATTTTTATAAATTTAAAACTGTATTTTTACTGAAAGTTAGTAAAGAAGCATAAAAAAACGGCAAGATTTTTATACGGTTATGAAAGTTATCAATGCAGCTTTGGCTGTGATTACATATGTTTCAGTATGGAAAATATGCAGATTATTTACAGACCCAAAAAACAGCTTTATAGGTGTATGTATCATTGCCATGCTTCCTTGGCAGTACACAATGTGTACGAGTATTATGAGTGAAAATTTATATTTTCCTTTCTTATTTCTAACGTTGTATTTTTATTTGAAAACATTATTTGATGCCAATATCACAATAAAAAAATGTGTATTTTTAGGAATGTTGTTCGCGGTATTGCAGTTAACGAGATATATTACGATTGTGATTTTGCCCGTGTTTGCTTTGATCTGGATCATAGAGCTTGGAGAAAATCAAAAATGGAAAATTAATTTAAAAAAACAAAAGCTTGCAACAGGATTGGCAATACTGTGTGGATACGCTGTTATATATGGTGGATGGGTACTTTTGAGGTTGCTACAGTCCTATTCGTTTGGAGAGATTTTGGGCTTGCAGGTAAGTAACGGGATAGGAAGTGAGGCAATCGCTTCTTTTGCAACAGGTGCGGCACTCGTTCGTTTTATTATTTTATATGTGGCATATATTGCACTTGCGGTATTGTATACATTTGCGACCAATGTTTATGCGGTACAAGAAAGCATAAGAGGAAGTATTGGAGAACGGTATGCAAAAACTATATTTTTGTTTATGGGAATCAGTATCATGCTTTTTGTGGCAGCAGTACGACATTCCTGGCGTGCTGATTATAATTATCCAAAGGTTGCTTATATTTTGGGAAGATATTTGATTTATATACCTGCTATGTGGATTATCATAACGAAGATTTTAGAAAATAACATAGATATTATGCGAAGCAGGAAAAAAATGCTGTTATATCAGTTATCAGAGGTTTTTTTGATAATTTTTGCTGTTTTTATTTTAGTGAAAGGTTGTATTTTTGATCTGAGAAATGGTTTTTTAGATTCGTTTCATACAAGGGAGATTTTCTATTTATATAAACTATATGGGCTGGTTATTTTCGGTACGCTAATAAAACTAACCATATTGATATGGAAAAAACAGTGGTATGGAAAGACTGTTAATATGTTCCTTTTACTGACCTTTTTGATTGGAAATATCGTTACAGTAGAACGTAATGGATTTGAAAAACGCGGATGCTTTGGTGCTGCATTGAGTGAATTTGCAAATCAAAATAATATAGAACAATTCGATTTCCTTATCAATGATACGCCTGCACCAGATTTGGATTTTGATATGAAGTTCTGGAGTACGCCCACGACACATTTGCTGATGTCTTGGACACCCAAGAAGGGAGATGCAAAAGATTTAAAAGACTATCACAGAATCCGTCTATATAACAGTGAACAGGCAGCACAATTTAAAAAGGAAAAAGGTGCAGGGCTGGTTTTTTGTGAGGTTTCCGACAAATATTTGGAAAAGCCGGATATTACCTGTGAATATTTGGGCAAGACGTATGGGATCTATCATAAACCAGTTGCTTTAAAGTCACCTGCAAGGAGTGTGGAAATTGTGCAGACGTATCCAGATCAAATTATTTGCGGAGAAGGATTTAATCTGGATAAAAATGGTGCTTCGGGATTTGCCATTTTACAAACAAGAAGGGACGCTGTATGTTCAGGTGCGTGAAAAATATGCTCCGTATGTAAAAACCGATTTTACACAGGAAAATGTGAATATTTATCAGGTTGAAATCCATAAGGAAGAGTAATAGCAAAAGAGAATAAAAATGGAGAATAAAAATGAAGCTGATTATCCAAATACCATGCTACAACGAAGCACAGACACTGGAAGTAGCACTAAACGATCTGCCAAGGCAGATCCAGGGAATCGATACAATCGAATACCTGATTATCAACGACGGAAGCCAGGATGATACGGTAAAAGTCGCAAAACACTGGGGCGTGCATTATGTTGTAAGCTTTACTAAGAATAAAGGGCTGGCAAAGGGATTTCTGGCTGGCATTGACGCGTGCTTAAAAAACGGGGCGGACATTATTGTCAATACGGACGCGGACAACCAGTATTGCGGCGCGGATATTGAAAAGCTGGTGCGCCCGATTTTAAACGGGGCATCAGACATTGTAATCGGCGAACGCCCGATTGACCAGACGGAGCATTTTTCGCTGTTGAAAAAGAAGTTGCAGCATTTTGGGAGCTGGGTAGTAAGGGCCGCTTCCAATACGGACATCCCGGATGCGCCGAGCGGGTTTCGTGCCTACAGCAGGGAAGCGGCGATGCGGCTGAATGTGACCAATGAATATACTTACACGCTGGAGACGATCGTGCAGGCGGGCATGTACAGTCGCTCGTTTTGGCAAGCACGCTGCTTATCATGGGGTTTATGATTTATGTCATTGGGTTGCAGGCAGACCTGATCGCAGCGAACCGCAAGATTTTGGAGGATGTACAGTACCAGGTGCGCAGGCTTGCCTATAACGGCAACCCTGTCAGCCCATTTTTTGAAAATGACGATTGTGAAAGGGATGGTTTGGATGAGAAAACGGGAACAGCAGCCATAAAGGGCACGCAAAATTAGAAGCGTTTGATATCAGCCGTGCCTGTGTGGAACAGGCAAAGGCGGCGTGTCCGGGGGTTTGCTTCCGTGTCGGGAGTATTTATGAAATACCAAAGGAGCAGAAATATGACTTGGTTGTAACGAGTGAGGTGCTGGAGCATATGGAAGACCCAGAGCGTGCGCTCGGCCAACTTTTGGGAGTTTGCGGCGGGTATCTTTTGGTGACAGTGCCAAATGAGCCGATTTGGAGGATTTTAAACATGGCGAGGGGAAAATACTGGCGCAGGCTTGGCAACACGCCAGGGCATGTGCAGCATTGGAATAAAAGGACGCTGCGGAAACTCATTTTAGAAAAGGGGGGGTAAAACAGAGGTTGTTAAAGCTGCATCGGCTTGTCCCTGGTTCATCCTGCTTGTTCGGATTCGTCAATAGGCAGATAAAAACAGGGACTTGAGAAATCTATTTTACGAAGGGAGAATGGAAGTACTTGAAAAAGAGCAAAGTTATCAATGGTATGGGCATGATCCTGACAGCATTGGCTGTCATCTTTTTGGTTCGGCGTATGATGGCTTTAAATGTCGATTTTGCAAAGCTAATCACACCGGTTAATATAGCAATGATCGTTATGATGCCTTTTTTATCTGTAATGGTTATTTTTATAAATGCGTATTGCTGGAAGCTTCATCTTGAGCTGTTTTCTAAAAAAACTGTGGAACCAGGCAAATCATTTCGCGCATATGCGCAAGCCAATGTAATGAAATATCTGCCTGGTAATATTGGACATTATGCGGGCAGACAATTATTCGGAACTGAGATTGGATTAAAACAAGCAGAACTAATCAAGGCGTCTGTTTTGGAAATTATTTACAGTACGTTATCTATGCTATGCTGCTGTGTACTGTTTTGTGTGCCAAATATCATCGGGAAAACAGAGAAATGGTTTACAGCAGGCGTCGGTATTTTTTTCATATTCGCAAGTACGGTTTTTTACTGTCTTAGAAAACATAGGTATGCATCTGTATGCTTGAGTTTTATTCAGTCATATGCATTTTGGAAGACATTTCTCATGTCACTTTTACTTTGTTCTTTTGGTACGATCCTTCTTGCTATGGAGTATGTTGTATTGCTTGGGCAATATGGTATAGTTGATTTTCATCAAATGTTTATACTGCTATCGGCAAATTATATTTCTGTTTTTATTGGATTTGTAACGCCGGGCGCTCCAGGTGGAATAGGTGTGCGCGAGGCGGTTTTAATAAAGATGATGTCACCTTTTTTTCAGGAAGATCTTATCATATTGGCGGCTGTGACTCATCGGATTATTTTGATTTTAGGTGATTTATTTGCAGTTCCAGTCAGTCGAATGTTTGTTTTGTGCAATCAGGATGAAGACAAACGATGAGAAACGCGGTATTTTAATGCTCAATATATTCGTTGATAAATTCGCGTTTTTATGATAGCATAAATCTTAGCGGCATGTTTAATCGATTGTGAAAAAACGGAGGAAAAGAATGAGAGACTCAGCAGTAGAAATGGCAAAAAGGCTTTTGGTGGACAGCATTTGGAAGAGTGCCAACCTGGAAGGGTTAGGGACTACATTCCCGAAGACAGAAGCAATCCTTGCAAACGCTCCGACAACAACAAAGACAGAAGAGGTTTTGTTCGTGATCAATATGAAACGTGCATGGCAGTTTTTACTGGACAACTTAAACTATGCGAACAATATTATGCTTTTAAGAGAATATAATAAGATTTCAGGGGAGCTGCTGTTTCATTATGCGGGTGAGATCCGTTCAATTCCGGTGCAGATCGGAGGGACATCCTGGGAACCTGAAATGCCACACACGGGGGTAATTATGGATGTATTGGATGAGTTAGACCAGATTAAAGATGCAGAAATAAAAGCATTGAAATATTTTTGCTATATTGCACGGGCGCAGATGTTTATTGACGGAAATAAAAGGGTTGCACAGTTGATGGCAAATAAGGTTTTGATTGAAAATGATATAGGGATTTTTCAGATACCGATTGAAAAACTGGAAGAATTTAAAGAAATGCTGATTCGGTTTTACGAAAGCGGAGAGGATAAACAAATAATTGATTATATGAAAGAAAACTGCATCCGGCGGGTGCGGCAGTAATAGCTTTGCTGACACCGCGTGCTTTCTCGGACAGACAGCAATACAGCGCATAAAAGCAATGCAGCGTTTAGTGTCGGTTTGCAAATGCATCTGCGGCTTTTTTTGTACCCCTCCGGTGGGGCTGAATGTTATATTGTAAACTGCCATGTGCGGATTCCTTTCATTTGCGGGAAATTTAGATCCGTATATTATAAGCGGTTTGCATAAAAAAGTCAATGGAGGCGGAACGTTTTTGCACGGTAAGGGCGTAAATCAGGCGCCGTGAAATAATGAAACGATGTAAGGTCTTTGGAAAGGAACGGTAAGCGTCAATGAAGCAAAAAGAGCAACAAAAACAAAAGGAGCAGAATGCGTCACGGCGGGAGATAGATTTTACAATTATAGGCGCTGCAATTATCGATATTCTGGCACGCCCGGTTACGCCGGATGTGTTTTTGTCTGGTTCCCAGCCAGTGAAGGAAGTGCGGCTTTCTTATGGCGGGGATGCGTTAAATGAAGCAGTCGTGCTTGCGCGTTTTGGAAAAAGGGTGGAGCTATTTACAAAGGTTGGCGGTGATGATGCGGGGAAGCAGGTGCTTGCGTTTTTAAAAAGTGAAGGTGTTTATACCGATTGTATCAAAATCGAGGACGGGTTGGAAACGGGCACGAATGTTGTCCTGGTAGATGCGCGCGGAGAACGGTATTTTCTGACCAATCCGCAGGGAAGCCTCCGAAAGCTTGCCAGGCAGGATATAGAACCGTATTTGGAAGATGCAGCGGATCTTGTCTGCTTTGCGGGGATGTTTGTTTCGCCGCTGCTGGATATTGCCGCGATGGAGCAGATCTTTTGCCGTATAAAAAGCAAGCCGGGGAGGATGCTTGCTGCCGATATGACAAAAGCAAAAAACGGCGAGCGGCTTAAGGATTTGGAAAAGCTGCTGCCGTACATAGATTATCTGTTTCCAAATGAAGAAGAAATTGCGCTGCTGACAGGCGAACAGGATGCAGCAGTCAATGCCAGGCTGCTGGTCGAGGCAGGTGTGGGCTGCGCAGTCGTAAAATGCGGCAGCAGGGGATGCCTGATTCGGACACGTACGGATACTTACAGCATTCCCGCATATCCGGTGCGGGAAGCGGTTGACAGCACAGGAGCGGGAGACTGCTTTGCGGCGGGCTTTTTATGGGCACTTTCTGAGGGGATGGGGCTGGAAGCATGTGGCAGGTTTGCATGTGCCGCGGCTTCCTGCGCAGTGGAACAGTTGGGTGCCACTGCGGGGATTCGTTCTGTGAAAGAGCCGCTTGAGCGGTACCATAAATAGTTTGATAATAATGAAAAATGAAAGATATCATTGTGAAGTGTCAAAAGCTATGTTATAATCTAAAAAGAGCAATCGTGTTATAGGGTGTGTTGACCTCATTCTAAAGAGAATGGGGGTGATGCTATGAAAAAGAGAAAACATAAGAAACATAAGATTCATATTTCTCTTATGGAGTTGTTGACATTTGGCATATTCCTTTTAGCATTACTTACATTCGTGTTTACGTTTTGTAAGTAGTCATACATAGCAAAAAACCACCCTTGTGCTTTGATCGGTAGATGGGTGGCTTTTGCTATTCTTTCATGGTCAACCCCTTGTGGGCGGTTGCTCCTTCTTTATGCCTATAATATAACACATCTTAGTTTTGATTGCAATAGCTTTTTTTGGCATTGTTTCATGAAAACGAGCCGCTTGAGCGGTATGACAGGCTTACCTGACCGCGGGATTTGTGTCCGCGCCTGTATCAAAGCAAACGGAGTCGATCACTCTTTGCGTGTCGTTTTGGTAGACAACGAAGTTCAGCCCGCGGCAGTTTTTTGAGCGTTCTTCTGCGTCAATGAAAATGGAGCTTTTTTCATTGCCTTCCCCGGCAGCGCTTAAGACCTCATAGGTGACCGAACTGTCTGAAAGCGTGCCATCTGTAGTAAGTTCCTCCATGCCTGTTTGTTCTGTTATGTTACTGCCTGAGATTACCGCAAAAAAAGCAGAGCCGGGCGTTTCAAAAAGGTTTGTGCGGCATCCAATTCTTGCTAACAGCCCGGCGGAGGACTGTTTGAGAAACGATGTGCAGTCTCCTTTGGAAGCGATGAAAATGCTGTAACGGCTGTCTTTTAACTGAAACAGGTAAGTATCCAGGTCGGAAATGTGTGTAAGGCAGCAGTCCTTTTGGATTCCCTTGTAATACGCTTTTGTCTGCTCCCATTGCGGGCTTGCCTTACTGTCTGCAAGGCTGCGGTCTTTTAAAATATGCCCAAGATAGTTGGTGACTTTTCTGGCACCCCAGAGGTTGCCGTGGCCGCCGTCGTGGTTGTCTGTTTCAAAGCGGTAGCCGGTTTTTTCATACAGTGATTTTTCATTAAAATCCAAAAACAGCAGCCCATGCCTGTCGGAATAGTCTCTGATTGCCGCGGATTTTTCCGCGGTCTGTGCGGTGGACGGGTTTTTAACCAGGATCAGTGAAATCGAATTTTGCTCGCACAGCAGGCGCAGTTTGTCCAGGTAGGCTTCCATCAGCGGTACCATCGGCGTTTTCGTCTCACCGTCAGGGCGTTCAAATGGGACAAAGCCGGAGTCGCCGCAGTAGCCCGCGAGCGGGGCATAGCCTTTTAGCTCAGAATGGGTTTTTCGCCTGCCTGCCAGAAAATCATTTTCGAAAAGCCCTTTCCATCGGGTGTGATACCGTAGGTTTGGAAAATAATAGCTGAGCAGCGACTGGTTTTCGTCCAGTGCGCAGATCGTCTTTACGGCTTCTTTTTTAACCGAAGACCATTTCATAAAATCCATCGCTTTTCTCGTGCAGCTTTCTGCTGTGTTCAACGGTTCCTTGGCATTGTATTCAAACAGCATGTAGCAGTCTAAGATCACTGCTTTTGGCTGCTGGCAGCGCAGCGCTTCTTTTAGCCAGTAGTAGGAAACGACGAGGTTTTGCTGCTCGCAGCCTAAGTTATAGCTTGTGATGCCATAGCTGTTATACAGCTCCTGCGGGATAAAAAACGATGCGGCATGGCTGCTGCCAAAAAACAATACGTCGGCGGTATGTCTTTCCAGTTGATAAAAGCCGCAGTAAGTAGATGTCGTCGGCCAGTCGTTGTCGTAAAAAAATTTCGGAACGATTAACTGATATACGAAAAAAATACACGTAAAAAGGAGAGCGGCAAAGGCGGTACAGGTGAGGGCAAACCGCAGATGCGTCTGCTGTCTTTTTTTGTTGTCCTGCGTTTTTTGATTCATTAAAAACCTCCGTAAATAAAATCTTTTGGATCAAAGCCAAATCCGTAGGTGCCAAAGATCATAATAAGAAGAATTGCCGTTAGATAGACGCCAAAGCGGATATATACCGGATTTTGCAAAATAACGTTTCGAATGCTTATTCCCTGTTCCTGCTTGTGCTCGATATAAAAAAGGACGCAGACCGATCCGGTGAGCACGCACCATTCTTTCCAGTCCAGCCCAAGTGTGAGCAGCTTGTCGTTGAATAAAATCCACGGGTTATGAACAAAAAACATGCTTTTTAGCATGAAAAGCCCCGTCGTTAAGCTGTCGGCTCTGAAAATAATCCAGGCGCACATCACCCAGAAAAACACGCCAGCACGCTGCAAGCACGTTTTTATGCCCTGCGGCATTTGGATACGTCTGTAAAACCGCTCTTTTACAGGAGCGGACAAGCTTCCGGCGATCTGGTAGCACGCGTGCATCATGCCCCAAAAGATAAATTTATAACCTGCGCCGTGCCAGACACCGCTGATGAAAAAAGTAACAAGCAGGTTTTTGTATTTTGCCACTGTGCCGCCTTTGCTGCCGCCAAGCGGGATATAAATATAGTCGCGCAGCCAACTGCTTAGGGAAATATGCCATCTGCGCCAGAATTCTTTTACGGAACAGGCAAAATACGGGCGCCTGAAGTTTTCGGAAAGAGTAATGCCAAACAGTGCGGCACTTCCCTGCGACAGCTTTACACACGCCAGAAAATCCGCGTACAGCTCCAGGCTGTACAAAATGCCGGCAACGAGTATATAGCATCCCGTATATTGTTTCGGATGCTCAAATATTTCCCGTACGATGATATCCGCACGGTCTGCAATCATAAGCTTTAAAAAAAATCCCCATAAGAGTAACTGGCACCCTTTTACAAAGCAGGCTTCGTCGAACCGGTGCCCTTTTACAAGCTGGGGGAAGAGCTCGCCATATCTTGGAATCGGTCCTTGGATCATCTGCGGAAAAAAGCATAAAAACAGCATATATTTTGCTGGATTTTTTTCAGCCTGTATCTTTCCTTGATAAAGGTCTGCAAGATAAGCAAGGATCTGCAATGTATAAAAGGAAATGCCAAGCGGGACAATCCAAAACACAGGCGGCATGTGAAAAACCAAGCCTAATAAAAAGTCGCCGTTTTTCATAAAAAACCAGGGCAGCGCAACAAGGATAACCGTAGAGCCAAACAAAAGCCTTCGGTATCGCGTGCAATGCTGCAGCAGCAGCCCGGCGCCATAAGACAGCAGGGCGCTTAAAAGCACGATCCACCAGCCTGTGCGGTAGGCGATCAGATAAAAGGCGCCGCTTGCGGCTAACAGGATCACCCACCGTATCCGCAGGGGAACGGTATAATAGATCAATAGCGCAATAACTAAAAACAGGTAAAATCCAAATGCAGTGTATGTCATCTGTCGTATCCTCTCTAGTTCTCTTCCAACCATTTCCTTTGTATTATCGTCAGTTTTCTATCAAAACTTTAGCTATAACTAAAGTATATTTGTTTTAGATTGTTAATCTGCACGCGAGACTTCTTTAAAATGATGGCAGGAAGGAGACGGCAGAGATGACAGATTTAGATTTTAAGACGATAGGCGCAAATATTAAAAAGCGGAGAAATAACCTCGGCATTACGCAGGAATCCATTGCAAACGCACTGGACGTCAACCCCAGCCATATTTCCAATATTGAGTGCGGACGCGCCAATCCATCCCTGACCGTCCTTGTAAAAATAGCAAATATCCTGCAATGCAGCGTGGATGTATTTATCAGCGGGGAGTATACGTTTGACGCAGAAAACAACTTGGAACAGCCGCTTGACGAGATGATTCTGGAAAAGCTTAAAAATTGCAGCGCAGAGAAAAAGAGCCGGGTCTTAAAGATGATTGATTTGCTTTGAAGCTGGTTTTGTGATAGAATACCACTATGTGTGCAAATAAATAAAGTGAAAATAAACGATCAAAGGAGAAACTGAGATGATTTGGGCAAAAGAAGAGACTTTGTCACGTGCCGAGATAGAAGCACTCCAGTTGGCAAGGCTGCAAGAGACAGTTTGCCGGGTGTATGAAAAGGTACAGCCATACCGTGAAAAAATGGATGCAGCAGGGGTCAAGCCGGACGATATCCGTACGCTTTCCGATTTGAAGCGTCTGCCGTTTGTTACCAAGCAGGATATGAGGGATAACTATCCGTTTGGGCTGTTTGCGGTGCCAAAGGACGAGCTGGTGCGTATTCACGCGTCAAGCGGTACGACAGGAAAACCGACGGTAGTTGGATATACGAAACGGGATCTGGACGTGTGGACAGAGACGGTTTCGAGAATCGCGGCGTTAGGCGGTGCGACCAGGCAGGATGTTGCACAGATCTGCTTTGGATACGGGATGTTTACAGGCGCCCTTGGATTGCATTACGGGCTGGAGAAGATCGGGGCTGCAATGGTGCCGTCTTCGACTGGAAATACGGAAAAGCAGATTATGTATATGAAAGATTTTGGAACGACGCTTTTGGTGGCGACGCCGTCGTATGCGCTGCGTATTGCGGAAGTGGCAATGCAGATGGGGATTGACCCAAAGACCGGCCTAAATGTAAAGATCGGGCTGCTGGGCAGTGAGCTTTTGACCGAAGCGATGCGCACAGAGATGCATAAGCTCTGGGGCGATGAAATGCTTGTAACGTCCAATTATGGCATGAGTGAGCTAAACGGGCCTGGTGTCTCCGGTGAATGTGAATATTTGTGTGGGATGCATATCAATGAAGACTTTTTTATCCCGGAAATTATCGATCCAAAGACCGGGGAAGTGCTGTCGCCTGGTGAAAAAGGGGAACTGGTGATTACGTGCATTTATAAGGAAGCGCTGCCGTTAATCCGCTACCGCACAAAAGATATTACAAGGCTGATCTACGAGCCTTGCAAATGCGGACGTACGACAGTCCGTATGGAAAACTTAGACGGCAGGACGGACGATATGTTAAAGATCCGCGGCGTCAACGTCTTCCCAAGCCAGATCGAGGAGGTGCTGCTTGGCATCGACCAGATCGGGCCGCATTATGAGATTATCGTTACAAGAAAAGACCATACCGACAGGCTGGAGATCCGGGTAGAGCTTGCAGATCCGGTAGACGAGTTTCGGAAATTGCAGGAGCTGGAACAAAAAATCAGGCATAAGCTGCGTATGGTGCTTGGGCTGGATGCGAAAATCCGCTTAGAGTCGCCGAATACGTTGCAGCGGTTTGAAGGAAAAGCGCAGAGGATAAAGGATTTAAGGAAGATTTAAAAAAGCAGACAAAGAGAAACGCTTTTAATAGAAAGGAAGGAACATTTCGTGGAAAAAAAGATTATGCTTGGAAATGAGGCGATTGCGCGTGGTGCGTATGAAGCAGGCGTCAAAGTATCTGCTGCGTATCCGGGAACGCCAAGCACAGAAATCAGTGAACATATTGCGTTGTATGACGAGATCTACGCAGAGTGGGCGCCAAATGAAAAGGTTGCCACAGAAGTAGCAATCGGTGCATCGATCAGCGGGGTGCGTGCGATGGCATCGATGAAGCATGTAGGCGTCAATGTGGCAAGCGATCCATTGTATACCGTATCGTACAGCGGGGTAAACGGCGGGCTTGTCCTGGTCGCTGCGGATGATCCGGGGCTTTACAGTTCCCAAAACGAGCAGGATACCCGCTGCGTGGCAAGGGCTGCGATGGTGCCTGTGTTAGAGCCTTCGGACAGCCAGGAAGCAAAGGATTTTGTAAAATTTGCTTATGAGCTGAGCGAAAAATACGATACGCCCGTAATCGTGCGTACGACGACGCGACTGGCGCATTCGCAGGGAGCGGTGACCTTACAGGAGCGGTGTGTGCCGCAGGATAAGGTATATGAAAGAAATCCTGCAAAATTTGTAATGATGCCGGCAAACGCGATCGGACGGCACGTATATGTGGAACAAAGGCTGAAAGCGATGGCAGAGGACGGCTGCGCGTTTGCGATTAACCAGGCAGAGTATCGCGATACTTCGAGCGGATTTATTACGAGCGGCATTCCGTACCAGTATGTCAAAGAGGCATGTCCAGACGCTTCGGTGCTAAAGCTTGGCATGGTGCATCCGCTTCCGAAAAAGCTGATTGAGGAATTCGCATCCAAGGTGGACACGCTCTACATATTTGAAGAGTTAGAACCTGTCATTGAAGAACAGGTAAAAGCATGGGGAATCAAAGCCGTCGGAAAAGAGCTGTTTACCGTACAGGGCGAGTATTCCGCAAATATGATCCGCGAAAAAATCCTGCACGAAAAAGCAGAATACAAAGATCCTGCAAAAGTTCCTGCAAGGCCGCCGATTTTATGCCCGGGCTGCCCGCACAGAAGCGTCTTTTCCCTATTAAGCCGCCTGCATATCCATGCGGCGGGAGATATCGGCTGCTATACGCTCGGAGCGGTGCCGCCTCTGAGCGTGATCGACACGACGATCTGCATGGGAGCAAGCATTTCCACGCTGCACGGCATGGAAAAGGCAAAAGGCAGGGACTATATCAAAAACTGGGTAGCTGTGATCGGCGATTCTACGTTTATGCATACAGGTGTCAACTCCTTGATGAATATGGTTTACAACCAGGGCGCCGGAACCGTCATCATACTGGACAATTCCACAACCGGAATGACCGGCCACCAGGATCATGCGGCAACCGGAAAGACGTTAAAGGGCGAGACGGTACCTGCGATCAGCATTTATCATTTGTGCAAGTCGATGGGAATTGAGCATGTGATCGAAGTGGACGCATTTGATACCAAAGAACTCGAACGCATCGTAAAGGAAGAGACAGCAAGGGACGCGGTTTCTGTCATTATTACAAAGGCGCCGTGCGTGCTGTTAAAAGGCAATGTATTTCCTTATAAATGCGCGCCGGTGGAAGATCAATGCAAAAAATGCGGCATGTGCTTAAAGCCAGGCTGCCCGGCTCTGACAAAAAAAGCAGACGGTACCATAGCCATCGATGAGACAATGTGCAACGGATGCGGGCTGTGCGAGCAGTTGTGCAAATTTGGCGCGATTAAGCGAGTACAGGCGTAAGGAGTGAAGCAAAACGTACGCGTTTATAAAAACAGGGAGGAAAGCATGACGAAAAATATTATGATTGTAGGCGTCGGCGGGCAGGGAACACTGCTCACCAGCCGCATTCTTGGCGGCATTACGTTAGATGCCGGATATGATGTAAAGCTGTCGGAGGTACATGGCATGGCGCAAAGAGGCGGCAGCGTAGTTACATTCGTGCGCTATGGGGACAAGGTTGCAGAACCGATTGTAGAACAGGGCCAGGCAGATGTACTGATCGCCTTTGAAAAACTGGAAGCGCTTCGGTACGCGCATTTTCTGAAAAAAGACGGCGTATTAATTATCAACGACCAGCGCATAGAACCGATTACGGTCGTCACAGGCGCCGCACAGTATCCAGAGCATATTATTGAGGATCTGAAAAAAGAGCATACGGTCTATCAGATCAATGCGATGGAAGAAGCCAAAAAGCTCGGCAACGCCAAGGTTTTCAATATTATTGTGCTTGGAATGGCAGCAAAGCATATGGATTTTTCCAAGGAAGCATGGCTTGACGTAATCGCAAAGACCGTGCCGCCTAAGACCGTGGAGATGAACCAGAAAGCGTTTCTTGCCAGCTATGAAGCTTAGTGTTTGAAAAAGCAGCAGCAAGAAACAAATGGCAGGAAACAGTGCATAAAAATGGCGCAGGAGGAGACTATGTTTATTAAACAGTTGTCAGTGTTTATAGAAAATAAAGAAGGCAGGCTGGGAGAAGTACTGGATGTGCTGAAAAAAAAGCAGGTCAGCGTGATCTCGCTAAGCCTTGCAGATACGAGCGAATATGGGCTGCTTCGGATGATCACAAACGACCCGCAGGCAGGACAGGCAGCGCTAAAGGAGCAGGGATTTGCAGCGATGCTCTCAGACGTCCTTGCCGTCAAGCTGTCCCACCATGTCGGAAGCTTGCAGGAGATTTTAAGCCATGTGTGTGAAGCGGGGCTGAATGTAGAGTATATGTATGCATTGTCAAATAAAGAGGACGATGCTTCTATTATCTGCAAGATATCCAACGGAGACGAGGCAGCGAAGCTGTTAAAGAGCAAGGATGTAGAGCTATATAGCCAGGAGGATCTTGTGCGGATCTTTCGGTAAGTAGTAATTGCTTGAATGATGTGTTGCGGTTGCCAAGGGGACGCCGGGAGAGGGGATTGGTAAGCCCGCCTGCGTCCGTTCCAGAAGGTTAAGAAGCTCTAGGCATTCTGCTGTTACGCTGTGGCAGTGGACGGTCGCGCCACCTAGTTCGCTGCCTGCTGGCAGCTAAAGGTGCCGCTTGGCTGCGCCCCTAGGTTGTTTTGCAGAATGCCAAGAGCTTCTAAACCTTCTTCCAAAGCCGCAGGTGGGCTTACCAATCCCCTCTCCCGACTGTTTTTCTCAACGGCTGCAAGCAATAATGGGAGTGAATCCGGTACCATTTTCTGGTGGTGTTAATAAAAAATATGCACATAAAAATACAAAGCATAATAGATGCCATTCCCATATTAGTGCTACAGCGAATAAATCAAATTTGCTTGTCAGCTAGAAACAAAATCCAGCCACCATCACTGAGAAGGTTTAGAAGCCCTTGGTATTCTGCGGAGAAACCAGGGGCGCAGCCAAGCGGCACCTTTAGCTGCCAGCAGGCAGCGAACTAGGTGGCGCGACCGTCCACAGCCACAGCGTAGCAGCAGAATGCCTAGGGATTCTTAACCTTCTGGAACGGACGCCGCCAGGGTGCGCCAATCCCCTCTCCCAGCGTCCCTCCATGTAAAAAAACAACTTTAAAGTTCAGGAGTAAATTATATGACAATCGATTTCCACACACATATATTCCCAGAAAAAATAGCAGCAAAAACAATCGCTAAACTGGAAACAAAAGCAGATGTAAAAGCGTATGCCAACGGCAGGGAAGAAAGCCTGCTCCAGTCGATGAAACATGCGGGCATAGACGTGTCTGTAGTCCTTCCGGTCGTTACGGCGCCGGAGCAGTTCGAGACGGTCAACCGTTTTGCGGTTTCGCTGAATGAAAAATACAGCGGCAAAGACGTACGCCTTTTGTCTTTTGGCGGCATTCACCCGGATACCGCAGATTATAAAGAAAAGCTGCGCAGGATCAGGCAGATGGGTCTGCAGGGCATTAAGCTGCACCCGGATTACCAGGATACGTATTTTGATGATATAAAATATATGCGTATTCTGGAAGAAGCGTCTGCGCTTGGGCTTGTGACGGTCGTCCATGCCGGGATTGATATTGGATATCCAGATCATGTGCACTGTACGGTCGCACGGATCGTAAAGGTGCTTGATAAGGTCGCACCGCAAAAGCTTGTGCTGGCGCACTTTGGCGGATTTCGGGTCTGGGAAGAGGTGGAGCAGGAGATCGCAGGCAGAGACGTGTATCTGGATACGGCATATACAGAGGGGATCATTGGGGATGAGATTTTTTTGAAAATACTCAATAAGCATGGGGCAGAGAAGATCCTGTTTGCGACAGACAGCCCTTGGAGCGGCCAGAAGGAATCTCTTGCGCAGATTCGAAGGCTTGTACCGGATAAGCAAAAACAGGCGCAGATTTTGGGGCAGAATGCACAAAAGCTGATTGCCGTTTTTTGAGGAGAATGAAAATGTTTGTAAAATTAGTTTTTTTAATCGTGTTTTTTGTAATGATGATCGGCGTCGGTCTGTATTCCAGAAAACATGCGTCAAATGTCAATGATTTTGTGCTTGGCGGCAGAAGCGTCGGCCCCTGGCTGACAGCGTTTGCATATGGCACCTCTTATTTTTCTGCCGTGGTATTTGTAGGATATGCAGGGCAGTTCGGCTATAAATACGGGCTTGCCTCGACCTGGATCGGGATAGGGAATGCACTGATCGGCTCGCTGCTTGCCTGGGTGGTCCTTGGCAGGCGCACCCGTATTATGAGCAACCATCTTGCGGCGGCTACGATGCCGGATTTTTTTGGAAAACGCTACCAGAGCAATGCGCTTCGGATTGCGGCTTCGGTCATTTCGTTTGTTTTTTTGATCCCATATACGGCTTCTGTTTATAACGGGCTTTCCAGGCTGTTTGGAATGGCGTTCGATATTCCGTATGAAGTGTGTGTGATGGTTATGGCAGCGCTGACCTGCGTCTATGTGATGCTGGGCGGCTATATGGCGACAGCGATTAACGACTTTATCCAGGGCATGATTATGCTGGGCGGCATTGCTGCGGTCGTCGCTGCGGTATTAAACGGGCAGGGCGGATTTTTAAACGCCGTACAAAGCCTTGCCGAGTTTGAGAGCGATGTTGCGGTGACTGCCGGGCAAAAAGGGGCGTTTACCTCGTTTTTCGGGCCTGACCCTTTGAACCTGCTTGGCGTTATTATTTTAACGTCGCTCGGCACATGGGGGCTGCCGCAGATGATCCATAAGTTTTATGCGATTAAAGATGAAAAATCGATCCAGTCAGGGACGGTGATATCGACTTTTTTTGCAATCGTTGTATCCGGCGGCTGTTATTTTTTGGGCGGATTCGGAAGGCTGTTTGATACGGCAGCGATCCATAAAGAGGACGGCAGCGTTATTTTTGATGCGATTATTCCGTCCATGCTGTCTACTCTGCCGGATTTGCTCGTAGGCATTGTGATTGTGCTGGTGCTCTCGGCTTCGATGTCAACGTTATCTTCACTTGTGTTAACATCCAGCTCGACGCTGACACTGGACTTTTTAAAAGACAATATCATTAAAAAAATGAGCGATAAAAAGCAGCTTTTGTGTATGCGTATCCTTTTGGTCTTTTTTATTATCTGTTCGGTCGTGCTGGCTTTGTTTCCGCCGAAATCGATGGCACAGTTTATCGCGCAGCTTATGGGCATCTCCTGGGGCGCGCTTGCGGGAGCGTTTCTGGCACCGTTTTTGTACGGGCTGTACTGGAAACGGGTGACGCGTGCTGCTGTCTGGGCAAGCTTTGCGTGCGGGATCGGCATTACGGTGTCAAACCTGTTTTTGTCCTATATTGCTTCCCCGATCAATGCAGGGGCAGCCGCTATGGTGGCAGGGCTCGTAATTGTCCCGGTTGTCAGCCTGCTGACGCCTGGGATGGACAAACAGGAGTTAGAACAGATCTTTACATGCCTGGAGGAACAGGTTGTAGTAGATAAAAAAATCGCGCTGCCAAAAGAACCGCAGCAGCAAAAGCAGAAGAAAAAATCCTAAACTTACATATCTAAAAAACCTGTTGCACAATTCCCCTGTCTCTTTTATAATAATTGCAGACAGGCAAAACACTGGCTTGTTTGATCTGTAGGAAACAAAACAGGAAAAGGGCAGGTGGCATCATGGATATCAAGGATATATGCAGTGCAGGCGGAGACATTCTGGATGCGGTTGCGGATGCGGTAAACCGGAATGATTACAAGGGCCTGAGCGAAAATGTAACGAATACAGTGAACCGTGTCGTCAGCCAGGTACGGCAGGAAGCGTCAAAAGGCACATACGGCAACCCGACGCACCAGTATGCAAAGACCGTGTATACGCGCAGGGGCCAGGCAGAGTACAAGCGTATGCAGCGCAGGGAAAACAGCGAATACGCTTCTATTTATAAAAACGATGCGCAGCAGGCAGGCAAAAAGGATGCCATGTTTACGAAAGCAGAGATCATGGCGATGCCTGCTTCGATTACAAAGCGTCCGTCAGGCAGGATCTTAGGCCCGATAC
Source organism: Eubacteriaceae bacterium (assembly GCA_910574915.1). Classification (GTDB taxonomy): domain Bacteria; phylum Bacillota; class Clostridia; order Lachnospirales; family Lachnospiraceae; genus Eubacterium_J. Next base: position 92,300 of record CAJTCR010000009.1, read on the forward strand.
AGATGGCATGGGGGATTTTGGCGACGAGCGGCTTTGGGATTACGGCGCTTGTTATGATGATACTTGCGTTTGCACAAAGCAGCTCAATGGCGATGATACTTGCGGTCATATTCGGAGTTTTAACGATGCTTGGCGTGACGGATATTGTGCGCGGCAGCCGTAAGATCAGCCTGGTAAACCGCTTTTACCGCTATGCAAGGCTGATCGGCACAAGAGGGTATATTGCGGTGGAAGAGCTGGCGTTTCAGACCGGGCAGCGCAGGGACGAGGTGCTGCGTGATCTGCGCAGGATGATGAAAAAGCATATGTTTCCGCAGGGGAGGCTGGATCAGAAGCAGACGACATTTATGCTGACACAGGATGTCTACCAGCAGTATTTGCAGACAGAACAGCAAAACCAGGAGGCGGCGCGCGCAAGGCAGCAGGAGGAGCAGGAACGTCAGCGCAGGGAGCGGGAAGCGCAGGCTGAACGCCGGCAGGAGGCGTCAGACTATGGAAACGCGCAGACGAGGAAGATCTTAAAGGACGGCAATGCGTACATCCGTATGGTGCATGAGTGCAATGAGAAAATCAGGGGCGAGGAGATGAGCTATAAGCTTTCCCGCCTGGAATCGATTATGCGCCGCATTTTTGAGCAGGTGGAAAAGGTGCCCGAAAGCGCGGATGACCTGCACAAATTTATGGATTATTACCTGCCGACGACGACGAAGCTGCTGAACGCATATATCGACTTGGACAGGCAGGAGATCGCCGGAGAAAATATCTCTGCGACAAAGCGCGAGATCGAAGAAACGCTCGATACGATTAACGGTGCGTTTGAAAAGCTTTTGGACGGCTTGTTTGAAGATACGGCATGGGATATCTCGTCGGATATTTCCGTTATGAAGACGATGATGGCACAGGAAGGATTAACCGGAGGAAAAGATTTTCAACTCTAAAATGTTGATCAGATACAATACAAAAGGATACATAGCACAAAAGGAGGCAGACATTGACAGACCAGTTTGAGGATTTTAAAAAAGAGGCGCCGACGCTCGTATTTGACGCAGCGCCTAAGGAACCGGAGAAAAAGCCGGTACCCGAAAAAAAAGAGATATTAAATGATTCCATGCTTTCAAAGGAGGAACGCCAGCAGGTCGATGCATTTGCCGAGCAGATCGACCTGCGCAATTCCGGCGCGGTGCTGCACTATGGCGTCGGGACGCAGAAAAAGCTGGCGGATTTTTCAGAGCGGGCGTTAAATAATGTCCGCACAAAGGATATGGGAGAAGTAGGAAATATGATCGCCGGGCTTGTGACAGAGCTGCGCAGTTTTGACGCAGAGGAAGAGTCCAGGGGATTTTTTGGCTTTTTGAAAAAAGGCGAAAGCAAGCTGTCTATGATGAAGGTAAAATACAACAAAGTAGAGACAAACGTCAATGAGATCGTAAAGGTGCTCGAAAACCACCAGATCCAGTTGATGAAAGACATTGACGTACTAGACCGCATGTATGAAATGAACCTGACGTATTTTAAAGAGCTTACAATGTATATCCTTGCGGGAAAGAAAAAGCTGCACGAGGTGCGCTCTGCGGAGCTGCCTGCTTTGCAGCAGAAGGCGCAAAAAAGCGGGCTGCCGGAAGACGCGCAGGAAGCTAGGGATCTGGCAGACTTATGTGAACGGTTTGAAAAAAAGCTGTATGACCTGGAGCTGACACGTACCGTAGCGATCCAGACGGCGCCGCAGATCCGTATGGTGCAGAACGCGGATACGCTGATGGCAGAAAAGATCCAGTCTACGATTGTCAATACGATTCCGCTCTGGAAGAGCCAGATGGTGATTGCGATTGGCGTGGAGCATTCCGCGCAGGCGGCAAGGGCGCAGCGGGAAGTGACCGATATGACAAACGAGCTGCTTAAGAAAAACGCGGATGCGTTAAAGCTGGCTACGATAGAGAGTGCAAAAGAGTCTGAACGCGGCATTGTGGATCTGGAGACGTTAAAGCATACAAATGAAACACTGATTACGACGTTAGACGAAGTGATGAAGATTCAGAGTGAAGGCAGGGAAAAACGCCGTGCAGCAGAAGCTGAGCTGACAGATATGGAAAACCAGCTTAAGAAAAAGATGCTGGAGATTTCACGTATTTAAGAGCAGGCGAAAGGTGGATAAGGATAAGGTGAAAAAAGCTGCTTTTTTTGATATAGACGGTACGATTTTAGACCATAACAATAGAATCCCGAAAAGTACGGTAGAAGGGATCCATAAGCTGCAAGAAAAGGGAAACTACGCGTTTTTATGTACCGGACGCAGCCGGGCTCATGTAAAAAATCCGGCGCTTTTGGAGATTGGGTTTGACGGGATTGTCTCGGGCTGCGGGACGATGGTCGAGTTTCAGAACGAGGTTTTGTTTTATAAAAAGCTGGACAAGGAAGCGATCAGGCAGACCGTTGCCCTGTTAAAGGAGCATCGTGCGCCGGTCATTTTAGAAGGGCGTTTCCGGCTGTATGCAGACCCAGAGGATTTTACAGGGGATCTGTATTTTGAAAAGCTCAAAGCAGAGCTTGGGGCTACGCTTGCGCCGGTTGCGGGCAGCGAATCGGACTGGGAAGTGAGCAAGTTCTCGTGTGTGACGCAAAATGTGGATTTGGAACTGTTAAAAAAGCGGCTTTGTAAGGATTATGAGCTTTTGATCCATGATATTCCGGTTATGGAGATTGTGCCAAAGGGCTGTTCCAAAGGGACAGGCATCCTGGCAGTCTGTGAAAAGCTGGGTATTGCGGTAAAAGATACGTATGCGTTTGGGGACAGCGCCAATGACCTGCCGATGTTTGCCGTCGCAGGACACAGTATAGCGATGGGCAATGCGGCGCCGTTTGTCAAACAAAACGCGTCGTATGTAACAGATTCCATGCAGGAGGATGGAATCTACCATGCATTGGAGCATTTTGGATTAATATAAAAAAATGCGGATGGGAGCAGATATGAAGATATTGATTGTAGGCTGCGGCAATGTAGGCGCCGCGCTTGCAGAGCAGTTAAGCTCGGAAGGGCATGACATTACAGTGATTGATACAAGGCAGAAGCTGGTCGAAAGCGTATCCGTATCGTGCGATGCGCTTGGAATTGTCGGAAACGGCGCCAGCTTCCAGGTACAGTCAGAAGCGGGGGTAGATGAGGCAGATTTGATCGTTGCAGTGACAGGCTCTGATGAGCTGAACCTGCTGTGCTGTCTGATTGCAAAAAAATCCGGCGGATGCAACACGATCGCACGGGTCAGCAACCCAGTATACAGCGAAGAGATTGCATATATTAAAGAAGAACTGGGGCTTTCTATGATTATTAACCCGCAGCTTGCGGCAGCGCGGGAAATGGCGCGTACGCTGAAGTTTCCGTTTGCCCAGAAAGTCGATACGTTTGCAAAAAGCCGCGTGGAGCTGGTCGTCTACCGGATCGAGGAAAACAGTATGCTTTGCGGCATGAAGCTAAAAGAACTGCCGGCAAAGCTAAGATGCGATGTGCTGATCCCGATTGTGGAGCGCGGAGAAGAGGTCATTATCCCGGACGGTAATTTCCAGTTGCAGGCAAGGGACGACATTACGATCGTGAGCACGCAGCTTAAGATGATCGAGTTTTTTAAAAAGCTCGGCAAGCAGACGGCGGCAACGCGGGACGCCATGATTATCGGCGGCGGCAGGACGTCTATTTATCTGGCAAAGCAGCTTTTGCAGATGGGGGTCAAGGTCAAGATTATTGAGCGGGACAGTGAACGGTGCGAATTTTTAAACGAAATGCTGCCAAAGGCAATGATTATCTGCGCAGACGCGACGGAAAAGGATGTGCTGCTGGAAGAAGGGCTGTTAGAGACAGGGACTTTTGTGGCGAATACAAATTTTGACGAAGAAAATATTATGCTGACGCTGTTTGCCAAAAGCCTGTCCAAAGCAAAGCTGATTACGAGAGTCCACCGCGTGTCTTATGACGATATTATTGAAAAGCTGGATCTGGGAAGCATTATTTATCCGAAATATATTACGGCAGTCAATATTATTCAGTATGTCCGTGCGATGAAAAACTCCCTCGGCAGCAATATCGAGACGATGTACCGCCTCAATGACAACCGCGTCGAAGCGCTGGAGTTTGTGATTAAAGAGCAGTCTCCGGTCGTTGGGGTGCCGCTTTCGGAGCTGAATTTAAAGAAAAACATGATTATTGGATGTATTACGCATAAAGGCAAGACGACGATCGCCAAAGGCCAGTCCGTGATCCGGGTGGGGGATACTGTCATCCTTATCACAACACAGACCGGGCTGCATGATATCCGGGACGTAGTAAAATAAATATGGAGGATGGTTATGAACTTTTCGGTCATTCAATATATTCTGGGGACGGTGCTGTGCTTTGAGGGCGTATTTTTGCTTGCTCCGGCAGCAGTTGCGGCTTTTTATACGGAACGGGCAGGGCTTTATTATCTTGGTGCTGCGCTTTTTTGCTTTCTGTTCGGCTTGGTGCTGCGCCTGCGCCATCCAAAGAGCAGTGTGTTTTATTCCAGGGAAGGTTTTTTGGCGGTTACGTTTAGCTGGATTGTTTTAAGTATGGCGGGTGCCATGCCGATGTACCTGACCGGGGAATATGCTTCTTATGTAGATGCATTGTTTGATACGATATCAGGATTTACGACGACGGGCGCAAGTGTGCTGTCCTCAGTGGAAGAATTATCGCGTGCGACGGCGTTTTGGCGTTGTTTTACGCACTGGAGCGGCGGCATGGGCGTGCTCGTGTTTATTATGGCGGTTCTGCCGCTTTCAGGCAGCTCCAATATGCACCTGATGCGCGCGGAAAGCCCGGGGCCTTCGGTCGGCAAGCTGGTGCCGAAGGTGCGCCAGACCGCGCTTATTTTATATAAGATCTACCTTTTTATTACGATCTTGCAGGTAGTGCTTTTGATGCTTGCCGGGTTGTCGCTGTACGAGGCGCTGACCTTGTCCTTTTCGACGGTCGGGACAGGCGGCTTTGCGCTGTTAAATTCGAGCATTGCTTCTTATAGCTGGGCGGTGCAGGTAATTATTATTTTGTTTATGCTCTTGTGTGCGCTGAACTTTAATACATATTACCTGCTTTTGATCCGCAGGCCAAAGGAAGCGCTTTTGCAGAACGCAGAGGTAAAGTGGTTTTTAATCATTGTATTTGCATCCGCGGCAGCGATTGCCCTGAACATCCGTCATGGCTTTTCGAATCTAGCCGAAGCGTTTCATGTGTCGCTGTTTCAGGTATCGACGCTGGTCAGCAGCACAGGCTTTGCGACGGCTGATTTTAACCTGTGGCCGGAATTTTCCAAAACGATTCTCGTGCTGCTGATGTTTATGGGTGCCTGCGCAGGCAGCACCGGAGGAGGATTTAAAGTATCCAGGCTGATGATTGTCGTACGTGCGGCAGGAAACGAGCTGTTAAACATGATGCATCCAAGAAGCGTGCAGCAGGTGCATATCAATGGCAGGCGGGTGCCGGAAAATGTAGTAAAGACCGCGCTTTGCTATATGACCGCATATGTGCTGATTGTCCTTGGCTCCGTATTGTTAGTCAGTATCGACAATTTCGATATGACGACAAACTTTACCGCCGTGCTTGCGACGATGAACAATATCGGGCCTGGGCTTGGCGCCGTAGGGCCGACTGGAAATTTCGGCGGATTCAGCGTGTTTTCCAAGTTTGTACTGATGTGTGATATGTTAATCGGGCGTCTGGAGCTGTTTCCGGTACTTGCGCTGTTTGCGCCGGGTGTCTGGAAGCTTCCTACCAGGCGCAGCAGGAAGGGTAATCGATATGACATATGAGCAGAAGCAGACGATCATGATTGTAGAAGATGATGAGGATTTGGCAGAAGGCATCCGCCTGTCGCTAAACAGCAGCGCATTCTCTTTTTACCTATGCAGCACGGTTGCCGGTGCAAAGGAGCTGTTTTTAAAGCATCGCTTTGACCTTCTGATTTTGGATATCAACCTGCCTGACGGCAGCGGGCTGTCGCTGTGCAGGGATATCCGCCGCGCAAGCAGGATTCCAATCGTGCTGCTGACCGCAAAGGACATGGAGATGGACATTGTCGCAGGGCTGGAAAGCGGGGCAGACGACTATATTACAAAGCCGTTCAGCCTGATGGTGCTGCGTGCCAGAATACGCGCGCTTCTGCGCAGGGGCATGGCAGAGGAACATGCCGAATATAATGACGGCACATTTCAGTTTTATTTTGACACCATGCAGTTTTACAAAAACGGGGAGGCAGTGGAGCTCAGCAAGACAGAGCAGCGGATCTTATATATTCTAGTGAAAAATGCCGGGCAGGTATTGACAAGGGAACGGCTCTTGGAGTGGGTGTGGCCGGAAGGCACCGAATACGTGGAGGACAACGCACTGTCTGTAGGCATCCGCAGGCTGCGGGATAAGCTGGAGGATACGGCGTCAAAGCCTTGTTATATTAAGACGGTTTATGGGAAAGGGTATGTGTGGGCTGGAGTGTTCATATAAGAGAAGGGAAAAAAGATGGATATGGCAAGGCTGAAATTAGAAGAATTAAAGATTGGGGATATTGTATCAGAATCAAGCCTGAGAAGCATTTATAATGTATATATTACATTGGTAGATTCTAAAATTGCAGGAGAAGATATTGTCGGGAGAATTGCATATATTGGCACCGATTTGAATGAAGAGGCTGACAGGATTGTACAAGAAAACGATCATATCTGTGCCATTTATCATGACGCAGATGAGATAGAAGGAGAGGTTACTTATGATGAGTAGCAATTACCTGGTTTCTGTCTTGGAGAATCATTGTTTTTACGTAAAATCAGAAATCTGTCTGCATGGAAAGGTGATTCATAATCGTTTTAAATTGGATACAGGCTGTGCTTATTCAACAATTCCGTTCAGGGTGCTGTATAATGTGTCACACAATACAGCTTTGCAGTATAAGCAGATTGCAATTACATCAAACTTAAAGTTTCAAAGAAGTTATGGGGTAAGTGATACTGAACAGACGAAGCAACGAGATAAGGAGCTTATTGCAGATCACAGGTTGTTAGAATGTTCAGCTTTAAAATTTATACATAAAAATATTCCGATGGTTTTGAATGGCTATGCACTTATGCATGATATAGCCGTAAATTATGATAGGACGAGCAATATCTTAATAGGGATGGATATTCTCAAAGATTTTGATTTTCATTGTGGAAAAAGTGAAGAGAATGGAAAATATATATTTTTAGGATGCTTAAAAGAGAAAATTAACCAGGACTATTTTGATACATTGTATCAGCATTTTGGTTATAAAAAAGTTTAATTACAACAGGAGACGTTTATGCATCCATACATCCTATCTATTACCGCTTTTACTATAATCTGCGCCCTTTTTGGCATTGCTGTAAAGCGTTATTACGAGGCGAAAGCAGAAAAAACATACCAGAACCTGCTGCAAATTCTTGACCAGGCATTGCAGGGAGGCACGTTTGAAAACGTATACGACGAATCGATGGACGCGGCAGTTACAGCGCGTCTGAACAGGCTTGTGCACATCGCGCGCACGCACAGGCAGAGCGCCGAAAAAGAACGTGATACGATCAAAGCTCTGATCTCGGATATTTCCCACCAGGTCAGGACGCCGCTTACCAATATTATGCTGTATACAGGGCTGTTAAGGGAGCAGCCGCTTTGTGACAGCGCGCTGCACCTTGTCAATAAGCTAGAGAAGCAGTCTGTGAAATTGGATTTTTTTATGAAGGAGCTTGTCAAATCTTCTTATGCGGAGCAGGAGATGATTGCGATCCGCCCGCAGCGGACAGATACGGCAGAGATCATACGTACAGCCTGCCAGGCGGCGGAGCTTGCGGCGATGAAAAAGCAGATTTCGATTGATACAGATTTGCTGGCGGCGGAAGGGGTTTTTTGTTATGCGGATCAAAAATGGACGGTAGAGGCTACGGCAAATGTACTGGAAAATGCCGTAAAATATTCGCCCAAGCAATCGGTGATCCGGGTGTCGGCGCTTTTATATGAGTCTTTTGTATGCATCCAGGTAAAAGATGAGGGCATTGGAATCCGCGAGGAGGAGCAGGGACTGGTTTTTGGACGTTTTTATCGTTCTGAGGATGTGAAGGAGACGGAAGGCTATGGCATCGGGCTGTACCTTGTCAGAGAGGTGCTGCGCAAGCAGGGCGGATTTGCAAGAATACGGTCGGACTATGGTAAGGGGACGGCGGTACAGTTGTTTTTGTCAAGAGTTTATAAACCAGGGGAAACAGGCTGTTAAGTAGCAGGTACTTAGCAGCTTTTTTTATGCTAAATTGTGTCGAAATTGTCATGTTTGGGAAAGATTTGAGTAAGAAGCGTCTGTTACGATACTGTCAGGAGGTGTATATATGAATATTTTAGCAACAGAAAATCTGAAAAAGTATTACGGAAGCGGACAGACACAGGTAAAGGCGCTGGACGGCGTGACCTTTTCTGTCAAAAGCGGTACATTTACAGCCATTGTGGGGACGTCGGGCAGCGGCAAATCGACGCTTTTGCATATGCTTGGCGGGCTGGATACGCCTACATCCGGTAGGGTGATCGTAGGCGGCAGGGATCTTTCCGGCATGACAAAAGACGAGCTGACAATTTTCAGGCGCAGGAACATCGGGTTTGTGTTTCAAAATTATAACCTGCTGCCGTTAATGAATGTCTGGGAAAATGTTGTGCTTCCCATCCGGTTAGACGGCTTGCGGCCAGACCGCAGGTTTGTCGAAGGGCTGTTAGAGATGCTTGGCATGGGAGAGAAAAAATACGCAATGCCCGGCGAGCTTTCCGGCGGCCAGCAGCAGAGAGTCGCGCTGGCAAGGGCGCTGGCGGCAAAGCCTGCGATTATTCTTGCCGATGAGCCGACGGGAAACCTGGACAGCCGTACCGGACAGGATGTGGCGGGGCTGATCCGCACGAGCAGCGAACGGCTGTCGCAGACAGTCGTTATGATTACGCATAATGAGGAAATTGCACAGATGGCAGGCAGGATTATACGGATCGAAGACGGAAAGATCGTATCGCAAGCGGCGGCTTTTCGCACGCAGGAGGAGGCACAATGAAAGTAAAAAATACGCAGGTTGTGCGCGAGATTGCCTGGACGGCTTACCGTGCCGAGAAAAAACGTGGTGTGCTGTCGATTTTTGCAGTCGCGATGGCTTCTTTTTTCATTGCGGTTATGGCCGCGGCGGGTACAAGCTACTGGCAGACACTGACCGAGCGGCAGCTACGAATGCAGGGGATTGATTATGATATCTCGCTTGGCGAGCCAAGACAGGATCAGGTAGAAACAGTACGTGCGATGGACAGTGTAAAGTATGCAGGCATAAAGGTCGCATGTATGGAAGTGGAGCAGTATCAGGATACAGCCATCGACGGGGCGGAATTTTACTGGCTGGATGAAATATGCTGGGAAAAACAGGTGATTCCTGCGCTGGAAGCGTATGAGGGGCATTATCCGCAGCAAGAAGAAGAGCTGATGTTAAGCATGGCAATGCTTCATGCCATGCACATCGAGCAGCCGCGCATCGGCATGAAGCTTGCGTTTACATACCATACGATGACGAAGGATTATCCAGGCACGCAGGTAAGGGAATTTACACTCAGCGGCTGGTTTTTAGACTATACGGGGAAAGAAAAAGGATATGTTTCCAAAGCGTTTTTTGATTCTACAGGTGTGAAACAGACGGATTTCGAGCTTGGTTCGCTTACTATCACGCTTTCTAATCCGCTGTATTTTCCAAAAGACATTGCGGCTATGAACGAAGCCATAGGCATTGAAGGTTCCCAGACGATCGAAGCAGATCATGACGCTGTTCCCCGTTTTTGCAAGGTGGCAGCTTCTATGGCGGCGATGCTTTTGATGGTGCTTGCAAGCGCCTATTTGTTTATCTACAATACGATGTACCTGTCTATATCGAAAAATATCCGTTATTACGGGCAGCTTAAAACGATCGGCATGACCAGCGCGCAGCTAAAAGGCATTGTATACAGGCAGGCGCTGTTTTCAGCTATACCAGGCATTGCGCTTGGGCTTTTGAGCGCCGCTTTTGTATCCAAAACCGCAGTGCCTAAAATACTTGCCGGGCTTGGCGGTGCGGATGAAGCATTGATTGTCCCGGTGGCTTTGCCGGCATTGATAGCCGCAGGCGTATTTGCGCTGCTGGTCAATCTGGCAAGCTGCCGGAAGCCTGCGTGTATGGCGGGAAACTGTTCGCCAATCGAGGCAATGCGCTACCAGCCTGGCGTACCAAGACGAACCATGCGCAGACAGGAAGCATTCAGCCTGCCGCGTATGGCGTTTTGGAACCTGTTTCGGGACAAAAAGCAGGCTGCGGTTATTTTTTTGTCTTTTGTGGTTGCACTGTCCGTCTTTTTTTCGGTGAACGTAATCATATCTGCCAACGACACAAAGCGCATTCTAAACAGCCTGACCGACTATGACATCCAGTTTTTAAACCAGACGATGCTGCGCAATGAAAAGCAGGTCTTTACCGAAGAAAAGCTGGCTGCGCTCTCTGCGGTTGACGGGGTGAAAACGATCCGTAAAGTAGCTACCTCAAACGCCGTCATACCATACCAGGAAGAGGTGTTCGGGGAATATTACCGTGCACTGTATGCATCTGTATACAGTCCTGGCAGCTATGAGGAAGATATGAAAAAGTACAAAGAGGACGAAAACAGCGATATGGCAAAGCTTCTTTTTGGCACACGGCTGGTCGCCATTGATGCCGAAGGCTTTCGCCAGTTCAATGAACGGCTCGGCCAGCCGCTTGACGAAAAAGCATTTGAACGGGGTGAATTTGCAGTAACGGTCGAGCAGGTATTTGTATCCGGCGATTTTGATCTGGCTGGGAAAACCGTACGTTTTCGTCTGCCGCAGGGAGTATCGCCGGACACCGAGTACAGCATTCCGATTGCGGCGGTCGGTTCCGTCAGCGCTTCGCCATATTATTTCTCAGGAGGCTATACACCGGCTATTATCGTGAGCGAGAACTTTGCGAAAAAGCTGCTTGGGGAGCTTACAGCAGAGTTGATTGAGGTGGACTACGTCCAGCCGTTTGACCAGGCGGCAGAAACAGCGGTCAAGGCAGTGTTTGCAGATCAAAAAAAGGTGACGTCCAGATCCAAGCTAGACCGATATGCGTCGATGTATGAAAATGAACGAAAAATCAAAATGCTTGGCTTAAGCATCGCAGGCGTTATTGCAGTGCTTGCTCTATGCAACTACCTTAACGTAACCGCAGCAGGCGTCCAAAACCGCGCCAAAGAATTTGCAACGCTTGAAAGCATCGGCATGACAACAAAGCAGATTTACACCGTGCTGTGCATTGAAGGCGCCTGCTACGGCATATTTTCAGCAGTGGCATCGTTTGCCGTCGGTATTCCGTTCAGCCACTTTGTATACGATGGGCTGTTAGCCTACAGCGCCCCATATGCGGTTCCGGTTAAAAGTAATTTCCTTTTGTATACGGCAGCCGTCGCCTTGTGCATGGCTGTGCCGGTTATGATCTATCAAAGGACGCAGAGGGTGAGTGTAATTGAACGGATGTATCGGGGAGAGGAGTAAGTTTTCCTGAAAAAGTCAGTCAAAACACAAAACCAGCCAAATCTTATCAGAATAAAAATACAAAATTCAGCATAAAATAGACTTCACAGAAAGTTCACAAAAATTATTAGCACTCACTATTGACGAGTGCTAATAAAAGTGTTATAACATTATTGTAAACAAAAACACAACAGGAGGCGCGAAAGCCGGATTAAGAAATGGAGGACTGACCTATGTTAATGCCTAGTATTTTTGGAGAAAACTTATTTGATGAATTTTTCAATGATTTTACCCGTCCGTCTAAATCGCTGATGGGATATCAAACACCAACGAGCAACGTCATGCGGACAGACATCAAAGAGCTGTCAAACGGATATGAGCTGGATATCGACCTGCCGGGATTTAAGAAGTCGGATGTGCAGGCACAGCTAAAGGAAGGCTATCTGACAATCAGCGCATCGACGAGCAAAGAGGAAGGAGATAAAGACAAGGATGGAAAATATCTCCGCCGGGAGAGATATTACGGCTCTTGCAGCAGAAGCTTTTATGTTGGCGAGGCGGTTACACAGGAGGATATTAAAGCCAGATTTGAGGATGGCATTTTAAAGGTAACTGTCCCGAAAAAGGAAGCAAAGCCAGAAGTAGAAGAAAGCAAATATATTGCGATAGAAGGATAATGAACAGCCGGCCTGTTTTAAGAAGGCTTTTGGAAAATTTCCAAAAGCCTTCTATACAAAACGAAAAAGACGGATTAATTTTGCACAGGCACAAGCTCGATTTGCCCATACGTCGTTTTTTCGAGATAGTCAAATGCAACTAACATGCAGGTTTTTGGCAGGTTCGTTTTGTCATAGCAAAGGCGCAGGCAGTAGGTGCCGTCGGCAAGCTGGATGATACCGCGTCCGCTTCTTTCGTTCCATGCTGCGTTGCTGCTGTCTGTGATGGAAAAAGAAAGCCCGTCTGTTTCTGCTGCCGCCTGTGGATTGCGGTAATAGATATCCACATAGGTAAATATCTCGGTCTGTTCGATCGTTACGCTTTGGACGTTAGCCTCTGTGCCTTGAATGTGCCCGGAGGTTTTCGGACGGTATACGGTTTTGCGGCTGGTGCTTTTATCCTTTAGTAAAAAGGAAGAGGAAGTTTTCATAATTTCTGCGCTGCCGCTGCCGGGACGTATCGTGTGCGACAGGACAGCATTCAGGCACGTATCGGAGGATGCACGGTCTGCCTGGATAAAGATAGAGAGGGTATCGTCCTGTATGGATTTGGCGGAAATATGGCAGGCACCCGGAGAAAACGGGCTTTCCGGTGCAAAACCGCTGTTGATATACAAGATTTCCAAGCCCTTTTCTTTGGCATAGGCACCGATGGAAATATCTTCATGGATGCCGATGCTTTCTGCACTGTCTTCCTCGGTCGTACAGTCGTCTGGCACTAAGAGATATTTGCCGCTTTCGGCGGCTTTTGCCTCGACGATAACGCTTACCGTGCCGCTGTCGCACAATACTTCCTGGACGGTAAATGAAACGGGGAGCTTGCCGGAAGGTATGCTGCCAGAGCCGTCAGGTGCATTGGCGGCGGAGCCAGGGTCATTTTGTGTCTGGGCGATATCCGTTTCAATCAGGTGTTCGGCTTCTTTGGGCAGTTTACTGCCGGTATGTTTGAAAAAGTCTGTGATTCCCCAGTAATGGTTTGCTGCGTATGCGCCGGTAGGCAGGGCGGCAGCAAGAAGGATTGCCGCTGCCGCGGTTTTCCATGCCGTTTTTCGTGATGGCCTGGTGCTTGGATGGATTGGGTCGTTCATATTGATCAGCCTTTCTTTTAATTGTTCGGATGCGTGAAGGTTACTGTACACGCGTTGGTAATAGGTTTTGTTTGGATTGTCATTCATCGTGCCACGCTCCTTTCAGTTGCCGTTTCAGCATTTTTCTTGCACGCATTAACTGTGTCTGTATCGTAGTTTCTTTTTTCTGCAAAATGTGTGCGATCTCCCTAATGGAATACGATTCATAATAATATAGGTGTACGACGCTGCGGTAGGCTTCTGGCAGAGAGGCAACGGCATGGAACAAGGCGGAGGCTTCGCTGCTTTGCGGCTGCGGTGCAAAGCCTGCTCCCGCCGCATGGTCTAACGCCAGAGACAGCTCGGTAAAGCCCATCGGCTGTATGTTCCGGCGCCAGGCACACGACAGATGGTTTTTGCAGGCATTGATGGTCACTCGGATCAGCCAGCGTTTGACATGCTCTGCATCGGTAAAATCAGTATCTGTCTGGTAGAGCTTTAAAAATGCCTCCTGCACGATATCTTCTGCGTCAGACAGCTCTTTACAGTAATTGACCGCAATGCGCAGTATCGTATCCGCATAGAGCCTGACGTATTCTGCATAAGTATTTTCGGAAAGCACGATGCAACCTCCTGCAAATTTGTTTGAATTTGTCTGTTTGAAAGGCCTTTCACTATCAAAACAATTTATCGGAGCAAAATATCACACATATTAAAAATTTTTTATTTTTTTAGGCTTGCCAAGGCAAATGTGCAGAAGAATGATAAACACCGCAAGAAATTTGTGGCAGAATCAAACCGGTTGCAATCTGGCTGTGGCTGCGGTATGATAAATACCAAAAAGAAAGTGATTCGCAGGTGCAAATACAGGGGGAAGAGATATGAAGACGCTTTTAATTGCAGATGACAACGAGCAGATTTTGGATGTGCTAAAACAATACGCGCACAAAGAAGGGTATCACGTATATACGGCAAAAACAGGGACGCAGGCGCTGGAGCAGTTTGCAAGGCGTGAATACCACGCCGTTTTGCTGGATGTGATTATGCCGGAAATGGACGGCTTTGCGGTGTGCCGCGCGATACGCAAAGAGTCAATGGTTCCGATTATTATGATTACTGCGCGCGGGGAGGATTTTGAGCGGATTATGGGATTGGATATCGGCGCAGATGATTATGTCGTCAAGCCGTTTTCGCCGTCTGAGGTGATGGCAAGGCTGCGGGCGGTGTTGCGCAGAGTCAGTGTTTCGAATGATACCGCAGATGAGCAGCTTGCAAGGAGCAGCCTTTGCATTTGGCTGGACAAATACAAGGTAACGGTTGACGGGCAGGAAGTCCATCTGACCAAAAAGGAGATTGAGATTTTATGGCTGCTGGCTTCCCGCACGGGTACGGTGTTTACGAGAAACCATATATTGGACGCGGTATGGGGATGCGATTATTATGGAGATGACCGCACGGTGGATACCCATATGAAACGAATGCGCGCCAAGCTGGAAAAATACGGGCATCCTGGATGGGAGCTTGTAACGGTGCGTGGCGTTGGCTATAAATTTGAGGTGTACGATGCATAAGATTACTAAAAAGCTGTTTTGCTATTTTACAGCGCTGCTGTTCTTTTTCGCGGCAACGGCATTTACAGGCTTTCAGGCGTCGCTTTCTTATTATACATATTTGAACCATGAGCGGGAGTTAAAAACAAGGGCAGAAACGATCGGCAGCCGCCTGGAAACGTTTTTGGCAGACAATGCGCCAAAGCAGGGGCGCGGGGCTTATCTTCGGTTTGTGGATGATATAGCAATGGCGGAGGCGTATATTGTGGATGCGGACGGCGAAGCGTTTTCTTATGGCAGGAATGCCGTTTCACTGCATACGCCGACAGGAGAAGTAAAACAGTTTGCCGCGCAGGTTTTTGCCAGCGGCAGCTATCGGCATTTTCGCCGGAACAATGGGCAGGAAACCGTATTTTATGCAGGAATCCCGGTGAAGGTTGCAGGAGAGGCAGTTGCCGCGGTTATTTTGTCAGATCCGTTACAGCCAGAAAAAAATGGACTGTCCGCAGCCGTGGGGATACTTGGCATCTGCATGGCTTTGGCTCTGGTGCTTTCCGCGGTGCTTTCTGTCTGCCTGTCCAGACGGTTTGTACTGCCGATCCAGCGGATTGCAGGCACTGCAAAGGAGCTTGCGGGCGGAAATTATCTTGTGTCTACGGATGTGCAGGATGAGACGGAGCTTGGCGAGCTTGCCGCAGAAATGGATGAGCTGGCAAAAAAACTCGAAGCGGCAAGGCAGGAAAGCAGCCGCCTAGAGCAGATGCAAAAAGACTATATTTCGAACATCTCCCATGAACTAAGGACGCCGGTAACCGTCATCAGGAGCCTGCTGGAAGCAGTCTGTGACGGAGTCGTGACAGGAGAAAAGGCAGTGGAATATGAGCGCCAGGTACTTATGGAAAGCATTTCCTTACAGCGTTTAATTAACGATATGTTGGAGCTTTCCCGCCTGCAAAATAAAGACTTTCCGATCGAAAAAACGAATATCGACCTTTTGTACGTGCTAGAAGACGCCATACGTGCCGTGCGGGTGCTTGCCGCCAAAAAATCGATGCTTATCCTGTTTGATAAGCCGGATGGCGAATGGCTGATGCAGGGAGATTACGGGCGCCTGCGCCAGATGTTTGTCGCAGCGCTTGACAATGCCATAAAATATTCTGCTGCCGGAGAAAAAATTCTTGTCACCGCCTGGAAAGACGCAGGCAAAGCGGCAATCGCTGTTCAGGATCATGGGCGCGGCATACCGCAGGAAGAGATACCGCATATGTTTGAACGGTTTTACCGTTCCAGGCACAGCCGCGAGAAAGGCTCCGGGCTTGGGCTTACAATTATAAAAAGCATCGGGGAACGCCACAATATCGACGTCAGCCTGCAAAGCGCCGTCCATAAAGGGACAACGATTACATTCAGCCTGCAAATCGAACAGGCTTAAAAATACCTGAAACTGTCATAAAATTGCCATCAAAATGCCATATACGCCTGGTATACTGTTTTTAAGCCAAAGGGCTGGAAAAATGGAGGGACAAAACAATGAAGAAAAAACTATTCGCAACAATGATGGCAATCGCAGTTTCCGTAAGCTGTATCACACCGGCAGCCGCAGCCGTATCCAGGGGGAACGGGCGCGGGCGCGCGCTGAATTATGTAGATGCAAACGGCGACGGGATCTGTGATTATTTCGGAACCGGAAGAGGGTGCGGCAGGTGGTTTACAGATGCAAATGGCGACGGCATCTGCGATAACTTTAAGGATGCGGACGGCGATGGCGTCTGCGATTATTTCCAGGGCAGGGGAGCCGGCAGAAGAAATGGCTGCGCAGGAGCGTTTAGAAGCAGCCGCAGATAGCAGTAAAACGCGCAGGATGCTGGAATAAGATCGGACAGGAGCTGTTACAACAGAAAATCCTGAAACATCATTTCCAGCATCCTTTTTTATTGCAGCGTTTCCCAAAATACCTGCTGATCCTGGTAGAGCGGATTGGTCAGTATTTCTGCATTTTTTCCGACAAATGCAGCGGCAGCCCGCTGGTCGCCCTGCAACTGCCACATCAGCCATGCGGTGACGTATCCGTCCGCTGCATACAGCATCTGTCCATGCTCACAGCCTGCTTTTCGTGCCATTACTTTTGGAACGTCCAGCTTGGCGTACATTTTTTGCATCTGTTCAAGGGGAATGGCGCATTGACGGTAACCGCATTAAATACGCCTATGCCGCCCTGAGAGTGGCCGCTGATACCGATGTTGTTTCGATCCACTTTTTGATAAAAAATACTGTCGGCACGTTCGTTTTCTTCCAGCAGATACGCCAGCACAGCATCCGCGGAGTTACCGCTGCAAGTGCTTGGGTCTTCATTGCCGAGTACAAGGAATCCCCAGGAAGCCAGATGCTCAAACAGCGCCTTATATTTGGAGCCATAGACACCCGTACCGTTGACAAGGACAACGACAGGGAACACATTATATCCGCACCGGTTTTGACTGTTTTGGTATAATTTTTTGGAACCATCTGCGCAGTTATAATTCGAAAGACAAGGATAGCCAGCAAAGCCAGCAGTCCAAGCAGGATAAAAAGGAATATTTTTAATAATTTTCGTATGGTTTGTAAAATGGTATTCATATGTTTTTCTCCCGGGTATCAATGCGTTACATTGTTTGGATAAAATAAGTGTATAACAGAAGGCAGAATTTTGCAAGTTGGGCGGTTTGTAAAAATTTATCAGGAGAAATGAGCATTTATATTTTCTAAAAATAGCGGGTGCTGTATTCACTGTTATTTCTGCAATGCTGTACTAGTATCTGATTGATAAGTTATTTAGAATATACGAAAAATAATGTCGTTGACAATGAATGAAATACCATATATTATAAGTGTTACTAAACAAGTTCGATATAGTTTGATCGCTGTAGGGAATATATTTAAGTATGGCAAAAATACAGATATGAAAAAAACGTTAAGTAGAATAACTATAAACATGAAGAAGGTCTAAGGGTTTATAAGTATCCCTTGCACAACCTAAATATATTATATAAGGAGAAATTATGTCTGATTTTTTAATGAAACCCAAAATAGATTTTGCCTTTAAAGAAATTATGGAAAACGAAAAAGCGCGCACCGGTTTCCTGGCTGCTGTTCTTCAATTAGACCCCAAAGACATCAAAGAAACGCGCATCTTAAACTCTAATTTGTGCAAAGTCCACGAAAATGACAAGCTCGGCATCCTTGATGTCAGGATTTTAATGAATGACGATACACACATCGACACCGAGATCCAGTTGTCGGAGCTTAAGATCTGGGGCGATCGTGCATTGTTTTACATTTCCAAAATGTATACAGACCAGATTGAAACAGGGCAGAATTATGACGTATTAAAAAAATGCGTCAGCATCAGTATCCTGGACTTTGTGCTGTTTGAAAACCAGCCGGAATTTTATTCCCGCTTCCACATCTTAGAGGACACCCGCCATTTTATCTATACCAACAAGATGGAATTTCATGTCATCGAGCTTCCAAAGCTTGAAAAAGAGCTGCGGGAAGATTCCGGCAGCCTGGAATTATGGGCGAGATTTATCAATGCTGAAAAACAGGAGGAACTTGCCATGATCGCTGAAAAAGACACTTACATTCAAAGCGCTTATGACCAATTACAGGTCATCAGCCAGGACAAACAGAAACGGATGGAATATGAAGCCCGCGAAAAAGCCATCCTGGATTATAACCAGTCTATACTTGAAGCGGAACAGCGTGGTGAACAGCGCGGCGAACAGCGCGGCGAACAGCGTGGAAGGGAATATGAATCCGTTTCTATTGCATTAAACCTAATTTCTCTCGGATTCGATGATGCAACGATTCTAAGCGCAACACGCCTTTCGATTGATAAAATAAAATCTTTGCGTAAAGAATGCACGAAAAATCACCCTTGATCCTGCCCGCTAAAATCAAGCCTTCATAAAATTTGTCGGAAAATTTTAGCACTCAATACTTGTTATTATGGCGTGGATTTTATCTAATTTCATAAAGTGTCGTAAGCGCCTATTTACAGGCGTTATACGGATTTTACGATTTTATCTCGTTTTATTATTATTTGTCTTTTTTAAAAAATTTGGTGTCAAAATTGGTGTCAGAGAATGGTATTTGGAGAAATCTGCTATTCTTTTCAGATAGTGCTTTAATAAAAAATATCATAACGAATGGATTGGAACACAGAGTCAGCGTTCCTTTTCTATTTTCAGACGTTCAGAAATGAGCGTCTATTTTTTTAACTAAAACGAAAGGAGAATCATAACATTATGGAAAAAATCTTGAAACGGTTACTGACAGCGATTCTTGCTATAGTGACCGTATTTACAACCTTGCCTGTCACGCAGATACACGCCGCTGATTCCGTCTACACTCATTCAGACGGTCACGCAGGTACGGTTGTCAAAGTGACAGACGGCGGCTCAAAAGAATCCACTTTTGAAGAGGGGTGGTTGAAAGCTGACGGAAAGACGGCTTATTGTATCCAACTAGGCGCAGCGTTCCAATCTGGAAATAAAATACGGAAGAACGCTACGGAACGGTTGAGCGAAACGCAGATTAATGACGTGGCTCTCAATCTGGAATATGTCAGAAACATACGAAAAATTATTCCGCTGAACAGGCTTACCTGCTCCAACAGTGTACCGTATGGCGCAGGTTAAGCGTTCATTTAGGCTGGGGATATAAAAATACGCATGTTGCCTATGATGAAATCCCCAAAAGTGAGCAGAATGAACTCTATGCCAATGCAAAGGCTTTTGCCAAAGAAAACAAAAACCGTTATGATTGCGGCGGCTATATCTACACTGGAGAGGGGCAGGACTTAGGGCAGTTCTGGGCGAATTTAGCGGTAGGAAACGGGAATTTACAGAAAAGCTCTACGAATACAGGTATCACCAGAGGAAATGACTGTTACTCCCTCTCTGGTGCGACCTATGGGGTATATTCTGATAAAGGCTGTACGAAGTCTGCTGCTACTCTCACTACAGACGGAAACGGCAATACAAATACGGTGGAGCTACGAGCCGGAACATATTATGTGAAAGAGACAAAAGCTCCAAAGGGATTTCAGCTTGATAAGACCGTCCATACCCTTACAGTTAAAGTAGGTGAGACTACTACCTTAAAGGTCAGTGATACACCAAAAGCTACAAACACACAGATTGAGCTTTTCAAGCTGGATATGGATACTGCAAAAGGCACGCCGCAAGGAAACGCTGTCTTAGAGGGCACAGAGTTTGTCTGGAAATATTACGACGGATATTACACCAGAGACAATCTCCCATCAGCACCGACAAGCACATGGACGACACGGACAAAAGCGGAGAAAGGCAGCAACGGCATAACCCACTATATCACACAGTTAACAGATTCCTACAAGGTTTCCGGCGATAGCTTTTATATGCAAAATGGCTCTATCTGTCTGCCGCTTGGCTGTGGATAAGGCTACCGGGGAGAAATCTATCATAGCAGGTAAGAATGTGACGATTGTTGATACTGTTTCTTTGGACGGATTAAAGAAAGGCACAAAATACCAGCTCAAAGGATGGGAAATGGTGAAGTCTGAAAATGCGGAACTTCTGATTGACGGAAAGCCTGTGGAAAATGACCTCACATTTACCGCAAAAGATTCTAAGATGGAAGTCCAGATTGCTTTTACATTCAATGCCAGTGCGCTTGCTGGAAAAGAGCTGGTGACTTTTGAGGAATTGTACGACGTAACGAATCCCGACGAGCCGGTTAAGGTAGCGGAACACAAAGACATAGAGGACGACGGGCAGAAGGTGACGATTAAGGAACGTGTGATAGACATTCATACAAAGGCTTGCGATAAAGCGACAGGCGACAAGATGATTCTTGCCAGCAAAGATATAACGATTGTTGATACGGTAGCATTAGCCGGATTGGAAAAAGATACAAAATATCAGCTCAAAGGCTGGGAAATGGTGAGGTCTGAAAATGTGGAACTTCTGATTGACGGAAAACCTGTAGAAAATGACCTTACATTTACCGCAGAGGATTCCGAAATGGAAATGCAGCTTTTCTCTACCTTTAATGCCAGTAAGCTTGCAGGAAAAGAGCTGGTGACTTTTGAGGAACTATACGACGTGACGAATCCTGACGAGCCGGTTAAGGTGGCAGAACATAAAGACATTGAAAATGACAGGCAGACTGTGACGATTACAGAGCGCATTATCACCATGCACACCAACGCTGCCGATAAAGCTACAGGAGAAAATACAATCGACGCTGGCAAGGAAGTAACGATTGTTGATACAGTTTCCTTAGATGGTATAAAAAAAGGTGTGAAATATCAGTTGAAAGGCTGGGAGATGGTAAAATCTGAAAATGCAGAGCTTATCATCAATGGCAAACGTGTGGAAAATGACCTTACGTTCACCGCTACAGACAGCACAATGGAGATTCAGATTGCCTTTACATTCAATGCCAGCGAGCTTGCCGGAAAAGAACTTGTGACCTTTGAGGAATTGTACGACGTGACGAACCCTGACAAGCCTATCAAGGTAGCAGAACATAAAGAAATTGAGGATAAGGGGCAGACGGTGACAATTACAGGAAAGCCCGACGAACCGACCACGCCAGAATCCGATACGCCGACAGGCAAGGGCAATCCGCCAAAAACAGGCGACACGACAAATCTTGCGCTCCTGTTTCTCCTGCTTATTTTATCCGCTGCCGGACTTGTATTTACGGCATACAGGAAATACCGCAGTATGAAAGCAAGTCATAACTAATACGGGAGGAATCAGCATATGAGATTTTGTTCCCGTTCGCCGCCTTGAAGATATACAGTTATTATGAAACATACAAACTGTTTCTTTTCGGTCAATCGTCTTTTTGATTGGCTGGAAAAAACAGTACACTAGGGGTTTGGGGAGTGTAGCTCCCCATATGGAAACATAGAAAAATAGAAAGAGGTAAATAAATATGGAATTAAAGCATGTTATCCCGAACATGGAAAAGACTTTCGGGAATCTGGAATTTGCAGGTGAGAACAAGGTAGAACAACGGAGAATTAACGGGCGTATGGCTGTGATTTCCCGTAGCTATAACCTGTATTCGGACGTACAGAGAGCCGACGACATTATCGTGGTGCTGCCTGCTACTGCCGGGGAGAAGAATTTCGAGGTCGAGGAAAAGGTACGGCTTGTCATCCGAAGATTACCGCAGAGGGTTATAAAATCGGCAATCGTGGGTTCACAAACTATATTTTGTCTGCTGACGATATGGTGAAAGCGTAAGGAGGTATCAGAGATTATGAGATTAGCAAATGGAATCATTATAGACAAGGAAAAGACATTCGGGTTACTTAAGTTTTCCGCATTGCGGCGTGAGGTGCATAAGCAGAATGAGGACGGAACGGTTTCTGAAGAAATCAAGGAGCGCACTTACGATTTGAAGTCCAGAGGACAGGGGCGCATGATACAGGTGAGTATTCCGGCTGCCGTGCCATTAAAGGAGGTTGATTATAATGCGGAGGTGGAGATTATCAATCCAGTAGCGGATACGGTGGCGACGGCTACGTTTCAAGGGGCAGACGTGGACTGGTATATCAAGGCAGAGGATATTGTCTTGAAAAATAGAGACGGACACTCAACGGGAAATCTACAGAATCATAATCCGTATGATAAAAAGGAAATTAAGAATCCTAAATAAGCATTGCCTATACGATAATATTCTGATAAAATTAGGATAAAATAAACAGAAAAGGAGTGCTTGGATTATGATACAAATTCGACCTGTTTCTGACCTTAGAAATAAATTTCCGGAAATTGAAACTATCGTAAACAGCGGAAAACCTGTTTATCTTACAAAGAATGGCTACGGAGCTATGGTAGTTTTGAGCTTGGAGGAATACGCTAATCTGACAGATGATATAGAGATGAAACTTGACGAAGCCGACAGACAGGCGGCAATGACGGAAGAAAGGATTTCCCATGAAACCGTATTCAGCAATGTAAGGAGTACGATACATGGAAAATAAAATTTATCATCTTCGCTATCTGCCGATTTTTGAACAGGATTTAATCAGTACAGCGAGTTACATTACCAATGTTTTAAAGAATGAGGACGCTGCGCTGCGTTTGATTGATGATGTAGAGGCGGCGATTCTGGAAAGGCTGAATAATCCGCTTGCTTTTGAACCATACGTTTCCGCAAAAAAGTGAGACTATCCGTATTATAGAATCTATGTGAGAAATTACGTTATTTACTATGTGGTGATTGATGATGTAATGGAAGTACGGCGTTTTCTGTATGGTGCTAGAGATACAGATAAGCATTTATAATTTATTTGTAAAAGAACGTAGACATTTTATAGGAGAAAATTCAATTATGAAAGATGAAATAATGTCTTTGTTAACAGACTTCGGTGAATTTACTTTAGATTCTTTTTTGCAAGATGGCGCGATAAAAGAGTTGCCTATCGTTGGCTCTGCTTTTAGCATGGTGAAAATAGGTGCGGATATTCGTGATAGAATTTTTGTGGAAAAATTAAAGTGTTTTATTGAAAACATAGACAAAAATCAGAAATGGAGAGAAAAATTCAGTGATGATGAAGAATGTAATAAGATATCGAAGCAGCTCTTGTATATCGTCGATTCATGCGATGATGATAATAAGCTGAAATTAATAGGAAAGGCATTTAATTATTTTGTGAATGGAGAAATCAGCAAAGATGAGTATTTTTATACTGTCAATATAATTTCAAAATCGTTTTATCCATACTTAAAAATGCTATTAGAAATTGATGAATCTGATAAGCGTTTTAAAAATGATGGTACGAAATATGATTATTTTGGAATAACACATCTGCTAAATATAGGCGTGCTTGATTATGATGGACAGACAGCAGCTCTTTTTAATTCTCAAACGAACAAAATAGAATCACCGCCATCTATAATAGTGTGCTCTCGGAAACTCGAACCCCTTGTTCTATAAGGCTTCAAAAATTTCCGAAATCACATTTTCACCTCTATTTTTTACCTTCATTTTGTAACATTTCCGCTTTTA